>NZ_JACHLC010000001.1:1419045-2128568 GCF_014207845.1 Chryseobacterium shigense
AGTATTTCAGGGCATTTAAAATTTTAACTTCATCGGAGTTTAAGACATCACTATCTGCAGAGTACTTTACTGCCTTTGGTTCTTTCACTATATTTCTGGCTGTTTTCAGCTCTTCAAAACACAGGATTACGGACCAGTAACATTCATCATTTACAAAAGCGGTATCCACTTTTATAATTTCGTTCATTTCAAGAAAATCATCAAGCATTTTTTGATCTCGATGAAGAAATTCCTTGGAAATTCTGATTTTAAAAATTTTCATTTTCATGATTTGTGTTTTTAGAATTATTTGCCTCCTAAAAGCAGGATCTCATCGATTCTGATTTCTGTTATATAACGTTTAACGCCATCTTTGTCATCATACGATCTGTATGTAAGCTTTCCTTCAATTGCGATTTCTTTTCCTTTTGGTACATACTTCTGAAGGATTTCAGCAGGTTTGCCAAAAGCAATCAGATTATGCCATTGTGTTTCTTCCACTTTTTCACCTTTTGCGTTTGTGTAATGATCGCTGGTGGCTAAGGATACGCTTGCTTTTACATTTCCGTTTTCGAAGTTTACTGTTTCAACTTCTTTACCTGTGTAACCAATTAATGTTACTTTGTTTCTTAGTGACATAGCTTTTAAATTTTTAAGATTAATAATTCAGATAAGAGACGTTCACTGTCTTTCTCAAATCTCTGTTGCAAAGATTGCCACACTACAACATCTTAGTCGGTTATAAACTATTTAAATTCATTTGTATTCGTTTGTTGTCGATTATTTAATGATCCTTTTCATTTATTTTTTAGCTTTAAAAAATTCTCTATCTTTTTATAATCAACAAATAAGAATTAGAATCAGGTTCTATTAAGTAAAATTTTAAAACGTTTCTACAATTTTTCTTTAAATACCCATTTCAAAATACCGAATACAAACGTTAAGGAAACATTCCTGCATATAGTTTTATCCGTTTGCAAATGGATAATTCCGTATCTTTGAGTTATGATGAAAACGGAACCTATACAAGACCTTTTGTAAAAAATTTAATTCAAATAATAAAAAATAAAGAAGATTAATGAGGAAGACAATAAGAAGAACATTCAGGGTTTCAAAATATGTAATTTATAAAGAAACGCTGGTTGATTATAAAGAGCATTTCTGGTCCTTTCTGGGAGCGTTTGTCGGGATTGGAATTATTGCGTTCATTCAGTCACATACTTTAGCCGCAACTGAAAATATATTTCTTATTGGCTCCTTTGGTGCATCAAGTGTTCTGATCTATGGAGCTATTCAAAGTCCTCTTGCCCAACCCAGAAACCTTGTCGGCGGACATGTTATTTCAGCACTTGTAGGCGTTACCGTTTATAAGATCGTTCCCGATATTATCTGGCTTTCTGCACCGATGGCAGTTGCTTTTTCCATTGTTCTGATGCAGTATACCAAAACCCTTCATCCACCCGGCGGAGCAACAGCTTTAATTGCCGTAAGCTCTACAGGGAAAATTCCGGAGCTGGGATACTGGTATGTTCTCTCCCCTGTTTTATCAGGATGTATTATTCTTTTATTGGCTGCTCTCTTATTCAACAATATGACCCCGAACAGAAGCTATCCTTCGCACACCAGGTTTAAAAGATTATTAAGGAAAAAGCATGAGCACATGCACAAAATGAAAAAATAAAAGTATGAACTGTATTGAATGTGGCGAAAAAATTATCGGCAGATCAGATAAAAAGTTCTGCAATGATGCCTGCCGGAATGCCTATAATAATAAACAGAATAAAGATTCAACCAATCTGATGCGGAATGTCAACAATAAACTCCGCAAAAATTACCGTATCCTGCTGGAACTGAATACTGATGGCAAAGCAAAAATTGCAAAATCAAGGATGGACGGCCTCGGTTTTGATTTTGATTATTTTACGAATCTGAAAGTTTATAAAAACGGTTCTGAATACCGGTTTATTTATGACTATGGCTATAAATTTCTGGAAGACGATTTTGTCCTGATTGTAAAAAACCAGGCATAATTTCCTCAATCACTTCAAAATATTGTATTATGAAAGAAATTGTTCTTATAACCGGCGCAGGCGGCATGATCGCAAGAAAGCTCTCTGAAAAGATTGAGAAAGATTATACGGTAAGATTCCTGACCAGAAAGAAAAAACACGACAATGATTTTGAATGGGACATTAAAAACGGAACAATGGATGAATCTGCCCTTGAAAATGTTTCCCACATTATTCATCTGGCCGGAGCCAATATTTCGGAAAAACGCTGGACTAAAGAAAGAAAGCATGAATTAATATCCAGCCGTGTGGATTCTGCCGGACTTCTTTTAAATACTGTAAAAAAGAAAAAAATAAAACTAAAATCCTTCATTTCCGCTTCAGGAATCAATTATTACGGTACCGTAACCACAGAAAAAATCTTTACTGAAAATGATCCCCCGGGAAATGATTTCCTGAGTGAAGTTGTAGTCTTATGGGAAAGGGCCGCAGATGATTTCAAAGAACAGGATCTGGCTGAAAGAGTTGTTAAAATACGGACTGCCGTTGTTCTGTCCAAAGAGGACGGAGCATTAAAGAAAATGGTTCCTACCATAAAATACGGCATCGGGTCTGCTTTAGGAAGCGGAAAACAATATATGCCCTGGATTCATATTGATGATATCTGCTCTGTTTATGAAGCGGCTTTGAAAAACTCAGAGATGGATGGAGCTTATAATGCCGTTTCTCCTCAAGATACAACCAATGAAAATTTAACAAGAAAGATCGCTGAAGTATTGAAAAAACCACTGTTTATGCCTAATGTACCGACATTTGTCTTAAAACTGATATTTGGCGAACTGGCAGATGCTTTACTGGAAGGTTCCAGAGCTTCTTCTCAAAAGATACAGAATACCGGATTTCAGTTTAAGTTTAAATTCCCCGATCTGAAGAAAGCATTACAAAACTTATTAACTGATAATCAGACTAAATAAATTACTATTCAAAATATTCAATCCCTATATGCATACCCCTAAAATCGACATTATTAAAACGGAAATTCTTTCAGATAACTGGTATACTTTAAAGAAAGTTACTTACGCTATTGAAAAGAAAGACGGAACTAAGGACACCCAGAGCAGAGAAGCTTACGACAGAGGAAATGGAGCGGTTATCCTGCTTTATAATAAAATTTCAGGGACCGTAATTTTAACAAGGCAGTTCAGACTTCCTACTTTCATCAACGGGAACACTACAGGCATGCTTATTGAAGCCTGTGCCGGCTTACTGGATAATGACAACCCCGAAGAGTGCATCAAACGAGAAACTGAAGAAGAAACAGGCTACAAAATTTCAAAAGTGGAAAAAGTATTTGAAGCCTATATGTCACCCGGTTCTGTAACGGAAATTCTGCACTTTTTCACTGCCGAGTATTCCCATGAAATGAAGACTGCAGACGGAGGCGGCCTTGAAGAGGAAGGTGAAAACATTGAAGTCCTGGAGCTTCCTTTTAATGATGCCCTTGCCATGATAGACAACGGAGAGATTATGGATGCAAAAACCATTATGCTGCTGCAGTACCTGCGTATCAAAAATATTGTATAGAAATCCAATGAAAGAAATAGTTTCAGTACTGGTTTTGCTCAGTCTTTTATATTGTAAGGAAGAACCGAAAAAAGAAAACATATCTGTCAGACAAGAGATTCCTGACACTTCCAAGACTGAAACCGTAAAAGATGTTGTATATACTGAATTTAAACCGGAAAGTATTCCCAATTTAAAAATCGAAGGATTTGATGTTGAGGAAGCATTCTCTGTTGAAGGAAACAGCATTGTGGCAGGACACTATCAGTCTGTTGACGGTAAAATTACTTTACCGGACACTGAAGAAAACTGGGGAAAAAGACTTTTAATGCTGAACAGTAAGAACCAAATCATCTATCAGTCCAAAGGATCAGGAGAAGCCTATATTTATCAGCCCTATTTTTATAAAAACAATCTGAATGGCAATATCATCATTGTCTGCCAGCAGGCTTTTGAGTATTTCTTTGGCGGTGATGCATTTGTATTGGAAAAAGGAAAAATAAAGTATCTTGGCAATTTAGATATTGAACCTAAGAATGATGAAAAGAAATTAACCGATATCTTAAAAATTAAAGAATCAGATAATAAAATTACTTTTACTTTTGAGACGGATTCATTAGTCCTGAAACCAGGAAGCGAAGATATTGTCATCAGAAATAATAATGTGAAATATGTATATGACCATCAGTCATTAAAATTATACCGGTAAGATGATAATTAAGATCGTTAGGGCACTTGCTATCATTTCAATTCTAATTTTCAGTATTCTGATGCTGAAAGTCATCTCCCAGTACACAGGATTTGATAAAAATGTGGGTTTCCTTATGTTCAAGCAGAAAGTTGTCAGCAATCCGTATTGGATGGCATTTTTTTATATTCATATTTTTTCAATCACACTTTGTTTGCTGGCAGGACTTACGCAGTTTTCGGGCCGGTTTTTAAGAGAGAACCGGAAACTTCACCGGTGGATAGGTAAAATATATGTTTACAATATTCTGATCATCAATGTTCCGGCTTGTTTTGTATTGGGATTATTTTCAAATGGCGGAGTCATCGGGATTTCGGGCTTTTTGCTCCAGGATATTCTTTGGGCTTATTTTACCGTTACTGCTGTTATTTCCATTAAAAAAGGAAATATTCAGGTCCATAAAAAATATATGATCCTTAGTTATGCGGTGACAACCACAGCCATTACCTTCAGGATCATCAAGAACCTGATCTATCAGGAAAACCGGTATGATTATGAGCTTTTTTACGGACTGAATGTCTGGATTTCCCTGCTAGTCAATCTTTCTGCAGCATATTTTATCATAAGAAATCAAAGAACATTACCTTCCCATATTGACATTCGACATAAAAATAACAAATGAAATGAACAGTAACAGCGCGTATGATGCAATAAAGATCAAACCATTCAATACTGTTTTATGTTGTGATTTTGCTGTCCACCGGTTAAAAAACCGCACCACAAGGTAAGATATCCCGGCCGGGATCAATAAAATAAAGACAAAAAAAAGCAATTCCATAGCTATTAATTTTATATCAAAACTATTATTTTAAAATTAAAAAACAATAACCTGATAAATATTTTGTAAAAAACGGCCCAATTAAATCATAATTTTACCTAATGGTTAGATTGATTATATTTGATAGTAATCAGAAAGTGAACATAATATTTCTTTGAAATGGATTGGAAAATCAATTATTCGTCTCAGTCAAAATGGCAAAATGTTGTTGACATTTACGAGACTATTCTTAAAAATGAATTTTATGATACAGATTATTGGTATTCTGTGGGAAGTACCGATGTCAGTTTTAAGCTTTCATTATTTACAAAAGAAGACTGGGAAAAGCTGAAAGAAGATATTGTTAACTGGAAAAGTAACCAGATTGAAATATTAAGCCTGATCCTTACATCAGATAAGGATCGTTTTGAATTGACTGATATAAAATCATTTCAATCATTAAAAAGTGAATGTTATTCTTATCTATTGATCATTTGTAACGATGATCTTTTTACAGATTTAATTGATAGTATAGATTTCATAAAATTCAATAACAATAAAGATTCTGAAATCCTCAATGAAATAAAGTTTCGTCTTTTAAAGCTAAAAGATTCTCCCCTAATCCAGAATAACAACTCTAATCATTTTTTGTATACCCAAACCCGGTTCGAAAATTTTATGCAGTTAGTTAATGATGAAATAGAAAAAGCAGATGATAATTCCTCATATGTTCAATGAAAACAGCCGGATTTGCCGGAATCTAATTAGCTTATGCTGAATTACTTCTTATTTTATTTTTAAACTCTGAAGCATCAAATAAATTAAAAGTGAACAACTTACGATTTTTCAAATTTAATTGCCTAATTTTGCACTCCGAAAATAAGGATCGAGAATATGAAAAAATTAGGCGAATACAGAAAGCTTCTTGAGGTTGACAAAAATGTTACACTGAAGGATTTAAAAACAATTTACAGGAATACGATGAAAGATTCTCATCCTGATAAATTTATTAATGATGAAGCCGGAAAACTGGAAGCAGAAGAAAAAAGCAAATCTGTGATTGAAGCCTACCACTTTTTAGTAAGCATCAACCCGGAAACACAGGAAAAATATAAAGAAGAATACACAGAAACCATAACAACATCCAATATTCAGGATTTTTATCTTGAAAAATCCATCCTGACGGTTCAGCACCTGAACGGTAAAATGTATGAATATATTGGTGTTCCGAGAAATACTTATATAAAAATGGTCAATGCCGATTCGCCCAGCCGTTTTGCAAGAAGACATATTTATGGAAATTTTACCTACAGAAAGTCTGGTGAGGCTATGGCAGATTAATTTTTTCATATTATAATATAAAAAGAGCTTTCAGTTTTTACTGGAAGCTTTTTTATTGCTAAAAAGGACAAAATATTATGTTTCGGCTAAAGCCATATGGATCTATACAATTAGGCGGGCTAAAGCCCGCTCCTATTGAATATTTTTCTTAATGCACCACGATTGACGAAAAGGAAAACAGGCTCCTTTACAATACTATAATAACAATTAATCATCAATAGAAATGGGCTTTAGCCCATTTACAATAATGAACATACTCCAATGGCTTTAGCCAAAACCTATATGGTAAATCTTGAATCATCATCTGCCAACAAAAAAAGCGCATCAGAAATCTGATACGCTTTTCGGTTAATTAAGGTTAAATATTTTAGTCTACGTGCTTAGTAGTAAATCCATCTTCACTTAGCTCTTTATGTACATAATCTGCCTTCATTTCAGATTCATAATCTACTTTTTCATGTTTGCCCATTCTTCGTAGAATAGAATCAAACAGAGAGTATACTACCGGTACGATAATCAAGGTAAGGAATAGAGACGATGTCAAACCACCGATAACTACCCATGCAAGACCTTTGTTCATCTCCGCTCCTGCTCCTGTTGCCAATGCAATTGGTAACATACCGAAGATCATCGCAATCGTTGTCATCAGGATCGGACGAAGACGGGCGTGGTTAGCCTGTACTAATGCATCATGCGTATTGGCACCTGCTTCTTTTCTGGCATTCGTAAAGTCTACGATCAGAATCGCGTTTTTCGCAACAAGACCGATCAACATGATCATACCCAGCATCGTAAAGATGTTCAGTGAATTCGCAGTTAAGGCAAGGATCACCATTACCCCGATCATTGCCAGCGGAATGGAGAACAATACCACGAACGGATATACGAAACTGTCATACAAGGAAACCATTACCAGGTATACCAATACGATAGCTGCCAATAAAGCAATACCCAACGTACCGAAACCTTCCTGCTGGTTTTCCATATCACCACTCCAGATGTAATCTACCCCTACAGGTTTGTTTTTGCTGGTCATGAACTGGTTCGCCCACTCATTAGCTACGTCACCTACAGGTCTACCCACTGCTTTTGCTCTTACTTTTACAGAAGGAGATTTATCTCTACGTTCAAGCAAACTCGGTCCTGAACCCATTTTTACATCTGCAAACTGGCTCAAACGAACCTGCTGTCCCTGTGGATTGGTAAACATAAGGTTTTTAACATCATCAATGGATTGTCTGTTCGCATCACCGAAACGGATATTGATATCATATTCATATTCTCCTGCTCTGAATTTACCGTCTGTATTTCCGTTGAATGCAGTCTGCATCGTTTGTCCTACACTTGAAAGATTCAACCCTAAAGATGCCATTTTATCCCTGTCTATGTTTACCTGAACTTCCGGGTTACCTGTATCGGTTGATAATTCGGCATCTACTGCTCCGGGAACTTTTTTCAGTAATTCTAAAATTCTCGTAGCTTCTTTTACTGCTGTTGCATTATCCGGGGCTGTCACTACCATTTCAATCGGCGCATTTTCAGCACCCATGATACCAATTGGAGCGGTTTTAAATTCAACACCTGTGAATTTCTCTTCCAGCTCTCTTTTTATTTTTGCAGCCTTGATATTCGTACTTTCGGAACGTTCAGACTTATCTGTTAAGTTTACCTGAACCTCAGACTGGTAAGTTGTAGCCTGCGCCCCACCAAAACCTGTTGACTGCTGACCAACTGTTGTAATCAGGTCAACAACATCTTTATCGTTTCTTAAAAACTTCTCAACATCTAATGTTAACTGGTTTGTTTTTTCAACGGTTGCATCTTTTGATAATTCCATCTGAACAAGGAACTGTCCACGGTCAATCGGAGGGAAGAATTCCCCACCAATGAAGCCGAATGCAACTAACATGAATGAAGCAATCAGGATAACAAATGTAATTACTACTGTTGATATTCTTCTTAAAGTGGATTTCAGACACCATTCAAGGATTCCCGTGATCCAGTGTGTGAATTTATCAATTAAACCTTCAAACCAAAGGATGAATTTCTGGAACCAGTTTTTACCTGTTAAATGCTCTAGTTTACCAAATCTTGATGATAACCACGGGATAATGGTAAATGAGGCCAACAATGATAACATTGTTGCAATAACCACTGTGACGCAGAACTGGGCAAGGATATTGGCCACAAGACCTGAACTCATCGCAATCGGTAAGAATACCACCACAATTACCAAAGTAATCGCTGCAACGGTAAACCCGATCTCTGAAGCTCCATCGTAAGCCGCTCTGATCTTGCTTTTACCCATCTCCATGTGACGGTAAATGTTTTCAAGTACCACAATGGCATCATCCACAAGGATACCTACCACAAGTGACAACCCAAGTAAACTCATCAAGTTTAGGGTATATCCCATTAAATTCATTCCGATGAACGTTGCCACCAATGAAGCCGGGATGGAAACCATTACGATGAATGCGTTTCTGATACTGTGAAGGAATAACAACATTACAATTGCCACGAGAATAATCGCTAAGAATAAGTCGAAAATAACGTGGTTGGCAGATTCAAGGGTAAAGTCTGTAGTATCGTTTACCACTTTTACTTTTATTCCCTGAACTTTATAGGCTGATTCTACTGTTGCGATGGTTTTCTGAACGCTTTCAGATACAGCCACCGCGTTGGCATCAGACTGCTTTTTAACCTGCATCAAAATGGTAGGAAACTGGTTGAATCTCGCTACTTTTTCAGCATCTTTCTGGGAGTCGAAAACCGTTGCAATATCAGATAAACGCACCTGTGCTCCATTTTTATTGGAAACCACAAGGTTGTTCATTTCCTGAGTCGATTTGTATTTTCCGGATAGTCTGATCGTAGATTTTGAAGTTCTCGTTTTTAAACTACCTGTAGGGAAATCAAGGTTTGATGAAAGAATTGCCTGCTGTACATCGGAAATTGAAAGTCCGTATCCCTGAAGCTTTTTCTCATCCAGATTCACCTGAATTTCTCTTTCCTGTCCTCCTACAAGATCAACCTGGGCCACACCGTTTACACGGGAGAAAATAGGTTCAATCTTTTTATCTAAAAGGTCGTAAAGGTCTTTATTATTCAGTTTATCAGATGAAATACTCATCGTGATAATCGGTAAATCATCCAAAGAGAATTTATTCAGTGACGGTGCGTCCACATCATCCGGAAGGTCTGCCAGGATTGCGTTTACCTTTCTCTGAGCGTCATTCAAAGCGTAATCTACATCTGCTCCGTCGTTCAGCTGAACCATGATCACGGATAAGCTTTCGTATGAGGAGGATTCCACTTTTTTCACGTTTTCCAAAGAACCAACGGCATCTTCAATTTTTCGGGTAACGGAGGTTTCCACCTCAGCAGGTGAAGCTCCGGGATATACCGTGGATATGGTTACCATATTGGTTTCGAACTTCGGAATCAATTCGTATCCCATGAGCGTATAACTCAGGATACCACCCAGCGTCAGAATTGTAAATAATACAATAACCAACGATGGTCTTTTAATCGATATTTCTGCTAACTTCATAAACCTTCTACTTTATAATGTTTACTTTAGATCCGTTGTCAAGGTTGATCTGTCCGCTGGTTACTACCTGCTCGCCTCCATTCAGTCCGCTTAATACCTGAACTTTATCTCCGTATACTTTTCCAACTGTTACTTTAATCAGTTTGGCAATACCATTCTGAACAACGAATAACTGGCCTGAACTTACTCCATTTACAAATGCTTCAGCCGGAACCGTCAGCATATTCTGAGTTTCAGCACCGTTATTTGTTTTAAATAGAGCTGTAGCATACATACCGGCTTTCAGATTTCCTCTGTTCTGAACTTCAATTTCAACAGGGAAGTTCAGAGAAGCATCACTTTTAGGAGCAATGAACGTAATCCTACCTGAGAAAGATTCTCCGGGTAAAACATTTACACTGATTGGAACTTCCTGTCCTAACTGAATTCTTCCGATCTGGCTTTCATCCACTAAAACTGAAAGTTTCAGGCTGTTGATATTTACAATCTCAAACATTGCAGTTCCCGGAGAAACTACAGTTCCCGGTTCTACCATCTTTTTATTGATGGTCCCACTGATTCCTGCACGGATGCTTGTATCATTTACTTTTACACTCTGGGCTCTTACTGCAGCCTGAGCATTTTTAAGCTGTAATCTTGAGTTGTCAACCTGCTGTTTCGTAACACCTCCGGTTTTGAAAGCGTTTTCATAACGTTGGTTGTCAATGATTGCATTCTGCAGATTATTCTGAGCCTGGGTAACATCAACTTCGATAGCATCTCTTTTGATTGTTGCCAGAACCTGCCCTGCTCCAACTCTTGAACCTTCTTTTACCAAAACGTTTACAATACGCCCTGAGATCTCAGAAGACTGGTTCATTTCCTGCTTTGGAAGGAAAGTTCCGTTGGCGGAATAATCCGTATCAATATTTTCTCTTGATACTGTTACGATATTTACATTGATTTTATCTACCTGCTTGGCTACTTCTTTTACTTCCTGTGTCTGTTTTTCTTTATTACCTGCAATCTTGTATGCCGCCAGACCTACCAGTACAGCTGCTACGATGATATATATTAAAGTTTTTTTCATTTTAGTTTATTATAAGTTTTGTAGTGTGTTTAGTTCTCCTTTGGCTTTAATTAGTTTGATCTCAGCCTGCTTGTAATCGAGCAATGCGTTTGAATAATTCTGTTTCGCCTGGGTAAGGGCATTTTCAGAATCCAATACTTCTGTAAGTGTTGCCAAACCATACTGGTAGTTGGCCTGGGTATTTTTCTGAACTCTTTCTGCCAGTTCCACATTGTCTTTCATGCTCTGAATATTAATGATCGTATTTTCCATATTGGTAATGGCATTTTTATAATCCAGATCCAGGCTCAGCTGTGTTTTTTGAATATCCTGATCTATATCCAGAATATCAACTTCTGCCTGCTGAATTTTAGCTTTTGTAGCTCCCCCGGTAAAAATCGGGATATTGACATTCAAACCGATTGCTGAATAATCGCTCCAAAGAACTCCGTTGTTCAGGCCGTTTGTCAAAGGGAATTTTTTACCCATACCTGCCCATCCGTAGTTGGCTGTAAGGTTAACTGTAGGATATAAATAGGCTTCCGTTGCTTTTTTGTTAAACTGCAGAAGTTCTCTGTTTTTATTTAAAACTTTAAGTTCCGTACGGTTTTCCAGGTTTACGTTACTGGTAATAAGTTCCGGTTTCGGTTCTATTGTTTTTTCTTCAAGCTCAATATCTGTACTGATAGGAACTCCCATATAAAATTTTAAAGCATTTTTGGAAAGCTCAACGGAATTGATCAGCTGCTGCTTGTTCGAACCGATATTGGTAAGCTGTACATTGGTACGGTCTAAATCGATAGCCTTTGCCAGACCGTTATCAACAAGACTTTTAATTACATTTCTTACTTTCTCAGTATTGGCATAGCTGGCCTGTACGGTTTTAAGATTTTCTTCCTGTACAAACACCTGATAATAGGCTGTTGCTACATTTTCAATGATCTGCTCATTGGTGAGCTGTGCATTCAGGATATAGAATTCTCTTGTAGACTTAGCGGCTTTAAGACCTGTAAAAACTCTTTGGTCAAAAATAGCCTGCTGAAGCTGAACCACGGCACTTGAACTCCAAGGCTGTCCTAACTGCGCCCTGATTCTTTCGCCTCCAAATTCAAGTAAGGATTCCTGAATTACCGGGTTGTAAGTTACTCCTGCTGTAGCGCTTATCTGTGGTAAGGCACCTGCTCTGGCTTCATCAATTTTGTATTCAGCTTTTTTAATCTGCAATGCGGCTTTTTTAGCTTCTGCCTTGTTCTGCAGTGCCTGCTTGATGGCTTCCTGAAGAGAAACCTGCTGCTGGGCTGATACTGATGAAAAACCGAAAATCATAAATGCTGCAGCTATCCCAATTTTTAGCTTTTTAGCAGTTATACTTTTTCTTTTCATAATTATATACTTCGTTTATTTTTTTAATGTAATTTTCCCCGTCAATGTTTTTATTTCTAAAGGACGAATCATTTCTTAAAATACTTTAACATTTTTTAATTTTTAAATAATAAATTCAAAATGATCTCTTTTCTTTCTGAAATAATTTTATCAAATTCTTCTTCACTAATCATAAGATTCTCCATTAATAAAGGTCTTACAGCACTTGGGAAGACCAACAGAGAAACCATATTCAAAACAAACTGAATGGGTTTCATTGGAGGAATATTTCCCAGTTCCATTTCCTTTTCTATATCCTTGTACAATTTATTCAGTTCATCTTCTTCAATATCTTTTTTGTGGCAGTTTCCTTTATTGATCTGTGAAACGATATAAGTTTCCAGATAGGGATACTGAAGACTTGTCGATAAGCTTCCTTCTATAAACTGACCAATCTTTTCTTTAAAGGGCAGATCAGAATTCATGATGATTTCAGATTTTTCGTGCTCTACTTTCTGTGCTTCATCAAAAATTATCTGAATCAGATTATCTCTCGAACGGAAATAATAATTGATAAGTGTTCTGTTTACTCCCGCTGCATCTGCAATCTCCTGGGTAGTAGCATCAAACTTCCCTTTCACAAAGAATAAATTCTTCGCTGTCTCTTTGATCAATTCCTGTGTTTGGTCTTTTTTTGCTTGATTTGACATTATTGTTAAACAATTTTGTGCAAATTTAAATCAAATTTTATTTTTGACAAAATTGTTAAACAAAATAATTAAACGAAATTGTTATGATTTGCATCATGTTTTTAGGTGATCAGTTTGAGATTAATAATACTTAGTCTCTATTTAGTGAGGTGTTTTTATATATTTGCGGAAAATTATAAATGATGCGAAAAACTTTACTCTTTTTCACAGTGGTTATTTGTGGATTAGTGTTTGCTCAAAAACAACATATACAAAACAATCAATATTATTTCTACGAAAATAAAGGACAGATTATTGATCAGGATGGAAGAGAAAATACAGATGTTAGATATTTGTATCATTCCGGAGGCCTTAATGTACAGTTACGTAATCATGGATTTTCCTATGATATTTATGAAACAAAAAAGGCACCCAATCCTAATTTTTCAAAACATAACCGAAACGGGCTTACAGATCAAAAAGCTTATGATCCAGATGAGTTTATTTACGAAAAACAAATCCATAGAATTGATATTGAACTTTTAAATTCAAATCAAAATTCAAAAATTATAGCAGAAGGAAGATCTTCTGACTACGATAACTATTACAATATTCCTCATAAACCTAAAGGCATTACTAACGTTCACCGTTATCATAAAATTCTGTACAAAAATATTTATCCCAATATTGATCTAGCATTTTTTAAGCCTGATGATACTTTAAAACCCATTGAATATAATTTTATCATCAACGCTGGTGGTAAAATTTCGGATATTAAAATGAAATTCAGTGGTGCTCCGGCATTAATAAAAGATGGAAAACTGGCTATGAACGTCCGCTTTGGGGAAATTCATGAAAATATACCTAACAGCTGGATAGAAGGACTTAGAAGAGAAAATATTAATGTTTCATTTAAAGATTTAGGAGATCAGACTTTTGGATTTAATTCGCCTGTAGATTCTTCAAACAAAATTATTATAATTGACCCTGTTCCTACGAGAATTTGGGGAAGTTATGCAGGTGGAGCAGGTGAAGATTATGGAAGAGTTAAAACTGACAGCCAAAACACTGTTTATGTTTATGGATCAACCAACAGCAACACTAATTTTGCAACTTCCGGAACTTATCAACAGAATATAGCAGGTGGTACTGATGCCTATCTTATGAAGCTAACTAAAACCGGACAAAAACTTTGGGGAACTTACTACGGTTTCGGAATGACTGATTATTTTATGGATGTTGACTTTGATGAAAATTTTAATATTTATGCAGGCGGAAGTGTTCAAAGAGGTTTATATAATGAAAATATTGTTTTAGTAAAATTCAATAATAACGGAAACTTGATTTTTCAAAAAGAATTTGTGTCAAGTAGAGAAGATAAACTTTATACTGTTTCTTATAATCAAAATCATGTATATATTGGGGGACATGCTTTTAGCTCAGACTTCCCTACTGTAAATGCCATACAGCCAACAAAAGCTACTCCATCAGGTATGTCGGATGGGATTTTAGCATCTTTAAATTCAACAAATGGAAATGTAGATTGGGCAACTTATTTTGGGGGGTCAGATTCTTCAACTTCTATTTTTCAAATATTTTCTTCAGTAAATGATCTGGAAATTGTTGGGGCTACACAATCTGTAAACATTCCAATGATTAATCCTTTTCAAGCCGTAAAAGCGGGAGTTACTGATGGGATCTATTTAAAACTTTCAAAATCTGGGAATATACTTATAAGGTCCAGTTATTATGGTGAAGTAGGGCAAGATGTGATACGACAGGCCAGAATTATCAATAATACACTCATACTTGCCGGAGAATACACAATACCTTCTCCATCAGGCGGTATCATAAACAAACCAGGAGTCTGGAGAATAAATCTAACAAGTAATATTATAACGAAAAGTTATTTCGATTTCAATCCCGGGGGGCAGTTATTTGCCTATACTGATGTCTCAGGAAATGTTTTCTTCATGGGACTTCATTTACAAAATTTTGGACAAGCAGATATTTCAACTCCCGGAGCTTATATGGGAATTCCTGCCATGTATATTGCTACCTTTTTAATTAAATACAATCAAAATGATATAAAAGAATGGGGAACGTATTATACAGGAAATGGGGCTACTCAGCTTGGCGAAATTACAAAAGATAATGAAGGTTCTATTTATTTAACAGGAATGTCTAGCGGAAATTCATCTGGCATTGCAACTCCTGGAACCTTTCAACAATCACCAGGAGGAGGAAATGATATGTTCATTGCCAAATTCCAAGACTGTACTTCTACAGCTGTTATAATGTCCAACTCTCCTGTCTGCACCAATTCAACAGTCCAATTAAATGCTACCGGAGGTACCACATACAGCTGGACGGGTCCGAACGGATTTACTTCCAACCAGCAAAATCCTTCTATTCCAAATGCCACGGCAGCAAACTCGGGGGTTTACACCTGTCAGGTTTCAGGCTCCGGAGCTTGTGATGGCAGTTTTACCGTAAATGTTGTAGTTGGGGATAATCTGGCTCCGGTTCCGAACGTGGCTAGTCTTCCTGCCATTACCGGAGATTGTCATACGGTTATTACCAATTTCCCTACCGCAACAGACAATTGTGCAGGAACAATTACTGCAACGACTACTGATCCGCTATCCTATTCTGTTCCGGGAACTTATACCATCCACTGGAATTATAATGACGGAAACGGAAATAATACTACACAAAACCAAACGGTTATGGTAAATCCAGTACCAGCTCCCACAGCAAATGTTAGCCAGATTTTCTGTGCGACAAACAATCCAAAAATCTCAGATCTTCAAGTAACAGGTCAGAATATTAAATGGTATGATGCTGCAGGGAATTTATTATCTTCTGCTGTATTACTGGTAGATGGCCAGACTTACTATGCATCTCAGACTATTAATGGGTGTGAAAGCAGTAAGATAGCTGTTCAGGTAACCATTAACAATACACCCAAACCTACCGGTAATACTACTCAGGATTTCTGTGCATCAGCATCGCCAACTTTAGCTAATCTGATTGTTACCGGAACATCCATTCTCTTTTACAATGCTTCAGGAACTATTATTCCTGTTACTACACCTCTTGTAAACGGACAAACCTATTATGCAACCCAGACTATCAACGGATGTGAATCTGAAAAACTGGCTATAGCTGTAACACTTTCCATCAATAATGTTCCGGCAGTCAATCATACGGAAGTAATGTGTAATAGCACTACAGGAAATACAATGAGTGTAAACCTTCATTCCTATGAAGGCAATATTATTAATAACCCCGGAAATTACATTTTTATTTACACGGATAGTGCAGGAAATGTCATTTCAAACCCTGCCAATTATACTTTAAATATAGGAACAACAGTTATTACCGTAAAAGTTGCAACCGTTGACGGATGTTTTACTACAATAAGACTCACCCTAATCTTAAATCCAAAACCTTTCATGGAGCTCCCTGAAAAATTAGATTTCTGTGAAGGCAAAACCATTACACTGGATGCCGGTGCAGGCTTTGCTTCTTATTTATGGAGTAACGGTGCGACTACCCGAACCATTACAGTTTCCGCACCGGGCACTTATTCCGTAACGGTAAAAAATGTTTTTGGATGTGAGAATACGAAATCAGTGCAGGTAGCTTATTCTGTTTTGGCAACTATTGTTGGAGTCAATATCAACAATAATACAGCTACAGTTGTTCTTTCTGAAAATGGTAACTATGAATATTCCCTGGATAATTTTGTATGGCAGGATTCCAATATTTTCACCAACCTCAATACGGGTGAATACACAGTTTATGTCAGAACAAAATCCGGATGTATCATTGGGCAGAAAAAATTCTCTATTTTCAATATTCAGAATGCTGTCACTCCAAATGGAGATGGGAATAACGATGCCTGGAAAATTGCCGGGCTTGAGAATTATCCGGGAACAGAAGTCTATATATACGACAGAAAGGGATTTGTTATTCTGAAAGAAACTATTACCAAAAAACCTTTCGTTTGGGATGGTAAATATCATCAGCAACCTTTAGCTACAGGAAATTATTGGTATACCATTAAGGTTTCGGACGGGAGAGTTTATAGCGGATGGCTTCTGGTAAAGAACAGGGATTAATAAAAACCGGGCAGAAAATTCTGCCCGGTTTCTTTTATAATAATTTTATTTTATCTTCTGAAATATCAACGATCTTATCTTTATAAAGTCCGCCAAGTGCTTTCTTAAAGTTCTTTTTACTCATCTGAAGCTCGTCTTTGATTTCTTCGGGAGAAGATTTATCGGAAAGGTAGAGAAGTCCGTAGTTTTCTTCCAGTTTGTTCAGAATCTTCTGCCTGAATTCATCTATATTCTCAAAACCTTCGGGCTGAAGGGAAACATCTATTTTCCCGTCTTCACGGATCGCTTTGATGTAGCCGCTTTCTTCTGATAAAGGATACAGCTTTTTGAACACATCTGATGCATAGACAAGTCCGATGTATTTTTTATTAACCACCACGTTCCAGCCCAGTTCACTCTCATTCATCATAAGAAGGTCTACTTTATCTCCTTTTTGAAAAGGAAGGTCCTGGTATTGCGGATTTCTTTTGAATTTTGTAGTTCCGGTGATCAGTTCCAGATCTTCATCTACATACAAATGAACCAGATATCTTTTACCTTCAATGATCTTGGATTTCTGTTGTTTGTAAGGAATAAAAAGGTCCTTAATAATTCCCCAATCCATAAATGCCCCGCTCGGAAGACTCTGTACACAGCTCATTACCGCATACTCTCCTACTTCAGCCAGTGGAATTTCAGTGGTTGCTTTTAATTTACTGTCATCCTGATAAACAAAAACTTCAACATCATCACCGATTTCCTTTTCATCGCTGGTGAAGACCTTGGGAAGAAAAGCTTTTTCGCCTGATTCGTCCGTCAAGATCCATCCTGAATTGTTTTTATCTGAAATTTTTAAAGTCTGGGTTTTTCCGAGTTGCATTGAATATAAAATTAGCCACAAAGGTACGTAAAATTGAAGATTTTAAACTACATATCCTGTTTTATCCTTATTGGGTTACATTAAAATGAGCAGGAATCTCTTTTAATTTTTTATAAACCTTTTCTGATAACTCATCGGATAAATGATGAAGATTAAAATGATTTTTCAATGTGAAAGCCAGCTGATCCTTCTCTATAATTTCTGAACTTTCTTTTCTGCCATTATTCCAGCGGATATTGAGTGTGGTATTAAAAAGGGCATACCTGGCATCTTCATCTACTTTTGTAATCATCAGGAATTTATTAAATACAGAATCGGGTCCGGTAGCAATATACCAGTTGGCCATTGCCAGATCCGAAAATTCTACTTCTTCAAGGGTAAACTTATAAATCGGAAGCCATTCTTCTTTTAAAACTTCCAGCCTGTAGAAGCCTTCAACGTCTACAAGGCGGAACAGTCCGTTAGGTGTTTCCTGTTCTATATCTTTTTCCAATAAGATCGGGGAAGTTAATGTCATAGATCCAAAACCCACGTCTGCCAGATATTTTGTCCCGTTAATATCAGTACTCAACAGCATATGGGAACGTGCAGTTCCTGTTCCGTCCCTGCTTCCCCAAACTACTCTTGCCAGATGCATTTTTATATTGAATCCAAGACTTTCCAATACATTTTTAAACAACAAATTTTGCTCGTAACAGTATCCGCCTCTCTGAAGCTTTACCAATTTGTTGAATATCGCTTCAAGCTGTAATGACGGGGTTTCCCCGGTAAACGAATCTATATTTTCAAACACAATGTGCTTAGGATGCAGCTGATGAAGCGTTTTCAGAAGTTGCAGCTTTCCGGTATTCTCTAATGATATTCCTGCTTCTATCCGTTTAAAATACAGATCCAGTTCATTATTTTCCATGATTTGATACTTTAAATTAATTCTTATCCAAATATCGGGATTGCTGATGTTAAAAAACAGGTCAAAAGAAATAATTATATGGACAAATCAATCATTTTTCTTTACCCATAAAAAAAGAGAAGCCTGTGCTTCTCTTGTATTTATTTCGGCAGTTGTGGTGCTCTCATTTTGTACTGATAACTGTGCAGCGTTTTCAGGAAATTCTCCAGGTCTGTGAGTTCGGTATCCGTAAGGTTAAGTTTTTCCAGCATTGCTGATTTTTTCGGGGCCAGCGGACTGTCTCTGTTTCTTTTTTCATTAGGCATTCCGGCATTGTACATATTCAGAACGCCTCTGATGTTTGGAAATAATCCGTTGTGCATATAAGGAGCCGTTTGCGAAACTTCCCTTAAAGTAGGAGTCTTAAATTTCCCGACATCTTCATTTTTCTTGCTGATATTGTAAAGTCCGAGGTCTTCATATTCTCTTCCGAAATAGGTAAGCCCAATATTATGAAACTTCTGGTCTGAAAAATAAGGTGTATTGTGACAGTTGATACAGTTTGCCTTTGTTCTGAACAGGTGAAGTCCATTGATTTCGGAATCTGTTAATATATCTTTTTCCCCGCCAACAAATTTATCGAATTTTGATTTCGGGCTTATGATGGTTCTTTCAAAAGTAGCAATAGCTTTAACAATATTTTCTTCTGTAATTTTATCATCACCAAAAGCTTTTTGAAAATACTCTTTATATCCCTTAATCTTTGCAATTCTTTTTACCGCCAGTCTTGAATGAAGATTCATTTCAACAGGGTTTTCAATTGGAGCTTTTGCCTGCTGTTCAAGCGTTGCTGCTCTTCCATCCCAGAAATATTCTTTAGCATACATGATATTGAGGATCGTAGGAGTATTCCTTGTTCCCTGTTGCCTGTCGTGGCCATAAGCAACTCTTCTTCCGTCTGCCCAGGCCAGCTCGGGATCATGGCAGTTGGCACATGAAATCTGTCCGGACGCGGAAAGTCTCGGATCAAAGAAAAGTGTTTTCCCAAGCTCTTCCTTGTCTTTGGAGTAAGGGTTATCTTTCGGAAACTCGGGTTTAGACAGCGGTCCTATATCTTTAAATCCTTCCTTAGCTTCATCAAACAAATGAGGCTTTGGCCAAAGGTTCTGGTTTCCGCTTCCGTAAAGGTCCCTCAGCTCCTGATTGGTATAGCCCTTCTGAATATTTCCAAAATCAGAAAAGGAATAAACAGCAAACAACAATGCCGACAGTGGCAAAAAATATTTCATAATTTTCTAATAAAACAGGGATATTCCCGCATTGAAATACAGGTTCGGATTTCCGTTATACTCTGTATTCTGTTCAAATCTTTTATTCATCGCGAACAGTGTTGCAAAATTAGTAAATATTTTCAGGTCTGTTCTGGCAGTTACCTTTTGGTAGAACTGAAGCCCGAACTGAGGTCCCAGCTTTGAAATGCTGTCGAACTCATGATCGTTTCCGATTACATTATCATACAGTAAGGTATTGGAAGATGCAGCCTGGTAATCAAGGCTTGTGCTTAAAGGAAAATAGGACATTGCTCCTACTTCCAGATTTACTTTCTGCTTATCTGTAAAGAAAATATCTTTATTGAATTTCAAATTAAGGTTCAGGCTTTTTACATATTTATAAGTGGCTCCCAAAAGATCGATCGCAGAAAAATCACTGTAAACGGCTTCAAGTGTGGTTCCCAGCTTTATTTTCTGTCCGTCTCTCAGAAGGAAATGATTGGCCGTTGCCAGCCTGTCCAGTGTCATTCTGTAGTTTTGCCCGAATTCTGCATTGTTATAATTATCACCCGTAATGCTCTGGAAGTTCACATTGGACATGAAGTCCATTTTGTCTCCTTTGTACCAGTAATTGGCATCAGTACGGTAATTAACAAGGCGGTATTTCATTTTTTCCAGACTTTCGTCAAAATAGGTTGCCCCATTAGTCTGGTTTCTCTTTTCAGCATCATTCCCGAAAAGGTCCTGCATTTTTTTACTGTAAGAAAAATTGATATTGAAGAAATTCCTGCTGTTTTCAAATGCATAACCCCCACCGAAGTTTTTATCAATGGTTCTGTAGCTGTAATCCGTATAGGCCGGGAAATAAATCAATCTGCCGTACCCATTGGAAAATCTCACATAATATTCCGGGTTAGCCGGGGCATTTACGGATTCGTTGACGGCTATAAGATCATAGGTTTCAGATCTTCTTCCCAATCCTCCGAAAACGGAAAGCTGATGTTTTCCCAAACGGTATCCTGCAAATAGTTTCCCTGAATAATCTGCGGTATTGATGTCCGGTCTTGGATCGGATTTTCTGTAGGAACTCTGGTTTTTATAATCAATCACAGCACCCAGTTCAAGGCCTTTCCATGGGTTGTAAGACATTCCTCCCTGTACTTGGTAATTCTGGGTTTCCCAATTGGCTTTTTTAGGTACGAAAAGATAATTCGGGTTCAGAACAAACTGATCTTCAGTTCTTCCGTTGGTAAGGTTATAGCCTAAATTTTCTTCGGTAATAAATTGGTAATCAAAACTTCCTAAAAGTCTTAATTTTTCTGAAATATTAAAGATCCCCTGTGTTTTAAAAGCATATTCATTGGACTTTTCTGCCGTCTGTACACGCTTCATATTAAGATCTTTAATGGTTGCGCTCAGCTCTGTTTCCGTAAAGTCTGAAAATCTTTGCTTTGAAAACTGTACGGGATTTTCCCAGATCCTGCCTAGCTGATTGTAGTAGACCTGGTTTGCCGGGATAAAAATACTGTCATGCAGCTGTGCCGAAACACAACCGAATGATAGTACAGGAATGATATATAACGTCTTGAATTTCATTGTATGTTATTGCTGGAAACCTCTTGGATTTGCCGTTTGTTTTACAAAATCGTTTGCTGAATTGTTGGTATCTTCCAGAACTTTTCTTTTACCTCCGTTATTAGGAAGATCTACCAGTGCTTTTGTCTTTCTGATCACCGCCTGAGAGTTGAAAGAAGCATCGCAGGCAATGGAAGAAGCATCAATAGAAGCGCTCAGCATTTTCGGTCTCTGGGAGTTTGGATTGTAGTGCTGAAGGTCTACTCCGTCAATAATGATATTGTTAGGAATCTGTTTAAAGTATCTTGTATTGGAGTTCACCGTTGTTACGGACGGGTCTGAATAATCAGGAAGCGCATCAAGATCATCAGCCCTGAAGATTACAAAGCTGTCTCTTCCCAGATTATCTATGATAAAGTCATTATTCGGGCTCCAGTATCCTGTTCTTCCCCAGTATGCGATCTGCATATCCGGTACGGCTGGATTCTGAATATCGAATTTATATACCGGCTGTCCGATAGAAAGGTTATAATTTCCTAAATAAACTTCAAAATTGGAAGTACTCAGATCTACCGTAAGGGCCGGATTCTGGATGGTAATCGGGTTTCCGGTGTTATCTACCAGCGGGGCTTTATGATTAACTCCGTTTTGTGCAATTACAACACTTTCTCCCGGCAAAATCGGGTACTGTGTTCCGTTTCCCGGTACTTTTATAACATAATCGGCGTAAGCGTAGTCCGTATTGGCGGCATTTCCCATTGTCATTCCTATAGATTTGCTCCAGTCGAATTGTCCGTTAGCCTGGGAATAGCTATTGTTGGTTGCCGTATTTACTTTTCCGTACAGCTGTCCTATATAAAGTCCGTCCGCATAAATAATCTGGTCGGAGTTATTGTAAATTTCAATAAACTGGTCCCTGAAACTGGCTCCCTGCAAAGCATGTGATCCTGCATAATAAACCTGTTTAATGAGAAGATCTCCTACTCTTGCTCCTTTTACCTCTACAGAAGTAGACTGTATATTGGCACTGATGATGGCATTTTCCTGAACCCCGTTAAAGCTCATTTCTGCAGAAGCTGCTTGGTACCCGAATGTAGCAAGGAATTCATTGGAAAGCATTTTTTTAGATACGGTAATCTTGTAGGTTCCCGGAATAACGTTCTGAAAATTGGCATAGCCATTCGCATCCGTATTCAGCGTGTAGGTATCTCCTGAATTATTATTGGTCATCACAACGGTTGCTGTTTTGGCCTGTTTATCTCCGTAAACGGCTTTATCGTAAGAAACTTTAACCTGATAAGCAACGGGCTGAAGTGTAGCATTGCCACCGTTTCCGAAATCATCATCACGACAGGAAATAAGCATCAGTATTATTGTGAAAAGGCTTAATAACTGTTTCATAGTGTTTATTTTTTATAATAATGTTTAAAATTGATATTCTATTTTGGCTCCGAAAGAAAGCTTCAGCAAATCGGTCTTCAGCGTTTCAATGGTTGTCCCGTTTTCTGTTTTGGTCTGAATCTGTTTTAGATCAAGGAAATTATTGGCATAAAAAGAAAACCGGAATCCGTTTTGGAAATCTTTGGAAATTTTAAGGTTGAAATTATGAAATACTTTTCCCAGCTTTGAGTTCTCTTCATCTACATCATTATCCTTAATGCTGGCAAACTGTTTAGGATCATTGATCTGTTCAGGAGTCATAATCACCTTTTCCATATTGGTATTGATGTAGGCATACAAAACTTTCGGGTTATAGATCAGCTTGTCATCAATGAAGAAATGCTGGGTACGCAGGGAGATTACCAATCCTGCTTTCGGAAGGTGATAATTTAAAGCTGCACTTATGGTCATCTGCTTGTATTGGGACTCCACAGATCTGTATAAGCCATATATCGCTCCGTCCGCAAGAGTTTTGGAATCTTTATAACGGTCTACATTGGAATTGTTTTTTGTTTCTACATAACTTCCGTTAATATCCATGCTGATATTCTTTATCGGAAGCTTGTTCAGATTCATCATTAATTCCAATCCTTTGTCTTCGGATTTAAGGCTGTTGACGATCCTGTTCTGCAGGTAATAAAAATTACTGTATCCGATAACGTCGTAAGTGGGCGTATTGTTTCCGTTATAATTGATCTTAAGATTAGCCTGCTGTCTTTTCGAGGCATAATATTCGTTGGTAAAACCATCATAAAGCTTGTTATAAAAAGCTGTCAATCCTACATTTCCGTATGCAAATTTATAATCGATTCCCACTTCGGAACGGATACTTTTTGAAGGTTTAAGGTCTTTATTGTCAGCAAAATCTACGAAAGTCTGCACTACACCAAGGTTATAATACCCCGGAAGACGTACATCGGCAAGAACCTGGTCATAGTATCTTGGTCCTGTGTAGATCATATTGATGGAAGGCGCTTTGGAAGCTATCCCGAAACCTCCCCTGAATTTGAAATTTTTATAAATAAGGTAGGAATTGATCCTCGGCTGCAATACGGAAGCTCCGAACTGGTTATCAAATCTTACCCCGGCATTCATGTTAAAAATATAATTCCCGAATCTTTTGAAAACATTGTCTTCCGCATATACGGAGTATTGGTATTCGGCTCTTACATTCTGGCCGAAATTATACGGTCTGAAGGACTGACCGCCGCCTGCGAAAGGAGTAATCAGCGTTTCCGGGGTTCCCAGTCTTCCTGCTCCTTTATTATCACTGCTTCTCAATGAGGTTCCTGCGAGGAAATTGTGAATCCAATCGCTTTCTGTTTTAAGATTCTTTTTCAGCTCGGCAGAAATAAACATGGAAATCGGTTTTCCTTCCACTTCCTGCACCTGCCTGTAATTGATAGGGGTGTATGAGCCTGTGTAAACGCCGTCTGTAGTACTTGTCCCCACGATCTTACCACCGGTATTCACAAGCTTGGAATCATAGGTATTCTGGTAAGCGTGGCTGTAATTGGCATTGATGCTTAGATTGTCAAAGAATGAATCTTTGAATCTCCAGTTGAAACGGTTCGATATTTTGAAAGACCTGTTTTTATTTTTGATGATCTGCTGGGAAGTATCTTCTTCCTCAAAATTGGCATTATCAAGATTATTCCCGTAATCTACAGAGAGGGAGTTGCTGATGTTCTTGTTTTTGTTGTAAACCGTCCACATCAAACTGGTAGTGACCCTTTGATAGCGGTTAAATTTTGTTCTCGGATCTGAATTTGAGCTTAAATAATTGACATTAACGTTTAAAAAGCCTAATTTATCATTAATCTTCAGCCCTTTGTTAAGGTTGAATTCCTGTGTTCCTTCTCTTAAAGCAATATAAGCCCTGTAAGGAGTTTTCCCGCTTTTCTGCTGGATATTCACCAGACCGGAAGTAAGATCTCCGTATTTGGCCGAGGGAATTCCCTGAACGACTTCTACACTTTCGATATTTTCGACCGGAATTTCCCTGAGGTCAACCCCGAAATTGGCATTGGAAAAATAGCCGTTATAGCCGTTTCCTTTTCCAAATCCCAGCATATTCGGGTTGAATAAAGAGCCTTCGTTGCTTAAAGACGGCGATATCGTGGAATAATTTCCCGTATATCCCTGCATATTTTCATTATTGGAAATAGGAATTCCGTCTACAACAACAGCTGTACCGAAAGATTTGTTCCCGAAACCGTCTGCTCCTGTTCTTGTTAAAGATCCAAGATTCGTTGAACGGAAAACAATGGGTTTAAATTCATTAAGGGAAAGGTTTCTCTGCTTCTGCCCTGGAATCTGCTCCAAAACTTCATTTAGTGAAAATGCCTGAATGTTCTTCAGTGCTTCTTCTTTGATCTCAATCTCGGAATAGTTTTTCTTTTTGGCGGCTAGTGCAATTTCCTTGATACGGATTGAGGCAGCCTCCATTTCTACGGTAATGCCTTCAGCCGGCACAGTGGTGTATGTTTTTCTTTCTTCAATAAGTCCGGATCTCGAAAATACCAGTGTTTCATTAGAAAGATAATTGATCTTAAATAGCCCCGAATTATCGGTTACCGTCCAGATTCCGGTATTTTCCACCCCAACCTTGACTCCCGAAACAGGCTTCTTACTGTCCGCTGCCACTACAATCCCGGTCACCGTCTGACCACTTACGGAAAGAATAACAAACTGAAAAGCAAGCAGTAATACTTTTTTCTTCAACTTTAACAATTTTTGGCAAAATTATTTATAATTTTTCTAAATAAAAACAAAAGTGAATTGAATTTTTATGATTTTTTTCTTCACAAGTTGTAGAATTATTCAAAAGAGAAATAATTTTACCGGAAATCTATAAAATCTGGAGAAAGAAAAAAGCTAATCAATGTTATATAAGCAACAATAAAAAAGAGAAGCAAAATGCTTCTCTTGATCTTTAAATATTTGAATTTTTAAATCTTTCAATCAAAAATTACATATGGATTGGTCTTTTAGCCGTAGCATCCAGTGCTGCTTCTTTAATAGCTTCTGCATATGTCGGGTGGGCGTGAGAACTTCTTGCGATATCTTCTGCACTTGCACGGAATTCCATAGCAATTACACCTTCTGCAATAAGGTCGGCAGCTCTTGCTCCAATGATGTGCATTCCCAAAACCTCGTCAGTTTTTTCATCAGCAATAATCTTCACAAGTCCATCAATATCACCGCTTGCACGGCTTCTACCTAAAGCTCTCATCGGGAAAGAACCGACTTTGTAAGCTACTCCTTCTTCTTTCAGCTGCTCTTCGGTTTTACCTACTCCAGCAACTTCAGGCCATGTGTATACAACACCCGGAATCAGGTTATAATTGATATGCGGCTTTTGTCCTGCCAGTATTTCGGCTACAAGAACTCCTTCTTCTTCAGCTTTATGGGCAAGCATTGCTCCTTTGATCACGTCTCCGATTGCATAGATGTTAGCCACGTTAGTCTGTAAGTGATCGTTTGTTTTTACTCTTCCTCTTTCGTCAAGTTCCACACCTGCTTTTTCAAGAGCAAGGCCGTCTGTATAAGGTCTTCTGCCTACAGAAACTAGACAATAATCTCCTTCTACAACTACTTCTTCTCCTTTTTTATCTTTAGCAGTGATTTTTACAGTATCTCCGTTTCTTTCAACAGCAGAAACAGCGGTAGAAAGCATAAATTTCATTCCCTGTTTTTTAAGAACTTTAGTCAATTCTTTGCTTAAAGCCCCATCCATTCCAGGAATGATTTTATCCATAAATTCAACAACAGTTACCTGAGCGCCTAATCTTAAGTATACGGAACCTAATTCAAGACCGATAACTCCTCCACCGATAACCACTAAATGCTTAGGGATTTCCTTAAGATTTAAAGCTTCCGTAGAAGTAATCACTCTTTCTTTGTCAAGAGAAATGAAAGGTAAACTGGACGGCTTGGAACCGGTTGCGATAATGGTATATTTGGATTCGATGGTTTCTGAAGAACCGTCATTTTTAGTTACTTTGATCTGAGTAGCAGATTCGAAGCTTCCCAATCCTTCAAAAACAGTGATTTTGTTTTTGCTCATCAGGTAGTTGATTCCATCTGTATTCTGTTTTACCACTTCGTTCTTACGCTCGATCATTCTTGCGATATCAGCCTGTGGCTCGTTGATAATGATTCCGTGGCCTGCAAAGTTGTGCTTCGCGTTCTCGAAATGCTCAGAGCTGTCTAAAAGCGCTTTTGACGGAATACATCCAACGTTAAGACAAGTTCCGCCTAAAGTTGAATATTTTTCAATAATTGCTGTTTTGAAACCTAACTGAGCTGCACGGATAGCAGCCACATAACCTCCAGGACCAGAACCGATTACGGTAACATCGAATTGACTCATGTTATTGTATGAATTTGTTTGTTATTATCTTTCTTAATTCTCACAAATTTACATATAAATTACCAAGCACCAAAGTGAGTTTTATCAATTTAAAATTGATCATTATATGTTTTTAAGTTTGTGGAATATATTATTTCAGCATTTTTATATTCTCTTCGTCTCCTTCTTTCAGATACATTGCTGTAAAAACAAGTGGTTTTTCTTTGGATGCATTATCAAAATGAAGAATTTTCGCATTTTTTGGCTCATAGAAAGCATCTCCTTCGTGAAGGATCACTTTCTGCCGGCCCTCGATCTGAAAAACAGCTTCCCCTGATCTGATGATTCCCAGCACCGGACATGGGTGCAGATGTTTTGGAACCTCGAGTCCTGGTGCCAGTGTTATTTCCTGGATTTCCGTAGTCTTAACTTTCTGATTAATGGCGGTTTTTAATAATTCCTTTCTGGAGATCTGGTTCTGCTGAGCCGTTATTACAGCAGAATTCAGTATCAGAACAATGATTACAAATGGCTTTACAAAATTTCCCATTTTATTTTATTGTTAAATTATATTCTAAGTTTTTATGGCTCCAGATTCAGTTTTCCCTGCCCAAAAGTCCCTGTACTTTCAAAATAAGAGCCTCCATAAACATACCATTCCAGGGTTTCGAGATATTCCGCTGCATTTTCCGGTGTGATCTGTAAACGGTCTTTTTTCGAAACAATTCCTTTGTACCATCTTCCCGATCTGGAAAAACTTTCGTATTCAACAAAATAATGAATCCATATTCTTTGGCACAGTTTACACTGCTGAACGGTTACTTCTCCATATCTTCCGTTCGTATGATCTGTACCCAGTTCCGAACTTCTGTATTCGGTATAATGGTAGCCGGGTTTTTCACAAGCGCACCCTATTTGGTGGATCTTCTTCATTGATTGTTATTGATTTTATCAGATCCAAATCTAAGAAAATAAAATTCCATAAGACCAATATGATACATACTACTTCATTAAATCCAGCAAAACTTTCTCATACTTATCCAGAATAATATCCTTTGAGAATCTTGATCTGATGGAATTTCTTATTCCGTCACGGTCATAATTTCCCTGCAGGACTTTCATTATTTTCAGAGAGAATTCTTCGTAGTTTTCAATATCAGAAATTTCCCCGTTCACCTGGTGCTGGATAATCTCATTGATTCCGCCCGGGCAGTTATTCGCAAGGGAATAAGTTCCGCAGGCTCCTGCTTCCAAAAGAACATTCGGGAAACCTTCATACCGTGAAGAAAGGATAAAAAGATCTGCATATTTTAAAAACTGGTACGGATTGTCCTGTTTGCCATGAAAAATTACATTTTTCAAACCCAGAAAATCTTTCATCTGGAGAAGCACCTCCTTATCCTGACCATCGCCCAGAATATGAAGCAGAACATTTTCGTTTTTAAGCCTTGAAAATACTTTAAGAAGATTGTCAAAGCCTTTTCTTGCTGACAGATTTCCTATAGCTACCACATTTTTGTAATTGTATTTAAAGCTTTCCGGCTTTACAGAAATATTCAGCTTGCCATCAATAAAATCGAAATCAACAGGGTTGTTGATCTTAGTAATTATTTCATCTTTAATATTAAAATTATCTATTAAATCCTTCCTCATATCATCACTCTGAGCAATTATTCTGTGATAATTATTATAGAAATTATAAAAAAATTTTATTTCCTTTCTGGAAACATGTTCTGAAACCACATTGGTTTCCCTGGAGATAAATTTGGTACTTTTCAGAAATGGGATAAACGGCGACATAAAAGCAGAGATTTCTCCCCATCCTGAAAAGAATATATCCGGTTTCTCCTTATGGATAATAGGCAATATTTTTAATACCGAAAACCTTATCCTTTCTATTCCCAGTTCTCTAACTTTTATGTTTTTTTTAAGTTCAAGAGTAGGGAAATCTACATTTTTAAAAAGTAAAAGTGTAAACTCATACTTGTCCTCATCCAAATGGTTAAGCAGTGTAAAGATGATTCTTTCCGCCCCCCCAAAGGTAAGTCCCGGCAAAAGAAAGTATACTTTTTTTTTCATTATTTCACACCTCTAAAAATTCTATAATACAAATACTGCCAGATAGTTGGATGGTACCAAATAAAATTGTCCTTTGTTCCGGATATGGTTTTTAACCTGTCATTACAAAAGTCCTCAACTGCCAGTTTTAATATTTTACATCCTTCTGCCGTCTGATACAACGGATAAGTAGTAAAATTATCTGATTTTTCAGGCAAAACCCTAGACTGATAAATTACTTCTCCCGTATCCACTCCTTTATCTACCAGGTGTACCGTAACACCGCAGTTTTCTTTGTCATTGTTTACCAAGGCCCAATAGCAACCATGTATTCCCCTATATTTAGGAGTAATTCCTTCATGAGTATTAATAAAGGTTGCATTTACATTATTCAGAATCTTTTTGGAGATAATTCTGCAACCATTAACAATCACCAAATCAGGCTTTAATTCCTGCAAAAGCTTAAGTGTTTTATCTGAATTTACTGAATCTGTTGTTTTCAGAACTGTTTCAGGAATCGGAGATAAATCCACTTCCAATTTTTTTATTACTTTCTCTGTTTGATTTTTTGAAAATTTCTTAATAACCGGCAATAGTAAAACTCCAAACATAATTTGTCCCCCTACATTTATCCAGCCTAATTTTTTAGCACGATTTTTCATAATCTGCTTCATTGGCACTGCATTTTCCTCTATTACCGCAGAAATATTAAAATCTTTTATCAAGGCATTATAAGCAATTGCTGATGAACGTGTTTTTCCAGCCAGCATAACAATCTTTTTACTATTATTTTTTTCCATATTCTTGTGCTATCTCCAACATATTTTTACTTTGAAAATTATATTTCTCGTTCAGATACCTATAATGTTGAAATATTTCTTCTAAAAATGCTAAATTTTTATTCTGGTGAATTCCTATATCGTGTGGATGAAACCAAAGATGAAAAATTTCATTGTTTTTGGCCGCATACGTCATCTGCTGCTTTATTCTACGAAGTTTTAGCTTGTCCAGATATTTTATTTTTTCTGAGTAAGGCCTGAGCCATCTGCTCGCCCGAATTACTATAAAACCGTTATCAGAAAGATCAGAAATCTTTTGTGTATGATGGCTTCCTACTTTTACGAAATAATCTAAATACCTGAAGGCTCTTTTTATCAACCCTTCATCTGACCCTCTTGCTGGTGAATGGTACCAAATTTTTTCAGTTCCACGGTAAATTGAAATACCGTTTCTCTTTAAAACTTCCAAATAGTTATCATTAATCTGGTGTCTGGGAAAAATAAAAGATTTTACATCAATCCCATTGGCAGAAGAAACTGCTATGGCAGCTTGTGTATCTGCCTCAAACTGATTTTTATTCTGTCCGCTTTCCAAACAGTAATAATGTGAAAAGGTATGGCTTCCAATTTCCTGATATGGAACATCCTGAATCATTTTTATCAGCGATTTTCCGTATAATAAACGGCCATCTAACTTTTCTGAGGATTGAATAAAATCATAGTAAGGTGAAAGATTTTTTTCAATATAGGAAGGCCTAATTTCCGGAGTGTATTTTTGTAAATCCTGAAAACTTTCAGTCATCATAGCGCCTACTGAGGCCCAGGTGCAATGAATTTCATATTTTTTATAAAATTCCAGAAGTTTGGGGACTACGCTCCAAACTCCTAAAACATTCTCACCATATTCCTGAATAGTCTTTTTATCCCGGATGCCCCAATATAACTCAAAATCTAATGATACAGTAAAAATGCCATTATTCTTCATCATGTGTTTTGCCTGCAAATTTACTTTTTTTTTTTGAATTCTTAATTTGAAAAAAGGATTGTTATTGTTGTCAATTGGCTACATCACTGATGAATTTTATCCTCAGCATCCTTACTTCCTCATCGGAAAGTTCATCTCCAAATTCATCAAGCAGCACTTTCATGCTGTCACTTTCAGATTCGGTCATAAATTCTATGAAGCCGTCTACAATATCTTCATCAAAATTATCTTCGATATAATAGTCGATATTCAGTTTTGTTCCCTGGTAGACGATACTTTCCATTTCTTTTAAAAGCTCGTTCATCGAAAGGTTTTTGGCTCTTGCGATATCCTCAAGGTCAATTTTTTTGTCGGTACTCTGGATAATGAAAACTTTATGGCTGGATTTGTTGGCTACCTGCTTCAGTACCATATCCTGGGTACGTTCTATATTGTTGTCTTCAACGTAAGCCCTGATGAAGTCTGCAAATTCTTTACCGTATTTTTTGGCTTTTCCTTCTCCTACTCCGTAGATTTTTGCAATTTCTTCCAGCGAAACAGGATACTGAACCGTCATATCCTCCAAACTTGGATCCATAAAAACCGTGTAAGGCGGAATTCCATGCTTTTTGGCTACTTTTTTTCTCAGGTCTTTTAACTGTCCGAAAAGGTTCTGATCCAGACCTGCACTTCCCTGCATTTGTATCTGCTCACTATCTGCTTTGGCCTGGGTAAGATCAAATTCTCTGTCTTCTGCAATGAGGAAGGATTCTTTACATTGGCCTTCCAAAAAATTCCTGGCCTTTTCAGACATTTTCAAAACTCCGTAGGTTTCAATATCTTTCTGTAAAAATCCCTGAACGGTAGCCTGTCTTAAAATGGTTTTCCAGTAATTATCTTTTTCCTCTTTTCCAAAACCGAAATGAGAAGTCTGTTCTAATTTATATGATTTGGTAACGGCATTTTCTTTCCCGGCAATAACTGAAATCAGGTCTTTTGCCTTGAATTTCTCACCTGTATCTCTAATAAGTTTTAAAACTTTTGTGAGATCTGCTGTTGCGTCTTTTAATTTTGGAGGATTGGAAGAATTGTCGCACATATCTGCTCCGTCTCCTTTCACCGGATCAAAATTCTCCCCGAAATAATAAAGGATGTACTGCCTTCTGCTCATTGAGGTTTCGGCATAGCCTACCACTTCATTTAAAAGCTGCAGTCCGATTTCTCTTTCGGAAACGGGTTTCTGTGCAAGGAATTTTTCCAGTTTTTCAATATCCTTAGGGTCATAAAATGCCAGGCAATAGCCTTCGCCGCCATCTCTTCCGGCTCTTCCTGTTTCCTGATAATAACTTTCAAGAGATTTGGGAAAATCATAATGGATCACAAAACGTACATCCGGTTTATCAATTCCCATTCCGAAGGCAATGGTAGCTACAATAACGTCTACTTCCTCCATCAGAAATTTATCCTGATTGGCGACTCTTATTTTCTGGTCAAGCCCCGCATGGTATGGAAGTGCATTGATACCGTTTACCTGCAGCAGCTGTGCAAATTCTTCCACTTTTCTTCGGCTTAAACAGTAAACAATTCCTGATTTTCCTTTATGCTGGCTGATAAATTTTACGATCTCTTTATCTACATTTACTTTCGGGCGTACTTCATAATACAGGTTTGGACGGTTGAAGCTTTCTTTGAAAACCAACGCATCATTCATTCCCAAAGTTTTCTGGATATCATCCTGAACTTTAGGGGTTGCAGTAGCCGTTAAAGCGATCACCGGAACATCGGCAATCTTATCGATAATTGATTTCAGGTTACGGTATTCCGGTCTGAAATCGTGTCCCCATTCCGAAATACAGTGTGCTTCGTCAATAGCTACAAATGAAATCTTAACTTCTTTAAGGAAATCCAGATAATCATCCTTGATCAATGATTCGGGAGCTACATACAAAAGTTTGGTCTTTCCCCCTTTGATATCGTCAAAAACCTGTTTGGTCTGTGTCTTATTTAATGATGAATTTAAAACGTGGGCTACCCCATCATCAGATGAAAGGCCGTTTACCGCATCTACCTGATTCTTCATTAACGCTATTAAGGGCGAAACCACGATTGCCGTACCTTCCGAAATAAGTGCAGGAAGCTGGTAACATAAAGATTTACCGCCGCCTGTCGGCATTAAGACAAATATATCTTTCCCACCCAGTAGGTTTTCTATAATTTGTTCCTGCTGGCCTTTAAATGTAGAGAACCCGAAATACTTTTTCAATTCGCCTGATAAATTGGCTTTTTTTGCGCTCATCTAATTTTCTATTGCTAAATTTGCATCCAACTCAAAGTTATAAAAATTCTGCTTAAAATAAAAGCGAACGAATTTATAAAAAATAAAACTTATATTAAATATTCTTTTTTAAATATAACGTTTTTTAATGGATTTTTTGTATGCCTTAAAATTATAAAATGGAAAGAACCGATATTATTTCAATTGCCAAAAACACTTTAGAGATAGAAATTTCAGAACTTGAAAAATTAAAGAACAGAATCAATGAAGATTTTGCCAGAGCAGTAGAGATTATTCATTCGGCAAAGGGGAAATTAATTGTTGTGGGAATCGGAAAATCTGCCCATGTAGGTAACAAAATTGTCGCCACTTTAAATTCTACAGGTACGCCTTCGCAGTTTCTTCATGCTTCCGAAGCCATTCACGGAGATCTTGGTGTGATTCAGAAGCAGGATGTGGTTCTATGTATTTCAAATTCGGGAAACTCACCCGAAATAGCCAACCTGGTTCCTTATTTAAAGGATTATTCTTCTGCCCTGATCGGAATGACGGGGAATAAAAACAGTAAACTGGCCGAATTCTCCGAGATTGTTCTTGATACCCATGTAGATGTGGAAGCCTGCCCGAATAAACTGGCACCAACGAGTTCTACCACTATCCAGATGGCGCTTGGTGATGCTATGGCCGTTGCTTTGATGGAGCTGAATGATTTCAGGGAGAATGATTTTGCCAAATTCCATCCGGGAGGAAGCTTAGGAAAGAATCTTGTTTCAAAGGTAGATCAGTTCCTGTCGCCTCAAAAGCCGCAGGTGGAAGAAAATGCACAGGTGAGAGATGTTATTATTTCAATCAGCGCATCAAGCCACGGGATTACGGTGGTAACCCATGAAGAAAAGATTATTGGGGTAATTACCGACGGAGACCTGAGAAGAATGCTGATGAAGGGTGGTGATATCAGTAAAGTCCTGGCAAAAGACATCATGTCCGCCAATCCTAAGACCATTGAAAGGGATACGCTAGCAAAAGAGGCTATGAAAATTCTGAAAGAAAACAATATCGGACAGCTTATCGTTACGGAAAACGGAAAATATTTCGGGATCATAGATCTTCATACATTGCTTGACGAAGGGATTAATTAATCTGCACAAAATCATTTTTAAAGAATTCTGAATACTGATTATTATTTCATAATTTCGCAGACTTAAACAGCCTAGCATTAACGGGGTTACTGTTTCAGATAGATTTTAGTATATGGACGCAAAAAAAGAAATGTCCTTCCTGGGACATATTGGAGAATTAAGGGGCCACCTTGTCCGTTCAATTATTGCCATTGTAATTGTTGCAATAGCTGTAGGATTCAATATCAACTGGATCATGGACCATATCTTTTTTGGACCTACCAGAAATGATTTTCCAACTTTCAGGATAGTCAATCATTTTTCAAGAATGCTTTTAGGAGAAGACAGCATTCATCTTCCGAAAGATTTCCCTATCCGTGTACAGAGGCTTTACCAACAGTTCAACGTGATGATGGCCGTATCTGTTTTCGGAGGTCTGGTGGGTGCTTTTCCTTATATTGTATGGGAATTATGGAGGTTTATAAGTCCTGCGCTGCATCCCAGAGAGAGAAAAAATTCCATTTTTATTATCAATGCAGTATGGATTTTGTTTATGACCGGAGTTTTATGCGGTTATTTTCTGATTCTTCCGTTTGCGGTAAATTTTGGAGTTATTTTTAAAATCTCGGATATTATTATCCCGCTTTACGACTTAAGTGATTATACTACTCTATTTTTACAGGTAATTTTAGGGATGGGAGTTATCTTCCTTTTTCCTATTCTTATTTATTTCCTGACCAGCATCGGCATTTTAACACCTATGTTTATGAAGACTTACCGCCGTCATGCTATTGTCCTGATTATGGTAGTTGCAGCGATTATTACACCTGCGGATGTTTTAAGTATGCTTATGGCTGCTTTTCCACTGCTGCTGCTGTATGAATTCAGTATTATCATGTGTTCTTTCACTTATAAGAAAGTACAGAGAGAGGCGGCCAACCTTCCTGTAGTACAGAAATAATTTAACGAAATAAGATTTATATTTTCAAAATAAAAAGCCTGGTTTTAACCGGGCTTTATTCATTGTTTTATACAAAGTTTAATCCAGATATTGTGTAGTATAAGGAAAGCAAACATGGACAAAAATTTTGGTCCCCAACCATTTATCCTTATCATCAGTATTTACATTTTTTCCTACAGACCACTCTATTGTGCCATTAATTTTTCTATTTTTGATAGAATTTAATTTGATTTTAAATGAAAAAGCTGACATATACACTTTTATTTGCTTCAGGACTTGTTTTCGGACAGTTTTTTGAGAAAGATAAGGTCTTCACCAAGGAAGATACATTAAAGGGTTCCAATACCAAATTCAGGGATTTTTGGGATGTCAAGAAGTATGATCTTTCCGTAGAGCCGGATTTTGCTCAGAAAAGTATTAAAGGGTATAATAAAATCAGCTTTGAGATTACCAAAGACGTTACTGATCCTGTTTTCCAGATCGATTTGCAAAAACCGATGAAAGCAGATAAAGTAGAAGCCGATTTTCCGGTTGCCAACTATAAGCAGGATAGAGATTTTATTTTTGTAACAGCAAAAAAGAAATTCAAAAAAGGTGAAAAATTCAGTATTGATGTAACCTACTCCGGAAATCCTGCCATTGCAAGAAATGCACCGTGGGATGGCGGCTGGCTTTTCACCAAAGATGAAAAAGGAAATCCGTGGATGAGTGCTGCTGATGAAGGAATAGGCGCATCTATATGGCTGCCTACAAAAGATATATGGAGTGATGAGCCGGAAAACGGAGTCGTTATGAAGATCATTACCCCAAATGACCTTGTAGGAGTTGGAAACGGAAGACTGACCGGCAAAAAAACGGAAGGTAATAAAACAACCTATACCTGGGAAGTAAAAAATCCGATCAATGCCTACTCCATTATTCCGAATATTGGTAAATACGTCAATTTTAAAGATACATTTACCGGTGAGAAAGGAAAACTGGATCTGGATTACTGGGTGCTAGACTACAATCTTGAAAAGGCAAAAAAACAGTTCCAGCAGGTAAAACCTATGCTTTCCGCATTTGAATACTGGTTCGGGCCATATCCTTTCTATGAAGATTCATATAAATTGGTTGATTCCCCTTATCTGGGTATGGAGCACCAAAGCAACGTAGCGTATGGAAACGGTTATCAGAACGGTTACCGCGGTATTGATTTTTCAGGAACGGGTGTAGGGCTTAACTGGGACTACATCATTATTCATGAAAGCGGCCATGAATGGTTTGCCAACAATATCACGGCAAAAGATCAGGCGGACATGTGGATTCATGAGGGTTTCACGATGTATTCCGAGGTTCTTTTCACAGAAAAGTATATGGATAAAAAATCAGCGGATCTGTACGCTGTAGGAATCCGTAACAAAATTGATAATGATGTCCCTATTATTGGAAAATATGGCGTCCGTAATGAAGGCAGCGGTGATATGTATCCAAAAGGAGCCAGCATGCTTCATACCATCAGGCAGGTAATTAATAATGATGAAAAATTCAGACAGATCTTAAGAGGCCTTGGCAAAGATTTCTATCATCAGACTGTTACCACAAAGCAGATTGAGGATTATATGTCAAGCAAATCGGGAATTGATCTGTCAAGCATCTTCAATCAGTATTTAAGAACCATAAAAATTCCTACCCTGGAATATTCGCAAAACGGAAATTCCTTAAAATTCAGATATACGGATGTGGTTAAAGGACTTAAACTTCCTGTCAGAATAGATGGCGACCAGACCATTACACCAACAGAAAGCTGGCAGACGGTAAAACTTAAAAATAGTACCCCTGTAGAATTTAATAAGAACTATTACATTAATTACAGTAAAGTTTAATAACAGAAATTGCGAAAATGCAAAAAGACAAATTCGCGGAAAGGCAAAATCGTTACATACGGGTTTGCCTTTTTTATTTTAACCTGTTTCACCATATAATTTTTTCACTTCTAAAAAATTTAAGAAAATTTTAATACTGTATTCGTAACAAATTGTTCAAAAAAACTACTATTTAACTATAAATATTTAAACCTAATGAGAAAAACAGCAATCAGTTTGGGGATTTTCGCCGCTTTTCTGGCTAATGCCCAATCCATAAAAACTACGATTGACCTTGTGAATGTAAAAGACGACAAGGTAGCCGTTACTATGGAATTCCCGAAAATGAAATCCGGGGATATTAAGTTTCATTTTCCAAAGACCGTTCCGGGTACATACTCCGTAGATGATTACGGAAGATTTGTGGAAGGAATTAAATTTTATGACAATAAAGGAAGGGAACTTACTTATACTAAAGTGAATGACAATACATATTCATTAAAAAACGCCCAGGCATTAAGCAAAATAACCTATCTGGTAAATGACAGTTTTGATGATGAGATGGATACTTCAAAACACAAAGCAGTATTTTCTCCGTCGGGAACTGATATTGAAGAGGGAAAAATTTATATGATCAATACCCACGGATTCATTGGATATATTGATAATATGCAGGATGTTCCTTATCAGCTTATTGTTGAGAAACCAGCCGGATTCTACGGAACAACAGCCCTTGTGGATCAGGACAAATCTGATGCTACAGATACCTATACGCTTGCCAACTACGCTAAAGTAACAGATTCTCCGCTGATGTACACCAAACCGGATTATATCACCTTCAATGCCGGAGGAATGGATCTGGTACTCGGAGTTTATTCCCCTACCGGAAAGTATAAGGCTGCAGATTTTAAAGACAACCTTGAAAAAATGGTACAGGCCCAGAAGAAATTCCTGGGTGACATGAATACGAATAAAAAATATGCGATCATGCTTTACCTTTCCGGAGGTGAGGGACCGCAGATCAAAGGTTTCGGGGCACTGGAACATCACGAGTCAACCAGTGTGGTGCTTCCTGAAATGATGCCGAAGGAAGCTATCGACAAAACCATTACGGATGTGGTTTCTCATGAGTTCTTCCATACCGTGAATCCTTTGAAGACCCATTCTGAAGAGATCCATTATTTTGATTATGCAGATCCTAAAATGTCCCAGCACTTATGGATGTACGAAGGCGGAACAGAATATTTTGCCAATCTTTTCCAGATCCAGGAAGGCTTAATCAACAAAGATGAATTCCTGCACAGAATCAGTGAAAAAATCACCAATTCAAAGAACTACAACGATACAATGCCTTTTACGGTGATGAGTAAAAACATTCTGCTGGATGAATATAAAGACCAGTACAGAAATGTGTATGAAAAAGGAGCATTGCTGGCAATGTGCCTGGATATTGAGCTGAGAAAGCTGTCTAACGGGGAAATGGGCTACCGTGATATGATCAGGAAGCTGTCCCAGAGATTCGGAGAGAACAAACCTTTCAAAGATGACAAACTGATTGATGAGCTGGTAACAGTAACCGGATACCCGCAGGTAAAAGATTTCTACAATAAATATATTGCAGGAAGCCAGCCTACACCTTATGCAGAATATCTGAGCATGGCAGGCGTAGAAATCAGTAAAAAAGATACTCCCCCTCTTTTCTGGTTCATTAAAGATCCAAATCAGACAGGCTATAATGATAAGAATAACACTTTTGTATTCGATGAAAGCTCTGCCTTATCTCCTTTCGCAAAAAGTATAGGTTTCAAGATCACAGATGAAATTGTTGCTCTGGACGGAAAAACCATCAACGTACAGAATATGCAGGATTTTATTAATTATGCTAAATCTATTAAAGAAGGACAGAATGTTACTGTTAGCGTTCTTAGAAAAAATGGTGCTAAAACTGATAAAATAGACCTTAAAGGAAAAGCTGTTCTGGATAAAATGACAATAGAAACCTTGCAGTTTAAAGCCAATCCAACGCCGGCAGAACAGAAACTGCAAGATCAGTGGCTTACCGGAAAGAAATAATTTTGGAAATTAATAGTTAATAAAAAAGCGGAGAATTTTTCTCCGCTTTTTTAATTTCTTATTTAGTGTTTTGCTTATCTAAAAGTTCAAGGGTATGCTTTACGTGATCATTTCCTTTCCATTCATCATGGCCCGGAATTACCTTTGCAGTAGAAGGATATCTGGCCTGCAGCTTTTTCATTGTCAGTGGCCATTGCTGTACATTAGCCTCTCCTGTATACCCCAGATCAACTGCTGCACTGCTTTTCACCAGACAGCCTCCGTCAAGAACATTATATTTTGGAAACCATACCACCACATTGTCTGCCGTGTGGCCTTCACCAAGGAAATCCACAATAAATTCCTCTCCTCCTATTTTATATTTCTTCCCGATCTGTGTTATTTTACTTGAGGTTGCTTTTCCTTCTTTCTTCAGTAATTCGTTGGTTTTGGCTGTGGCATAGGTCGGAATACCTTTTTTATTGTAAAAGCTAAGATCTCCGGCTCTGTCTTCGTGAGAATGTGTTGCAAAAACAGCAATTACCGGTAAGTTATGGCGTTTTTTTATTGTATCCATAAGGCTCTGGTACTGGGTTTTCTGCCATGGAACATCAAACAGTACCACTCCTTTTTTTGTAATCAGATAAAGCGCGTTGGTAGAATATTCTTTTCCCCCGAAAACTCCGAAAGTTTTATACAGATAAAGTTTTTTGCCAAAAGGTTGCTCAATGACAAAATCACGAACCTGCGCATTAAAAAAATTAACAAGAAATAAAGACAGAACTGTAAGAACTTTAACATTTTTCATCATAACTTTTATAGGATTTAATTGATAAATAAAATACAGATTGGAAATGCCTGTGAGCATTAACTGCATCCGAAAGAGGTACAAATTTATCTATTATTTTGTGTAAACCTGCTCACATCAGAGGGGTTTAACTTTTTTTAATACTATAAAAACCGGCATTACAAACAAATTTGCACATATTGAGATGAGGGACCTTAGAACAATGTCAGTCTCTCGTTTCAGAGTATGTATAGAATTTTTAACCACAGATTTCACTGATTTGCACAGATGGTGTACATAATTTTAGCATTTTAATAAAATATAACATTAACATCTGTGCAAATCAGTGAAATCTGTGGTAGATAAAAAAAACAGAAAATATTGAGATTTTGTATTTGAATGAGAAATTTCTATACTTTTCTTATTGTAATTCTGAATGTACTGCCCTTTCCTACTTCTGTCTGAGAAATTTTAATATCCCCGTTATGATATTCGTGAATAACCCTTTTTGCCAATGAAAGGCCTAGTCCCCAACCTCTTTTTTTGGTTGAATAACCCGGCTTAAAAGCATTTCTTGCCTGCTGTTTGGTCATCCCGCTGCCGGAATCTTTAACTTCTACAAGAATATTTTTATTTCTTTCAAAAACATACATACTTAAGGTTCCTTCTCCTTTCATAGCATCCACAGCATTTTTTACAAGGTTTTCAATAACCCAGCTCATCAGGATTTTGTTGTGCGGAACCAGGATAGTATATGTTGGAAGATGCAGACTGAAATCTATTTTCTTTGAAATCCTTGTTTTGAGGTAATTATAATTCTCTAAAATAGTCTCATTGAAATTCATATCATTCAGTTCAGGAACAGATCCTATTTTGGAAAAACGTTCAGAAATAGTCCTCAGTCTTTCGATATCTTTTTCAATTTCGTATACTCCTTCTGATTCCGGATTATCCAGCTTCATGATTTCCATCCATCCGATCATGGATGATAAAGGAGTTCCGATCTGGTGGGCGGTTTCTTTGGCAAGACCAGCCCAGAGATAGCCTTCATCCGTCTTTTTGATCGTTCGCAGGAACCAGAATGAAAACAGAAAATAACACAGGATGAAAAAGCCAAGGATAAAAGGGGAATACCTTAAATCGTTAAGCAGCCTGGAGTTATCGTAATAGACAAACTGGTTATTTCCTTCAGGAATTTTAATTTCGATCGGAGGGTAACTTTTTGCCATTTTTTTGGCCAGAAGTGTAATCCGGACCGGATCGTTTTCAATTTCCCTGGGAATATTTTTATGTACCATAGGTTTGTCATCCTTATCCAGTACAATCATTGGAATAGTATTGTTAGAGCTGTATATTTTAAGAATCAGTTCCTGAACTTCCAAGCTGGGTGTTACTTCCTGCTGAAATTTCAAAGCACTTACCAGGATATCCACACGTTTGATTTCCTCTTTTCTGAGAAAATTGATAAGAATAGTGGAAGCAACCACAATGGTAACCACCACTAAAGTCATCAGTAAAAATATAATCCAGTTATTCAGCCTGGCAAATATGGATTTCCTCAAAGCTCTTTTATTTTAAGACATTCAGAATTTTCTGCAGTTCCGCACCTCCGCTTCCCTGGTAATTATTAATAATGATTGAAAATACATATTTTCTACCATCTTTCGATGTATGATATCCTGCAAAGGATTTTGTATCCCTCATTGTTCCGCTTTTCATCTTCATCCCGTTGTCCTGAACCGGAAAACCGTCATAATAAGCATCAAACCAGGGTTGTTTTTTTGCATACAGCAAGGCCTGTACTTCAGCTTTGGCAGCAACATAATTCTGTGGAGACAGTCCGCTTCCGTCTGCAAAATTGATCATATTCGGATTAATACCTTTAGATTTCCAGAACTCTTTTAAATAAGCAATCCCGCTTTTAAAGCTGGAATTTCCTTTCTTTTCTTTTCCTAACGTTTTAATTAAAGTTTCCCCGTACATGTTGACACTTTTCCTTAAAAACCAATACACCATTTTATCCAGTGTCGGGGATTCGTAAGTGAGAATTATCTTTTTTGCAGCTCCGGGAAGCTGTTTCCCTTCCATTTCAAGCTGTGAGCTGGTTACTATTTTCCCTGAAATTTCTATTCCGGATTCTTTAAGCCATTGTCCTGCTTCTGTTCCTAATTGCAGCGGCGGATCAGGTACCGAACCGGAAACCGTAACTGTTTTTCCGGCTGGCAATGTACCGTTGATTAAAGCTACATCAGAATGAGGTGCGGTGAAAATAAGACTTTGATCTGAATTGCCGCCAGCTTTAAGATCATTCAGCCATTTTACATTTTCAAGCGGATAAGAAAATCCTTTAAATTCCGTCCCGTTTATATTGATATCAAACTGGTTTTCCCTCCAGTTGATTCCCCAGACTCCTGCTCCGTAATAGTTTCCGAGGTCATCCCAAGGCCATCCTCCGGGAATTGTCTGATGGTCAAAATAGGAATCATCAATGACCAGATTGCCGGAAATTTTTGTAATTCCGGAGCTTTTAAGGGCTTCTATTAATTTCTTTTTAAAATTGTCAGGCTTGTAGGCATCATACCGCCAGCTTCCCAAGGTAGGATCCCCATTCGAACTGATGATAAAATCTCCGTTCAATGTTCCTGAAGAAAGGTTTCCTGAATAACCTGCCGTTGTTTTATAGGTAAAATTCTTCCCTAAAGTTTCAAGTGCTGCACCGGCAGTGAAAATTTTCTGCGTGGAAGCTGTTGAAAGGCCTTTATTACCCTGGTATTCGTAGATAAGCGTTCCGTTTTCATCAGTAACGTAAAATGATAAGCCGGACGAAACAGCCCCCGAAGAATCCATAAGGTCTTTGGTTGCTTGATCCAGTTTCTGTGCCATATTCTGGGCAGATATCGTGTGAACCGACAGTATAAGAACTGCAAGCGTTTTTTTCATTGCCAAATTTTTTATCAGTCTGAATTATTATTGTAATGCTCCGGCTGTTTTTAATATAATGTTTCCTGTACAGAATGTTTTCAGACATACTGCGGAACAGAGTCAGTACATTTTTCTTCAAATCCAGATCAAATATAATAAAAATAAGAGCTTGTTTTTATGATTTAAAGTATTGTCCCTGCTTCTATTTCATAAGGTTCTTTATCTTTTTCGAAGACTCTTGTCAGCTCACTGCCTTCTACCGTGATGCTGTCTCCTATCCTTCTGATCCAGTTTCCTTCACGAAGACCTATTACTTTTATATCATTTTGAGTCAGGAATTCTTTGATTCTCGTTTCCCTGGTTTCCCCGTTGTGTTTCAGTTCAGGATTCGGGTCAAGATAATGAGGGTTGAGATTGAACGGAACAAGTCCCATACAATCGAAGCTGGGTGGATAAACAATAGGCATATCGTTGGTGGTTTTCATATTCTGTCCACCAATATTGCTTCCGGCGCTGCAGCCAAGATATGATTTTCCGGATTCTACATTTTCTTTAAGGACAGTCATTAAGCCTTCCTCATGAAGAGTTTTTACCAGTAAAAATGTATTTCCGCCACCTGTAAAATATCCTTTGGCATTATTCAAAGCTTCTGTTTTATTTTCAAACTCGTGAAGTCCTTTTACTTTAATATTGATGGTTTCAAAAAAAGAACGTGCTTTTTGAGTATAATCATCATGGGAAATTCCGCCCGGCCTGGCGAAAGGAACAAAGATTATTTCGTCAATTCCTTTATATAATTCAATCAGTTCTTCTCTCAGGTACTCTAAATATTCTCCTCCGAAAATGGTGGAAGTGGATGCCAGTATAATGTTCATATAAATACGTTGATTATTAAAAAAGTTGGATTACAAAGATAAACTCAATCACTAACGAATCAAAAATTAAGCTAAAAAAATAAATTTATCCGTTAATATTCTCTAAAAAAACTTAAAGCCTCTAAAATTTAAACTTTTGTGGAATTATTATTGAATTTTAGAATTAGAATTTTAAAAATGTAAGATTATGAAAATGGTTAAAGTTAATATTAAAAATCTATTCTTAGGGTTACTGTTTGCAGGAACTGCAGGTTTCGCGAATGCACAGACTACTCAAACAGACAGTGCAAATAATGCAGCAGCAACTACTGCCCAGAAAGGAAACCCGACAATTGACGGACTGAAAAAACAAATCGAAGCCAATCCAAAGGATACCGATGCATTGGCAAAATTAGCAACAGCATATCAGGATGCTTCCGACTGGACGAATGCAGTGGATACATGGAAAAAAATATCTGCTCTGTTACCGGATTGGGCTCCGTCTTACTACAGTCAGGCTTATGCATACCAGTCCGCTAAAGACGATGCCAATGCAAAACTTGCTTATGAAAAGTATATTGCAACAGTAAAACCTGAAGAAGTGGAGCAAAATAAAAAGAATCTGGCCTATGCCTATTTTTATATTGCCTTTGCAGAACAGCAAAGCGATCCCACTAAAGCAAAAGAACATATTGCCAAATCTATAGAATATGATCCTACCAACCAGGATGCTGTAAAACTTAGCAAAACTTTAAATTCTTAATACAATAAAATCCGGAAAAATTTCCGGATTTTGTTTTTATGTTTTTTAATTGATTTTTTTACCAAAAAAGTCAGTTTCGCCCTTCAGATACAGAATGATTTTATCAATATTCCGCTGGATGCTATCTTCTGTTTTTAAATGGCTGATATAACGGATCAGCTCAAGTTTTCTTGAAGGAACTAAGTTTTCAAAATTTGCCAACGTAACCGGATTATCTTTAATGGCCTGATCCAGTTTGGGGTGAATAGGAATACTTCTGTCCGAATCATCAAATTCAATAGAAATCTCAATTATTTCACCTATTCTTTTGGGAGAATTTTTGAGCATTACAAGATTGACATACAGTCTCCATTCTCCAAGGTATTTCATCAGATTCTGCTTAAATTCTTTTCCGTTTACCGTTCCTTTTACAGGAATAGGGCTTTTATTCTTTCCGGAAGTTTCAAAAATGGTGTTTAAAACATCTTCAGGAATAAAAACAAAAGGATTGATGCCAATGATTTCCAGTTTTGCCGTAAAAGAATTGTTTTTCATATTTAATAAAGATAGTATTTTATTGGATGCCCGGTGCCGGTTTCGGGTTTACAGCTTTCTGCAACTTCTAACTTCTAACTTCTAACTTCTAACTTCTAACTTCTAACTTCTAACTTCTAACTTCTAACTTCTAACTTCTAACTTCTAACTTCTAACTTCTAACCAAAATTAAAATTTTTCACTCGCAAAGTATTCGTTATCTTTGCAAAAAATAAATCTATTTATACAAAATGAAATTTTTTATTGACACAGCCAATTTAGAGCAGATCAAAGAAGCAAGAGACCTTGGAATTCTGGATGGTGTAACTACCAACCCTTCATTAATGGCAAAAGAAGGTATTCAGGGGAACGAAGCGATCAAAAATCATTACAAAACGATCTGCGAGCTTGTAGACGGGGATATTTCTGCAGAAGTACTTTCCACTACTTATGAGGAAATGATCAAAGAAGGGGAAGAATTGGCAGCTATTCACCCGAATATCGTGGTAAAAATCCCTATGATTAAAGACGGGATCAAAGCATTAAAATATTTCTCTGATAAAGGGATCAAAACAAACTGTACGCTTATTTTTTCTGCGGGGCAGGCTCTTCTGGCTGCTAAAGCAGGGGCTACTTATGTTTCTCCTTTCTTGGGAAGACTGGATGATATTTCTACAGATGGATTAGGACTTATTCAGGAGATCAGATTAATTTTTGATAATTATATGTACGAGACTGAAATCCTTGCAGCGTCTATCCGTCATTCTATGCACATCATCGACTGTGCTAAAATCGGGGCTGATGTCATTACATCTCCACTTCCTCCGATTTTGAGCTTATTAAAGCACCCGTTAACAGACAGCGGATTGGCTCAGTTTATTGCAGATTCTCAGAAATTAGCTTAATAACAGAACTTATTTTTAAATACAAAAATCCCGGAACAAATATTCCGGGATTTTCTTTTTAGTTATTTTCTTCAATATTTTTAATAACCTTACAGGGATTTCCTACGGCAACCACATGATCCGGAATATCTTTAGTGACAACACTTCCCGCTCCTATTACCGTATTATTTCCTATGGTAACGCCGGGCAGAACCACCACATTTCCTCCTAGCCATACATTATCCCCTACAGTTATGGGACGGGCATATTCCAGGCCCTCATTTCTCTGTTTTACATCCAACGGGTGTCCTGCAGTATAAAAACTACAGTTTGGTCCGATGAATACATTATCGCCGAACTTTACCTTAGCACAGTCTAAAATAACCAGATTGTGATTGGCGTAAAAGTTTTCGCCAGCTTCTATATTGTAACCGTAATCGCACCAAAAAGACGGTTCTATGCAAATATTTTCTTTTGTACTTCCCAGAATCTTCCTGATCAATGTACTTCTGCGCTGAGCATCTGAGTTTTTTAACTGATTATATTCCAGACAAAGATCTTTACACGCAATACGTTCATTGATAAGCTGTTCATCATAATTGGCGTTGTATAAAAGTCCGGCTTCACATTTTTCTTTTTCTGTCATAGTATTTAGATTCTGGACTTAAAGGTACATTAATATCCAAAAAGAAAGGATAGTCATTAATAACCATCCTTTACTCATTAAACTGAAAACTGTTTTTATTTATACAGTTCCGGTTCTATTTTATTATTGTTCTTCAATTGATCTTCTTTTGCCATTTTTTCGATATTCCGATACATTTCATTCATATCAATACTTTTCCCATCCTGATTTTTCATATTGACTACAACGCCCGCAGGAAGTGTACTCATGTTCTGCTTCATATCTTTGGTAGGATCTGTAAGATAGTCCTTCCAGGCCTTTTTAAACTGCTTTTTGTTGATCTCTATCTCTTTACCTCCATAACCGATCATAGTAAGCCCAGGTATCTGTAGGTCTTCTTCGGAAGACTCTTCTGTTTTCTTATTTCCAATTAGGGTCATGATATGGGAGCCCGTTTTATCTTCAATTTTTACAATAAGTCCCGGTAATCCATAAAATTTATATGGTCCGTCCTGAAAAGGAATATCTGTAGAAAACCAGGCTATCCAACTTCTTCCACCGTAATTTGTAGTGGCTTTCTGAGTATTATACTCTCCAATTTTTTCCTTTTCCGGAAGAATTTTCCATTCAGGTTTCTGATCTTCTGTTACTTTATAGGTTGTATTTCCTATTCTTTCAGAAAAAGAAATGTTGTACTCCGGATATTTTTTTACGACGGTAGTAAAAATCATTCCCGGCTTTTTACTTCTCTTAATATTAATATTTCCTCCGAATCCTCCTTTCATTTGTTTTGCAATATCTGCCTTCATTGTGGAATCAGAAATGAACTTTTCGCGACTGTAATATTTTGATCCTTCTTTGTTAATATCCAGCAGCATAATATCACTTTTCACATCAGATCTATTGGTGGAATCAGAGATGTATTTATAATCGTAAAAGAATCTGTTGATCTGGGCCTGGGATAATATCCCCAAAAGCAGAAAAAATAAAATTTTAATTTTCATAATTTGAATTTAATAATAAAAAAAGCTCTGCCAATATACTATTGACAAAGCTTAATGGTACTTATTTCTTTGTCTGAATTCTTATTTCACCACGTTTTACATTGTTTGTATTCGTTTTATTAACGGAAACGCTGGCTATGTTTTCTGGTTTTATAGCATCCATTTCACTTTTGGTAATTTCTTTTCCATCCAGAAAAAACTTCATATCATCCGAATCACCGCTCACTTTAAACTTTTTTACTCCATTTAAAGCAATATTACCATCAGAATCCCTTCTCATATTATCTGCCTGAAATTCCATTGTCCGGCTTATTGAACCCGGTTTATCAGCGTTTGAACTTTTGAAAAAATAGGCATTTCCTTTGGCACCTTCAGAGGCTTTCTTCATAATTTCCACTCTTATTTTTTCACCCATTTTTCTTGCTTTCTCTCCTTCGAGTCTGGCTTTTTCACCAGCTATTCTTGCCTGCTCTCCAGCCATTCTTGCCGCTTCACCTTGTATTCTTCCCATATCCCCAGCTTTTATAGCAGCTATTCTTGCAGCCTGGCTCTGTATTCTGGCTTCCTCACCCATCGCTCTGGCCTTTTCGCCTAACTTCATGGCTTCTATTCTTGCTTTTTCAGCTTTTTTTCTGGCAGCCTTTCCTTCTCTGATCGCTTTTCTCGATGCTTTAGTATCTCCGGAATCCCAGTTCTGGTAAACAACATCATTAAACCTCATTATTTTTACTTTAGGTTCATTCGGAGGTGTGGGAGGTGCCGGCGGAGCATCCGGAAAATCAATATCCAGGTTGGAAAGATCAGGCATTTCCACACCAAGGTCTTCAAGAGCTTTGGTTCTGTTTTTCCATTCATCGGATTTGAAAAAATCATTTAATCTTTTTGAATCCGCATTAGGAATAACAAAGGCCATTTTAAAATCATCAGAATTGGTAATTCTTCCTATTTCTCCTGAAAGTTCGCTGATTTCATCAATATTTCTCTTAAACTCATCGCTATCCGGCTTTAAGTTTTTTAAGGCTTTACTTTTTTCTTCGATTTTCTTCCCGAGTTCTGCAATTTCTTTTTTGCCTGAAGATTCTTTGAAGAATTTCGGACTTATGATTTCTCTTTCTTCGGTTTCACGAGGTGTTATTGTATCTTTTTTGATCTTAGAAACTGCTTCTTTAATGGCGATATTTGTCTCTTTAATTTCTTTATTCTTGGCATTTACCATGTAGGCAAAGGCTACTGAAAATAAAACCGGTAATGCAAAAATTCTCCGCGCATATCCGAATTTGGTTTTGGGTTTTTGTAACATTTTGAGTCGTTTTTTTAGATTTGAACTTAGAAACGGACTGGTAGCAGGCAACTGTGTTCCGGAAAAGTGGCTTGCTAAAAGCATCTGCGCAAATGCTTTGGTATCCGATTGTTTTACGGCTTTTTTATCCGCCAGGTATTCGTGGATCAGGGTGATCTCTTTTTTTATAATATGAAAAAACGGGTTGAACCAGAAAACAGAAGTAATAATCTCAATAAAGACCTTATCGAAGGAGTGTTTCTGTTCAATATGAACCATTTCATGCTTTAAAATCTGTTCTCCCACATCAGAATTCAATGTGATGGTATTTTTCCAGAAAAGATTTCTGAAATATGAAAACGGAGCTTCTGTAAGGTCTGTACGGTAAAAATTGATCCCGTCAAAACTTTCTTTCTGAAACTGCCTTTTAAGCTTCTCGATTTTCAGGATCCCGAAGATCAGCTTCCCTAAAAAATAGAGAGAAACCAGTCCCAGAGCTGAAAAAATAATTCTAAAATAAATGTGGCCATTGTCTATGTTTTTTTCTGTATTAAAATTCTGTATCTTGTCAAGAAGCATATACATATCGTTATTTACTTCTATCGTAAAGTCATCTACCCTGATCAGGGGCAGCAGCAATGATACAACCATTGCAAACAGAAGGTAAAATCTGTTATAATGGTGGAATGTCCTGTCTTTTAAAGACAACTGGTAGTACAAAAACATTACACCGGAGCACACAATTACTTTTCCCAAGTATAAAAGTACAGTTTCCATGATCAATTAGTTTTTCTTTTTGAGTTCGTCCAGGAGCATTTCCAGGTCCTCCACGGTCATTTCATTCTTTTCTACAAGGAAAGAAACAGCGCTTTTATAAGAACCTTTGAAATAATTTTTCACAAGGCTTTTCATTGTTTTTCCGGAATACTGCTCTTTGGTAACAATCGGAAAGTATTCATGCTGCCTTCCATATACATGATAATCTACAAATTCTTTGTCTTTCAGAACTTTTAAAATTGTAGAAACTGTATTGGTATGGGGTTTCGGTTCCGGAAAAAGGTCCAGAATATCTTTCAGGAAGCCCTTTTCGAGTTTCCATAAATACTGCATCACCTGTTCTTCTGCTTTTGTTAGATTCTGAATTTTCATATCCTTTTCATTTAATCATTAATGTGATATACAATTGATAACATTTAATATCACTAAGAAATTAGTTATACAAATGTAGAAATAAAATTGAATGAAACAACTAATTTTCTAGTGATAAAAGACAAGTTAACATAACTCGTTGAAAATCAACACAATAAATTTTATTAAAATATGTTAAATTTTTAATATACCTTATTTATTGCCTGTTTAATATGCAGAAAAAGTTCATATTCCGCTGTAAATTCTTAAAACTTGTTAATTTTTATTAAATAAAATTAAAATGAATTTGTTTAAAGTGAGAAAATATATTTATTTTAGTGCTTTAAAAATTTCTCATGAAAAGATATAACTTATTGATTGTACTATTACTGCTTATTTTTAACGTTGCTACAGCTCAAAAGAAGAAGAATTCTCCGGCTGCAGATCTCAGTATGTTAAAGGAAACCAAAACGAAAATTGAGAACACTGTTCCATTGGTAATCAAGCATCTTCAGACTATTGCTGATAAGGAAGGAGATAACAGTATCGTAACCAACGGAAAGGTTGCTTTAGGAAAAGAATATGGTATTATAGAATCTGAATGGTTCCTGTACAGAAACAATATGAAGAACTGTATCCTTAACAATTCTTCCAAAAAAGCTAAAAAATGTATGGAATATCATACACTATACCTGAGAAATACATTCACCAACTACAGCAATTATATCACAAACCTTACAAGAAAGAACGGATATCTTGGTGTAGAAGGAGATACAAAATTCGATTTCAAACCGGCAGATATTACCACAAAACTTAGCGAAGCTTATTTCAGTGCGAGTGATGCTGCAGGAAGAATGAAAGGCGACCAGAAAAAAGACTTTTTAGGACAGACAATGTCTGATGACAATAAACTTACTCCTTTCGGTCAGTTAGCTCAATAATTGAATTAAAATAAATATAAAATCCCGCTTTTGAAGCGGGATTTTTATTTTACGGATGATAATATCTATACCGTTTCAAATTATTTTTCAGCCATTTAATAAAGAGATAACCACAGATGCAGTTCTCCTATTCGCCGGAAATATATAAATATTACTCATTATTATATTCTGATGATTTTATAAAAGATCTCCGCCGGAATGTTTTTTATCTATTCATCATAAAAAACATTCAGTAAAAGTAGAAAATGAGGCGGAGATCATTAAATATAGGCAGACTTTATAACCCGTTTCAGGCTATCAAAAGCAGTACAAAAATAGGGCTTTGGAGCTGTTACGGATAAGAAAAGACTGTAGAATTAAATAATATGCTTTGTAGAAATAATACTACTTTGAAACAAAAGTTTCCTAAATAAAACTCTGCGTTAAAAAACTGTGCTTTCACGGAACCCTTACTTTCAACAAGATCCGGATTAATAATTAAGAATATAAAAACAAAAAAAAGAAGCAATAAATTATTGCTTCTTTCGTTATAGTAGCGGGAACCGGACTCGAACCGATGACCTTCGGGTTATGAGCCCGACGAGCTACCTACTGCTCCATCCCGCGGTGTATTTTTAGAGTGCTTACCGAAAGCACTTGCTTAGTAGCGGGAACCGGACTCGAACCGATGACCTTCGGGTTATGAGCCCGACGAGCTACCTACTGCTCCATCCCGCGGTATATTTTTAGAGTACTTACCGAAAGTACTTGCTTAGTAGCGGGAACCGGACTCGAACCGATGACCTTCGGGTTATGAGCCCGACGAGCTACCTACTGCTCCATCCCGCGATATTGTGAGTGCAAATATACGGCTATTTTTTGAAAATCCTAATTTTTCTTTTAAATAAAGGACTTTTATGAAAACTATTTTATTATTTGTATCTTTGTTTTATGGCAAAAATACTGAAAATTTACCCCGATAACCCGCAGGAAAATCTTGTGAATGAGGTTATTAAAACTTTACAAAACGGCGGACTGATTATCTATCCTTCCGATACAATCTATGCCCTGGGATGTAACATTTTTGATATAAAAGCCATGGAAAAGCTGGCTCAGCTCAAAAAAGTGAAGTTGGAAAAGTCTCAATTCTCTATTATCTGTAATGATTTAAGCCATCTTTCAGATTTTACAAGACCTATTGACACTTCAGTTTTCAGGTTTCTGAAAAGCCACCTTCCGGGACCGTTTACTTTTATCCTGGATGCCAATAAAAGTGTTCCTTTGGCTTATAAAAATCATAAAACTATCGGTATCCGTGTTCCTGACCACCCGATTCCGCAGCTTATTGTGGAAAAACTGGGGCATCCCATTGCTTCAACCTCTATCAAGGATGATGATGAGATCATTGAATATTCTACAGATCCGGAACTGATTGCTGAAAAATATGACCACCTTGTAGATATTGTCATAGATTCGGGGTATGGCGATAATGTAGCTTCCACTATTGTAGATCTTACTTCTGGAGAACCGGAAGTTATCCGCCAGGGAAAAGGAATTATTTAGCAGAAAATTGATACCTGATCTTTGAGATGATGAGTTTGTACGGTAAATATGCAATGGGAATTCTTTTTTCTTTTGTACTTCTTGCTGCGGTAATGCTTTATTCCTTTCCGCTTATTTATTGTATTACAGGAATAAAAGGGCTTACTTCAGCTTATTTATTTTACTCCAGGATTATTCTTTGGGTGGTTCTTGCTTTGGTCTTTCTTTACAATCTATTTATAGAAAAGAATTCCTTTCTGTTATGGAAGGAAAAGCAGTATTCTGTAATGTTCTATCTTAAAGCTGTCATTATTTTATATCTGATTTGTGCTTTTGGCGGTTCTTTCTTAAATTTTATCATCCAGGTTTTCACTCATGAAAATGTAAGCAGGAAACTCGTCCGGATCGCATCACTTTTAAAAAACAATTATTTCCTGATTGTCTCTATCTGCCTTACTGCAGGAATTGTGGAAGAACTTCTCATGCGGGGATATATTCAGCCAAGAATTGAAAAAATATACAATAACCCATACCCTGGCATTTTTATTTCTGCCGTATTATTCGGAATTTTGCACAGTACTTACGGAACACTTGGACAGGTTCTTGTACCTTTCTTTATCGGAACCGTTTTTGCTGTATTTTATAAAAAATATTCAAACATTAAAATCCTGATCATCTGCCACTTTATGTACGACTTTGTGTCTATGATGATTATGAATTTTATAGACATTAAACATTTATCTGCATTCTAACATTATGAAAATTATAACTTCTCCCGCAAAATTGATGAACGTTGAAAATTCAACCGGCTTGTTACGATCAACAACCCCGAAATTCATCGAAGAAGCTGCATTTATACAATCTTATTTAAAACATAAATCACCAAAATATCTTTCCGAATTAATGGAAATCTCCCCGAAACTGGCTGATGAGAACTGGGAAAGAAACCAGAAATGGAAAGCCAAACCAACGGCAAAAGAATCTGCACCTGCTATGTTTGCTTTTACAGGAGAGGTTTACAGAGGATTGGATGCCAAAACTCTTGATAAAAATGCTGTCGATTATTTACAGAAAAACTACAGGATGCTTTCCGGGCTGTACGGTCTGCTGAAACCATCTGACAAGGTAATGCTTTACAGGCTGGAAATGGGACGTCATTTTGAATTCGATCAGTATAAAAATTTATATGAATTCTGGAGGGAGAAAATTACGGAACAACTAAATTCCGAGATGAAAAAAGGTGAAATTCTTCTCCACCTGGCCAGCACCGAATACGGAAAGGTAATCGACAGAAAAAAATTAAATCATAAGGTCATTGATTTTGATTTCTATGAACTTAAAGACGGAAAACTGAAAACCATCGTAGTTTATACCAAGCATGCAAGAGGTCTTATGGTAAGATTCTGTGCGGAAACCAACGCCAAAACCCTGAATGATGTAAAAGCATTCAACTATGAAGGCTACCTTATTGATGAGGAAAAATCTACAGACACAAAACTGGTTTTCACAAGGTAAATGACAATATCAGAATTTAAAAAATATTTTAAAACAGAGATTTCCGGGCTTTATAATGATTCGGAAAGCACTTTTTTATGCTCTGTTTTTATACAGAAAATGGTAGGCTTCGACTCATTTCATCAGAGAAGATTATCTCATCAGGAACTTCTTATTGCCGATGAAAAGCAACTTATGGAAGCTGTTTCGGGTTTAAAAACCGGCAGGCCTTATCAACAGATCCTCGGAGAAACTGAGTTTTACGGCATGCTGTTCTTTGTGGATGAAAACGTACTTATCCCGCGTCCTGAAACAGAAGAGCTTCTCGAAATGGCAATCCGTGAAATCCGGGGCTCAAAACTTAATGCTCAAAACTTAAAGATTCTGGATATAGGAACCGGTAGCGGAGTGATTCCCCTGGTACTGAAAAAATACTTTCCACATGCAGAAGTTTCCTCTGTTGATTTTTCTGAAAAAGCTTTGGAAACAGCAAAAAGAAATGCTGAACACCATCAGCTGGAAATTAATTTTATTCATGCAGATTACCTGAACTTTGAATTATCGGAAAATTATGATATCATCATTTCCAATCCTCCATATATAGGAATTGAAGAGGAATCCGACATTGCAGATTCTGTAAAGGAGTTTGAGCCTAAAATGGCGCTCTTCTCCCCTGTTCAGGATGCCCTGATCTTCTACCGTAAAATTGCAGAGGATTCAAAGCAATATTTGAAAAATAACGGGCTTCTGTTTCTGGAAATCAATCAAAAACTGGGGCCTGAAACGCTTGAATTATACACGCAACATTTTTCCGAAGCTCATCTTATCAAAGATTTATCGGAAAATAACCGATTTATTTTTGGAAAGAAATAAAAATTGAATAATGGAGATCATTACACATTCTGTTAACGATATAAAAATAGCTGAAATTATTTCTGATGAAATCATTATCCAATCTGCTCAGGACGGACTGGATCTTCTTGGAAATGCATACTATCAAGGCTTTGACAAGATGATTATTTATGAAAAAAATATTACCCCTGAATTCTTTGATCTGAAAACAAAAATAGCGGGAGATATCCTGCAGAAATTCTCCAATTACCGTGTCAGTCTCGCCATTGTGGGAGAATTTGAAAAATATGAAAGTAAAAGTATCAGGGATTTTATTTTTGAAAGTAATAAAACGAAACATATCAACTTTGCTGAAACTTTGGAAGATGCTTTAGGCAGGCTTGGAAAGTGATAAATTATTTTAAAAAGATACATCTGCTTTTATAAACCACAAATTACACAGATTTTCACACAAATATTTCTACAAATAAAATTTGCATAATCACTAAATCTGTGAGAGAAAACTACAAAATATCAGAATTAAGAAGCACTATTTCAACCTGTTATTTTTATTCTTGTTTTCAAAAAAACGGACTGCATCTTCAACTGCTTTATCAATGGGCTGATATTCAATCCCCAATTCATCTACAGATTTCCGGTTTGAATAAAAATTGTTGATTCTCAACGCTTTCATATTAACAGAGCTGAGATTGGTCTTTATTTTAAGTTTTCTCAAGCCATCTCCAATTAATCCCAATATAATCAAGCCTGGCTTTGGAATGGGGATCATTACAGGATTCTGTCCTGTTATGGTATTTACTTTCCTGAAAAACTCTTTATAAGTAAGATTTTCATTGGCCAAAAGATATTTTTCCCCGCTTCTCCCGTGCTCAACAGCCTTTATAATTCCTTCAGCTACATCTTCTGCATGAACGAAATTTTTCCCACCTTCCGGATAGAATACAATTTTCTTTTTCCAGGCCCAGAAGATAATTTTTCCTGAATCCGGCTTGCGATCGTACGCTCCGATCATAAAGGTGGGATTCACAATAACCACCTTTGTCTCCCCGCTTTGCTGAAGAAGGTAATTCTCCGCTTCCAGTTTGCTCTGTGCGTAATAGGAATGAGTAAAAGGATAAAGCTGTGGAGTCAGCTCGTTTCCCAGACCGTAAGAGTTTCCGTATCCTAAAGTATTGGCTGTACTCACAAACAGGAATTTCTTAACCCCAGCGGTAGCCGCTTGCGAAAAGAGATGAACTGCAGCATCATAATTCGTTTTTTTATAATATTTATAATTCAGCAGATTCTGCCCGGTTTCCGCAGCAATATGAATAACAGCAGCCACATCCTGCAAATGTTCTGAGATATCTGAGAACAAATCACCTTCTATAAGTCTGAGATTTTCGCTTTCTTCACCCACCCAGCTACTTTTCTTACGCACCAGAGCAATAACAGAATAATCATATGGTAATAATTTAATGATGGTATTGGTACCCAGAAGCCCTGTGGCTCCGGTTACGAAAACTTTTTTCATGCTTCTATTTCTTTTTTTATGGCACTGGTCATCAGAGGAAGTTTGATCCATATCGGCAGAACCTTCATGACCAGCCAGCTGATAGGATTCACCATAATAACGGAATCTTTTTTGAAAAGCTGCCTGATACAGTAGGCAGCTACTTTATTCGGGTCCAGAAGAGTAAGTTTACCCAGGAAGCCCTGTTTTTCAATTCTTTTGCAAACGTCTATATTGGTTTTCATTGCGCCGGGATTAACAACGCTTACAAAAACGTTTGTATCCTTCAGCTCTTCATGAAGTCCTCTCGAAAATGAGTGGATAAAAGTTTTGGAGGCAGGATAAACTGTTTTAAAACCGATTGGTGAAAAAGCCGCCATACTTGATACATTCAGGATGTAGGCTTCCGGCTGTCTTAACAGGTTTGGCAGCAGCTGATGGGTAATTAATGAAGTTGCAGCTACATTAACCTGCAGAATTGTGTTGATATAAGATGGTGAGGCATCTACAAATTTTTTGGTTCCTCCAAGTCCGGCATTATTAATCAGGATATGAATTTCAAAGGAATCATTAAGCCATTCTGTAAGCTTCATTACATTTTCATTCACAGAAAGATCTACCTCATAATAAGGTGCTTTGATCTGGTAAGTCTCTTCAAGCTGCCGGGAAAGTTCTTTTAACTGCTGGCGTGGAAGACTTATTAAAATAACATTGATCTTTTTCCGCGCAAGGTTTTCGGCAAATGCTTTTCCCAGTCCCTGACTTGCCCCTGTTACCACAGCATATGATTCTTTGGTCTTCATAAAACGATTTTATGGTACAAAGCTATCCTGAAAATGCTCCCGGAATGTTCAGAATTATCCGGTTGAACCCATTTTAAAGCTTTGAAAACAAACGTTACAAATAATTAAAAATCAATTGATTAAATAAAACAGAACGTTTAAATTTATAAACCCGAACTGTTTTTATACTCAGAAGGAGTCTGCCCGGTAAATTTTTTAAAGGTAGTATTGAAGGAAGTCTTGGAATTGAATCCTGATTCATAAGCAATTCCCAAAATTGACAGTTTGCTCTGAGAATCTTTGAGAAGTCTTTTAGCATACTCAACCCTGTATTCATTCACATACTGGAAAAAGTTCTTTTTAAAGCCGGTATTAATGACATAAGACAAATGATGGGTGGAAACCGACAAAAGCTCGGAAAGACGGATCAGGTTAAGCTCACTGTCGAGATAGGGCTTCTGTTTGTACATAACTTCTTCCAGCTGATTTTTAATCCTGGCTAATTCTTCATCGGAGATCAGTTTTTTCTTCACTTCTTCCATTTCCGGTTCTTCATCAATAGCAATCAGTTCTTCACGCTGCTTTTCTTCCAACGGATAAATTTCTTTCTGCTTTAAGGAATAATATCCAACAAAATAAATAACCAGTAAGAAAACTCCGTTGATGAAAAAATTCAATGCTTTGGAATCATAGGATAAATTATAAACTACATAGATGATATTTATAATAAAGATGATAACCGTGATATATTCCAGCCAGTTGAGATTGATCCCTTCCGTATTGGCAGAAAACTGCTGAATCCTTTTTTTATGTTTTCGAATGGTGAAATATGAAAGTCCGGTGTAGAATAAAGCCTGAAAAAGAATTAATCCAATAAAAATATAATTAAAAATACTGTTATCCTCAAACCCTCCAAAACGCTGTAGTAAAATATTGATCCAGAAGATAACGGGAAGGATCAGGTATTTCAGGTCTGAAATTTTAAATTTAAATGAAGGATTGGTGTAAAATAATACACTGAAATAGAACATAACCGGAGTCAGAAACTGTATCATCTGAACTGAAATGATGGAATGAATCTCTATCGGCGTATCGTTTACCAGCGTAAGAATTTCATCCAGCCAGAAGCTCGACCATAAAAAAAGAAACATTCCGAACCAGAAGTTGGCTTTCCTGTTCACCCGTAACGGATTGGAAAGTTTCAGTACAGAAAGCAAAACCAATGAACCATAGATTAATACAACGATGAAACGGTTTAATTCTGATGTGTTCATTGGTTCTGATATTTTGATTAAAGATAATCTTTTATCCTATTCTCTTCCTGACGAAAATTTCGTAGCCCAGATAGATCAGGGGAAGTGACATGATTCCCAGATACAGAGCGTTATGCATTGCAGTATCCGGAGCTACAGCCACCGCATAAACCAATCCGAAAAAAGCGCCTCCAAGATGGGCAGCGTGCCCGATATTATCGTGCTGTCTCGGATTCAGCATCATATAAACTGAATATCCAAAGTACAGCAGCCCGAAAAGATATCCCGGAACCGGAATGGGAATAAAGAAAATGTAAATTCCAATATCGGGAATCATTGCTATGGACGCAAATAATACCCCTGAAACACCTCCACTCGCTCCTACTGCAGAATACCAGGGCTGTTTCTGGTAAATATAAAGCGAGAGAAAATTCCCAAGCAATATGGAGCCCAGATATACAATTGCAAAACCTATGTTCCCAAAAGCCTGAATAACAATAGGCCCAAAGAAATACAACGTCAGCATATTAAACACAAGGTGCATGATGTCGGCATGCAGAAACCCTGATGAAAGCAGACGGATATATTCTTTTCTGTGCAGGATAGGCCCTACACTGAATTTATACTTTTCAGTAATACCAGGATTGTTAAATGCAACAAAACTGATAATTGCTGTGATGATAATAAATAAGATGAGAATATTCATAAGTTTAATTCTTAGTTTTCAGGTTCTCCTGTTTCAAATAAATCTCCTATTACGGTTCTGTCGTCATCCACAATACCGTCACCTGTTTCCGGCTCTTCATATACTTCCGGTTCTTCTTCCACAGGTTCAGGGATGGTAATATTGATTGTTTTTACTTTAAATTTCGTAAACTGGTTTCCAATTGCTTTTATTCCTTTCACGGTAATGAATTCGTCTATCTGAATGGTTTCAGGATCGCGTTCTTTTCCTTTGTCTTTAGCGAAGATGATCTCCGCAGAAGCACCATCTGATACAATGATGTTTTCGATAAATGATTTGGAGTGTTCCGAAGGCATGAATGTCTGCACATTTGCTGTATTTTCCAGCAGGAATCTCTTAATAAAATACATATCTTTTTCTCCGTCGTAGTAAATGCAGGTTACCGGCTGCTGTGGTTTCCATTTTTCCAGAATCAGGTATTCATCATCGAAACGGTTCCCCAGATCAAAAGAAACAAGCTTCACTTCACCGTTTGTATTGATGGTCAGAATTCTGTCATCTCCTTTAAAACTTCCCAAAAGGGTTCCTCTGGCATCTGCATTCAGTCTTCTTACCGTATCATCAAACCATATTTTTCTTGGGGCCAAAGTGGAAACTCCTTCTTCTTTCATGTCTACCTTTTTCACGGAATATTTGGTCACCAGATTTCCTTTGGAATCTCTTCCTTTGATAGCCAGATCGGAGAAATCTATTTCCATTTTATTTTTCCTGATCCTCGGGTTTGGTTTTAAAAGTACAGTTACCGTTTCTGCTTCTCCATTAGGATTGGCGGAGAAATATAATGTTTCCGAACCTTTTTTATCGGAAGCTAACGGATAGTCTGTATTTCTTGTTACGGCAGTTACGGAAAAACGTTTCATGTAATAAGGCCCGTCTCTTCCTTCCCGGTAGATCATGTTGTAGACGGTTCTTTTATCATTCTTCTTCCAGATGGCAACGTGCAGAATGTCTTTTCCTACAAATGTTTTGGCATCTACCTTAACCACCTTCATCGTTCCGTCTTTTCTGAAGATGATGATATCATCTATATCCGAACAGTCGAACAGGTACTGATCTTTTTTCAGTGATGTTCCGATAAATCCTTCCTCGAAATTGGCATAGAATTTTTCGTTGGCTACAGCCACTTTTGTAGCATCAATGGTATCAAAGATTCTCAGTTCTGTTTTTCTCTGTCTGTCTTTTCCGTATTTCTTCTGAATATTTAAATAATACTCAATGGCATAGGCTACCAGATTGGCAAGATTGTGTTTTACCTGCTCTATTTTACCTTCAAGGGAAGCAATATTTTCTTTGAATTTATCTAAATCGAATCTTGAAATTCTCTTGATCCTGATTTCGGTAAGTTTTAAGATATCTTCCTCCGTTACCGCTCTTAAAAGATGTTTGGTATGGGGCTTTAATCCTGCATCAATGGTTTTAATAACATCTTCCCAGGTTTTTACTTCTTCAATATCATGATAGATCCTGTTTTCTATAAAGATTCTTTCCAGTGAGGAGAAATGCCAGCTTTCCTGAAGTTCATGAAGCTCAATTTCCAGCTCTTTTTTAAGCAGTGAAACGGTATGGTCCGTATTCATTTTCAGAATATCGGAAACATTCATGAACATGGGTTTATCACCAACAATAACACATGCATTCGGAGAAATGGTTACCTGGCAGTCTGTAAACGCATAGAGTGCATCAATGGTTTTGTCCGGCGATACGTCATTATGGAGATGAATAAGGATCTCTACGGTATCCGATGTATTATCTTCAATCTTTTTGATCTTGATTTTTCCTTTTTCGTTCGCCTTCAGGACTGAGTCAATCAGGTCGCTTGTGGTTTTTGAGAAAGGAAGCTCGGAGATTACCAATGTATGTTTGTCGGTTTGGGTAATTTTAGCCCGGGCACGTACTTTTCCTCCTCTGTGACCGTCATTGTATTCGGAAACATCAAGGTAACCGGCTGTCAGAAAATCCGGAAACAGTTCGAATTTCTTTCCTTTAAGATAGGCAACAGAAGCGTTGATGAGCTCATTGAAATTATGGGGAAGAATTTTCGTAGAAAGTCCAACCCCGATTCCTTCTACTCCCTGTGCAAGCAGCAGCGGGAATTTTACCGGAAGGTCAATAGGTTCATTGTTTCTTCCGTCATAGGATTTGGCCCATTCGGTTGTTTTGGGATTAAAGACTACTTCCAGTGCAAAAGGTGTCAGCCTGGCTTCAATATATCTTGCCGCGGCAGCAGAATCCCCGGTGTAGATATTCCCCCAGTTTCCCTGGGTATCTATCAGGAGTTCTTTCTGGCCAATCTGTACCATAGCATCTGTAATGGAAGCATCTCCGTGGGGATGATACTTCATGGTATTTCCTACGATATTGGCTACTTTATTGTAACGGCCGTCTTCCAGCTCCCGCATAGAGTGCATGATCCTTCTCTGAACGGGCTTAAGCCCATCATAAACGGAGGGGATCGCCCTATCCAGAATTACGTAGGAAGCATAATCCAGAAACCAGTCTTTATAAAGTCCGGAGACTTTTTTCAAGCTCTCACCTTCGTGCGAGTTTTCTTCTGTCGTCATCTATTTTTAATCGTTTTTCTCTTTATTAGTTTTTACTACTTTATTCAGAGAGAGTTTTAAATCGTTTACTTCTTTTTGGCTCAAATAAGATATTTCATATTTGAGTATGGTAGACCCACTGTTTTTGCTGGAGATAGTAACATATAATCTTTTAATGAATAAAATACGAACAATCTCATACTTTATCAGTTTATATTTTGGAAATTCATCATGCAGAGGTCTGTCCAAAAAAGGGATGATATTCCTGTTCTTAAAGTTCAGTGCTTCTCCATCACTGTCATATTCAAATATTTGCCTGCCGTTAAGGTGAAAAATCACCAGCAGTATAATGGGAACAATTAAAAGGGCATAACTTTCTTTTCCTACAGCGTGAAATCTGTATTCGTTCAACAAAAATGCTGCAATTCCAAATATGGCCATCATTATGAGTAATGTATGTGCAAAATTGTAAATTGAGGCTCTGTTGCGGTTGCTAAGTCTCATTTGTGATATGTGTTTTTAATTAATGTCTGTATTAGTCTGCTACTTCATCCAAAATTTCTTTTTTATCAATATCGGGATCTTCCACTACAAGGTTCTCAAGGATAAACACCTGCCTGTCCGGTGTATTTTTACCCATATAGAATTCCAGCAGCTGGTCTATGGTCTGGTCTTTTCCTACCACTACGGGTTCGAGACGGATGTCTTTTCCGATGAAATGCTTGAATTCATCCGGGGAAATCTCTCCAAGTCCTTTGAATCGGGTAATTTCCGGATTTTTACCAAGTTCATTCAGCGCTTTTATCCTCTCTGCTTCGGTATAGCAGTACCTGGTTTCTTTTTTATTTCTTACTCTGAATAATGGGGTCTGAAGAATATAAAGATGCCCATTCTTAATCAGGTCAGGGAAAAACTGAAGGAAGAATGTAATCATCAGCAGACGGATGTGCATACCATCCACATCGGCATCGGTAGAAATAATCACCTGGTTGTATCGTAAATCTTCCAGGCTTTCTTCAATATTCAGTGCAGCCTGAAGAAGGTTGAATTCTTCATTTTCGTATACTACTTTTTTGGTAAGCCCGTAGCAGTTTAAAGGTTTTCCTTTTAATGAGAATACGGCCTGGGTTTCCACGTCTCTTGATTTGGTAATAGACCCGGATGCGGAATCTCCCTCGGTAATGAAGATCTGGGTCTCCCCTTTTCTTTCATTTTTCTGGTCGTTGTAATGCTGCCTGCAGTCACGAAGTTTTTTATTGTGAAGAGATACTTTTTTTGCTCTTTCTCTTGCCAGCTTCTGGATTCCGGAGAGTTCTTTTCTTTCTCTTTCGGAGATGAGAATCTTTCTCTGGATTGCTTCGGCAATTTCAGGGTTTTTATGAAGGAAATTATCGAGTTTGCTTTTTAGGAAATCAATTATAAAAGTCCTTACTGTTGGCCCGTTTGGTCCCATATCGTTGGATCCCAGTTTTGTTTTGGTCTGGGATTCGAATACAGGTTCCTCAACGTTGATGGAAATGGCTGCAATAATTGATTTTCTGATGTCTGAAGCATCAAAATTTTTATTGAAAAATTCCCGGATCGTTTTTACATAGGCTTCGCGGAAAGCGTTAAGGTGTGTTCCACCCTGTGTGGTATTCTGTCCGTTTACGAAGGAAAAATAAGTTTCAGTCTGCGACTTGTCTGAATGGGTGATTGCCAGTTCTATATCCGTATCTTTCAGGTGAACGATGGAATATAGGATTTCGTTTTCCATTTCTTCTTCCAAAAGGTCTTTAAGGCCGTTTTCAGAATAATAGGTTTCGCCATTGAAAAGAATTTTCAGTCCCGGGTTAAGGTACGCATAGTTGCGCAGCATTTTTTCTATGTATTCTTTCCTGTATTTGAAATGAAGGAAAATCTCACCATCAGGAATGAAGGAAATTTCAGTACCGTTGCGGTCTGAAGTATCTTTTTCGTCATAATTTTCTGTGATGAGTCCTCTGGAAAATTCTGCCATCTTCAGTTTTCCTTCACGGAAGGATCTTACACGGAAGAATTCTGAAAGCGCATTAACGGCTTTTGTACCTACCCCGTTTAATCCGACAGATTTTTTGAAGGCTTTACTGTCGTATTTACCTCCTGTATTCATTTTGGAAACAGCATCTACAACTTTTCCCAGCGGAATTCCACGGCCAAAATCACGAATGGTAACTTTACCGTCGTCCAGTTTTATTTCAATTCTTTTTCCTGCTTTCATTCTGAACTCATCGATGGAGTTGTCCAGAATTTCTTTCAGCAGAATGTAAATACCGTCGTCCGCAGAAGAGCCGTCTCCCAGCTTCCCGATATACATTCCGGGGCGCAAACGGATGTGTTCCTGCCAATCGAGGGTTCTGATATTATCTTCAGAGTAGATTGGATTTATTTCTTGTGACATATATAATTTCAGCAAACATACAAAAGTACGAAATTGTACAAAATTATCCGAATTTTTTCGATCCGTTTTTTTCAATAACTCATCTGAAATATTGTATTATTATTAATCAAATTATATATTTACAATATTATTCAATACCATGTGAAAAAAAAATTTACTCTATTCTTATTTTATTTAATTTTACTATTTTCCCCATTATTCCCTGCCCAGATCCCCGGAATGGTTAATTATAATGAGGAAGATGGGCTGAACAGTTCCTATACTTATCATTTAAGACAGGATAAAAACGGTTTTATCTGGATAGGCAGCGACAATGGATTATTCAGGTTTGACGGAAAGGAATTTAAACGGTATGGAAAGGAGGAAGGATTAAAAAACATTGATATTATTTCCTGTGAGCCCCTACCCAACGGTGATGTTTTCATCCTCCCCTTTCTGAATGATTTTGCTTACCTGAAAAACGGGCGGGTTATCAATTTAAATATCAATGATTATCTGAAAAATCAGTTTTCAAGCTCGATTCCAAAAATCACACGCGATGGAAACAGACTTTATTTATACGGTAACGGTAATCCGAAGAATATTTTCACTTATGAAAACGGCAAAGTAAAAAAAATTCCAATCCGTCTGGATTATAGGAAAAGAGAGTTTTTAACAATAAAATATGATTCCCGTACGCAGAACCTGTATCTGAAACATCCTGAAAAAAATGAAATTTTAGCTTACAACCTTGCCAGCCATAAAGAAAAAGAAATAAAAGCAGACCGGGGAAATATTATCTGCGAAAAAGATAATTTCTTTGTATTGGAGAAAAAAGGGCAAATTGATGTATATAAACTTGTTGATCCTTTACAGATAAAAAAAATATTTTCCTACCATACGGAAGATAAGATTTTTTATGGAAACATTGATAAGAACAATAAACTGTGGCTTAATCTCTGGAATGGCGGTGTTTTATATTTTAACCAGTCACTGTCTGAAAACAAAAAATTTCTTGCTCCGCCTGTAAGGATTCTAAGCAGCCATGTTATTAACAATGTCCTGGTAGACAGAGATGATAATGTATGGTTTAATTCCAGGAACAGCGGTGTTTTTTTCATCACCAAAGCGCTTTTTACGAATCATATCAATTTATCGGTAAAAAACAATTCTGAATTTATCAAAGCTATCGCAAAAGATGACAAGACTATTATTTTAGGCTATAACAATTCATATGGGGCCATTATTTATAAGAATGGTAAAATACAGGATATTACGCTTGACAAGGATAATAAGGACGAAAACAAGTCGATCTATATCAATAATAACACTGCTATTTTCGGGCTTTCCACTAAAATTGTCATTCATGACATTGCTAAAAATAAAAACACAAAGCTGGATTGTGCATTAAAAAATATTGTTCCTTACACCCGGGATTCTGTTTTTTTCTGTACATCCGGCAATCTGCTGCTATACGGTTTAAAAAACAGGAACCTTACCAGCATTCTCGATGAGCGGATATATACGGTATTTCCCTGTACTAAAGAGGATTTACTTATCGGCAATTTCAGTGATCTGTATAAATTCAATATCAAAACGAAAAAGAGAACTTTATTTTTAAAGGGATATTATTTCACTGATATTAAAAAGTTAAGAGATCATATTTATCTGGGGGCAACAAACCTCAACGGAATCATTATTTTCAACGATAAGGGTGTTTTAAAAAAAATTGAAAAAAAAGATGGCTTAACCAACGAGCAGATAAAAAAAATAACGGTAGAAAATACAAATACCTTTTGGGCAAGCACCAATTCCGGAATTTCCAGAATTGAATTAATGAAAAACAATATACGGATCAACAATTTTACCCAGACGGACGGGCTACCGTCCAATGCTGTTGCGGACTGTGTAACAAGAAATGACACTATTTTCATCGGAACTTCCAAGGGACTGGGAATATTTCCCATAAAAAAGCTGATGGCCCAGGAAAAATCGATCCGTAAAAAGGTGATCATCAATTGTGTAACCATTAAAAACCATGAATATTATAACCTAAATGAAAAACTAACGGGCTATACGGATAATTCCATCACCTTTAACCTCAGCTTCCTGGATTATGCATCTCAGGGAAAAATAAGTTATAAATACAGGATTGAAGGCCTCAATGATTCGTGGCAGGTGAGTAATTCCCCGAAAATCATATTCAACTCTATTCCTCCCGGAAATTATGTTTTCCGGGTTTATGGCTTAGGTTATAACGGGAAGCAGTCTTATGCCTCTACGGATCTGCCTTTTGAAATTCAGCCAAAATTCTGGCAAACCTGGTGGTTTAAGCTGTTAGTGGCAGCAGTTATTACCGTGGTTCTGTCTGTTACAATCAGTTCCTATCTGCAGAAAAAACGCAATAAAAAAATGGAGAAATTCTATCATGAAAAAAAGATTGCGGAACTGGAACTTCAAGCCATCAAGGCACAAATTAACCCTCATTTTATTTATAACTGCCTTAATTCTATTAAATATCTGCTGTTCAAAGAGGATTATGAGGAAACTGAAAATTATCTGGATACATTCTCTCAGCTGATCAGAAAAACACTTTACTATTCGGAACAGGCTTTCATGCCTATAAGGGACGAAACAGAATATCTTTCTTTATACATGGATATGGAAAAACTCCGCCAAAATGAACTGTTTGATTATGAAATACATATTTCTGAAAAAGTAAATAAAAGCTGGGTAATCCCCTCGTTATTAATTCAGCCATTTGTAGAAAACGCCATAAAACATGGAATTTCCGGCTTAAAGAACCGAAAAGGTTTTATCAAAATATCTTTTGACCATACAGACGCTACCCTCTGCATTACGATTGAGGATAATGGTGACGGAATAAAAACCAAAAACGAATCTTTTGCTGAGAATAATTCTTTTGGATTAAAACTGTCCCAAAAAAGAATAGAAACCTTCAAACAGCTTTTCGAAACCAATATTATTTTAGAAATCATTAATCTTTCTGAGAAATACGAAAGACATGGAACACAAATAAAACTTTATATAACGCCATATGAGAACCAAAACACAAATTTGCATCATTGATGATGAGAAGCATGGAAGAGATTATATTTCCTTACTGCTGAAAAAAGAATTTCCCGAAATTGAAATAAGTTTCGAAGCATCAAGCGTGGAAGAAGCCTACATTTACCTGAGCAAGAACTCGCCGGATATTTTGTTCCTGGACATCCGGCTGAGTGACGGCACTGCTTTCGATTTACTGTCAAAGTTTAAAGAACTGTCTTCCCAGGTTATTTTCATTACAGCTTTTGAAAACTTTGCGATTCAGGCTATTAAAAACGGAGCTACCGATTACCTTTTAAAACCGATTAAAAAAATTGATTTTATCATTGCAGTCAATAAAGCGCTGGAAAATATAAAAAAAACGCAGCCTGTACATAACAATAATCCATTGCAGGATAATAAAATCATTCTTTCTACCCTGCAGGGATTCAAAGTGGTAGGCATTGCAGACATTATCCGCTGTGAAGCAGATTCCAGTTATACCACCTTCTATCTAATCAATAAAACCAAGATCATGGTCTCCCGAACCCTGCATGAATTTGAACAGGCACTTCCTGAACTCAATTTTTTCAGGATACACCATAAGCATCTCATTAATGTGGATCATCTTCAGGAATACATCAAAGGCCGAGGCGGACAGGTTGTTATGAGTGACGGCTCTGTTCTGGATGTATCTTTCCGCAGAAAAAATGATTTTCTTCACAAAATAGGAAATATCGATTAAAATTCTACTACCGCTTAAATCAGATTTGAAACAGTCTTAGCCTGAACAAGTATTTTCATTAATACCTGAAGGCTAAGCAGTTTCGCACTTACTTACTCAGCTGTCGCACTTGCTAGTTGTGGATATTTTTTGTTCATGCTCTTCTTTATTTTCGTTGTATTAATCAACTAAAAAAATTACCATGAAAAACAAATTAAAATTATTCACGCTGAGTGTGATGTTTCTCTTTACATTTTCCTGTAACAATGATGAAAGTATAAAAACAGAGGAATCCTTGTTGTATAAGACTGAAAGTTCAGCTATAATGACTAAGCAGTATAACTATATTGGCAATCCTTATGAGTCAGTCGGACAATTTCATAACAGCTTTCTTGATTATTATTTCGAGTCCGATAATTCTGATGAAATAAGTGATATAGCAGAACTTGCAGTATCATTTTACAAAGATCAAAATAATACTAATCCTCTTGATTATATCCAATACCCTAATATTATTGCAGACGTAAATTATTCTATAAACAACACGGTCTCAGAAACAATAAATAAATTAAATAATCAAGGGGTAATTTCTAATGTCACGAAGAACTACCTGAACCAAATATTTGATATTTTATCAGCTGCTGAAGCTAGTGGAGATATCAATAATTTTATAAATGAAGTAGAAAATATAGAAGAGGAAATGCTTGAAGCAGACCTCAATGATGCTGATAAGAAGATACTTCTTCCAGTAATATCAGTAGCAAAATATAGCTCCAATTATTGGAATGAAGTGTATATATCTTTGAGCGCTTCTTCCCCTAATGGCAAAACTGATAATCTTCTTAGAGCTAAACAGGCAATTCACATTGCAGGTGTTGATCTCAATGCTCAAATTACAGCAAGTATATGGGCCGGCCCATTCGCTGGCATAATTGCAAGTTCCGCTTCTGCCAAAGAAGCTAAAAGAATAGGTTATAAATAAATCATTACTTAATATTTAAAGATCATTTATTTTCCAGAATTTCTTATTTGTTCTTTATTTCAAATTACCCTCACAAAATATTAATTCTTAAAGTTTTTATTGGTTTTTGATTTATAAAACCAAGCTATATTATGGTAAGAATATATTTTCTTGCAATTTATTTGCTTTTGGGATGCCTTGCCTTGAATGCACAGGCTCCGTGCTCAGATTTTAATGCCTCTTCCAATTCAGGAGGCAACTGGGGTCCCTCACCTGCCCCTAATGGAAATGTATCGGTAAACTTCGGTTCCGCCAATACATTAGACGGATCTCAATATCTTATTTTAGGAGATCAGTCCGGGGGTTCGTGGTATCAGAACTCTACAGATTACAGAGATCTTGGAAAAAGATTCCTTGGCCAGTGCCTGTTTTTTGATGTTTATCTGAAAAATGACAGTGATTCCGGACAGCCTTACCACCCTTTCATCACTATTTCCAATGGGGTTCACAATGCTACATTTACGGCCAATGTAACAATCACACCCGGAAGCGGATGGGTACGTATTAAAGCTCCCATACAGCTTTCAAGCAGCGGAATACTCCCAAGTAATTCAGACGGAAGCTGGGTACTGAACACTTCTACCAACCCTGCAGATTTTGACAATATGATGATGACTTCCACCACACTGGCCATTTCTCCTGATATTACCAGCACCCAGCAGGAAATTATATATTTTGATAACATTTGCGTAAAACCATGCAGCGACTGTACGGCAGATTTTACACTTGATACTTCGTTCAGTACAGTAACCAACACGGCTAATGCCAATGTAACGATAATCAATCCTATCCTGTATTCCACTCCAGGAAATCCCGGACCTACTTATTTAATAGATTGGGGAGATGGTTCCTCGTCTAATTTTATTTACCCTACTACTCCACATACCTATTCTACAGCTGGAACCTACACCGTTTGTGTAAGCGAGAACCAGGGTAAATCTTCGAAATGCAAGAGATGCTTTACTTTCTGCTACAGGCCGTCTGTTATTCCGTCAAAAGAGAGCAGCCCGGTTATAAAGACACCGTCAACGATGTCCGAAATTGAAACAATTATAAAAGAAGAGATCAGAAATAATGAACAGAAGGACTTTTTCCTTGTTCCCAATCCTGCAAATGAATATGTAGAGCTACAAACAACACTTGCCGGAAGAGAGGTTGTATCAGTAAGGCTTATAGATGTATCCGGAAAAGTGGTACTGGAAAAATCAGAAAACCTTGACAGCGGAAGACAAAGCATTAAGCTCAATATAGAAAAAATGAATCAGGGAACCTATGTTGTTGAATTGAAATCAAAAGATAAAATCAGTTCACAAAAGCTGATTGTCTCAAAATAACTGATTCTTACTTCATAAGATATACCATACAATAAATTGAGAAGAGCTTCTTGAACTCTTCTCAATTTACAACCCTTTAGATTTTTAGCTTTTTATCCTTCAAAAAATGAAAAGTTTAAATTCTGTATAACACTTAAAATCAAAAAAATGAAAAAAATCACGATCTATATTGCTGTGGTTTCTCTTTTTGCTGCATCCTGCTCGAATGCAATAGAAGAATACGAAGCCGAAGCTTCCACTTCTCAAGTTATAAAGAGTAATAAGCTGGATGATGAGACACAGTATGCGGAAGAAGGAGAACCTACTGTGTTGGGAAGGCAGATTCCTATTCCTTACACTATTGAAAACATGACTTCAGCCTATGAATCATTAATGGCAGAGCCAAAAAAAGAAGGCAACAGGTCATTAAACCATGTGAATATCCGCACCACCCACAGATATATAAAGTTTAATCCCACTACCGAAGAAGAGCTGGAAACATTGCTTCAATCGGATCTTATTCTTTATGATACACCATTGGACAGGGAAATACTGGTAGCAGGTAAATATTACCATGATCCCCAGGTGCCCGACAGCCAGCCTACACCACAATATGCAACTGTGCGTAACGGAATTAAATTACCTGAAGGAATTGATTACGAAGTGCTGAAAGATGTATATATTCCTGAAGAAGACATTAATCTTTTAGGAGCCAGCAATACCAACTATAAATTCGTCTATAGCCTTGTTCAGAGGGCTGAATTGATTTCCGGTGTCATTCATCCTGAGGAGGCAGATCTTAACCCCTGGGATAACGTGGGAGAACCGGGACAGTGGTATCCTGAGCCCAATCCAGGTGGCGGCGGCGGTGGTGCTGCCATTTATGGAGCCATCCGTATCTTTGATACACGTCTAAATACACTGATCCCTTTTGAAGGAGCAAAAGTTACTGCCAGAAGAGGCCTGAGAACAAGAGAAGGCATTACCAATGCCAATGGCCAGTACGGATTAAGCGGCACCCCTTTCCAAAACAATAGAAGAGTGGATTTTAAACTTCACATGGATAGAAAACATTTTGTGATAAAAGATAACTGGCTAATACCAGCGAAAGTTGTAAAAAACAACATACTGAGTAACCACTGGAGCCACGACATCATGCCGGGTTATGAAAATATGCAGGGGCATATGTTCAGGGCAGCTTACAGGTATTTTGACAAGGATATTGGAGGTTTACGAAGACCTACCAGACCTGGTGGAAACCGCTCTCACATTGTGGCCAAAAATACAGATAAAAACTGGCAGGGTATAAATTATATCGTCTTTCCATATCTCAAAATTGCAAGATTCAGAAATAGTGCAGGTACAGAATTTCAGTCTGATGAGTATTTTTCAACAACGGTACATGAGCTGGCACATACTACCCACGTTATAACAATGAATGCCGGGGCAGTCCAGTATTCTCAGGTTAATTCCATGTTCCAGGAAAGCTGGCCTTGTGCTGTGGAATGGTTCATAACAGGGATAGAATACAGAGAAAGAGGCATTCCAAACTATGGGACACCGACTTATAATCCGGCAAACCCTCCAGGATTTCCTAATCAATTTGGCTATCAGAACTGGAATTCAGCTATAAGTTCTGATTACACAAGTTTATTCATTAATGTAGTGGATAATTTTAATGAATTTGGACAATCATTAGTTCCCAATTCATCCCCTGTAGGTACAATCAATGATCAGGTTACCGGCTATACTTTAGCAACTATTGAAACCAATTTTCTAAAATATTGCTATGGATTAAATAGTTTAAGCACACAGCTTAAAGCCAACAAACCAACCGGAGTAACCGACCCGCAGATTGATTTACTATTAAGCTTTTATTAACGAAGCATATACAATACAAACCCTGACCTCAAGCAGTAGAAATTTATGTTTTCTACTGCTTTTTTGTGCTTCCGTCCAACCCTAAACTGAAAATTACTTCTTTAGTCCATTTCAATTAATTAATATCTCTCATTATATATTGTATTATAATCAATCAAATTCTATATTTACATTATTATTCAATACGAAGTGAAAAAAATATTTATATTTTTCATAATCCTTTTCATTCTGCCTTTTTCATCATTATTTTTTGCACAGATTCCCGGAATGGTAAATTATAATGACCAGAATGGCCTGAATAATTCATATACCTACTCGATCACCCAGGATTCGTCCGGATTTTTATGGGTGGGAAGCGATAACGGATTATTCCGTTTTGACGGTAAAGAATTCAAACATTTCAACAATAAGCAAGGCCTGAAAAATATTGAAGCGCTTTCATGCATTCCTTTAGCAAACGGGGAAATTTTTATAGTTCCTTTTTTGAATGATTTTGCTTATCTGAAAAATGGCAGAATTATTAATTCAGATTCAAACAGTGAACTGAAAAAAATGCAGTTTGCCCATAATCCTGATGGTTATGTTAACGGTAACTCTCTATACCTGCATTCCGCTTATAATCCAGACCATATTTACATCTACAGAAACGGAAAAGTTAAAAAAATTCCTGTAGCCATCAGGTTCAGGCGTGGAGACTCCTACTCTACCTTTGGCCTGAGTGCCGATCATATCCTTTACCTGTTCAATCAAGATGATGGAGGAAATATTCAGGCCTATGATATCATCAGTAAAAACAGGACTACCTGCAATATTTCAGTTAATAAAAGGACATTCATCCTTAGAAAAGGGAATATTTTCGTTTTCAGAAACCAGAAGAATATTGATGTTTATCAGCTTTACAATAAATTCTATTTCAAGAAAATTAAAAGTTACAAAGCCCAGGAAGAGGTCGACAGGATTGTCATAGACAATAATTACCGACTTTGGCTCTGCCTGGAGGAAGGCGGAACCCTTTACTTCAGGCATTCACTTCTGGAAAAAGGCGACCTCTCCAGTCCTGTTAAGATGATGGAAAAATATATCATCAGCGATATTCTGGTGGATAAAGATAATAATACCTGGTTTTCTACCCGAAATAACGGGCTTTTCTTTATTACCGATCTCTTTTTTAAAAACTATGTTCACCGCACCTTAAAAAATAATTCATCATATATTACAGCGATTGCCAAGAATGACCGCGATATTTACCTGGGGTATAATGAAGCTAAAGGCAGTGTTTACCGTAACGGTAAGATCACTGATATTGTTTTTGAAAAAAATATCAAATTAGAGAATAAAGCTATTTTCTGTGACGGAAATACTATAATATTCGGGTTTACAAGAAGGCTTTTTCAATACAATACTGCAATTAGGGAAAAACATTTTCTGAAAGATTTTGTTTTGAAAAATATTGTACCCTATACAGCGGAATCCTTACTTCTCTGCACATCGGAAGGACTTACTTCCTATAATTACCACACAAAAAGCTATGCCGACATCCTCAGCAAAGAAAGGATTTACACCGCGCTTCCTTATGCCAGTGACAGTCTGTTTGCCGGCAATTTTAAAGATCTTTATAAAGTGAACACCCTTACAAAAAAGAAAACCCTATTTCTGGAAGGGTATTATTTCACAGATATTAAAAAACTGGGGGACAATCTTTATGTTGGAGCCACCAATGTTAAAGGGATCATACTTTTTAATAATTCTAAAATTCTACGGAAAATTTCAGAAAACACAGGTCTTGTTACCAGTCAGATTAAAAAAATAGAAATAGAAAATAAGAATGTTTTCTGGGCAAGCACCAATTACGGACTCAGCAGAATAGAGCTTAAAGAAAATACTATAAAGATCAATAATTTTACCCAGGCGGATGGACTTCCATCGAATACTGTCGCAGGATGCGTTTTGTCAGGCGATACAATCTATGTGGGAACATCAAAAGGACTGGGGATTCTTTCTGTTAAAAGCCTGATGGAACAAAAGAATTTCATCAACAAAAAAGTAATCATTAACTCTGTGATGATCGGAGGTAAAGAAGTCTTTGATACCCGGCAGGCGTTAACGGGACAAACTCCGGATAATGATATCATATTCAATGTAAGCTTCCCGGATTTTACTTCACAGGGAGAAATAAGCTACCGTTATAAAATTGAAGGACTCAGCAGCGGATGGCAGACAGGCAGTTCGCAGAAAATTATTTTCTCTTCCCTTCCACCGGGAAAATATACGTTTAAAGTTTTCGGGATTGGCTATAACGGAAAACAGTCTTACACTTCTACCGACCTGAATTTTGAAATTCTCCCCAAATTCTGGCAGACCTGGTGGTTTAAACTGATGATGATCGCTTTTGGAGCCATTTTATTATTTATTTTCATCACTTTCTATTTCCAGAAAAAAAGAAATAAAAAACTGGAAACCTTATATTATGAAAAGAAAATAGCCGAGCTGGAGCTGCAGGCAATAAAAGCACAGATCAATCCCCATTTCATTTATAATTGCCTTAACTCTATCCAGTTTCTCCTTTATAAAAAGGATTATAAAGAAACGGAGAACTACCTTGAGATATTTGCCCGGATGATCAGAAAAACCCTTCATTATTCAGAGAAGACCTTCATGTCCATCAAAGACGAGGCAGATTATCTTTCATTATACCTGAATATGGAAAAACTCAGATTAAAAGATGCTTTTGATTATAAAATTGATATATCTGAGAACGTGAATGAAAACTGGGTGATACCTTCCCTTCTCATACAGCCTTTTGTGGAAAACGCCATTAAACATGGAATTGCCGGTTTAAAAGACAGAAAAGGAAATATACAGATTTCTTTTAACTATACCGGAAACTCCCTTTCTATCACTATAGAAGACAACGGTGTTGGCATTGGCCGTGAAATACAGACAAGGCCGGATTCTTTCGGGGTAAAATTATCTCAGAAAAGAATTGAAACATTCAGGCAGCTTTTTGAGACTCATATCATACTGGAAATTTGTGATTTGTCTGAAAAGGAGCAAAGACCGGGAACCCAGATCAAACTTTATATCAAGCCTTATGAAAACCAAAATACAAGCATGCATCATTGATGATGAACAGGACGGGAGAGATTATATCGCTCTTCTGCTGGAAAACGAATTTCCGGAAATAGAATCCGCATTTCAGGCATCAGGTGTGGAGGAAGCCTATATTTATCTTTCTAGGAATACACCGGATATACTTTTTCTGGATGTGCAGCTGAAAGACGGTACTGCCTTTGATCTTCTTTCAGAATTCAGGGACATCAATTCCCGGATTATTTTCATTACCGCATTTGAAAATTTTGCGATTCAGGCTATTAAAAACGGTGCAGCAGATTATTTGCTTAAGCCTATCAGGAAAATGGATTTTATCATTGCCGTGAATAAAGTGCTGGAAACCATTAAAAAAAGTAAAAACCCTTCCCATATTCCTATCAATGAAAATAAGATCAGCCTTCCTACCCTTCAGGGATTCAAATTAACCAACATCAGCGATATTATCCGTTGTGAAGCAGATTCCAGTTATACAACCTTTTATCTTACGGATAAAACCAGGGTTATTGTTTCCAAAACACTGCATGAGTTTGAAGAACAGCTTACGAAATACAATTTTTTCAGGATTCATCATAAGCATCTGATCAATCTTTTTCATCTTAAAGAATATATCAAAGGGAAAGGCGGGCAGGTAGTGATGGCAGACCATTCCGTACTGGATGTTTCGGTACGCAAAAAGAATGATTTTTTACATAAAATTGAAAATATAGAATAGCTCAATTGGTGCAAAAAGAATCGCATTTATTACCTCAAAAACCGCACTTATTAGTTGGGGATATTTTCTCTGCGTTTACTTTTCTATTTTCGTCATGTTAATCAATAAATAAATTATCATGAAAAAAATTACAGGAAAGACGCTTAAGAAAGCTCAAATGAATTCAATTGTAGGAGGAACAGCCGTTATTACAGCGAGCAATCCTGGTTACAACCCACCCGTAAATTCAACATTACTGCTTGGGCCTATTGACCGTATACCTTATATCTACACAATGCCCTGGAATGGACTTCCAAATAACGGCTGGGTTGAACCAAAATAATGAAAATCTAAGCTCCGGTCTCTGGATCGGAGCTTAGTTAAATAGTAACTATTTATTATAGAATGATCTCCAAATTGTATTAATTGACGGGTCTAAGGATGGTTTATCAAACCGTCCTTTTTTCATATCCATTTCTCTAATTATTTCCTTAAATTCGGTTAAATAAAAAATCGTTTAATGATACAACTTCCATTATCCAAGCTATCCAATGTAGGAACTACTATTTTCAGTCAGATGACGCAGCTCGCCAATGAAAATGAAGCCGTTAACCTTTCTCAGGGATTTCCTGATTTTATGCCGGATTCTGAATTGCTGGATCATGTAACCCATTTTATTCAAAAAGGTTTTAACCAATATGCCCCGCTTGGAGGAATGATGCCGCTAAAAGAGGAAATTGCAAGGAAAATAGAGAACAGTCATCAGGCGGTTTACCATCCTGACACTGAGATTACTGTCACTGCGGGAGGAACCCAGGCTATTTTTACAGCCATTGCTACCTTTGTAAAAAAAGATGATGAAGTAATCATTTTTGAACCTGCTTACGACTGTTATGAGCCTACCGTGGAGCTTTTTGGAGGAATTGTAAAACGTTTTGAAATGAAAGCCCCGGATTATGAAATAGATTGGAATGCAGTAAAAAATCTGGTGAGTGATACAACCAAAATGATTATCCTCAATAATCCGAATAATCCTTCCGGGAAGATTTTAAAAGAAAATGATTTGCAGGAACTGATCAGCATTGTAAAAGACACTCATATTCTTATTTTAAGTGATGAAGTGTATGAGAATATTGTTTTTGACGGAAAGCAGCATTTAAGCATCTGTAAATATCCTGAATTGAAAGAAAGAAGCCTACTTGTTGCTTCCTTTGGAAAGCTTTTCCATGTTACAGGCTGGAAAACAGGTTATTGTGCCGCCCCTAAAAACCTTACTGATGAATTCAGGAAAGTACATCAGTTCAATGTTTTCTGCGTAAATACCCCTATCCAGCTTGCCCTGGCTGAATACATGAAAAATGATGAGCACTACAAGCAGCTGAACAGCTTTTTCCAGGAAAAGAGAGATTTTATGAGGAACGGACTTTCAGGCACTTCTTTCGGACTTCTGGATTGTGAAGGAACCTATTTCCAGGCGCTTACCTACGATAAAATATCTGACAAAAATGATTTTGATTTCGCTTCGGAGCTAACGATCAATCATAAAGTGGCAAGTGTTCCTTTTTCTTCATTTTATAAAAACAAACGAAATGACCATGTGATCCGTTTATGTTTCGCAAAAAAACAGGAAACTTTAGAGAAAGCCATTGAAAACCTTTCCAAACTATAGATTTTTAATCATGAAAAAAGCAAAGAAGGCAAATATGAAAAGTAAATTTGTCTTCTTTGCTTTCAACTTTTCAGATTTTTAGCCTATAAAAACATTCCTCCTGAAACTTCAATTCTCTGGCCGTTGATCCATCTTGCATCTTCAGTACAAAGGAAAGCCACTACTCCACCGATATCATCAGGAAGTCCTGCTCTGCCTAAAGCCGTATTGGCAGCAATCATTGAGTTGATTTGCGCATCATCCCTTGTTCTTCCACCTCCGAAATCTGTTTCTATAGCGCCCGGAGCAACAACGTTAGATTTAATTTTTCTTGCTCCAAGTTCCTTCGCCTGGTATTTTGTCAGCATATCAATAGCTGCCTTCATAGAACCATACACAGAAGATCCCGGAACAGCAAATCTTGCCAGCCCTGAAGACACGTTAATAATTCCTCCTCCATCATTAATGAATGGCAAAAGTTTCTGAGTCAGGAAAAATACTCCTTTGAAATGAATATCAACCATATCATCCAATTGTTCTTCCGTCACATCCGGAATCGGAGCATGTAAAGCCGTTCCTGCATTGTTCACCAGATAATCAATATTTCTGCTGCCCGTTTTTTCTTCCAGGTAATCTCCCAGAGTTTTAACAAAAGCCTCAAAACTTTTTGTATCTTTTGTATCCAATTGATAAGCAACTGCTTTTCTTCCTAACGACTGAATTTCTTCCACTACCTTATCTGCCTCTTCCTTATTGCTTTTATAAGTAATGACAACGTCCAGTCCTTTTTGAGCAATCTTAAGTGCTGAGTTTTTACCCAATCCACGGCTTCCTCCGGTTACCAGTGCGATATTTGTTTTTGTGTTCATTTTATTTTGATTATTTTGATGGTACAAAGTTGGGATATTTTCAGATTAAAGTGTTTGCCTGAATCAATCTGAAATTTGCAAAATTCAAATCATGAACGGAATTCCACTGGGGTAAATGAAGTTTTTCTTTTGAAAAAATTTGAGAAATGGGCAATTTCTTCAAAACCCAGTGCATAAGAAATCTCCGAAACATTCCATTTGGTCTGTCTTAAAAGGATTTTAGCTTCCTGAATCATTCGGTCCGCAATAAATTCGGTAGTTGTTTTCCCGGTACTTTCCTTTAATTTTTTATTCAGATAATTGACATGAACGGCTAATCTGTCGGCATAATCTTTTGCTGTTTTCAGCTGTAACCTCTGATCTGAGGATTCTATTGGGAACTGCCTTTCCAGGAGCTCTATGAATAATGATACTACTCTCAGCGAAGCATCGTTTGAAGCTGAAAGTTTTGCGGCAGGCTGCAATTTCTGTCCATAATGGATCAGTTCCAGCACATAGTTCCTGATCAGGTCATATTTGAAAATATAATCGGAATCTATTTCCTTTTTTATTTTTGTGAACAGGATTTCTATTTCCTCTGCCAGTTCATCCTCTATTTCAAACACAGGAATATTGCCCGGCTGAAAAATAGGCAGGTCTTCCAGTGAAAACCGGGATTGTGCCTTGATAAAAAAATCTTCTGTAAACACACAGAAGCTTCCGGATTGGTCCGGATCTTCCGGAACCCAGTGATAAGGAACTTTTGGAGTCGCAAACAGTAAAGCATTTTTCCTGATAGCAATGATTTTGTCTGCATACTCTGCTCTGTTTTTCCCCCTGATAAGGCTTATTTTGTAGTATTTCCTCCTGTTATAAGGCATTTCTGAAGTGGTTCTTACTCTTTCAATAGTCTGCCTGATATCAAATACATTAAAATGCCCGATATCTTTATGAAGCCCTTTTGGAAAAATACTTTCAAGATCTTTTCCTAGTTTGGCTGCCATCTCTCTGTAAAAATCTTCAAGGGACGAATGAGTGATCTTTTCCATAACCATTGTTTGCAAAATTCAAATATACAAAGTTAACCTGATTTGAAAAGTGAATATATTTATTTCTACTTTTTTCCACATAATGTGATATATATTCAGATGTTTTCCTTATCTTGGTTTTCAACTAACTCACTAACAATCAAACCATGAAAAATTCAAACTTACACAACGGAAAAAAACTAAACAAAAGAGAATTAAGAACGATCAGAGGAGGAAAAGAAATGTGTGTTGATCCTGCTACAGGGCAATGCAGAAAATATGGAATTGGCTGCGCCGAATTAAAATGCCAGCTAATAGATCTATAGAGTTAATATAATTACCCAGAAATGCAAATTAAAAAACGCTCCGGAGATATACCCTGGAGCGTTTTTCTTTATAACTAACTTTAATATTTTCTTATACGTTGAATCTGAAGTGCATGATGTCACCATCCTGAACAATATATTCTTTACCTTCTACGGCAAGTTTTCCTGCTTCTTTAATTTTCACTTCGGAGCCATAGGTTACATAATCATTATACTTGATTACTTCTGCACGGATGAATCCTTTTTCGAAATCTGTGTGGATTACTCCGGCAGCCTGTGGAGCTGTCCATCCCTGCCCGATTGTCCAGGCTCTTACTTCTTTCACACCGGCTGTAAAGTAAGTATGAAGTTTTAGCAAGTCATAAGCCTTTCTGATCAGACGGTTTACGCCCGGCTCTTCAAGTCCCAATTCTTCAAGGAAAATCTCTCTTTCTTCAAAAGTTTCCAGCTCGTTGATATCTGCCTCAATCTGTGCTGCCAAAACAACAATTTCCGCTCCTTCATTTTTAGCCATCGCTTCAATTTTTCCTATCCATTCATTTCCGTTTTTGATAGAATTCTCATCAACATTACAAACATATAATACCGGCTTTTTCGTTAAAAGCAGAATATCATCAATAATAGGTCTGGTTAAATCATTTACCGGAAATTCTCTTGCATTTTTACCGTCCTCAATGAATTTTTCAAGGCTTTGAAGGGTTTCATAAACCAGGATATCGTCTTTTTTTCCGGATTTGATGAATTTTTTGGCTTTTTCAACAGCTTTTCCTACTGTTTCAAGGTCTTTAAGCTGTAACTCGATATCGATAATTTCTTTATCTCTTAAAGGGTCTACAGAACCTTCAACATGGATGATATTCCCGTTATCAAAACATCTTAAAACATGGATAATTGCCTCACACTCACGGATGTTGGCAAGGAACTGGTTTCCTAACCCTTCTCCTTTGCTGGCCCCTTTTACAAGACCTGCAATGTCAACAATTTCAACTACAGCCGGCAATACTCTTTCCGGGTTAACTATTTTTTCAAGTTCAAACAGTCTGGGATCCGGTACAGATACTGTTCCCAAATTCGGTTCTATCGTACAGAAAGGATAGTTAGCGGATTGTGCTTTAGCATTGCTCAAGCAGTTAAAGAGAGTTGATTTACCTACATTCGGAAGGCCTACAATTCCACATTTCATATTGTAAAATTCAAAGTTTAATATTCAATGATGCTATTCAGGTTCAAGGTCTAAAATGTGATGTTTAAAAGTTTATTTTTTATCAATTCCGACTACTGAACTTTCAGCCTGCAAAGATAGTGATTTTAAAGGGAGTTTCATAATAAAAAAATCTGCCATATTCCGGCAGATTTTAAATAATTTTTGTTCAAAAATTGTGTTTATGGGTTATCTCCGGTAGCATTCTGAGCCAGAGGTATGTCATTGGGAGCTTCCTGCAGTGTTTTATCTAAAGTAAATAAGGATTCATCCGTAGCGCGGTCTCCTCCTGCAATTTTCAATTTATCAATCAGGTTGGAAGCCAGTGTTTCTTCTTCTATCTGTTCCTGAACAAACCACTGCATGAAATTCCATGTAGCCCAGTCTTTTTCTTCCAGTGCCATATCTACAATCCTGTAAATTGCTGTAGTGTTATCAACTTCATGTTTAAAAACACCGTCAAAACAGGCTGTTAAAGATTCCGGATCGGCAGGGGGAGCGGGTATGGCATCTACTTTCGGTTTCCCGCCTCTGTTCAGCACATATTCCATGAATTTGATGGAATGGTTTCTTTCTTCCTGTGCATGCCTGTAAAGGAAATTGGCTATTCCCTGATATCCTTTATCATCCGCCCATATTCCATACGACAGAAAAACGTGTGATGCGTGAATTTCTTTGTTCATCTGATCACTGAGTGCTTTTTCAATAGTCGTGGAAAGTCTGTTGGTATTCATAATGTTATATTTTGGTGATTATAGAAATAATGATGCAAAAATGATTCCGATAAAGCTTTATTTTTTAATCAATAATGAAAATTTAACTTACAAATAATTGAATTACATTATTTTAAACGAATAATTTATAGTAATTCTAAAATAAAAACCAGTCCTGCTAAAGAACTGGTTCATTTTATTTTTAAAACTGACCTTTATTTTATTTTTTTTGCCATATAGTCACTTTCATTTCCAAGTCTGTCGACTGCTTTTATAGCTACTGCATTCAGCTTTCTGCCTCCTTTGGATTTTGGAATATCTCTTGAAAGGTTATCCAGTGTAAGTATTTCGGTTTCCCAAACTCCGTTGTACTGGGTGAAAAGTACCCATTGGAATACGTTTCCTATATTTTTAGTACTCCAGCCGGCCTGGATAAAATTTCCGTTATCCGTTGTAAACAAAGTTGGAGTCTGCAATGGAGCTGCTTTTATCCACGGGGTTTTCGGAACTAATGCTTTCTCGCTGTACGGTCCATTCTTTAAAGTAGGCAGCATCGCTGCGTTTTTTGTTAATCCGGCAATACTCCAATGGATTTCTCCGGCATCATTCTTTAAGACCTGTCTGGAAATTTCGATCTGGTTTTTGATTTCTGCCGGACGGTCTGAAACTTTAATTTCAACGGTATTGAGCCCCGGCCAGAGATGGCGGTTCTTTGTATTTTCAGATTTCCACCAGTTCAGTAAAGGCTCAAAGCCCTGCCCTTTTGCATCAATCGGCCAGTACAGCTGTGGTGAAAAATAATCTACCCAGCCTTTATTCAGCCATAGTTTTGCATCAGCATATAATTCGTCGTATTGAGAAGAGCCTACAATTCCTTCGGGATATCCGGGCTTCCAGATTCCGAACGGGCTGATCCCGAATTTCACATAATCTTTTTCAGCATGAATTTCTTTATAAATTCTCTCCACGAATTTATTGACGTTGTCTCTTCTCCAGTCTGCTCTGGATAATGTTCCTCCGTTTCTCAGATAGTCATTCCAGGTTGTATTGTCAGGAAAATCCGCTCCCCTGTTATAAGCAGCGTAAGGATAGAAATAGTCGTCAAAATGGATGGCATCAATATCATACCTTTTCACAATATCTTTTACGACATTGGAAACATGTCCCTGTGTTTTAGGATTGGCAGGATCGAACCAGTACATTCCGTTTTTCAGTTTTACTACAATATCGGAAAGTTTGTTCACCATAGACAGACTGTTCACAGCGCCTCCGTTGGTATGGTGTGCACGGTAAGGATTCAGCCATACGTGCAGTTCCAGACCTCTTTTGTGTGCTTCTTCAATCCAGAACTGAAGGGGATCATAGTTCGGATAAGGAGCTGTTCCCGTTTGTCCTGTCAGAAAGGATGACCATGGTTCTATACTACTTGTGTAAAGGGCATCTGCCGAAGGTCTGATCTGAAAAATTGCGGCATTGAAATTATTATCTTTCAACATATCGAGCATACTTATTGCTTCCGCTTTCTGCTGATCAACGGTTAAATTATTTCTTGAAGGCCAGTTGATATTGGCTACACTTGCGATCCATGCTCCTCTGAATTCCCTTTTAACTTCCGGAAGAACTGTTCTGAAGTTATCGTCAGCCGGAGGTACCGGGGTTGCAGGTTTTACTGTAGTAACCGGATTTTTAGGTTTTATGATATTGCTGTTAGGCTTTGATTCATTTTTTGTTGGTGCTGCTTTTACGGTATTGTTCTGTACGGAGCAACTGGTATATGATGCGAAGGCTCCCGCCAGAAAAGTAAGCTTTATAATATTCATTTTCATCGTCTGCAAACTACTTTAATTTTATTTTTTCTAAGAGATTATTATGCCAAAATAAACATTTTAAGATATAGTCTAATAAAAAAGCCCCGAAAAATTCGAGGCTTTTCTGATATATAAGGATTTCTTATGCTTTTGCTGATCTTTCCACTCTTTTTCTTTCTTCTTCGGAAAGGAGTTTTTTTCTCATTCTGATGAAGTTTGGAGTAACTTCAATGGCTTCATCACCCTGAATATATTCCATACATTCTTCCAGTGAGAATAAAATTTTCGGAGCAACACCGGTATCTTTATCTTTTCCGGAAGCTCTCATGTTGTTCAGCTGTTTTGCTTCTACGATGTTTACTACAAGATCTCCAGGTTTGTTTTGCTCACCGATAATCATACCTGCGTAGATTTCTTCACCCGGATCAACGAAGAATTTACCTCTATCCTGTAATTTAGCGATAGAATATTCTGTAGCCGGACCTTGGGTTTTGCTGATCAATACTCCGTTATTTCTTCCAGGAATCGCACCTTTGAAAGGTTTATATTCTGTGAAACGGTGTGCCATAATAGCTTCACCGGCAGTAGCAGTCAACATCTGAGAACGCAACCCGATCAAACCTCTTGAAGGAATCTCGAATTCCATATGCTGCATTTCACCTTTAGTTTCCATAATGTGAAGGTCACCTTTTCTCTGTGTAGCCAAATCGATAACTCTTGAAGCATATTCTTCAGGAACGTCAACAACCAAAGATTCGTAAGGCTCACATTTTTCACCATCAATTTCTCTCAGGATTACCTGTGGCTGACCAATCGTCATTTCATACCCTTCTCTTCTCATCGTTTCAATTAAAACTGACAAGTGAAGAATACCTCTACCAAAAACAAGGAAAGTGTTGGCATCATCAGTCTGCTGAACTCTTAATGCAAGGTTTTTCTCTAATTCTTTGGTTAATCTTTCTTTCAGGTGGTTAGAAGTAACATATTTACCGTCTTTACCGAAGAAAGGTGAATTGTTGATAGAGAACGTCATGTTCAGCGTAGGCTCATCAATTGCTGTTCTTTCCAACGGTTCAGGGTTTTCAAGATCTACGAATGAATCACCGATCTGGAAAGCATCAAAACCTACCACGGCACAGATATCTCCTGCCTGTACTTCAGTTACTTTTTTCTTTCCTAAACCTTCAAAAACGTATAATTCTTTTACTTTTCCTTTTACAACTTTTCCGTCTGCCTGTGCAAGACCGATCCATTGAGATTCTTTAAGTTCACCTCTTGTTACTTTCCCGATCGCAATTCTTCCCAGGAATGAAGAGAAATCCAGCGAAGTGATCTGCATCTGAAGGTTACCTTCCGTTACCTGTGGTGCAGGAACATATTGTAAGATTCCATCTAATAATGGTAAAATATCTTCAGTCTGTTCTAATGAAGTATTAAACCAACCTTGTTTTGAAGATCCGTAGAATGTTGGAAAATCCAACTGTTCTTCGGTAGCTTCAAGGTTGAAGAATAAATCGAATACCTGATCGTGAACTTCATCAGGACGACAGTTTGGCTTATCTACTTTATTGATAACAACCAATGGTCTAAGTCCCAATTCCAATGCTTTCTGAAGTACGAATCTTGTCTGAGGCATCGGTCCTTCAAATGCATCAACCAATAGAATTACTCCATCCGCCATTTTTAGAACTCTTTCTACCTCACCACCGAAATCGGCGTGACCGGGAGTATCAATTACATTAATTTTAGTGTCTTTATAGGTAACAGAAATATTTTTGGATAAGATCGTGATGCCTCTTTCTCTTTCAAGATCATTGTTATCCATTATTAATTCTCCACTTTCCTGATTTTCTCTGAAAATGTTTGTAGCATGAATAATCTTGTCAACCAAAGTCGTCTTCCCGTGGTCAACGTGTGCGATAATCGCAATATTTCTAATGTTTTGCATGAATGATTTTTACGGGTGCAAAAATAGTGTTTTTTAATGAATAATGAGCAAGAATATGGATTAATTAACAAATTCATAATGAGAAATTTAGATAATTCCTTTTAAAAAAGCTGAATAAAATAATATACGTCAAGTTCTGTCGCTGGCTCCATTTATCTTTGCTTCAGTAGTTTTCCTGCAGGAAACATATTTATTAACACCAAAAAAACAAAAAATGGCAACAATTGAATTAAATGACCAGTTTACCAATGAATGGACAGTTTTTGAAGAAGCTGAATATAAGTATTATGATCACAATCCGAACACTGTACCTCCTCTTATTACTCCTCCTCCGATTACCATAGATGATTGCGATGGGATTATCTACAAAAATATTGATGATAAGTATTACAGAAGAGTATTGGTTGATGACACGGTAAATGTAAAGTGGTTTGGAGCTAAGGGTGATGGTGAAACAGATGACACAGAAGCGATAAAAAACGCCATTGAATCTTACCATTCAGTAAGATTCGACCGTGGTCGATATATCATCAATTCTACTATTGAAATTCCAATGGAATTTTCAGGACGTAGCATTTCAGGAAGCGGCAGTGATATATGGGATAAAAACAGCACTGTTCTTACAACGAAAAACTCAAATACAATTTTTACAGGTGCAGAAGGACTAAATACTTTCAAAATTTCAAATCTTATTTTTGACGGGAAACATAACGATCATGCTACTACATCAGGAACTATTGCAATGGATTTTACTGAAGGGGGCGGATTGATTCTAGACAGAGTAGTGGTAAAAAATTTCTCTGAATATGGTTTATATTCCAAAAGAGGTCTATTAAGAATAGAAAACTGTTATTTCAGAGATAATAAAGTGGGTGCTCAAATATATTCGGACAGCAGTATCTCGAATTCTGAATTCGCTGCAGGAGATATTCCTTTAAGACTGGTTGCCGGAGGTAACAGATTAGTCAATGTATGGTGTAATTCCGGAAAGGTCTCATGCCTGGATATTGAACCTCTGGATACTGATACAGGTCATCAAAACACGTCTATCACTAATTTATATATTGGTGAAGTGGAAAGCGATCAAACCGAAGCGTATGCTATCCGAATCAGGGGTAATGATATTAAAAGAGTACAGCAGGTACAGATCAGCAATTCATTCTTTGTTCATGCTGCCGGTGACTCACTAAACGGATTCGTATATACAGATAAAGCTGACGAAATTATTTTGAACGGTATTAATGTTCTAGGCAGAGGCCTGTATTCAACCGCGAATGAATATACCAGTCATTTTGTTAAAGGAATTAATTCCAATAGAATTACAATTGCCTCAAGTGTAATTAATGGTATCAATAAAAATGCTATATATCAAGGGAGCAATTGTTATGATTGGGAAATATTTAACAATACCTTCAATAACTGTGGTGATCATATTGCCGTTAATGATGAGGGAGCAAATATTTACGTAGCTGAAGCATTGGGAAGAACATCCGTGATCGGCAACAAGTTTTTAGTGGCAAGCGGGAGTTCCGTTCCATACGCTGCATACGTTTCCAGCATTGACAGTTTAAACTGGGACAGCAATTTCATTTCTTATCCTAACGCCATAATTGTAAAAGACCCTACTTATACAAGTTCGCCTGAAAACAACTTTTCCGGTTCTTTTTACAGAAATGGAAATGATTTTAAAACAGTAAACAAAGCAGCTTTGACAGCCAGTTACTTTGATCATGGGTTTGTACGTCCAAACAAAAACTTAAAACATGCACAATTCTTTTATGACAGTAATCACAGAAAACCTATTTGGTATGATGGTCTGGATTCAACGTGGAAAGATAGCACAGGAGCAGTAATATAAATCATAAAATATTCCAGGAATACATGATGTTTGCCAAGTATCATATTTACGTAGCAACCTATCTGATGATATTTTTGGTAAAAACCCATCTACAAAAGATTTTGCAAATACACAGGTAACTTCTAACGTACAGCTCATTGTTTAAATATAAAGCACCTCAATTGAGGTGCTTTTTTTATTCATCACATCAGGTTCCAATAAAATTCATATTTCCTATATCAGATAAAATTTTGGATTGCACCAGAATTCCACCACCAATAAATAATTCCGGTCTGAACCAAAACTACTAATGAAAATTTTAACAAAAAAGATATTTTTGAAATCTTATGCCTGAAAATAAACATCCCTAATATCGCTCCCAGCGTCCCTCCTATGAAGGTCATTCCCAGAAGTGTATTTTCCGGGATTCTTCTTTTGTGTTTAATTGAAAGCTTTTTATCCCATCCGAAAATAATAAATGTTAACAGATTTATTATAAGAAGAATATATATCATCATGACTGCAAAAGTAGTGAATTGAATAATAGTTGATACTTCATCAATATAAAAAGCTGCCTTATAAAAAGCAGCTCTTCCTATTTGTATTGTATCTAACAATTATTTTTTAGCCTTTACATCAACAGCAATCTCGATGTCTTTGCTGATCATCCATTCAGCAGGATCTGCTTCTGAAGTACCGAATTTGATTCCCCAGTCCGCTCTGTTCACAGTAAATTTAGCATGGATAGACGCTGAATTTTCCGTTACATCCACTTTAGCAGGGAAAGTTACGTTCACTGTTTTTCCTGATAAAGTAAGGTTTCCGCTTACTGTTTTATTGGCTCCTGCAACTGCATCTTTAGGTGCATCTTTCAAATCTGCAACACTTGTAATTTTGAAGTCTGAGGTTGGATTTTTTGCCGTATCAAAGAAATCAGGATTTTTTAAGTGAGCTTCAAGATCTGCCGGTTTTTTATCTTTTTCTGTTACTGAAGCTGGATCTACTTTAATGGAATTCATATCAATAACAAAGTTTCCTGCAGCTAACTGACCACCTTCAACGCTAAGATCTCCTGATTTTACGTTAAGTGTTCCCCAACGAGGAGCCATACCTCCTTTATGAGTTGCTTTCCAGTTTACTACAGAAGAAGCAACATCAACTGCTAAAACTTCACCTTTGCTTTCAGCTACTTTCTGTTCTGTAGCTGTAGCCGCAGTTTCTGCAGATTTTTCTTTATTACATGATGCTGCAAGCAATCCTACTCCTACCAATGCAATTACACTAAGTTTTTTCATATTATTTATTTGTTTAAAAAAATTTAATTAATATTTTAAATTTCAAGTTTCAAAAATAGAAAAACCATACCATTTATTATCTTAACATACATCAAGAAACAAAAAACTTCAGTTTTTATTGTTCATTATGCCTGAAAAGGACAGACCAAAATATTTCACTCCATAGCAAAATTACCTATTTTAGCTGTTTAAAATTTAACATGAACGTTACAAGCTATATAAAACAGATACTCGACATCCCTGAAAAAAATATCAACAGTACCCTTCAATTACTGGCCGAAGACTGTACAATCCCCTTTATTTCCCGTTACAGAAAAGACAAGACCGGAAATCTTGATGAAGTTCAGATTGAACAGATTTCAAAGATCAGCAAGCAGTTTGAAGAAATTATAAAACGAAAGGAAAGCATCTTAAAATCAATTGAGGAGCAAAATGCCCTGACCCCTGAGCTAAAGCAGAGAATTAAAGAAAGCTTTGATATCCAGGAACTTGAAGACCTTTATTTACCATTCAAAAAACGCAGAAAAACAAAGGCAGATGCTGCTAAAGAAAAAGGACTGGAACCTCTGGCGAAAATTATAATGAGTCAGAAAAACAATGACCTGCAGTTCCTTGCCTCCAAATACATAAACAATGAAGTTCCGTCTGAAGAAGAAGCGCTTCAGGGAGTGAGAGATATTATGGCTGAATGGATTAACGAAAATATGTATGTGCGTAAAAATCTCCGCCGTTTGTTCCAGCGCAAGGCTGCAATTACTTCCAAAGCAGTCAAAGCTAAAAAAGATGAAGAAGAAGCACAGAAATTCTCCCAGTATTTCGAGTGGGAAGAACAGCTTAACAGAACACCTTCTCACAGGCTTTTGGCTATGCTCAGAGCCGAATCGGAAGGTTTTGTGAAACTGAATATAGGAATAGATAAGGAAGAAGCAGTGGATTTTATTGAAAAAGCCATCATCAAATCCAATAATGAAAGTTCAGAACAAATTTCCATAGCCATAAAGGATAGTTACAAACGTCTTTTAGAGCCTGCTATTTCCAACGAAGCTTTACAGGAAGCCAAAGAAAAAGCAGATAAAAAAGCAATTGAAATATTTTCTGAAAACCTGAGCCAGCTTCTTCTTGCCCCACCTTTAGGCGAAAAGAGAATTTTAGCAATTGATCCGGGCTACAGAAGTGGCTGCAAGGTGGTGTGCATTGACGAAAAAGGAGATCTTCTCCATAATGAAACCCTCTACCCTCACGCCCCTCAAAATGAAAGCGGAATGGCCATGAAAAAAATACGTTCTATGGTAAATGCTTACAATATTGAGGCAATTTCCATCGGAAACGGAACGGCAAGCCGTGAAACAGAATTTTTCATTAAAAAAATTGCTTTTGATAAACCATTGCAGGTTTTTGTGGTTTCGGAAGCGGGAGCATCAATATATTCTGCCAGTAAAATTGCAAGAGATGAATTTCCGTCTTATGATGTAACTGTCCGTGGCGCTGTTTCTATCGGAAGAAGACTGGCCGATCCGCTGGCGGAACTGGTAAAAATTGATGCAAAATCCATTGGTGTCGGACAGTATCAGCATGATGTAGACCAAACCCAATTAAAGAATGAGCTTGATTCTACCGTGATGAAGTGTGTAAACTCTGTAGGAATCAATTTAAATACAGCAAGCAAATCATTATTAAGCTATGTTTCCGGGATTGGTGAGAAAATGGCAGAGAATATTGTAAGCTACCGAACAGAAAATGGTCCTTTTGAAGACAGAAAAGAGCTTAAAAAGGTTCCCAGACTTGGAGAAAAGGCTTACCAGCAGGCTGCTGCTTTTGTGAGAATTACCAATGCTAAAAATCCTCTCGACAATTCAGCCGTGCATCCGGAAGCCTATGGAATTGTAGAAAAAATGGCTAAAGATTTAGGTATCAAAACTAATGAACTGATTGCCGGCAAAGAAAAAATAGCTCTGGTAAAACCTGAAAATTACATTACAGAGGAAATAGGAATTTTAGGAATCAAAGACATTTTGAAAGAGCTTGAAAAACCCGGATTAGACCCCAGAAAGGCTGCTAAAGTATTTGAATTCGATCCTAATGTAAAAAGCATAAAAGACCTGAAGCCTGGAATGATCCTTCCCGGAATTGTCAATAATATTACGGCTTTCGGATGCTTTGTAGATATGGGGATTAAAGAAAGCGGGCTTGTCCATATTTCCCAGCTTAAAGACGGCTTTGTTTCTGATGTAAATGAGGTGGTGAAACTTCATCAGCATGTACGCGTAAAGGTAACGGAAGTGGATGAAGCAAGAAAAAGAGTTCAGCTGAGCATGATTTTGTAATTGTTTTTTTGTAAAACTGTTTTAAAATTATTAACCAAATACTAAAAGCAACAGTATATTTTGAGTAATAAAAATTTAATTTTTGATTTAGACGGAACACTTTGGGACCCGAGAGCAACGGTTATCAAAATATGGAATGAGGTTTTAAACAAGCATCAGTTAATAGAAAAAGACTTAAAACCTGAAGATATGAATCCATATATGGGATTACTGGCTGACAATATTTTAAAAGATATTGTTCCCGGGATTTCAGACCAACGTGTTCATAATATTCTTTCTGAAATTGTTCAACATGAAAATAAAACTCTGCGTATTCATGGTGGAATTCTGTATGAAGGTGTTTCCGAAACTTTGAAAAATTCAGCAAAAAATCATCGGCTTTTTATTGTCAGTAACTGTCAGGACGGATATATAGAATCTTTTTTAGACTTCTATCATTTCAACGATTTGTTTACAGATATTGAATCTTATGGGCGAACGAAGAAACCAAAAGCTGAAAACATCAGGCTGATTATGGAAAGAAATGATTTAAGCCCGGAAAACTCTGTGTATGTTGGTGATACGCAAACTGATTATGAATCCGCAAAAGCCAATAACCTGCCATTTATTTTCTGCAAATATGGCTTTGGAAAGTTAGACACATCTGAATACCAGCCTTCAATTTCAAAGTTTTCAGATATGGAACTCCATATTTAACCATCCTCAAAAATAGCATCCGAATAAAAAACAAAGGCTGTACATTTATCTGTACAGCCTTATTCTTTTAAAATTCATATCTGAAATCTAAGATCTTATATCTTCCCTCTATTTAAAATCCTTAGAATCTCTCTTCGGCTGTTTAGCATCCGGCCATTTTACCGTTTCCCCTTTTTCATCCTGAGGCAATACTCTTTTTGTCCTGCTTGTAAATTCAGGGTCTTCTGATGCCATGTAAGCCAATGCAGCCGTTAAAACCACATTATTTTTCACCTCATCAAAAACGATTTTATCATAGGTATCTTTTGTAGTGTGCCATGTATAACCGAAATATCCCCAGTTCAGGGAGCTTAAAGAAAATCCGGGTACTCCTGCCGCTACAAATGATGCATGATCAGAGCCTCCGCCACCCGGCATTCCCGGAAAATCTGTTTTAATCTGGTCTCTCACGGTTTTTGGAACTCCGTTCAGCCATTTTCCGATATAGCTGTAAGAATCCACGAATCCCTGTCCGCTGATATTAATCACACGTCCGGTCCCGTTATCCTGGTTAAATACAGCCTGAACTCCTTTCATGATTTGCGGATTATCTGCCACAAAACCTCTTGAACCGTTCAGTCCCTGCTCTTCACTTCCCCAAAGCCCAATAACGATAGTTCTTTTATTGTTCGGATAATATTTTTTCAATATTCTCATTGCTTCAAGCATGGTAAGTGTACCCGTTCCGTTATCGGTTGCACCCTGCGCTCCATCCCAGGAATCAAGATGGGCAGAAAGTATGACATATTCTTCCGGTTTTTCCTTTCCTTTGATGATACCAATTGTATTAAAACTTTTTGCATCAGGAAGAATTTTAGATTGAGCTTCTATTCTGACCTTTGGTTTAGCTCCTTTTTCAGCCATTCTGTAAAGCATTCCGTAATCTTCCACATCAATATCAATCATTGGAATTTTTGCTGTTTTTGCTCCGAAAATCCTGTTCGCTCCCATAATGCCCGTCCAGTTGGAAATAGCAATTCCCGCTGCACCGGCTTTTTCTAAAGCTTCCGGAAGTGTGTTGTTATCATATCCGATATTCTTTACATAATCGCGGAAATCTTTCCCGGCCTGCTCTTTTTCTGCTTTCAGTTTTTCGTACAGTTCCGTAGTGGCAAATTCTTTAATCTGTTCATCGGAACGTCCGATCTTTTGATACTGCGCTATTAGTACTATTTTCCCTTTTACAGAAGGAATCCATGCATCAAATTCGGCTTTGGAAGAAACTTTTGGAAGTACCACAACCTCGGCTTCTACTGCTTTTTTCGTTGCCGGGCTCCATGCAAGCTGTGTTGCAGCCAATGATTTCACGCGCGGATAAACCATATCTACATGAGTGATTCCGCGCTGCCATCCTTTCCATGTCCCGAACTGCTGAAGATTGGATTCTATACCCCACGAACGGAGTTTTTCTGCAGTCCATTCATTCGCAGCAAGCATTTCAGGGGTTCCTACAAGACGTGGCCCTATTCCGTCCAGAAGCTCATAGGCCATATTTTCCAGCTGTGAGCTGTTATTGATTTCATCTACAAAGCTTTTTACAACGGGATCAAGTTTTTCTTTCGGATCTACCTTCACCTGGGCCCATGAGAACTGAGCAGCCAGTACAACCGCAGGCACGGCAAAAAATCTATTTATCTTCATAACATATATTGAATGCTTAAAGATAGCAGAATTTACGTGAATAAGGAAGAAAATTCACAGATAAGAGGGATAATTTACGGATTTACCAATCTGATTTAAATAAAAAAGACCGCCCAAAACTGACGATCCTGAAATGTATTCAAAAAACTGTTATTTTTCACTGATAAAAGCCTGTTCATCAGCTGAAAGGAGGATTGCATCTTCTTTTTCCTCTTTCACAGGAACATTTTCCCAGATGCTTTTACTGAAATCCACTTTCTGGGAAAGGCCTTCCTTTCCGGACTTTTCAAAAGTATTATAAATAATTTCCCGGCTGAATTTTCTTTCATGTTTCTTGCCAAGATAAAAAGCTGAGTATTTATCCCCTTCAAACCTGGTTGAGGCAGGCAGATACATGCCGTCTTTTTTATAAAAATCAAAAATAAGAGAGGCATCCCCAAGCTGATAATCATACTCTACCCCTTCTGCTGTTGTTCTTCTGACCGGAGGATAATCTGCCTGCAAATACTGTACTTCAAAGTAAGTGATGACCTTATCGGTTTTATTGTATTTAAACTCTCCTTTCAATTCAATTCCAACACCGGATTTGACTTTAAACGTGATCAGTTGCTCATCACCTTCTTCAGATATCATCTTCGCTGAATATTTTGCCCCGATGCTCCTTACATGATTGAGGGTACGGTTCAGTTCGAAGCTGAAAAAATAATTTCCCATATACTCATGAGAAAATTCATTGTTTCCCGTGGTAAAGATACTGTCTGCCTTTATATTTTTCAGGTATTTTACATTGTTCAGCTGTATCTGCAGGATCTCATCATAGTTTTTCCTGATGCCGTCTTTATAATTATACTGATTGCTTTTGCTCCATAATTTTGCTTCGGCGATCGCCAGAAAGTAGAGCTTATTATTATCTAACTTCTTCTCTTTGTATATTACATCATAAAGGGAAGGCTCATTATAATACCTCTTATGGTAATTTTTACTTACATCTCCAAGAAGCTTCCTGAGATCTATGCTCACTATCTTTACTTCTCCAACATTTTTGTAAGCACGAGCCAGTTTGATCAGGGAATTAAAAGCAGTAATTTTCTTTTTCTGATAACCGGAAGCTGAAATTTCAAAGTTTTCCGCATCCTCTCCCACCGGGGCAAAACCATCCTCATTGGTATAAACAATCTGATCCTTGAGAATAATTCTCGCATGAGATACAGGTTTTCCGTTTTCGGAATCGACCACTTTCAATTTCTGGGCAGAAAAGAATCCAAAAATGAAAATGAATAAAAAGTAAGAGTGTTTCATGGTGAGTATAATTAATTTTTAAAATTAACTATACAAATATATATCCCGACGGTGAAATGAGATTATTTCTAATAAAATTTAATAGTATTTAACTTATACAGTAGTTAAAGCCGAATATTTTAAACCTGAGGATAGGTCATAAAAAAAGCCGGCTCAATGAGCCGGCCCGGGAACGAATTATTTTTTAGCTTCTTCTACAGAAACTTTTCTGAATTCTTTGAACAGTTTGCTAAGTTCCAAAGCTGATTTACGAGCTCTTGTACCAGCAGCTTTGTTTCCTTTTTCTGCTTGTTGGTTAGCTTCAGTTGCAAACGCTTCGAATTCAGCGTTGATTTTTTCAATTAGTTCTTTCATTATTTTAAAAATTTAGGCTGCAAATATAGGTTTTATGGTAATTCCAGCCTAACTCAGGCAGAAAAAGTTTGAGCTGAAATGTGTTTTTTTTCTACTTTTTTCTTATCCATCTGATTTTCTTTGCATTTCTATTAAAAATTTATGGCTTTTATTAAATTCCATAGGGCATCCGGGCAATTATCCGGATATTTTTTCATCCGCTGATCTTCTCTATTTATTCTTATTCCAAAGTTGAATTAATAGCGGAAATACAGGAAACTCATTTTTACCTAATGCATAGATTTTAAAATAAATAACTGTATCGGTTAAATTAATGGGAATTGTATCCTTTTTAAATGCAATAATCTTCTAATTTTGAATAAAAAAGATTCATGAATATAATATCAAAATTTACCGTAGGTTCTGAAGATGGGATTTCTGATCTTATAAGTATTATTGATTCTTCGGTGTACACTATGTACAAGGGATTGGTTCCTGACGAGGACATCAAAAAATATATTGCCAATGATATTGATCCCCGAAAAATGATCAATGACCTGAATGATCTTTCCAACCAGCTTATTATAACTTATGCAGACGATAAACCCGTAGGTTACAGCATTTTGAAAAGCGGCTCCGGCCATCCTGCGCTGCCTGAAGGAAAAAGAGCAACGGAAATCAGTTTTGTGATACTTCCTGAATTTGATTCACCGGAAATCAGGCAGTCACTTTGGAAAAAAAGCAGGTCCGCAGCCAGCTTTACAGATATGATATGGCTCAATATGATGGCACACGATCCTCTTCTGGAATTTCTGAAAGAATCAGGTTTTGTTACTGTTGCCGATACTACAGCCGGACCTTTTCAACTTCCATCCCACATATTGAAACTGGAGTTTTAGAACGGCTCAAATTTTTAAAAGATTCAAAATTGAGAATAACTATAATGTTCATTTTCATTTCATTCCTTAAAGCAATTTTAAATTAACAGCAGTTTACGTATCTTTGATTTTTATAATTTATACATCATGAGCGATCAGCTGGAAACTATTGAAGATTATTACAGGCGCATCCGGAAAGATCAGATAAAAATGTTCGATTCCGATGAATTTGAAACGGGAAAGTCACATTTCAATGTTTCAATGCGGAGGTACTGCAGTTTTAAAAGCCCATACAACCGCCGTGATTATTACAAAATAAGTTTCATTATTGGAAAAGGGACGTTCCAGTACGGGCATCATAAACTGTATGTTGACCGGCCCGCCCTCTTTTTCCCTTCGCCTAATATTCCGTACTCCTGGGAATGTGACGGGGATCTTCAGGAAGGATATTTCTGCCTGTTTAACCAGGAATTTTTCAGCGGAAATACTGAATTCAACCTTTTTAAAAAGACTTCTCTGTTTAAGGAATGGAGCACGCCTCTTATCTTTTTAACCGATGAGCAGACACAGCTGGCAACTCTTTATTTTGAACAGATGTATAAGCTGAACAATTCACCGTACCCGTTCCGATGCAGCAGCATTAAAAGCCATCTGGCCTCTGTAATGCACCTTGCTCTTGAAAACCGTGTGGATGACATCAACCCTAATGAACTTCCTGCCAATATCCGTCTGTACCGTTTATTTGATGAGCTTCTCAATAAGCAGTTTCCACTGGATTCACCGGCCTATCCCCTGGCACTGAAAACGGCTTCCGATTTTGCGGATCATCTTAATGTGCATGTTAATCATTTAAATTCATCGGTAAAATCGGTTACTCAGCTTACCACTACACAAATTATAAAGGAAAGGGTGTTTGAAGAGTCCAAAAACCTGTTGAAATACACCAATTGGGATATTGCTGAAATAGGATATACCCTGGGATTTGAGCAACCTTCCCATTTCAATAATTTCTTTAAAAAACATGCTGAGGTTTCCCCTTTAAAATTTAAAAATACATTTTAATCTTTGATTTTTGTAATTTTTACTTTGTCTTTTAAAATTAAACTCATGCATTCCTGATCTATTTTTGCATAGTAAAATAACGAATGAATATGTTGTTGAAAGAAGCATCTGAAAAAAGAATCAGATTAATAACCATTATGGCCTTTGTGTCGATCCCGCTTTCCGGGTTTGTCACTGATATTTATTTACCATCATTTCCATCGATGGCAAAAGAAATGAACGTATCTGAAAAGGATATCCAGATTACTTTAACCTCTTACTTATTAAGTTATGGGATCTCACAGCTTTTTGTCGGGGGAATCCTGGACAGTATCGGGCGTTACCGTCCAAAGCTGGTCGCCCTGTTCTTACTTATAGTCAGCAGTATCCTGATTACAATGACGGACAGCATTCTGCTGATCTGTCTTCTCCGTATTCTTCAGGGAGCCGCCGTTTCCGTACTGGTTGTAGCGACCAGAGCTATTTTTGTAGATCTTTATGATTCTGAAAAAGTAAAGCATTATCTGAGCTATTTCACCATTGTCTGGTCATGTGGGCCTATCCTCGCTCCTTTCCTCGGAGGATATCTCGAAAAACTGTTTAACTGGCATGCCAATTTCCATTTCCTTGCCTTATATGCAGGAATTTTATTTTTGTTCGAATGGTTTTTCAGTGGCGAAAGTTTACCGGAAAGAAAAAAACTCAACCTTTCTGAAAATATCGGCCTGTATAAGATGATGCTGAAAAACAGGATATTTATGTTAGGAATTTTTATTCTGGGATTAAGCTATTCTATTGTTATGCTTTTCAATATCACAGGTCCTTTTATTATTGAAAATACGTTTCATTTCACGCCGGTAGTTATCGGCTACTGTACCCTGATCTTAGGATTTTCATGGATGATTGGCGGATTTATAGGAAAAAGAAGGCTTAAACTTGACTTTAAGGAAAGAATCCTTCACCCTATCATTTTACAGCTGATTCTGATCACCGGACTAATTACTACCAGCTTCTATGCGGAAAACCTGTTCATTATGATTCCTTTTGCATTTTTCATTCATATCTGTTCAGGCATCTTGTTTACGTCATTTTTTACAACCAGTATGCTTTATTTTCCTAAAAATGCAGGAACAGCAGGCGGACTGATGGGCGGACTGGTGTATGTAATTACCTCTATTACGAGTTTTATTATTTCGGTGAGTGGAACTGTTACAGAACAGGATGGTCTTGCCTGGCGTTATCTGGCGATTGCGATGATACTTTTAGGAATTATCCTGGTCATGCACCAGGCCGTTAAAAAAGAAAAAGCAGAGAATTGATCTCTGCTTTTTTATTTCAATAAAATGAATTTTAAATATACCTGAATTAACCAATGCAGATTAAATCTTATTTTTCATTCCCATCAGTAAGCCCGGTAAGCAAACCACTTTTTAAAATAATATTTTTAATTAAGGCTTCCTTATAGCTCCAGTAATCACTGTTTCTTGGCATTTGATTTTCCAGGATGATCAGATTGACATCGTCTGAAGGAAAATGAACATTCAGGCAAGTAAAACCATCGCCAAGCCCGGTTACTGCATAATAACTGAGCCCTGATTCTTTAATGATACGAACGTTATAACCGAATCCCATATCTTCTTTTCCAAAAACATCATGCTGTGATTTTGTTGTAGGCGAAGTCATCATTTTAAATGTTCCTGATTTTAGTAATCCTCCTTCAAATAGTGCCGTGTTCCATAATGAAAGATCATGAACTGTTGATACAATTCCGGCTGCAGGTAAATTATCATTATTTATGAATGATTTTTCTACCTTTTCAAAGTTATTTTCTTTGTTCATGTAACCGTTTACAAGGCCCCGCTTGTTATCTTTATTGTAACAGAAGGTATTTTTCATGTTCAGTTTTCTGAATAATTCATCCGCCAGTTCAACATATGTTTTACCTGATATTTTTGCAAGGATTTCGCCTAAAAGCATATAAGACAGGTTACCGTACTTGAATTGTGAACCGGGCTTAAAAACAAGCGGTTTCTCGGTATCCACAATTCCGTGGGTATGATTAAGAAGCTGATGAACCGTAACCAAATCTGCCCAACTCTCCGTTAAATCCGGAAGGTATTTTTTGATGGGAGACTGAAGGTTTATATTTCCCTTTTCCACTTCTTTCAATATCAGAACGGCTGTAACCTGTTTTGAGTTTGACATAATTTCAAACTGGTCATCAGATTTTAACGGAATATTGTTACTGAAGTTGCTATAACCAAAGGTTTTAGCATATTTTACTTTTCCGGCTTTTGTTACCAGAACCGTCCCGTTAAATTTTATAGGATCTGAATTCGTAATAACACTGTCAATTTTTTTTGAAAAATCATCTGTTTTCTGGGCTTTGGTTATTGAAAGACTAAGTAAAGTGAATAAAAATCCGGTAAGTTTTAACTGCATTAATTCTGTTTTTTATTTGTATAATAATTCCACACTGCTTTGGTTATATCAGCAATTGTTTTTTCTGTTTCTGCTCTTTCTTCGGTAATATTTTTCAGATATACGGAAAGGATAAAATGTTTTCCGTTAGGAAGTTTAACAATTCCTACATCATTCATTGCTGCCCTGAGATTCTGGTCATTCGTTCCGGAAATTCCTGTTCTGTGAGCAAGCTCTGTATCTTTTGGCAATCCTGCCTTCATCCAGGTAAGGCCGCGTGATGTTTCCACCATAATCTGGTATAAATATTTTGTTGTTTCCTTTTTCAGGACTTTTCCTTTATAAAATTTCTCCAGAAGCCCGGTCGTTGCCAAAGGTGTTGAGGTATTTATGTATAAATTATCCCAGGAAGACATTCCCTGTTCATCCACTTTAATTGTAAAATCCCGGATTCCCTGCTTATTGATAAACTTCTGAACGGCTTCAGTACCCCCTACTCTCTTTATAAGTATATCGCAGCCGTTATTATCGCTGTGCGAAACGGTATATCTCAGTATCTGGTCTAATGTCAGGTAAACATTTCCATTCGGATATTCATCCCGCATGGGGCTCCATGTATCAGGAAGAAGTTCTTCTTTTTTTACAAAGATCTTCTGGTTTAATTTTAATTTTCCTTTATCCACCTGATCCAGGACAGTTAGTGCAATATGAAATTTAAAAACGCTCATCATAGGCATTTTCAAATTTCCGTTGATGCTTACCGTATCTTTATCTTCAATACCTTTCACAGATATTCCGGCGGTTGCATTTTTTGTTGAGATGATCTGCTGTATTTCTTTTCTAAGGTTTTCAGTGGATTGTGCTTTTACAGTAAGGTTGAGTGACAGAAGGACTGTAAGAGGTATAAGCTTCTTCATTAAATTTATAATTTCAGTTAGTGTTTTATATTTATTTTTTTAAATAAAAATCATAGGTAAGTCTGGAAATATCGGCAATTATCTTTTCAGAATCTTCAAAGCTTTCAAAAGTATTGTGAACAAAAACAGCAATGTATATTTTCTGTTTACCCGGAAGCTCTATAATTCCAAAATCATTAATTGCCCCGGTCATTCCTTTTTCATTAGTAAAAGATGTTCCGGTTCTGTGTGCAACGTTTATATTTTCAGGAAGTTTTCCTTTAAGTCTTTTTCCCCCGGTAGTATTGTTCACCATTGTGTCATAAAGCCATTTTGTATTTTCTTTATTAAGAAGTTTTCCTTTATGGAATTCTTTAAGAAGATGCACTGCTTCATTGGGAGTGATTTTGTTTACAAACTGGGAATCCCAATCCTTATGCATATCCTCTTCATTGTTTTTTATGATGAAATTTTTACCAGCTATAAATTTCTGTACCTGTTCCGTGCCGCCAATTAATCTTAAAAGAATATCAGTCAAGTTATTATCACTATAGGAAATCATCCATTTCATAGCCTCTTCCAGGCTTATTGATATATCTCCTTCGGGATGCTCTTTTTTAAACGGACTCCATGTATTTTCCAAAAGCTCTTCTTTTCTAATAAAAATTTTCTGGTTCATGGATAATTCATTGTGTTCCACTTTGCTGAGAACGGTTAATGCAATCGGAAACTTTACTGTACTCAGCATTGGATACAATTTTCCACCATTAATTTCAATAAAATCATTCTTTCCTGCTCCGGAAATTGAAACTGCGACATCTGCTTTTTTTCCGGAAAGTAATGCCTCAATTTTCTTTTTTAATACTATACTTTGGGCATTCTGAGCAAATAGATTTAGGCTCAATAAAGCCATGAACAAAGAAAAAATTATTTTTCCGGGAATCATTTGGGAAATTATTTGTGTTTTGGGTTTATCGGGTACTCAAATATTTTATGAAAAATAGAAAATATTATTCAATACCAAAATTTTTATTTCTTTTCTAGTGAATATCGTTCAGCTTTTCAGATATTACAGATTCTCATAAGTCTGATCAACCAGAAAAGATATTGCTTTTTTTATTTTTTCGCGTCCATCGGCAGTATTGAGATCTATCCCGCAAAAAACACTTCCATTTACGGAAGCATACATATTAAGATAATAAAGTCCTGAAACCATAATAGCAGCTATTGCACGGAAGTCCCACGAACGTTCTCCAAAATAAGGATCAATAACCAGTTTCAAAAGACTTTCTCCGCTTTCTTCCTGCATATTGGTGAGCTTCGTCAAAGATTTCCGGGATTCGGATAAACGCCAGAGCAGCAGCTTTTGAAATTCCTTATTAGTATGTACATAATCAAATTGCTGAAGCAGCATTTTTTCCATAAACAACCTTCCTCCATCTCCTGTATCCGGCATTATCTGATCGGTTGTTACATTACTCCAGTAATCCTGCGAACGGATATATTCGTCCATCAGGCCATCCATCCCGCCAAAATAGGTGTAGATCATCTTTTTGTCTACTCCTGCCGTAGCAGCAATATCATTGATTTTCAATGCTGCATATCCTTTTGTTTTCAGAATTTTTCCAACTGCATCCAGAAACTTTTTTTTACTGCGTTCCTTATTACGGATGCTGCCTGCTGCTGATTTTCTTTCCATGATTAAGCATTCAATTATACAAGTTTATGAAAAATTTTATTAATTTAAACACTAATTAGTGTCTTATTTTGTATATTTGCCGAAACTAAACCATTCTACATATATAAACACTATTTAGGTTGAAAAAAACTAGGAACAATTCCGCGCAGGAATAGTCATTAACATTGAGTCTGTAAAAGAACATAAATGACCTTCATAAAACGGCCCCCTTAGTTTATTTCCTTTAGTTTAAAAATGTTTCAGAAATAATGACAGAATGAAGCGTTGGAGAAATAATGATTTGAACACACTAATGATGATGTATTAAAAGAGTTAGAAAGTAATTGTTTCCATAGCAAAAAAGGCAATTTCGAACACCAAATACTAAGGTAAAAACACTAAATGTAAGCGGCAGCATTAGAACCCTAATGCTGTTGTTTTATTTTATGGTAAAAAATAACATACGTTTTCATTAATCTATTTCTAAACTTTCTTTTCTGATCCATTAAGAGGTGATGAGTTATTAAGAAAATTAAGCTTCCTTGAAAAATAAAAAAGAAGATGACCATTTCAAAATGGTCACTTCTAATCGTATTATATCAATGATTTGGTGTTCATACTGTTTTTAAATAGCCATACAAAATATATTATCACAGGACAGAATATTCTTTCTTATCTGAAAAGACATCAATCATCACTTTCGCAATTCTCTCTTTCTCATCATCCGAAAGATTGGATCCTGAAGGCAGACATAAGCTGTTTCCGAAAAGTTCTTCAGCTACTTTTCTTCCGTAATACGGGGCGTCTTTAAATATCGGCTGCAGGTGCATTGGTTTCCAGATAGGACGGGATTCAATGTCGTCTTTCAAAAATTCCAGACGTAAGTCTTCAGGAGTTATTGATGATTTTGTTTCGTCAATGGTAATAACAGACAGCCAGTGATTGCTGTAGAAATCTGAACTTGGTTCTGAGAAAAGTGTTACTCCATCTAAATTCCTGCAAAGTTCATCATAAAAGCGGTGTACATTTCTTCGTCCTTCTACTCTTTCTTCCAAAACTTCCATTTGTCCCCGCCCGATTCCAGCACTGATATTGCTCATCCTGTAGTTATAACCAATCTGGGAGTGCTGATAATGCGGCGCTTTGTCCCTGGCCTGCGTAGATAAAAATACGGCTTTGTCTTTATCTTCCTGGGAATGGCAGACCAGTGCACCACCTCCGGAGGTCGTAATAATTTTATTTCCATTGAATGATAAAATACCAAAACGTCCGAAAGTGCCGCAAGATTTCCCTTTGTATCTGGAACCTAACGATTCGGCAGCATCTTCAATTAAAGGAATTCCGTAATTGTCTGCAACGGTTAAAATTTCATCCATTTTTGCGGGCATTCCATAAAGATTAACCACAATTATAGCTTTCGGCTTTTTACCTTTTGAAATCCTGTCTTCTATTGCTTCCTTCAAAGCAGCCGGGCACATGTTCCAGGTATCTTTTTCAGAGTCTATAAATACGGGAACAGCTCCCAGATAAACGATAGGATTTGCAGAGGCTGAAAATGTCATGGACTGACATATCACCTCATCTCCAGCGCTTACATTACACTCAATTAATGCCAGATGTAAAGCGGCAGTTCCCGCAGAAAGTGCAGCTACCTTAATTTTTTCATTCAGGAATATTTCCAGATCCTGTTCAAAACCGTCAACGTTCGGACCCAAAGGAGCTACCCAGTTTGCATCGAGTGCCTCTTTGATATACTTTAATTCGCTGCCCCCCAGATGAGGAGATGATAGCCATATTTTCGATTTCATATTTCTACTTTTACTATTCTAGATTTTTAAACTTTTACTCTTTATAATTTTCCCGGGATTGCCTACTACTGTAGCACCATCCGGAACATCAGCGATGATAACGGCTCCTGCACCAATGGTACACCATTTGCCAATTTCTATTCCCGGGATCACACTGGCCCCGATTCCGATGTGGGTTCCTTCACCTACATATACATTTCCGGCCAGCGCGACATTGGGAGATATATGAACAAAGTCTTCAATGATGCAATCGTGGTCAATAGAGGCATTGGTATTGATAATACAGTGCGCTCCTATTTTAACTGCCGCATTTATGGTAACTCCCGGCATGGCAATGGTTCCCTCCCCGATCTTTACTCTTTTGGAGATTGCCGATTTGGGATGGATGAGCGTAATATAATTGAACAATCCTCCCTGCTTCACTATTCTTTTCCGAATTCTGTTATTTCCGATAGAAATAAGTATGTCTATTTCATGCGGGGGAATTTCGTGAAGAACACGATAGCTTAATACTCTTTCCTTTAAAGGGTTATCATCGATATAAGCTTCAATCTTATAACCGGTTTCTTCAGCTATTTCAGCTACCACTTTGCCATGACCACTTGCTCCGAATAAATACATACTCTGTCTACATTTAAATTAATTACTCCCATTAAAAATTTCTGCCGTTGCCTGCCCTGCCTGGTTTATTCCTTCTTTTTTTATCACTTTTTTTAAAGTAAGAAGAATCACCCTGCAGTCTGTTTCAAATGACAAATGATCTATATACCATATGTCCAGTTCAAATTTTTTTGTCCACGAAATAGTATTTCTTCCATTCACCTGTGCCCAGCCCGTAATACCGGGGCGTATATTGTGTCTTCTTTTCTGATCTTCATTGTATAAAGGAATATATTGTGGCAGCAGGGGTCTCGGACCTATAAGTGCCATATCTCCTTTTAATACATTAATTAGCTGCGGAAGCTCATCCAGGGAAGTCTGGCGGATAAAACGCCCGATAGCCGTCAAACGTTCCGAATCCGGCAGGTAATGGCCCTGTCTGTCTTTTTTATCATTCATTGTTTTGAACTTGATGATGCTGAACATTTTTTCATTCAGGCCCGGTCTGGTCTGAACAAAAAAAGGCTTACCCTGATTTGCGATGTACAGTAACACTGTTACCACGATAAAAACAGGAGATAACAAAATCAGGCCTGTTAATGCAACCGTAAAGTCTATCATCCGTTTAAAAAAAAATTTATACACGATATTTTCTTTCTTTAAGCAGTTTGTTATATTCACTTAATAAGGCATCCCAAACCACGGACTGCTCATAGCGGGACTGAATCATTGGCCGGGCATTCATTTTCAGCTGATGATAATAATCCACATCTGATATCATTCTTATCATTGCTTCTTTGAGCTTCTCACTATTCTTTGCCGGAACTATGACTCCGTTCCTGTTTTCTACAATAATTTCGTTGCAGCCATTGATATTGGAAACGATACTTGGCAATCCCATCGCTCCGGCCTGCATTACCACATTGGGAAAACCTTCCCGGTAACTTGGAAAAACCAATGCATCAGCAATTGCAAAATAAGGGCGGACATCTTTCTGAAAGCCTACAGATATGATATCAGGATTATTTTTAATCTCTTCCAAGGTGTTCTGTTCCAGCGGATCCAGTTCCTGTTCCAGCGGACCAACCAATAATAATTTAGGCCGGTATTGTGTGCTTCCTGTTTTATTTAAAAAGGAAAATGCTTTAACCAGTTCATTAATTCCTTTGTCTCCTACCAAACGTCCTACAAATACAAAAACAAAATGAGTGTCTTTGATATTCAGTTCCTGCTTTAGAAGCTGTCTCTGTTCTGCAGTAATCTGCCCATGTGAAAAATAGGTCAGGTCGATCCCATTTACATTTCCGTTCCCGATCACTTTTAACGATTTTGAAGTGATTCTGTATTGCATCAAATCTTTTTTCACTCCTTCTCCTTCCGGATAAACATGGGTAGCAGCCCAGCACAACAACTGGTCCATGCTGATAAGAAGTTTCTGCACCGCTCCTTTCCTGGTTGGAAAAATAAGCCCTGTAAATGTGTGCATACGGATAGGTACTCCGGCAATTTTACCCGCCAGCATTGTTAAAAGCCCTGCTTTAGGGGTAATGGAATGTACAATAAGGGGTTTTTCTATTTTTAAAATTTTATATAACTGATAGAGAGAAGTCAGGTCTTTTAAAGGACTTATTCCTCTTTCCATATTGACTTCAATTGTTTTTATACCTTCTCTCTGCTCTACTTCATCAAGCAAATGACCTTTGGAAGCTATTCCCACAACTTCATAAAATCCATTTAAAAACTTTAACTGTCCTTTTAACAAAACATTTAAAGACAATGGTATTGTTGATGTCCGGATTAGTTTCATATTTAATATAAGGATTGAATGTCTTTTATTAATCTGTTTCTGCTCTCTGCAACCAGGCTCATAGACTGATCCAGCTTCAGTTTGATCTGATCGTATTCTGAAATAGCCTTATCAAACATTTTTATCAGCAGGTCCGGCTGTACATCCTGAATCTGAATAACATAATCGTCCAGATTAAAATCTCCCATAATTCCCAGCGCCTTGTTGCCTCCATACCCTATTGCAATGGAAGGAACTAAGGAGGTAAGTGAAAATATGATGGAATGAAAACGTGTCCCTATGAAAAAATAAAAATTGGAATAAACTGCTTTCAGGACATCACAGGATAGGTTTTCATTGATCCAGATGATATCGGGATGCTGGATTTTCTCAAGCAAATCTTTTATGGCATTACGGTCATCTTCATGAGAATTCGGGCCTAAAGACTGGTTACATAAAGCAACCTTGTATCCTTTGCTTAAGAGATGCTTGGTAAGCTCCACAACCGAGTCGATGTATTTTTTGTACAATGCTTCCGGATTTGGTAAGCCCGGGAAACGCCACGGCCGGATGGTAACTCCTACAATTTTATCTTCTTTTGTTATATTATATTTCTGTAATATTTTCAGTGCTTCTTCCTGACTTCCTTTTTCCAGGAAAAATCCAAGATCCATTTCTACAGGAATATTTTTGCCCAATAACTCACTTAAGCTTTTTGCAGATACATTTTCACGTGCATACACCAAATCCAGCTGATTGAATACTGTACGTACCTGTTGTTTAACCGTCAGCCCTATAAACGGTCCATAAGAATTGGGCAGAAAAACTACTTTTTTTCCCAACGCTTTGGCAAGTCTTACATAAAACAGGAAATACCACATTAAATACGGAGCTGTTTTTTCACCATAAGCATGGATAAAACCTCCGCCTTTCACAAAAACGGTTTTCGCCTCATGAAACTGCTTAACGGTTTGGTAGGTCTTATCATCAAAGTTTTTCTTTACTTTTTCAAGATCGCTGCATATTTTAATGAGATGCCTGGTGTTTTTAAAATCCATTCCTGCATTTTTAATCTGCTTCAAAAGCTCAAATCCGGATTCTTTTATATGCTGATCGGCTTTATGCTGCCCTCTTCGCGGATGCTTTAAAATATTATCCAATAGTTTGAAGCCGTGTTCCTCGGACTGCTTGCATAACAGTGCCCTTTCTTCGTCATTATCTCCGGCGTCCAGTATGTACACTTCATCATAAAGCCCGGTATCTTTTGCCAGCCTCCAGCTTTCCCAGACCAATGCCTGATCTCCTTTATTCAAATCCGTTACTCCCGGTACTATTATAGCATTGTTCATTCTAAATCAGTTTTCCTTGTTTAATCCTTTGTGTGTTCTGTTTTACTTTATGGCTGATGTATACATTGAGTGCTATTCCGAAGGGAATGGCTATGAGCGTATAAAACCTGTTGGGGGAATCTTTAAAGAAATTCCATTTTTTGGCAAAAAGACATGAGGAGATATAATGTACTGAGTTCTTCAGCACTATTTTTTTACTGATTCCGTATTTCATTTTTACTTTTCTGTATTCGATAAATGAATTGGGACTGTCTTTATATCTTTTGTAGAGTCCATTGGACAGGCCGTCCTGCTGGTATTCTATGATACAGTAAATTTCATTTGAGAGAAGGAATTTATACTCCTGGTCAATCAGGGTAAAGATCCAGCTGACTTCATGAAAAATTTCATTTTCAAAATAGGGATACGGCAGGTACTTTTTGTACACTTCCGTATCAAAAATATATTTCTTGTCTCCTTTAATTTTGTAGTGATCTACCAGTTCAGAATATGTAGATTCTTTAATATCCGGTAAGTGTTCGCCTGCCACGGAACCATCTTCATAGGCATCCAGACCAATAATCCCTGCGGAATTGGCTTTTTTATTGGTTTTCCAAAATTTTAATATGTTTTCGATGCTGTCATCCGGCATGTAATCATCTGAATCGATACAGGTGAATAATTCAGTATCTATATAATTCAAAGCTAAAATCTGGGCGGCCAGTTTTCCTTTATTCTTCTGGTAATAATATTGTATTTCAATGCTGCCTTCTTCTATCCATTGCTGAACCTGAGCGGAAGTATTATCACCTGAGCCATCGTCTACAATGATCCATTTAAAATCCTGGCTGCTTTGGCTGCACAGGGAATTATAAAGCCTGGCTAGAGTCTTTTCTCTATCGAAAGTAGGTGTAAAAACGGTAATTGACTTCATGCTTTACCCAATTTTTTAAAGATTTTATCGAACTCCTCTACCTGGTTTTTCCTGTCGTAATTATTGAGGATCAGCGATTTTCCGTTGCCGGCGATAAACTGATACAATTCCCTGTCATAATAGAGTTTACAGATATATTCATAATAATCATCCACGTTATTGTGGGTAGCAATATATCCGGTAAAATTGTGCAGGATATAATCTGTAACTCCTCCCACGGGATTGGCAATAACAGGTATTTCAAATGCCAAGGCTTCCATAATTACACGGGGCAAACCCTCGGTATCGGACGGATGTATGAGAATATCACTGTTTTTAAAAATACTGTACGGATCTTTCTGGTTGAGCAGAATCTCTACATGATTATCCAGCTTATACTGATTAATTTCAGCCCTGATTTTATTTAAAAAATTCTCTGAAACGGGTGTATCATATACAGCTCCCATCAGAATCATCTTAAAATTAATACTGTTATCCTTTAGCTTCTTTGCCAAAGAAATTGACAGATCCTGACCTTTTGCCGGTAAAAAGCCGCCACAATGCAGGATCACCATAGGATCATTATCCTTACGCTCCGGTTTTTCTTTTTTGTACCGATCTACTTTCGTCAGATCAATAGCATTGGGTACAACAAAGATTTTTTCCAAAGGAGCCAAACCGCCCGTATAGATGGCCTGTCTTGTAGACTGGGATACTCCGATGAAATAATCGGAATTATACTTAAACATTAATTTTTTAAGGAAACCTATAGAATTATAAGCAAACCAGCCTCTTGCAAAATAAGCTATCTTATAGTCTTTCCCTTTCTTTAAGAGCGAATTGGTTTTGATGTTATTGATGATCACCACATCCGGCTTAAAGGTGCTCTGAAATTTTTTAAATTCTTTTTTCAGCCTGATCCAGTCCAATAAAAACAAAATGATATTGATCCCTATCTTAAAGGGATTTCTGGTACCAAAAATTGCAATTGGGCTATCATTTTTCTTTAAAATCTGTATTGGGATCTTATTGGCCTGCACATCTTCTATAAATTCACTGCAACTGCCCCAGAAATCTACGATAACCGAATTATGCCCCTCTTCATTTAGTCGTTTTGCCAATTCTATGGTGCTTTTACGAGCACCACCATGAATCTGAACGGCTTCAAGGAAAATTATATTCATTTTATATCACTTTCATTATTGTTGTATAATCAGACAAAATTGAGTTATAAGTTTTTTAAAGCTAAGTTTCACATGAGTGAACAATTACAATATCTTCAAAGCTAAAAGCCTGAAAATGTTGTCAGTATTTTCAATAATTAAAATGATTTTTTTTCAAATCTGTGTGTGCAGATATAGTAAAGATGTAGTAAAATTATTTTTAAAATAATATAATTATGTAAACTATTTATTAATATAATTTAATTATGAATGAATTTTTCACTACATAAAGCAAATATACAAAAAAATAATATATCACAAATATTTGAATCAAAGATTATTTTTAATATCTTATGGCAAAATGAAAAAATATCAGAAAAATATTAGGTTTATGGAAACTTATTTAAAAAACTATTAACAATTTCATATTCAAGATTAACTCCGGATTCATTCCAGCTCAGCGACTTATCGTAAAAACCTAAGCAACGGTCATAAACATAAGGCTGGAATCCATAACTGATCTCTACCATCAAGGGATTATCCCCGGAATCAAAGATAAAGTCATACGCAACACATACCATATTCAATTGCTGAGCAGTTTTAAAAGCAATACTCACTGATTCCAGGTTAAATTTTCCGGGCGCAAATTCCAGCATACCACTTCCGGAAGCCCTGAAATCGTTATCTCTGGTATTTCTTTTCAGATAATAACATTTATCGCCAATCACGATGAGTCTTATATCATAGGTAAGTCCGGGAATAAACTCCTGGAAGTAAACATAGTTTCTCTGTTTGGGAAAAACTTTGTACTGTTTATCTACAAAAATCCCTTTAAAACCCCATTTTACAACTCTTAAAAAATTATGCACTGTTTTCTGTCTCCAGAATCTTTCGATGGTATCTGTAAAAACCGTCCAGGAATCAAAAGCGTTAAATCCACATCCAAAAGCCTGATTTATAATCTTTCTTGCCTGGCTTTTTGTTTTAATAAGCTTTACATTAATGGATCCGGCTCCTCCCTTTAATTTAAAAACCTTCGGGAATGACGTATTTTCTATATATTCTTCCGCTTCTTTCCGGTGATAAAAAACGTCTGCTTTTACCAATGGTACCCCCAAAGCTTCCAGGAGATACTTCTGGGCTACTTTATCGTCAAAATGCCAGTAAGCATCCTCTTCCGGAAAGGTTTCGATCCCGATCTGCTTAAGGGATCTGAACAAGGTTTTTGCATGCAGCATATCTTCATAATAATTCTGATTGAAATGCCACATAAAATGGGTTACTTTATTTTCTTTTACCTGCCCGATAATATCATTATCAAATGCATTCAATATCACATAAGGTATATTTTTTTCTTCCAGATATTCAATCCAGCGGTCAGAAAAGCTTCCTTTACGGTGATGTACTGCTATCTTCATTTCTTCGTTTTAAAAAATTTATAAAATAATCCTCCGCCCATAATGCATCTTGCCAGGGATAAATTAATAGCAGCCCCAAGAACAGAATAAAAGTGAATCAGGGGATAAGCCAAAATAAAACCCAGGACAGAGGCCAGTAAGGTATTTTTCATAACTAATTTATCCTGACGGTGCACAATAAAATAATTGAGTCCGAAAATATTATATAAGGTGTAACCAAACAATCCTATCGCCAATATGAATAAGATCCAGAATGCATTTTCATAGTTTATATTCAGGTACCAGAAGATTAATTTATTAAAAGCCAGCACGCCAATAATCATTGCGCTTATGGTAATGAGCATCATGTTCTTATACCATTGGAATGCATCTTTTTTGCGGTTCAGGAATGGGAAGAATACACGGGAAAGAATTTCAATCAGGGTTACAATCAGGTTAACTACCGTTAAAATAGCCTGGTAAATCCCCACCAGCTTTGGTGTTCCTAAAATTCCCAACAGAAAAGTACTGGTATTGTTGTAGAGATTCGGGACAAACTGGTTGATGAAAATGGGCGAATTGGTTTTTATCGTTTTAACAATCAGCTTATAAGGCAGAAATATGAATTTCAGTTTGTATTTCTTTACCAGCACATATTGCCCTACCAAGCCTGCTCCCACATATCCGGCGCTTTGCAGAAGAGGATAAATCCAGAAATCACTTTCCTTTTTAATAAAAATAAAGACACATAAGGTAAAAAAGAGTTTAATTCCCAAATTCAGATAAGTGATATAGCGCATCTTTTCAATACCTTGAAAAAACCATTCGGGAAATAATACATAGCCTAATAAAAGCAAGCTTGTATAAAAATAAATTTCCCTGTTCTCGTAGAACGGCGGATACAGATAAACCGCTATAGCAATGATAAGCCAGGATAACAACAGGAAAAGTGTTTTAATTGTTAAAACCTTACTGTAGATGATATTCAGCCTTTTCGGGCTATCCCTGTAAATGGCCACGTCACGGGTTGCTGTAATCCTGAAGCTAAAATCCGTCAGGGCAGTAAAGTAAGCAATAAGTGATGCTGAAAAAACAATGACTCCATATTTTTCAAAGCCTATTACCCTCAGAATATAAGGCAGAGTAACTAACGGCAGTACCATACCTATCAGTTGCAATGCGGATAATGAAACGAAGTTTTCCAACAGCGCTTTTTTATCTTTGGTATTAAAAATTTTCTTTATTCTGTTAACCATTATTTCAAGGTAATCGTTTCGGCATTGTTTTTAAATTTCTGGCCAAAGCCATTTGCATTTTTGGAAGATGCACCCAGTTTTCCAAAATCCATATTCACATTCACCTGGTGCGAAGCTCCTTTAAATGACCTGAATTTTGCCGTTGCATTATTTTGTGAAGAAAAATTGCTTACGCTGATATTCCCGTTAAGCTGAGGGAAGCCTGCATTGGGCTTGTCCCTGGTTACAGCCAGCCCGAAGCCGATCCTGGAACCGTTATCTTTAAAATTATTAATCGCCACTGAAATGGCCTTCTGCTGTTTTCCAACCATATTTCCGGGAGAAATGATGATTCCGTAGTTGCCGTTGTTTTCAGTTTCGATATTGTTAAGCTTAACGTTTTTTACTTCGTAGGAATTACTGTCCGGCTCAATATCTATTCCCGCCTGAGGATTAGTTCCGGATGTATTGGCGATGTAAGCATTCTCCAACAGCAGATTAACGACACCCCCAATAGTTAATCCGTTTCTGCGGTTATCTTTTAAAATTACATTCTTAATCGTTATGTCTGAAGAGTTAATATTATTTCTGCTGCCTATACAAATACCATCGCCCCAGTTGCTTTCAATATAAGAACCAATGATATTGATTTTGCCTGATGACAGTATATAGATTCCCATTCCCCATTCTCCGGCAGCCGATAAATGCTTGTGTTTATCTCCTGTAATATTGGGATAATAGATATCTACATTCTGAATATTGAACAAATTAAGCATCCCGTTACGGTCCTTACCGTTAGGCTTCATGATAAGTTTTGAGCTTTTCTGAAAAAGAATTTTCTGGTTGGATTTCAGTACCAATCCGTTTTCATTGATAAGAACAGGAAAATCAGGCATTATAAGGGCAGAATTTTCGTTGAGTCCTTTCTGGATGTAAGAAGTATAATCCGTATCTCCGTTTTTAGAATACCCTTCCGGAAGATAGGAAGTTATGTCTTTTGCCTTTTGAAAATATTTGCTTCTGACTGTTTCATACCCTGAAAAACGGTCTTTAACATAATATTGACAATTTCCTAAAAAATATATCAAGACAAAAAATAAGAATATCAGCTTTTTCATTTTGTCAGATTTAATTTGTTAATTATTGTAAAGAATGGTATAAATACAACCAGGTTAATAAATAATGTAGCGGAAAGGGAACCAATATTAATCATCATGGATGTTGCACAGCCAAAAGCTAAAATGATGTATAAAAAAAATAAAACAGGGGAATTTACAGTATAAGCTTTTGTTTCAAATCTAAAGGCCAAGACAGTTAACACAAATATATAGATGTAAAAAAAGTACTTTGAAAAATGATAAAGCCCCGCTACCGAAACCGGTACAATCTGGTCCCTGGAACGGCCTGCCCCATAGATATGATTATTGAACCTGATGTTTGTCTTATAATTGTCGTTGGAAAACTTCGAGAGTACAGGGATATTCTGCGTGATATCAGAAACGAAATAATAATATTTGTCAAAAGGGTTTACCTGGTTCTTTTGATAGGAATCATAGCCAATGGCATAATTGGCCACCCCTCCAAAATAAGCATTCAGCTGGTGAAGTGTAAAAAAGCCTCCCACATCGGCATTTTTGGTATTCCCGGAAAACTTGGCCAATGAAGCTATCATTAAGATCAACCCAAAGAAAACAGATGTATACGTCACAACCTTTTTCCTGTAATCCGGGTAGAAATAAACCAGCAACAGGATCAGAGGAAAGGAAGCATACACAATACTGAACCGGCTGATCCCGATAATAACAGTCGCATTGATCAATACAACAAGCATGGAAAGCATCAGCTTTGTCCCTTGTTTTAATTTAAATGAATTGATCAGTGAAAAAATAAATAGAACGATGTATGCCCTCATCACAGGGAACATAATACTTACCAGCGGGGAAATATTTTCCAGATCCCCGGAAACCTTAAGTTTTAAATAGGTAGCAATATCCCATACAAAACTTAATTTATGCAGAAAGCTTCTGTTCGATGCAATAATCAGTACAAACAGGAAAAATAAACCGGTTGTAATGGTATTCAACGGTAGAAAATCCAATTTCCTTTTCTTAGGTTTTCCTTCTTTTGAAAAGGTACAGATATGATAGGCAATCAATATGAACAACAGCTCAATAAGCATCATTGAAACTGCATAGGCTTCATTCACCGTTGTACTTCCGAATTTTAATTTATCACCCGTTATAAAAAGAAAAGGAATAACAATATACCGTATAAGCTGCTGAATGGTTATCACCCAGAAAATAAAATAAGATTTAAGCTTTACAAATATGTTGGAAATAAATAATGTAAAAAAGCCCAACCCTATGGGCAAAAAGTAAACATCCTGATAGGAAGTATTGCTGATTTTCCCATAGATAAAAAAACCTATGCAGAAAAACAGAAAACTTAAAGTGAATAAAACTAATTTATATGATTTATTTACCTCCATGCTCAACAGACAGCTTACTTCCCAGTTAATAAATAATAATACGGCACAAACATTTCAAGACCGGAAAAGATTCCGGAAAACTGAGAGAAAAACAAAATTTACTCTTCTCCCGGCTTTTATTTTAAACTTTATTATAACCTGGAATCACATTCCTCCAGAACTCCCTTCACGTCATAAATGATCCCGTCTTCTTTTAGATAATGGTTCAGGTCAATGCCCATAAATTCGTTATGTGCTACTGTAAGGATAATGGCATCGAACTTTTCATTTGGAATTTCATTCACAACGCTAAGGCCGTATTCGTGCTTTACTTCTTCAGGCTTGGCCCACGGATCAAAAGTAGTGACATGCAAAGCATAGTCTTCAAGTCCGTGGATAACATCTACCGCTTTGGTATTACGCACATCAGGACAGTTTTCTTTAAAGGTGATTCCAAGATTTAAAACCCTTGCCCCATTGATCGTAATTTTCTTTTTAATCATGGTTTTTACCAGCTGGGAAGCCACATACTGCCCCATAGAATCATTGAGACGGCGTCCGGCAAGGATAATTTCCGGGTGATATCCGTTTTCCTGGGCTTTCTGCGCCAGATAATAAGGATCAACACCGATGCAGTGACCGCCTACCAATCCGGGTTTAAATGGTAAAAAGTTCCATTTCGTTCCTGCAGCCGCCAATACAGCGTGGGTATCAATATCCAGAAGGTTGAAAATTTTTGCCAGCTCGTTTACAAACGCTATATTAATATCTCTCTGTGAATTTTCAATAACTTTAGCAGCTTCTGCAACTTTAATGGTTGGAGCTAAATGAGTTCCGGCAACGATTACAGATTTATACAAACCATCTACCACCTCACCTATTTCCGGTGTAGAGCCTGAGGTAACCTTCAATATCTTTTCCACCGTATGCTCTTTATCTCCGGGATTGATTCTTTCCGGTGAATATCCTGCAAAAAAGTCCTCATTGAATTTTAATCCTGAAACCTTTTCCAGGACAGGAATACATTCTTCTTCAGTAACGCCCGGATATACGGTAGATTCATAAATCACGATATCTCCTTTGGACAATACTTTGCCAACAGTTTCCGAAGATTTGTATAATGGAGTCAAATCAGGACGGTTATGCTTATCAACCGGTGTCGGAACGGTAACAATGTAAATGTTCGCATCCTGAATATCCTTTATATCATCAGAACAGTACAATCCTTTTTCATTGGTCTGATTAAAAGGATTTTCATTTTTTAATACAGCTTTCAATACTTCATTTTCTACCTCCAGAGTACTGTCTGTACCTGTATTTAACTCCTCAATTCTTTTCTGATTGATATCAAAGCCCACAACCGGATACTGTGTTGCAAATAGTCGTGCTAAAGGCAATCCTACATATCCTAATCCGATAACGGCAATTTTATATTGTTTTTCCACAAAAACTTGATTTAAACTTGTTTATTTTAAATTTTCCCAATACCAGCTGATTGCTTCCTTCAACCCCTTTTCTATGGTATGGGTAGGCTGATATCCTAATAATTTTTCTGCTTTTTCAACGGAAGCCAATGAATGCGGTATATCACCGATACGATTCGGACCATGAATAACATTAACACCTGCAATTTTTTCATCGAATTCACTTAAATATTTTTTAAGATACCCTACCAGGTCATTCAATGTAGTGCGGTCTCCTACTGCCGTATTGTAAACCGTATTCACTGCTTCCGGGTTATCCGTAAGCATCGCCAGCTCATTCATCTGAATAACATTGTCGATGTAGGTAAAATCACGTGAATAATCTCCCGTTCCGTTAATTGTCGGGGATTCATGATTGATTAACTGTTTTACAAATAAGGGAATCACAGCAGCATAAGCACCGTTTGGGTCCTGTCTGCGCCCGAATACATTGAAATATCTTAAGCCGATACATTCCATCCCGTAGGTTTTCCCAAATACATCAGCATACAGTTCGTTTACATATTTGGTAATGGCGTATGGCGATAATGGTTTCCCGATCACGTCCTCTACTTTAGGTAATGAAGCAGAATCCCCGTAGGTTGATGATGAAGCAGCGTATACAAAACGCTTTACTTTCGCATCACGTGCAGCAACCAGCATATTTAAAAACCCGGAAACGTTAACATCGTTACTCGTAACAGGATCTTTAATGGATCTCGGAACCGAACCCAATGCCGCCTGATGCAATATATAATCTACATTTTCCACTGCTTTCTGACAAACTTCCAAATCACGGATATCACCTTCAATGAGTTTATAGTTTGGATTTTCAAGAAAAGGATCGATATTATGGCGGTGTCCTGTTGCAAAATTATCCAGGCAAACTACATGACAGCCCTTATTTAAAAAATACTCCGTTAAGTTAGAGCCAATAAACCCCGCTCCTCCTGTAATTAAAATTTTATTCATTTCTATGATTTAAAAATTTTGTTCCACCAGCTTTTCTTGTCTTTGGTCTGGCTGTAACCGTAGCCGTAGCTGTAGTTGTATCCGTATCCTCCCGCACGTTTCGAAACATCATTAATAATAAAGGATACATTGGTAAGTTTAGAGTCCCTCACCAGGTCATTGGCAAAATCCACCAATATATTTTTCGATACTCCGGACCGCAAAACATACAATGTTGCATCGGCAGTATCAGCAATACTCAATGTATCCGAAACCAGCATGAGCGGAGCGGAATCTATAATGATATAAGCGTACTGAGAAGACATCTGTTCAATAAGTTTCTGATATCTTCCATTGGAAAGCAGTTCCTGAGGATTGGGTGGAATTGTTCCCGCATAAATAACATCGCAGAAAGGATTGGTAGTTGATGCATGGATAAGATCTTCCACATTTACCGAATCATCGTATAAAAATTCGGTGAGACCTTTGCGTTTTACGGGCTCGCTGTCATACCGCTGGATCTGGGGATTACGGATGTCCGAACCAATCAGAAGGGCTCTTCCGTTTTTATTTGCTATGGTTAGGGCCAGATTAACAGATACGAGGGTTTTCCCTTCCCCTTTCACGGAAGAAGTTACCATGATTACTTTGGCAGAATCTTTTGCCGGCAAAACAAATTTCAGATTGGAAACAAGCACCCTGAATGCTTCCGCCAGCTCTGAAAAATCGTTTTTCTGTACCAGATGGTTTTCATTGTCTTTAAGTGAAGGTATATCAACCAGTACCCCCAGCCCTGAACGCTCTTTAATATCGTCCCTGCTGTATATTTTATCATCCAGAAGGAAGAGTAAATAGAAAATTGCAAAAGGAATCAATAACCCGAGGAAAAAAGCTCCCGGAAAAATAATATCTTTTTTAGGTGACACCGGAGCATCTTCTGTAAACGCGGGGTTTACAATTTTAGCTTTCGGAACATCTACCGACAGATTGATTGCGTTTTCCTCTCTTTTTTGCAGAAGAAACAGGAAGAGCTGCTCTTTAAGATTCTGCTGGCGCTCTATTCCCCTGTAAACTTTAGATTGCCCCGGAACCTTCTCTATAACACCGTTGTTTGTTGTGATCTGGTTTTGCAGCTGTGAAATACCCGTTTGCACCGTTTGTTTCTGCTCATGGATATTATCACGGATTACATCTTTCAGGGAAGCAATTTCCCGGTTCATTTCTATAACAGCAGGGTTTTCATTGGTTGCCTGCTTAAGGGTTTTGTTTCTGGTGATAATAAGTGAATTGTACTGGGAAATCGTTTGTTCCAATGAAGGATTCAGCCCCAGATTGGACGGCATCAACTGACTGTTTCCTTTTGAAGCCTCTGATGAAAGAGAGTTCAGAAGATCCAGCTGGGCCTGCTGCTGAAGAAGCGCTTTTGTATTTTCGCTGGTATTCTGCAATGCCAGTTCTGCCTGCGCCTGCAGATCTACAATACGGTTACGGTTTTGAAAGTCTTCTTTCTGGTTTTCTACCCCGGAAAGGTCTTTGGTAATAACCTCCAGTCTTTTATCAATAAATTCCTGGGTATTCTGAGCCTGGAGATTTTTATCTCTCTGCCCGTCCAGATTATACTGTTTGGTAATTTCATTGAGAATGGCTTCTGATTTTTCAGGGAGAGATCCTATCAGGCTGATGTCCATCAACATTGCTTTTTCATCCGGCAAATTGACCTGTATTGTTTTTTCCAGTTTTTTAACTTTCTCAACAGGGTTCCAGAAAACAATTTTATACTCTGATTTTGGAGTAATTTCAGAATTTTTCCGGAGAACTACAATTCCAAAATCCAGCCGTACAGGAACATTAAATTCTCCTGTAATATTCTTTTTTTTCTCAGTGTGAAGGGTAAACTGATTTCCCTTTATTTCCGTTATGCTATATCCGGAAGAAACAAACTTTTCTTTAGTGTAAGCCAATACTTCGGCAGTAACAGGTACTTTAACAAAGAGTTGGGAATCTTTAATTTCGCCTGCACTGAAATACTCTACATTAAGGTTAAGGTTTTTCACCACCTGCATAAGTATGGGCCTCGAATTTACAACTGCCGCCTCGCTTTTCAACTCATCAGCATTTCCCAGTCCTATCCCGAGATTATCCAGATCTGCCAAAGCAGAGGAAAGATCGTTTTGCTTTTTATCAAATTTAAGGGTGGTCTTCGATTGGTATTTAGGAATGCTGTACCTGAGGTAAGTATATGCGCCTGCTACAAAGATCAAAACAGAGGCAATAAACCACGGCCATTTATAGAGATATTTAGAAATAGCCTTTCTTATATTCAACTTTTCATCTTTTGCCTGAAATTCTGTCTGCTGCATATTTTATCGTCGTGTTAAAGCAATAATAAGTGTACCTGCCGTTAGTAATGCACCAATAATCTGGAATGTAAGCGCCCTGTTCGGATTGGAGTTTGCCTGAACCTGCTTGTTTTTGTCCGGCTGCACGTACAATATGTCGTTTTGCCTCATATAATAGTATGGTGAGCTTACGATATCCGATCTGGTAAGATCAATATTCACTACCTGGTCTACCCCATCATCACCGGTACGGATAAGCTTTACATTGGTACGGTCTCCAAAATCCGTCATGTCCCCGGCAAGGCCAAGTGCCTGAAAAACATTGATTTTCTGGGAAACACTTTCTTTCTGTCCGGGTTCCTTCACTTCACCTAAAATACTTACGTTGAAGTTTTTAAGGGTAATTGATACCATAGGATCTGTAAGATATCTTTTCAGGCGGGATTCCAGGTCCTGTTTCAGCTGCACTTGGGTCATTCCTTTAGTATAAACATTTCCCAGTACCGGGAAAGAGATATAGCCTTCTTCATTCACAAGGTATTCGCTGGGCTGTACATATTGGTTAATTCCGGTATTTGTTTCGCTCCCGACCTTATTGGCTGTATTAAGGTTGAAAGGTTTTACCGCAATTTCATCAAGAGCGGAAACAAGAATCAGAAGAACATCTCCTTCCTGAATATGCAAACCCTGAAATTTCGCCTTTGAAACTTCCTCCTCCATATTATGCTTTGACATGTATACCATATTCTGCTTAGGCTTACATGACAGTAAGGTGACCGATAGCAGGATTAGGTATGTGATAATGGTTCTCTTCATATGTTTTTAAATCTACTGTGGTGTTTGCATTGAATTTCATCAAAACATTAATGATACAGAATCGTATAATAAATATTTTTTTGAATTATAAAAATTTCACTTAAACGTGAAAATATTTACAGTACTGTATTATTTTTAAGATTAATTCTTTTTGCAGCAATTTTCGTTCCGATTAAATAAAATTGATAAAAATATTTATTTATTTTTAAATTATTTTTTCCATAATTTAAACTATGTTATTGATATACTTCATGTTTTGATATTATATCAAGAATTTCAAATTCTGAATTATTGCTTTTAAATTCCGGAACAATCTCCTTCAATATTTTAACAACCTGCAGACTGTCTTTTTTTATAGCCGAACGCATAATCTGTTTACACAACATTTCTATCTCTTCAAATTCCATCACCGGATCCCTGGAAATCATTATCTTTTCGTGATGCGTAGGAATTGTAGTGGAATTATCCGTTAAAAGCTCTTCATAAAGTTTTTCCCCGGGCCGCAAACCGATAAAATCAATTTTAATATCAACATCAAGTGTATATCCGGACAGTTTTATCATTCTTTTAGCCAGATCCAGGATTTTAACGGGTTCCCCCATATCAAAAACATAAATTTCACCTCCATTCCCCATCGTTCCGGCCTGAAGCACCAATTCACAAGCCTCAGGAATTGTCATAAAATAGCGAATGATATCAGGATGGGTAATTGTAACCGGACCTCCTTTTTCAATCTGCTTTTTAAAATGGGGAATTACGGAACCATTGGAACCCAGCACATTTCCAAAACGAGTGGTGATAAATTTCGTTGTATTATCCGGGGAGTTTTGCAAAGACTGCACAAAAAGCTCAGCAGCTCTCTTGGAGGCACCCATTACATTGGTAGGGTTCACAGCTTTATCCGTAGATACCATCACAAAATAATCAACGTTATATTGCCTGGACAGTAAAGCCAAGTTTTTGGTCCCTCCAATATTCACAAAAACAGCTTCATGCGGGTTATCCTCTATTAAAGGAACATGTTTATAGGCAGCAGCGTGATATACTATCGAGAAACTATAATCCTTAAACAGTTTTTCAAGCCTGTAATGATTTGAAATATCCGCCAATACAAATTTGAAGTTCTGATCGGGAAACCTCTCCAACAGTTCAAGCTTCAGCTCATGCAAAGGAGATTCAGCCTGATCCACCACTACAATAAGTGATGAGTTCAACCGGGCAACCTGCCGGACAATTTCACTTCCAATAGACCCGGCCCCTCCGGTTACCAGAACACTTTTATTACAATGACGGTTTTTCACCGCTTCGCTTTCTATTTTTATGGGAGCACGGTCCAGCAGATCTTCAATCTGAAGCGGACGGATACTTCCTGCAACACCATTTTCCTTCATTTTATGAATACAGGGTGCTTTCAACACTTTCAAACCTTTATCCAGCGCAAGAGTTGTCCACTCTTCCATTTTCTGCCTGCTCATCATCTCCCTGATTAAAACGGCATCAAACTGATTCGCCAAACGATCATTTTTAAGAAGGTCTTTTTTATTATGAATTTTATAACCAAGCAGCATTGCCTTTTTAGAATCCGATCTTGCACTGAAGAAACCCACCAGCTGATAAGGATGGCCGGGATTATGAATGATAGCATTTGCCAATAATACAGACTCATCTTCTACTCCAGCAATAGCAATCCTCAGCCTGGGCAACCTCCTCTCAGACCCTGCAAACGACCTAAAAAGTCTCTTGGCAGACATCCTTAAAAAGAACATCAGAAAGACAGAAGTCAAGAAAAACAGAAAAAGAGCCGGGTACAGATACATAGGTTTTCCCAGCAGCATATGCGACATAAGATTTACGCCCAACAACACAACAAGAGCGCAGCCAGACGCCCAGAGAATTCTAAAAAAATCAAAAAAAGTGGAATATCTTATAATTCCCGCATATGTTTTAAAGAGAAACATAAACAGAATATTGACGATAATTATTACAAAAAAATTCCCATTGAAATATTCAGTAAAATTAATTTTTACATGCAGGTTTTTTAAGAATAAATACGTGGTTAAAACAGAAAAAGAAACAATTGAAATATCAATAAAAAAAATCAACCACCTGGGTATATATCTTAATTCTTTGATTTTAAAAACATTCACCATACTACAAGCCTAAAAACATTATATTTTTATTCTTAATTCAACATTTGGTGGTTTTTAATTTTAAGCAAATATAATTAATTATTAATAATATTTTTCAATATTATTTGTTAATTTTTATAAATACTGCTACAAAAATTACTATATTTTTAACCGAAAAATATTCATATCTTATTGCAGTACAATATTTTCCAGCCTGGAAACAGCACGCTAAAATGCCACACAAAATTTATGATTTAAACCGATAAAATGCGTATGTCCCGGTTCTCTTTGAAGAGATGAGTTCAGTGATAAAGTATGTAATTTTCCTTAAGCAATAGTACTTGACAGCGTTTTTATACACTCAGCCTTTATTTTATATTTTTTAAGAACGATTTAAAAAATTAACATTAAAAATCATTTATCATTATTAAAATTCATAAAAGTACTTACAGCTGAAGTATTTGCATAAAAAAAACAGCACCAATAAAACTATGGTACTGTTTAATACTTCTATAAAAAAACTAACTCAACCTGCAAAGTAAATTGCATATCAGGAGAGTGATCGGATGAATTACAGTCAGGAAAAATTTCGGGCCCAACTGTTATAAAAGAGAAAGAATATTTTTTTAATTTCGGATTCTCATTGAGGCAATATTTAAATCATTGGATGAAAGCAGTTTATTCCATCTGGCTATGGTATTTCTGCTTAATTTGAAATGTATTGCCAGCTGTGTGTTATTAAGCTTGTTTTTTCTCTGGTAATCTAAAATTTCGCGTATTGTTGAGATATCATAGGATTTATGCCTCTGATTTGCTACGAATCTTTCTTTATTTTTTTCCTCAAACAACAAAGAATTCAGCTTAATAATATCTAAAAAAGACAATTCTTTCTTTTCCAGAATAGATTTACACAGTTCTTTTTTTTCCGGATATTTTTCTTCTACAATATCATTATATATTTTCTTGTAATCTGGTGATCCTGGTCTTTGCATGACTTATTAACAATTTAATTTATTTAAGTTTATCTTTACATACTCATTTTCCTCTTACATATTTCCGTACTGTGTTTTTTAAAAGGGCCGAAGTGTGGCTGATCTCCGGCCAATAACAACAAAAAAACTATGCAGCCACAAACAAATATCAATTTTTTCGGGTACGTTATATTTTAAACCTGATCTGTTTTTTAAACTTTTTTCAGGATAATTTCCAGATCAAAACAAAACGCCTGTGCTGGTAAAAATGTACCTGCCGGAAACAGCAGCCTTATTTCACCCATCTGCTTTTTGTTACAAAATAATACTGGTTTTAAGAGCTGGTGCAAATATGTACCATTCATTTTTTTTATGAAAAAAAACAGATATTACATATCTATGACATATTCACATTACCTGTCAATTGTATCCGGGTGGATCTGCAAACTTTCTTCAGATCATTAAAAAAATCCAGTCTCATCCACCTGCATTACCTATAAATGATAGCATCTTAGGTTATTTGTTAAAAGAAAACCAGGTGATTGCTCTTAAGTATAACAGTTGAAATAAAATTTCAATAATATTATATTTACGATATTCTTTATTTAAGATAAACATCAGCCCTGCCTATGGCATGGTAAACTCTAACATCACCTACAGTACCTCCTTCATATTCTCTTTTTGCCTGTAAAGTAAATGTATAAGTTCCGGGGGTAAGACCTGAAATGGAATATAGTGTTCCGAAATTAGAATAAGCAATAGGAGTAGGATTGGGAGTATTATTCTGGTACCAGCTTACCATACTTACTGAACCATATGTTGTTGTTGCTGTTCCCGTTTGGGCAATTTGGAAACGTAACGAGCCATATGCATTTATTGAGGAGCCATATACCATTGTATACCCCGTAAAATTCAACACTACTTTTGCATTGGAAGAAGGTACGGTCACAGTAACTGAAGAGCCAGGTATCGTAACATAATTGTTTCCTGCAGGCAAACCTGACAATTGCCCTCCTGTAACTGGTGTACTGGAGTTATAATCAACAAGACTTTGGTTAACATCAGCGTCCAGATCCCATCCATTGATTCCACTGGCCGTAAGTGTGGCAAATTTTCCTGGCCGTAAAACAAAAGTACCGGTATTGGCGATGTAGCCTCCCAAACGCATGATCTGGCCGGATGCTGCAGTTAAGGTTAAGATATTAGACGTACTGTTGTTCTTGATATAGTATTTTCTACCCATGAAATCTGCTGCTGTACCGTCAGTTGCAGATTTTGAAGGAAGGCTCAGAGTAAGGTCTGCTGTTCCTGAAAAGGAAACATGATAGTCTTTAGGATTAAGCACCTCTGTTGCTGGTATTGTTGTTGTTATAATTTCACGGAAATTGCCTTCAACAGACCCTCTTACATCCATTGTACTGGAGGGTGTCGGTGTATTTATACCGACCTGAGAATAGGCATGGGCAGATAAAAATAGTATGCCTGCCCAAAATAACAGTTTTGTTTTCATTGTGTTTTTTTAAATCTTTATTATATAATACGGATCAAAATAAAATTGTAATGATCCATAAGACGTATTGTTTATTTTATATAAACTTCTGCTTTGCCTGTAGAACCCAAAATTCTGACTGCAGTTACAGTGCCTGTTTCGAAGGCTCTCTGTACTGCAAAAGAAAATGTGTACGTTCCGGGATCAAGATTGGTAACAGAATAGGTTGTGGAGAAATTAAATCTAGGGCCATTAGTTCCGTTATAATTGTACCATTGGTCTTGTATTATCTGAGCATTACTGGCTCCATACTCTGCCAATGCCGTACCTGTCTGTTTAATATAGTATTTTAAATAACCGCCTGAACCAGCTGAACCGGTAGTCTCTCCATATCCTGTAAAAATTAATTCTACCTTTGCACCTTTAAAAGGCACGGTTACAGTAACAGGAGAATCAGTCATGATATATCGGTCATAGCTTCCGGGAGTTGGAGGTACATTTTGTGGTGTTGCAAGTATAGGTCCTTTAAAATCCATATCTACAAGCTTCCAGTCTACCTTGGTATCCACATCCCATCCATTAGCTCCGCCAGCTGTAATTACGGCAAATGTTCCCGGCTGTAAAACATAGGTGTTTGTACTGGTTCCGTACCCTCCTAAACGTATAATGTCTCCGGATGCCGCAGTTAAGGTTAAAATACTGGCTGTGCTGTTATTGCTGACATAATATTTTCTTCCCCTGAAATCTGCTGCTGTATTATCTGTAGCCGATTTTGAAGGAATGCTCAGAACAGCATTCGATGTCCCCGAAAAAGAAACATTATAATCTGTATTAGTAAGAGTGTATGGTCCTGTAATTTCTGTAATTTCGCGAAAATTACCTTCAATAGATCCTCTTATATCCAGGGTACTGGAAGGTGTAGCTGTGGTAATACCCACCTGAGAGTAAGCATGTACCGATAAAAATAAAGTACCTGCCCAAAATAACAGTTTTGTTTTCATTGTGTTTTTCTTTTTTGTAAATTTTGTTTTTGAATTTTACGGTATACATTAAAATTCCGTTCAAAATTTATGTGTTGTTTTGTATGCTCCGGATTGAAATAAATCCCGCTAATTGAATAGAATGTATTATTTATAATAAACCTGTGCTGTGCTTGCCGAGCTCCAGATGGTAACATCACTTATACTTCCCGCTTCTGCTTCTCTTTTTGTCTGTAAAGAAAATGTATAAGTTCCGGGAGCAAGATTGGTAACGGAGTATGCCGCTTTGAAACTAAAACAGACAGGAAAAACTCCACTGTAGTTGTACCAGCTTATCATATTTACTGAAGGATATGTTGCCACTGCTGTACCTGATTGGGCAAGTTGAAAACGTAATGTACCCAATGAATTGGCTGATCCGCCTGCAGTTCCCAAACCTGTAAAATAGAATACTATTTTTGTACCCGCAGTAGGCACGTTCAAAGTAATCGGAGAATCGTTCAGTGTATAATAGCCGCTTGCGGGTACAGTTTGTGCTACAACCTTTGGTCCGTTGGCATAGGAGTCAATAATAGTCACATAGGAGTCAGTACTCAGATCCCATCCGTTGGTTCCGTTTGCCGTAAGTACTGCAATTTTACCGGGCTTTAGAACGTAGGAATTATTATTTGTGATATTGCTTCCTAAACGCAAAGTCTGTCCGGTGGCTGCATTTAAAGCTAAAGTACTTGTTGTACTGTTATTCTTTATGTAGTACTTTCTGCCGGTGAAATCTGTTGCGGAACCATCTGTTGCAGCTATTGCAGGAAGGTTCAGAGTTGAATTTAATGCTCCGGAAAAAGAAACATGATAATCTTTAGCGTCAAGATCATATGTTGTTGTGATTTCACGAAAATTCCCTTCAATAGACCCACTTACATCCAGGGTGCTGGAAGGTGTTGGTGTATTAATACCTATTTGGGAATAAATGGGTGCCGATAAAAAAAATGCACTTGCCAAGAATACTAATTTTGTTTTCATTATGTGTGTTTTGTTCTTGAGGTAGGCTGGTTTAAAAACCTGCTGCAAATTTGTATCTTTTTATCTTTTCCTACCAAAGAAATGCCTATTACATAGATATGACACCGTTATAAAGAACTGATTTTCAACACACAATAAAAGCAATTTTTAAAACTATATATCCATTAATAATTTAATAAATTAATCTTTTTTTTAATTATGATTGATATTATAAAGAAATAGGTAACACCTGTTTTTGTAAAAAGAAACATATGTTACCTATTTGAAATACCTGCGTTATCATCCGGATAAAATCAAAAACTTTCAAATTATTTGAAAAACCAGGTTTCAGTTATCCGGACCAACAATACCTATAACAAGTTTACCCGTTTGTAAAAAGATGAATCTAAACCAGTCCGTAATTTTTTCATCCCGCTTTATGATTTAACAGAATGCATGCATTATAATTTTGCCCAGGCTTTGTTTGTTAATCATTTTTTTAGAATCTATTATATCATTCGGACTGAATAAGTATACTACCCTTTCTATTTTAAATAAACTTCTGCTCTTGGCCATGCAGAGGCATTATAAATTAGAGGCTTATTTCTCTAATTATTTGACCGCTCATGCCCAATAATATTAAAACTTTATTAATACTGATTGATTAAGTTAATTTGTATAGCACATATATCTTACCCGGCAAAATTATTTTTATGTAATATTACTGTTGTATTAGTTATTTAAAGTCTCCCTAAAGGGGAAATTAAAAAAATCATGTCACTTTACCTATAACTCATATATAGATAAGAAAGTACGGCCATTTTGTATGGTACGGGCAACATTATTATTATACATCCATCCTCTAATTGTCAGTTGCTGACCCGCATTCATTGAAACAAGACCATTAATACTTAGTGTCGGACCTTCACTGGAGGTATTACTGGAAACAGAAAATACATTACTGTTTGATAAAGCAACGGTTCCGTTTACCACAGCATCAAAATAGAATTCATTACTTGAAGTACTCCAATTAGCGGAAGGGGCTAATAAAATATTAGCATTGACCATATAATAGCCTGTTCTGGGTGCTGTAAATGTATTTGTCGCAAAATTATTGCCTATATCAAAAGCTTCAGTATAGGAAAGTACGGTAAAAGAGCCTCCCGATGAACTTCCATTAGCCGGAAAACTTACTGTGCTTACACTTCCTTTAAACATAGCTTTTTGAGTAACACCTGCCACTACTACATTTCCCGTAGTATCAACTCCCAGCCCTGCCGCATTGGCAACCGGAGTTGATGAGCTATTCATATTGGTAAACTTTAATCCTGATGAGCCATTGACTCCGGATGAAATTTCCAGTTTGGATGTAGGGATATTTATTCCAATACCTACATTTCCTGTAGCTGTTGCTACAACATCGTTAAGTTGCTGGGTTGCATCGGGAGCTCCTGTTAAAGGATTATCTTTACCTCCGTCAATGTGGAACATAGCCTGTGGATTTGAGGTATTTATTCCAACTTGCGAATACCCAAATAAAGAAACAAGCATAAAACAAAAAATTGTAATTTTTTTCATCATGAATATATTTAGAAATTTATAAAAATGTACCCCCTTTTAATTGAGATATCTCTTTCTTTCGTAACTAAGCGGTACATTTCAGGTAGAGTAATAAAAAAGGGGTAGTAAAAATATTTTGGAATCTATGATGTTATAATTCTGATCTAATGATTATCCTAAGTTTTCTATTTTAAATAAACTTCCGCTCTGGGAACTACTAAGTAATTCCAGATCTGCAAACCCGCAGCCCCAGCTGACTCAGATTCCCTTATCGCCTGCAAAGAAAATGTATAAGTTCCCGGTGCAAGATTAGAAACAGGGTACATTATTGAGTAATCTACTGCACATGCGGTTGAAACACTATTAGGCTCAACCCAGCTTAGCAAGCTCACATTATCATAAGTTGCAGATGCTGAGCCCGTCTGAGCAATCCGGAAACGCACTGTACCATATACACCAAGTGCTGATTGCGACTGTATATTTAAACTACCTATAAAACTTACTACTGCTTTTGTGTTTGAAGAAGGGACAGTAACAGTAATCTGGGAGCCATTCAATGTAGTATATGAAGTTGCATTAACTGCATTTTGAAGAGAGAGATCCTTAGTAGGTGCTACGTAAGGTAAATTTACAAGCTCCGCATTGACATTAACATCCAGATCCCAGCCATTGGCATTTCCAGCTGTAAGTGTTGCAGATTTTCCGGCTTTTAAAACAAAAGTATTACTGTCCGGAGTACCACCACCCAAACGAAGGATCTGTCCGCTTGCCGCAGTTAAGGTTAAAGTAGCTGTTGTACTGTTATTCTTGATATAATACTTTCTGCCTCTAAAATCTGCTGTAGATCCATCTATGGCAGATGCTGCAGGAATGTTCAAATTTGAATTGGATGTTCCTGAGAAGGAAACATGGTAGTCAGTACCAAGAAGAGTATCTGTACCTGTAATTTCACGATAGCTTCCTTCAACAGATCCTCTTACATCAAGAGTACTTGAAGGCGTTGGTGTGGTAATACCTATCTGAGAATAGGCCTGTGCTGACAACAATAAGGTGCCGGCCCAAAATAATGTTTTTATATTCATTGTGTGTATTTCCTGATTATGATATAGTGAATAATAGATTGAAAAAAAAATCAGCAGTCATATGGCATACTTTATTATTTTATATAAACTTCTGCCTTGCCCGTGGAACCCATAATATTAACCGAGCTATAAGGGTAATTAGTCAACCCCTGATTTGTTGGAGTGATATTAAACGTATATATTCCGGGGGATAGACCTGAAATAGAATATCCTACTGTGAAATTAAATTTGGGGTTACTGCTTCCTGTATAATCATACCATGACTTTAAACCCACATTTGAGTTGTAATATGCCGGTGTCGGACCTTGTTGATTTATTTGAAATACTATTCTGCCATTTCCATCAGATCCTGCATTAATCCCTTGTCCATACCCTGTAAACTCAAGTAATACTATTGCATCTGAAGAAGGTACAGTCACCGTAACCTGGGAATCAGCTAATGGGGGGACTCCAACAAGTACTGGTGTCAAATTCGGACCTTTGAAATCTACATCATATAGCTCCCAACCGGTATCGGCTTCTAGATCCCAGCCATTAACTCCTCCAGCCGTAACGATTGAAAACCTTCCCGGCCTCAAAGTAAATGTGTTGCTATCGGCTATACTGCCTCCCAGACGAAGAATCTGCCCGCTTGCCGCAGCTAAAGTTAAAGTAGCCGTTGTGCTGTTATTCTTAATATAATATTTTCTGCCCCTGAAATCTGCCGTTGTATTATCTGTAGCGGATTTTGAAGGAAGCGTAAAAGTAGAATTTCCGGTACCGGAGAAAGAAACATGGTAATCATTAGCCAGAAGAGTATATGAACCTGTAATTTCACGATAACTCCCTTCAATAGATCCTCTTACATCCAGGGTGCTGGAAGGTGTGGATGTGCTGATACCTGCCTGAGAATAAGCCTGTACTGATAAAAACAGAGTGCCTGTCAGGATTAATATTTTTTTATTCATTGTGTGTATTTTGTTTTTAAATTGTGCAAATCTGAAACGATCCGTAAATTTTCACTGTTTGCTTTTGATAAAGCAGATTAAATTTTTTCATCTTCATTCTGCCTGCAGCTTTACATCAATTGAAAAAATTCAATTGTTGTTGTCTGTTGTTCTGTGCCAGAATGTGTTGAAATAAAATGATAATATGAAGCTGAATTGCCTTTTATTTGATGATGACTTCTGCTTTTCCTGCCGATCCCCAGACATTCACACTACTTACAGTACCTCCTTCTGCTTCTCTTACGATCTGCAAAGAGAATGTATAAGTGCCGGGAGCAAGATTGGTAATGGCATACGCCGTTTTGAAATCATAAGCTGTGGTCCCTCCGGTTCTGGTGTACCAGCTTTGTGCAGCTGCCAGAGCATATATTGCAGCCGATGTACCTGTCTGTGAAAGTCTTAAACGTACGGTACCACGGGAATTAGCCGATCCTGCTGCAGTTCCGTAACCCGTAAACTTCAATATTACTTTAGCCCCCGGAGCAGGTACAGTTACGGTAACCGGAGAATCGGTGAGCGTATAATAACTGGTGCCGGCAGATATAGCCTGTGCTGCAATTTTTGGCCCATTAGTAGCCACATCGAAAAGTCCCCACTTGATTTCTTCCAGATCCCAGCCATTAGCTTCACCCGCTGTAAGTACAGCGAGTTTTCCCGGCTGTAGAACAATAGTATTGCTATTTACGTTAACCAAACCACCTGAGCGGATGATCTGTCCCGATGTTGCTGTTAGGGTTAAAGTACTGCCTGCACTGTTGTTTTTGATGTAATACTTTCTGCCTCTGAAGTCTGCTGCCGAACCGTCTGTGGCAGATTTTGAAGGAAGATTCAGCATTGAATTTGATGTTCCGGCAAAAGAAACATGATAATCCTCACTTTTAAGATTATCCGTGGCTGTAATTTCCCGGTAATTACCTTCAAGAGACCCTCTTACATCTAGAGTACTGGAAGGTGTTGGCGTTGTAATACCCACTTGCGAATAGGCTGCTGCAGATAAAAAAAATGCACATGCCATTAGTAATGGTTTTGTTCTCATCCTTATTTGTGTTGTGTTTTCGTTATTAAATTATTGATCTAAAAACAGGATGCAAATTTGTACCATTTGTTCTTTTTCTACCTAAAATCAGGTATGACATGAATATGACACAAACATGACATAGATATGACACATGTGCAACAACTTAAAAATCAACACACAGAAATTAAATTATTTCTGTCTTCAGGTTTACAAAAAACAGAATAAGACCAGCCAGCAGCCAAAATCATCATGATAAATGATAAAATTTTAATTCTGTCTTCATTAGCAGATGCATAGTTTCGGGCAATCCCGGAATGAAACAGAACTGATTTTATATGGGTATTTTTTAATCGGAAAAGTGTGAAGTACGTCAGAGGTTCTTCATCCAGATATAAATGTCTTCATCTGAAGTGATATTCAGCCTTTTTCTCAACCTGTTTTTCCTGGTTTGGATAGATTGAGGCTGCACAAAGGTATAGGCAGCGATATCTTTTGTAGAGAAATTGAGAAACAGCAGGGCACAAAATTTCAGTTCTGTATTCATAAGCTGTGGCTCAATTTTCAGCAGTTTCGGAAATAATTCAGGATAAACTTCCTGAAAACGGGCAAGAAATTCAGGGTCATTTTTTTTGGCCAGCTGTATGACCTCTTCAAAGGCAACGTTCAGTTGTTGGTTAAGTTTCTGGGTTTCCTGCTCTTTTACATTTAATACTTTATCATTGTTTTTTATCCGTTTATACACAAAAAAGACAATTACAGCTGTACCCGCAATTCCTGCAAGTATAATATACAATAAAAGATTATTCTTATCCTCCAAAGGTTTTTGCTTTTCCTCCACAAGAACTCCAACGGTATCTTTCAGGTTATTTTCATCTACTGTTTTCAGACTGTCATTCAGAGCGTTGTATTTAAGCTCATATTTTTTTTGATTATCAGTCTGTCCTGTTTTTTCATATACCGTGGATATTAAACCGTACAGCTCTGCCAGTTTTCTAAAATTCTTTATTTTTGCAGCAAGCTCTATTGCTTTTTTATAGTCTACAATAGCAGAATCATATTGTTTTCTCGCATCGTGAATCTGTCCTAAAAGCTTGAATGCTGCAAATTCATTATTACCTAGTTTTATGGGTACGGATTGAGCGGATTTTACATAAAATTCAGCAGAATCAGTTTTATTCTGATTAATCTTTGCCTCACCCAAAAGTAATGTTACAATTTTTAAGTTTGTATTCAGGCCTATATCCATTTTTTTAGCCCTTTTAAACTCCTGAATAACACTCTTTCCATAATAGGTAGCAGAGTCATAATTTTTTTTCTCTATATAATTTCTGGTGATCTGGGTGAGGAGAATTCCTTTCAGCGAATATCTGGCGGAATCGTTTTTTATATTGTCAGCCGGAATCAGATTCTTCTTAAGCTTTTTTAATGCTTCGTCATACATTTTAATTCCCCTGTAGTTCATACTGTATACTACATTCATGGCAATTTCCTGACTTCCGTCGTCCATATACTTCAACTCAGGCTCCATCAGCTTTAAATAATAATTGCTTTTACTATATTTATACTGCATGGAAAAAGCAAGAGCCAGGTTATAGTACGCATACAGTCTTCCTTTTGCATAATTGATACTTTTGGCGTCTTTCAGAACTGATTGATTTAATGCAATCATATCATCTGTTTTACCATCAACAAGAAGGAAATTAGACTTTTTCAGTCGTTCATCAATAGCTTTTGGGGTTGTTTTTGGCTGAGCAAACAGCAAAAGCGGGAAAAAGAAAATAAAAAATTTCATCGTGTGTAATTATTTGTGAATATAACAAGTATAACAGCAAAGCATTTCCTTTATCAAAGTAAATTTACAAAATTAATCAGTAAATACAGTTTAATTTATTATTTAAATTATATGGAAATAATTTTTTAAAAAATACTACAAATTAGTATATATCATTTATATTTTTCATCCAGACATAAATATCTTCATCGGAAGAGATATTTAATTTTTTCCGCAACCTGTTTTTCTTGGTTTGTACGGATTGAGGCTGTATAAATGTAAAAGTAGCTATATCTTTAGTAGAGAAATTAAGAAACAGCATGGCGCAAAACTTCAAATCTGTATTCAATAGTTGAGGTTCAACTTTAAGCAGTCTGGGAAAGAATTCAGGATAGACTTCCTGGAAACGGGCAAGAAATTCAGGATCATTATTTTTTGCCATCTGTATGACATTTTCAAAAGCAAGATTCAGTTTTTGATTAAGCAGCTGGGTTTCCTGCTCTTTTACGTTCAAGATTTTATTTTTCCTACGCAAAGCAGTTATAATCAGCGGCATTGAAATAACCATGCTTAAAATTGCAGTCCAGGTTCCGTAAATCAGAAATTTATTTTTTGCTTTTATATTTTTTTCTTTCTGGGTAATCAATTCTTTTACTGTGCCTTCAAGGGCAAGCTGTTTGGCACTTTCCAGACTGTCCTTAATAATAATGTATTTTTGAAAATATTCCTGGGCAGAATTTTTATCTCCCCGCTTCGCATAAGCTCCTGATACCAACTTATACAATTCTTCTATTTCAACAGTATAATTCAGTCCTTTAGCCATTTCTATTGCTTTCTGGTAGTCTGCAATGGCCAGATCATATTCTTTTTTTCTGTCATGAAGCATACCTGTTACCTTATACTGTTTAAAATTCATATTTCCCTGCAGTCTCTCCGGACGGGCTTCAAATGATTTGAGGTATATTTCAGCAGAATCAATTTTATTTTCCTTGATCTTTATCTCAACCAATGCAAGTGAACTCCAGGCTAACAGCATTTGTGATCTGGGAGTCAGATCCTTCAGCTGAAGTACAGTATTAATTGCTTTTTTAGTGTATATAGAAGCCGAATCAAGCTGATTTTTATCCAGATAAACCTTCCCTATATCAACAAATGTTGATGAAAGCCGTGCCAACCGTACGGAATCCGGTTTAATTTTATTCACAATCGGAATGATTTCTTTGAGTGAATTAGCTGCTTCCTGATAAAGATTCATACCGAAGTAATTAACACTGTAAAGCGTCTTAATCCGTACCTGAACCTGGTTGTCTTTAGCATACTGTTCCTTCTCTCCCAACTTCAAATATTCTAAACTTTTCTTATAGTCATTAAGTACTGTATAACGTGCAGAAAGGTTTAAAGCACTTACTGTAATTCCGCGGGAGTAACTGATCTTTTGAGAATTTTCCAATATCCGGATATTATCTCTTATAAACTGGGCAGAGTTTCCAAGTTCATCATTGGATGTAAACTTATTTATTTCTGCATCAATAGATTGAGGTGTAATTTTTTCCTGAGCAACCAGAAAAACCGGAAGCAAAAAAATAAGAAATTTCATCATGTCATTTGTGTGTTTTGAGAAACAGTACCTAAAATAAGTCAGTAATTATTAAATATAGATTTAAATAAATCCTAGAATATCTTTTAATAATCACAGGTATACATTTGTACTATTAATTCCGGGTGCAATAATAGAAATTTCGAAAGAAAATTTCTTTAAAGAAGATATTACATAGGTATTACATACGTACTACATCTTTTAAAATCCCTGTGTCTAAAGTAGTTTCTTCTTATTACCAAACAATCAACAATTTACTTTACAAACTCAATTATTGCGGTGAATTGACCAAAATCAGACACTAAAGTAAGCAGCTATTACACCGGAGACATTTTTTAAGCTTTTCAGTTTACCGATAACTTCCGTTTCAGTTTACAGAATTTATAACAGAAAGCAAGCCGGATAAATTAAAAACATCTGAAAATTTTGAATTCGAAATCCATAACAGCATAAATTCAGTAAAAAGAATTAAACAATCTGAAAATCAATAAATTAAACAAATGTAACACTCATGTAATATATGATATTTTGTGAGAAAAAACTCTTTGCCATAATATTGTAGTGAAAAAATACAATTGTTTTAAATATTTAAGAAATGAAAAAATTATTCCCTCATCAGTAATTATTTATTCTCAAGTTGGAATTAATACTGCCAGCTTACGAGAGGACTTTGGATATAGTAAATAACACCGGTTCATTCATGTATTCTCAGGAATGACAACTCCAAAGAGATTCTATGCCACCGGTTCCTTCATTGTTATTTAACAAACAGGTGATTATATGAATCATCATTTGAAAACAGTTCCGGAGACCAATAATACTTCTTATACTTTACATAAAATATTTTAACCTAATCTTTATAATTATGCTTTTTAAAAATATTCATATCGGCCAGCTCATACAAACAAGAGTAAAAGAAACTAATTTTTCTACGGAAAGGCTTACCAATTTTCTGCAATGCAGCGAACATGATATTGAGAACATGTATAACAGTGAATCCCTGCACGCAGAACTTCTGCTAAAATGGAGTAAATTATTACAATATGATTTTTTCAGGATGTATTCCCAGCACCTGTTACTGTATTCTCCTCCATCTTCTCCTGATTATTATAAAAATATAAAACAACAGAAAACAGAGCTTCCTGAATTCAGAAAAAACATCTATACCATAGAAATTATAGAGTTTATCCTGGATTTAGTAAAGTCTAACAAAAAAACAAAACAAGAAGTAATCAAGGAATACAAAATTCCTAAAACGACACTTTACAAATGGCTTAATAAGTATTAACAACACTTTATCATAAATTAAGCTGTAAATATTACTAATCCAAATTCTTATATTCTACTACTCCATTTTAAAGATTCTAAAAACACAAAATGAATCAAAAGTATCTCGATTTGTACAGGGTAGCCCTCTATCCTAACAAATCTGAATCATCAGAAATTTTATTTTTTTGTTAGACAGGAGCCTTTATTTCCCTCACAAGCTCCTGTCATTTTTCATACGTTACAGAGCTGATATTCAATAAGTAACCATTCTGCAGGAAAACAAGAACCGTCCATAGCAGTACACCAATCAAAACTATGACAAAAACAACTCAAAACAGATTATACTGATGTAATACCTATGTCATATGGAGAATTTTGGAGGGTTTTGCATTTTGAAATAATATTGTACCAAAATTAAACACTAAAAAAATTTATCCATTATGATGAAAAAAATGCTTTTCTTATCGGCTTTTTCAATATCAGCTGCTATATATTCCCAAGTTGGCATCAATACCTCTAACCCGCAGGGCGCCCTGGATGTAGTAAGCAATACAGGTTCATTCATTCCACCGAGAATGACGACCGAACAGAGAGATGTGCTGTTGCTTCCTCCCGCGGGTTCCATTATTTTCAATACCACAACAAATGGTTTGGAATTCAATTACGGTACACCATCCTCTCCAACATGGAAAACTCCTCTTACTTCTGCAACTATTTATTCTAATATTGTGGCGGCCGGAGGTTCTTCTGCCCCTCTTTCACCTAATGCTAATCCGGACACCCCCACCACTAATGGAAACGGCAACTTTACATTCATACTTACTTTGCCTGCTGCTGCTAAATGTAAACTAGATTTGTACCCTACCGGCTGGTCTTCTGCAGCTACCGGTGTAGGAACGGTTTTATATATAGATGGTGTGCCATCCGCTACTTTTTCAACTACAACGGCATCCCCATCAAATCTACATGTAGTTGTGCCTTACAGCTATGTAACGCCAGCTAATTTAGGCTCCGGATCTCATACGGTGAAAGTTCAGTCCTCCGGCACTTCCAAAATAGATGCTAACGACAAAATGGCATACTCTTATATGTGCTGGAACTAATTGTAAACACAATTTCCATACTGTAATAAAAGAATATTTTCTGCCCGGCAGATTTTACAGTGAACTGAGAAAAACAACCAGAATACATATTCTGTTATTTTATATTTTGTTTTAAATTTTTACGATTCTAAAAACACACAAATGAATCAAAAGTATCTCGAGGTATACAGGGTAGCCCTCTGCTCTGTATAGGGGTACAAAATCAAATTATATTAAAATTAATTTTTAGCTTTTTTGTGTCAGACAGGAGCCTGTATTCCTCTGAGGAATTCTCCTGTCATTTTTATTCACTGACGGCACAGAAGACCATTTGTTTTTTACATAAATTATTCTACTATTACTTTACCAAAAACATATATAAAAAACAGACCAAATTACTTTGGACTGTTAATAATAACAAAGCAACCGGATGAATAAGTTTATCCAATTGCTTTTTAATATTCAGGCGGGTTTAAGGACGTGTCTGCCTATTGAAATATTTCCATTCTTCCCCGGAGTTTTCACCGGTATCGAAAGACTATCCTCTGGTTTTCCCTTCCAGAGCGGCATAAGCAGAGTTTCTGAGCATTGGCCTCGGCTATTACAGGACGTGTAGAAAGGCGCTTGTAATGTTTTTTCCAAAAGTTAGAGTACTGCCGGAGATCAATCAATCTTTATAAAATAAAATCTTAAAAAAAGTAAAATCATTTTTCAATCGTCTCTTATTCTAAGCAGAATATTCTTGCGAATTTTTAAAACAAAAAAACAAAATTTAAAATGGGAAAAACAAACAAAACCTGGTTTATAACCGGTGCTTCTCGTGGATTTGGACGTATCTGGACAGAAGCTGCACTAAAACGTGGTGACAAAGTTGCTGCAACAGCAAGAACTCTTTCGAGCATTGCCGATCTTAAGGAAAAATATGGTGATAATGTACTTACTTTAGAACTGGACGTTACCAATGTTGAACAGGCAAAAACAGCTATAGATAAAGCTTTTACACATTTTGGCGAAATTGATATCGTGCTGAATAATGCAGGATTTTCAATGATTTCAACCATTGAAGATGGCAACGCAGAAGATATTCGTGCGCTTTACGAAACCAATGTAATCGGGCCTTTGTTTGTAATACAGGCAGCGCTTCCGTATTTACGTAAGCAAGGTTATGGCCATATTTTAGGAACTTCCAGCAATTTAGGTCATGTTACAATGCCTATTATCGGATACTATTGTTCCTCGAAATGGGCTTTTGAAGCCATTCACGAAAGTCTGGCGATGGAAATAGCACAATTCGGAATTAAGGTTACAATTGTAGAGCCTGGTGCTTACGCTACGGAATTTGGCAGCGGACAAATGCCGGATCTGTTTAAAGGTCTGGACATTTATACCGATTTCAAAAATGGCTTTTTGGAGCAAATGAAAAACCACCAGCGTGGAAATCCGGATGCAACACCGGATGCACTTTTCAAAATGGTTGATTCACCGAATCCACCGCTTCGTTTTTTCCTTGGAAGCGGTAATCTGGCCTGGACAAAAGGTGAGTATGACAAACGCTTAAAAGAATGGGAAGAATGGCAGGATGTAGCTGCTTCTGCCCAGGGAAATTAGAAACTCCTGATCAATATTTTAAAACCCCAATTCACAAGTTTAGAATTGGGGTTTGTTTATATATTTATCATTTGTTTTATAATGTGAGAGTGGTAAAGCAAGGTTTGAGAAAAAGGCTGGGATGAAATTTAGAATAAAATAGCTCTTCAGGGCTATATTCCAGGGGTAAATAATAAAATCGCCCCTTAAACAGGGGCGATTTGTGACCGCAGAAGGACTCGAACCCTCACTGTCGGAGCCGAAATCCGAAGTTCTATCCATTAAACTATGCAGCCCTGATCATGAACAGTAAATGATAAATAATCTCATACATCTTTTATCATGATTCCGACTGCGAAAATACTGATTTTTTTACAATTTATAAAGCCTGTAAAAGTTTAATTCCAAAATCATTTACAGAACCAATCGCCTTTTACAGCGTAAGCAGTTCAGCATAATATTCAATGAAGAAAACCGGATCAATAAAAATAATTAAGAGTCAGGCACTTAAAAACAGAATATGTAACATACACAATAAATTTTATACTTATAAAATAAACATCTTATACATTTCATAGATCAAAGATTATGAGAAATAAAATATTGTCAGTGTTTTTACTTTTATGGACGGCTGTATTCTTTGCACAGAATAATCAATCCAATGATGAGTATGCTAAAGCCAAGGAAATCATCAGAGATTTGGATTCAATTGTTTCGCCAAACGGTATTCAGGAAAGCTATTCCGTTACTATAGGAAATATAAAGCAGCAGGTATATGTACGGGGTCAGAATAAAGAAAACCCGATTATTCTGTTTGTCCATGGAGGTCCGGCATCACCCGTCAGTCCGGTTATGTGGATGTTTCAGAGACCTGTTGAAGAATATTTCACAGTGGTTAACTATGATCAGAGGGCTGCGGGAAAAACCTATGCCATTAATGATACCGTTAACTTAGGAAAAACCATTCACATTGATCAGTATGTACAGGATGTTATTGAACTGGCACAATATATTGAGAAAAAATATCAGAAGAAAAAAGTTATATTGATGGGACACAGCTGGGGAACCATTGTTTCTATGAATGCAGCTTTGAAAAGACCTGATCTGTTCTATTCATATGTAGGCATTGGGCAGATAATCAACACAAAAGATAATGAGCGGTTAAGCGTTGAATATGCACTGAAAGAAGCCACCCGCTTAAAAAATGATACAGCCATCAAAGAATTAAAATCTATCGCACCATATCCCGGGAATCAACCCATTACAAGAGAAAGAATTATTATCGCACGAAAATGGCCGCAATATTATGGCGGACTTACTGCATTCAGAAATAATTCAAGATACTATTTTCAGGCACCTCTGCTCTTTTCAGAATATTCGGAAAAGGACCTTGATGCCCTTGGCGAAGGAAGTCTTTTCACATTAGGAAAACTCCTGCCCGAGTTTTTAAATGTCGATTTTAAAGGGGTAAAAACCTTTCCTATCCCTGTCTTCATGTTTATGGGGCGTCATGATTACACAACGCCTTCCGAACCGACGGATAATTGGCTCCGAAATGTAAAAGCTCCTACCAAAAAAGGAATCTGGTTTGAGAATTCTGCTCACCTGATTCCCTGGGAAGAACCCGGAAAAATGCTGGTTACTTTATTAAATGATGTCCTGCCAACTGCCAAAGACAAATAATGGATAAAAATAAAAGTCTAGGATAAAAAAGCCTTACATTCAATAATGTAAGGCTTCTATTTTGTTGAATATGACGTAAGAGTTAGAAAGTAATTTTCACACCTCCTAAAATCTGTGCACCTAAGACTTTATAGCCTTTATAGGTCTGGTAATTCGAGTTCAGGAGATTATTCCCAATGGCAAAAACACTGAAGTTTTTATGGAATTTATATTCTGCGGAAAGATTTAGATCTGCATACCCGCCTACTTTATCGTTCCTGTTTTCCGTAGACTGATACACCATTCCCGGATTAGCTACTCCTTCGACAGCGAAAGAATTGGTTGTTCTGTCGCTTGCAAAGATTCCTTTGAATCCAAGCAGTAATTTTTTATCCAGCATCGTATATTTCGCTCCGATACTTGCATTAAACAAAGGAACGTTATAAATATCCTTGTAATTCTTAAGATCGTACTTTGTAAATTTTACTTCTCCGTCCAGGATCAGGTTTTCAAGAGGAAAATACTGTACGCTCCCTTTAATATCACTTACATTTCCGTCATCATATACGGCAGAGAATGTATTGGCAAAATTATAGGCAGAACGGTTCAGGGTGTAGGTATTATCAAACAGGTCGTTCCCCTGGAAGAACATAATATTATTGATCTTTCCATAACCTGCAGAGAAGTCGTATTTGAAGGTTTCATCAATGTCACCTCTTAACCCGGCATAAAAGTGATACTTGGTCTCTGTAGGCTTTAAAAACTGATCAGAAACAATGAACGGGTTCGCCTGCAAAAGATCTCCGTACGTGTTGAGTTTTAAACCTCCGTCTACCCCACCATAGAATTTAAATTCTTTAGCAGCTGCAAACTGGAATTCAGCCTGTGGAAACCAATATGTTTTATTGTTCTTTACCTCACCGCCCATTAAATCGCTGGAATTTTTAGCATTCAGGAAAGAAAATGTAGATCCCAGCATTAAATAGGAATCCCCTTTTCTGAAAGTTACTTTCGGATCTAAAGTCGTATTGAAGAAATTGGACGAATTTTTATCTCTGATGGCAAACTCTGATTTCACAGCTTCTAATCCAACTCCTAAATCTGCATTTAAATTAACTCCGGATTTTCCTATCTCCACAGCATGCTTGGAAAGGTTCGCCAAAATGGAAACCTGGTTTTCCTGTGCATCAAAATGATCTTTCAGGAAAGAAGATTTCACCCTTACATCATTCAAAATTTCATTTGAATAAAAATCATAGTATCCGTTCACTTTGAACTGGTTTACTCTCTGCTTCAAATCTACATCTGCTGCAGGTTCCAGCGCATAGATGCCGTAATATCTGTTATTATCCAAACCATATTGAGCATTCAGGTTGAATTTACCTTTTTCACCATATGAATTCAGATAAGCACCGATAGCTGTAGAACTTTGCTTGGAATCCCACGCGTATTCCTTTTTCAGCCCTAGTGTGGAAAGGAAATGGAAATCTGCACCTACTTCAAGTTTATTTTCAAGCGTTTTGGAAATGTTGGCATCCGCGAGGATTTTCCCGAAGTTCCCCATTCCGAACTGCAGATAATTGTTTTGAGCCGTCCCTTCAAATTTCGGGGTTACATCCTGGCCCTGAATGGTTGAAGTTTTAAAATCCGAAACTGCAGGCACATCCGTAATGGTATATTTTACAGGATTCTGGGATTTCTCTTCCGGCGGATAATTCTTAATTGTTTCCACAGAGGTCTTCTTCTTTTCGATCTTCTTCACTTCCGGTTCCCTCTTCTTGTTAAGAATCAGTTTTTCCTCCTTGATCTGGGCAAACGCAAACTGCGAAAACCCTAAAAATAATATGGATAAAAATTGAATTTTTCTGTTCATTATTCTTTGTATTTATGTACCCATGTAACATATACTAATGATATTTACATGAACACGATACTACTTTTACTTTTTAATCTGCTTTTTAACCTCTTTAGCTTCTGCCACAATCTCAGGGAAATCTTTATAGTTTTCAATGATCTGGTCGCAGGTATAACTTGCCTGGTAATTATCTTTCAGTCCGACATAGTTTTTAGCCATCAGCACAAGGGCTTTTGCTCCCCAGTAATCTTCTGAAGCGTAATTATTCGCCAGTTTAAAGATCGTTTCATTCGAAGATTTGAATGCTTTTCCTTTATTCTGATAGTATGCTTTTGCATATAATGCCTCAGCGGCCACTGAAGTATTGGATGATTTTTCCAGAGAAGTATAGGCAGACTGTGCGTCTTTATCTTTCCCTGAATTCATCAGGCTTCTTGCTTTAATTACTTTCGCCGTTTCAATAACTGCTGCGGAGTTCTTTGAATTTGCGATCACTGCATCTGCAAGCTTTTCTGCCTGTGAGAAATTTTTCTCATTGGCGTACATCTTCATCAACTCTACATTTGCATAATTCTTAATGTTGATATCAGATGAATTTTTGATATTTTCAAGATACTTTTTAGCTTCTGCCGTATTACCCTGCGCAATAAAAATCTGTGCAAGACGGGTCTGTGCATCATCCTGATAGTCATTCTGTACTGAGGCTACCTCCTGCAATACAAGAAGTGCTTTCGTTGTATTATTGGTCTGGTAATAACTTTCTCCCAGCTCGTACTTAGCCTGATAAAGGCCTTCTCCGGTAGGATTCTGCGTTAAATATTTTTCGTAGTAAGAAATGGCATTTTTGTAGTCTTTCTTCGTGAAATACTGTTTTCCTGTGGAAAGATTGATTTCGTCAATTTCAGAGGCAGCCACATTCACTCCTATACCTTTGGCAAAGCTTTCGTATCCGGAAACGTCTCCGTTCTTTGTGAAAATAGGTTTTGCCGCCTGAACGATCTTTTCAGCATAAGCCGTATTTTTGTACTGCTCTCCTAAGGATCTCAGTTCGGAAAGTGCTTTATCGTTCTGGTTCTGGTCAATATAATTCTGAGCCCTGTAAATGGATGCATTGGCAACAAGATCTCTATCCGAAGATGTTTTAATCACTTTGGCAAAAGCATCATTTGAATTCGCAAAATCATCCTGAGCAGCATATGCGGTTCCCATTTCGTACTGGGCATCATCATAATACTCGGAATCAGGGTATTTGGATAATAGGTTTTTCAGATTATTGATTTTTGCCTGTGTATCTCCTTTAAAGCCTAAAGCCATTGCTTTCTGGTATAAAGTATAATCTGTGGCATCTTCATTCTTATCATAGATCGCAATGGCCTCATTCAGGTCATTGTTGGCATAATGAATATCTGCCAGACGAAGTTCTGCATCGTTCTTAAATTCAGGCTTCGGATTGTTCAGGTACTGCTTGAAGTAAGTCTGTGCCTGATCGAATTTTTTAGATTTGAAATAAGCATAGCCCAGATCATAAGGCAGCTGCTGTTTTTCCGGAAAACTTTCATTAAGCAGTTTTTCATAGCGGACGATGGCAGATGGATAATTCCCTTTCTGGTAATACACCTGACCCAGCCAATATAGTGCCCTGTTATAAAATTCTTTATTGATATTGAATCCTAAACTTCTCAGTAAGTACGTTTCGGCTTCATCATAATTTCCTTTGTTGAATTCTTCTGTTCCCAGCAAATAAGAAACCTCCTGATCTATCTTATTGATCTCGGGAGTGGAACTCTGAAGCCTGTCAATGGCGTTCAGGGTTTCTTTATAGTTTCCGGAATACAGATAAGATTTCACAAGAAGAGACCTCATTTCCGGCGCATTGATATCATTCGGATTGCTGTTGATATAGCTCTGAATGACTGCAGAAGGACTTTCAAACGGATTCCCGATATCATAACTCAGTTTTGCATACTGTTCGTGAGCTAATTTTTTAACTTTGGCATCATAATCCATCTGGTAGGCAGAACGGAATGCGGAAAGGGCTTCCTGCTTTTTATCTACCGCCAGATAGGCATTTCCCAACTGATAATAAGCATTCTGAGCCAGCGCTGAATTGCTGTTGATAAGCTGGCTGTAATAGGAAACAGCTTCGTCATATTTTTTCAGCTGAGCGGCTACAAATCCCATTTCATAAAGGTCATTTTCAGAAGGATTCTGCTGTACATTCAGGTAATCTTTCAGATGAGGATACGCTGAAGTATAGTCATTTTTCATAAAATAACTTTCCCCTATGATCTTATGAACCTCCGCTTTATAGGCATCTGAAATATCTTCGTTCAGAAGTGCAGTTCCTTCGGTGATTGCCTGATCGTAGTTCTTATCGTTATAGTACATCTGAACGTAGTAAGGGCGCACCAGCTTGGAGAATTTAGGCTTCTCTTTCACAGAGTCAAAATACTGGAAAGCCTTATCGCTCTGCCTGTTTGAATAGTAAAGGTGGCCCAGCATGTAGGCAATGTCTCCTTTCTGGGATTCATCGGCTGTTTTATAGGCTTCTTCCAGGGCATCTGTAGCCCCTTTGGTGTCACCCATCATGAATTTGGCATACCCTAGTTTCAGAATATACTGTGTATTTTCTTCTTTAGAAAGTTGGTACTGATTTACTTTTTTAAGTGTTTCCAAGGCTTTTCCGAAGTCTTTTTTAGCCAGATAATAATCTGCTAACGGAAGATTGGCCTGGGCAAAATAAGCAGAATTCGGATACTCCTTCATAAAGGCGGTTAACCCTTCCTCTGCATGGTTTTTCTGAAGAATCACCCCGATCACATTATCAAAAAACTGTGCTGCTTCTTTTCTCGATTTAGACAAATTCTGGTTATAGAAATACTGTCTTGCATATTCGAACTGGGAAGCATTGTATATTTTAGTCTGATAAAGATTTTCTGCGAGATTGAACCTGTAATTTTCTTTCTGTGTAAAGTACTGTGACTGTTGCGCTCCGGAAATTCCGAAATAAAGCACTGCAGCTGAGAGAAGGATTTTTTTCGAATTCATTCTTTTTTGAATAAAAAAATTAGTCTATATAAGTTAACGAAAATATTAAAAACTTATTGTTTAAGCAAGTTTTAAAAGGTTTTAATACCTAAAAACATCAATTGAATACATTTCACTATCTGATGATAAAAAATGATTACTTTAGTGTCATAAAACTTGAATAGGTATTAATATAGAATCATCAAAACAATATTTTGATTCAATCCTCATTCTACAGCAGCTAAAAACATACCATTACATGAAAATTAGAATACTTTTAGCATTAATTTTTGCTAACCTGATGCAGGCCCAGAAGTTTTACTTTCCCAAAACAGCAGTAACAGACTCTGCCGTTCTGGAAAAACAAATGCCGTTACTGGCTTCAAAATTAATGGCGCAACCTCAAGTGCTGAAGCTAAAAAAGACAAACAGAATTGCTTTTTCGGATAATATGTTCCGCCTGCAAATGGTAGCTAAAGACTATAAAAACTCTATTGCCACCCTATCTGATTTCCGCAGCCAGTTTGCTGATCATAATATGGCAGGAAACAAATTCATTGCCTATGAGTTTTACAGCCTGGCTAAAATAGACGAGGAAAAAGAGAAAATTCCTTTTCACAATGCTCTTCAAAAGACATTCAACAAAAAATACGAAAGCCTTTCGGATAAACTGATTACCAAGCTCGGGATTGCTGTGGACGGTGATGTCCGCAACACCCGGAAAATTATGAATGAAGCCCTCAGCAAACAAAAAGATAAGGACAGTATAGATTATGGCTCCGCTTTGGCTTTATGTAATAGTTACCTGAATTACAAGATTTATTCCAGTCTGAAACCTCAGATTGTACAATTGGTAGAAGCAAAGGATCAGGAAAAATTCATTATTGAAACAAAGGATATTAAAACAAAAAACAGGAATACATTAACGATTACCATTGTCAGAAAAAAAGAAAACACCTCTCCTCTTCCGGTTATTCTTACCAATAATATCTATGCGGGATCCTTTGATCCTTATTTCGGGAAACGGGCGGCTGTGTACAATTATGTAGGTGCTGTAGTGAATACCAGAGGAAAAAGGAACAGTAATGATGAGAACAATCCTTTCGAGCATGAATCGCAGGATCTTTATGATGTAACCGACTGGGTGAGCAAGCAGCCCTGGAGTAACGGTAAAGTCGGGATGATTGGCGGAAGTTATTTAGGTTTCAGCCAGTGGGCCGCTGTAAAAAAACTGCATCCGGCCTTAAAGACCATTGTTCCGCAGGTTGCTGTAGGAATCGGGATAGATTACCCTGCTCAAAATAATATTTTCATGAGCTATATGCTGCAATGGATCAATTATGTCACCAACAATAAACTGACTGATGAAGCTGATTTTAATAATTTCACAAAATGGGATTCTATTAATACAAAATGGTATAAAAGCGGAAAATCATTCAGGGCCCTGGATACGATAAGCGGCAAGCCGAACAAGATATTCCAGAGATGGCTGGATCATCCCGGATATGATGAATACTGGCAAAAAATGGTTCCTTATAAAGGAGATTTCGCCAACATCAACATCCCTATTTTAACTACTACGGGATATTATGATGACGACCAGATCGGGGCACTATCCTATTTTAAAACGCATCATGAATATAATAAAAATGCCAACCACTATTTAGTAATGGGACCTTATGACCATGGTGGCGCGCAAAGCTTTGGATTTACTTTCGTTAATGGCAGACCGATAGATCCTGCCGCCAGGATAAGTATTGATGATCTTGCTTTTTCATGGTTTGATTATATATTGAAAGATGGCAAAAAACCGGCACTTTTAAAAGATAAAATCAATTTCCAGGTGATGAATACCAACTCGTGGAAGCATGTTCCTGATTTTGAAAAAATGCATACTTCAACGGTAAAGTTTTATCTTCAGGATCATAAAAATGCATCATCAGTTTTTAATCGGCCAACAGATAAAAGCTTTGTAACACAAACTGTTGATTTTAAAAACCGCGATCAGAAGGAGATCTATCATAAAGTAAGCAAAACAGACAGTATAAAAATTACCAATTCCGTTTATTTTGAAAGTGAAGTTTTAGATAAAGATCTTATTATCAGCGGAAATCCGGCAGGAAGTTTTAAAGTTTCTATCAATAAAAAGGATTTCGATACGGACACTTACCTGTACCAGATACAGCCGGATGGAAAACCTTTCCTGCTTTCAACTCATATTGTGAGAGCGAGTTATGCCAAAGATAATGCTGTACGCCAGCTCCTTGAACCGGGTAAAATAGAGCAAATCCCTATTAAAAATTCAATATTAATCAGTAAAAAAATAGAAAAAGGAAGCAAACTGGTTCTTTTGGTTGGAGTCAATAAAAATCCCAACTGGCAGATCAATTACGGAACAGGAAAAGATGTAAGTGATGAAACCATAAAAGATGCAGATAAACCGCTGGAAATAAAATGGTATAACGACAGCTATGTGGAAATACCTATTTATCAAGAATAATAGCTTTTAAACTATCCTGATTTAATATTTTTAACTAAAATTACGATGACAGATAACATCAATATAAAAAATCATTACATTTGCTTTTTTTCAAACTCAAATAAATATTGAATGAATCAACTTTTTAGAAGGAAAAACTATTCGGAAACAGATACATCTACCAGCCTTCTAAGGGTTCTAGGTGTTTGGGATATTGTTTTTTTTGGTATTGCGGCCATTATCGGAGCAGGAAGTTTCAGCAGTTTAGGTGAAGCGGTTTTCAGAGGTGGTCCCGGAGTTATTCTGTTATATTTAATTTGTGGTTTTGCCTGTGGTTTTACGGCATTGTGCTATGCTGAATTTGCCAGCAGAATTCCTACAGCAGGATCTGCCTATACTTATGCTTACGCCAGTTTCGGAGAGCTTATCGCATGGGTAATCGGATGGGCGCTCATCATGGAATATTCTTTCGGGAATATCTATGTAGCCTTTTCCTGGTCCGACTATTTCACAAGCTTTTTAGGACGTCTGGGCATGCATATTCCCGATTATCTTACCTGTAGCTATACAGAGGCAAGAAAGGCTTTTCAATTAGGCTCTGAAAACAAAGAATTATTAAATGCCTGGAAAACAGCACCAATGATTGGCAGTTTAAAGTTTATTGTGGATGTTCCTGCATTGGTTATCAACGGGCTTATTACGTGGCTGTGCTATGTTGGGGTAAAAGAGAGTAAAAATTTCAATAATTCTTTGGTTATTTTAAAGCTTGCCGTGATTGTTTTGGTAATTCTGGTAGGTTTTGCATATATCAATACAGATAACTGGGCTCCGGTTAATCCTGAAACTCAGGTAGCTTCATTCATGCCCAACGGCTTTGCAGGAGTAATGAGTGCCGTTTCCGGGGTTTTCTTTGCTTATATAGGCTTTGATGCCCTGAGTGTACTTTCCGAAGAAACAAAAGATCCGCAGAAAACTCTTCCAAAGGGAATGATTATATCTCTTGTATTGTGTACTTTCATCTACATCGCCCTAACCCTCGTTCTTACCGGAATGGTAGATTACAGAAAGTTTGACGGTGTGGGAGATCCGCTTTCATTTATTTTTGAGAAATCGAATGCCAATGTAGCCTGGATGGAGCTTGTGGTTTCCTTCGTTGCTATTGTTGCTATCACTACCGTATTATTGGTTTTCCAGATGGGCCAGCCGAGAATATGGTATGCTATGAGCCGTGACGGACTTATGCCTCAAAGATTTCAAAAGGTACATCCAAAGTATAAAACTCCTTCCTACGCTACCGTTATAACAGGTATTGCAGTAGGAGTCCCTATCCTGTTTACGGATAAAACTTTCATTCTTGACTTTACAAGCATCGGAACCATTTTCGCATTTGTATTGGTTTGTGCAGGGGTTTTAATGCTTCCTGCAAAGGAAAAGATTAAAGGCAGATTCCACCTTCCTTATATTAACGGCAAGATTATATTCCCGGTTATTTTTATTGGCGGATTAATCGCTTTCTACATATGGCAGCCGGAATTCTTCACCAGTTTAACGGATTGGAATGATCCCAAAGAAGGTGAATTCAGAGCCTCTATCTTTGTTTTCATCCTGATTAACCTGGTTCTGTGCGTTTTTGCATTTATCAAGAATTTCTCGTTAATTCCTTTAATCGGTTTAAGTTCTTGCCTGTATCTCCTTACAGGAATGAGTCATGAAAACTGGTTTTGGTTTGGGCTGTGGTTTGCCCTTGGACTGATCATTTACTTCTGCTATGGCTACAGACACAGTAAGCTTAGAAAGGAAAATTAAAATAATTAATCAAAAAATATAAAAAGGCGAAAAGGCAGATAAGCAGTTTCGCCTTTTTGCTTTTTATCTTTCAGCTTTCTCATCAAATCGGCAGAATTATTGCATATATCTCAACAGAAACTATAAACTAATATTTGCCATGTCAGAAAGAATAAAAACTTACAGGGAATTTTATCAGTTCTATCTTACCGAGCACAGTAAAATGGGAACAAGGATCTTTCACTTCATTGGTACTCTCCTGGTGTTTGTTGTGATCTGGTATGTTATAAGTTCAGGGAAAGAACGGTTTCTATGGTATATTCCTATTTTCGGGTATGGGTTTGCATGGTTCAGTCATGCCGTTATTGAGAAGAATAAACCGGCAACTTTTAAATATCCGCTGTGGTCATTAATTTCAGATTTCAAACTGTTTTTTGAGCTTTTAATCGGCAAACAGCAGTTCAGAGGAATTGCTGCACCGCCAAAGGAAACGGAGAATAGTGATAGCTTACATTAATCTCTTTTTCTTTTTTCAACCACAAAAGTCACAAAAGTTTTTTTTAGTTTAATGCTTTGTGTTTTAGAAGCACACTTAAGTTTTAAAAAATCAAAGATTTTTCTGGATAATTTTTGGATAATTGTGTGAGAAAGATTTTAGAAAAAGTTTAGGGTTTCGGCGGCCTTTGGCCGCCGAAATCCTAAACTAAAAATATTAAACTTAATTTTGAATAAAATTCATAAAATACTGATTATCAAAATTATTTAAATTTCTTCTTAAAGTTAAATTTAAGCATATTCATTAGTCCGGGTTCAATGATATCAATCCCCAAACCGAAGTTACTGTCTGCTACTTTATGATGATCTTCCCGGAATTTTTCAAACTGATCCTGAGGAATTTCAAGGTTCACCAGAGGATGATATTCAATGAAAACTGCAGCGCCATTTTTAGTGATTTTTTTACGGCTTTTATATTCAAAATAAGGATTATTAATGGTGCTTTCCTGTACCGTATATTTCTCTTCGGTATCGATCTTCTGATCTGTATTCAAACTGATCTCGTATTTTTCACTGTCGAAATTATGCCAGAAAGGGAGGTCTTTATGTATAAAATCCCTTGCACTGGCTTTAACAACATTCCGGTCAAAATACATTAAGAAACGGTTTTTCTGAGGATCTGTATAGTATGGATTTTCAACTATGGCGCTATAATGAATCTTGAATTCGTTCAGTTTTTTATCATCGCTTACAATGTCAATGGCAGCGTCTTTGAAAATATTTCTGATGTCTGTTCCGTTCCTGTCGTTGGAATAATTAAGTCCATAAAACAGGAAATTGTTCCAGCTGTCTATGATTTCTCTTTTATTGGTACTTTTAAAATACCTTCTCATGGCATTGGCGCGGTTGCCTTTATATGTTGTGGCCAATTTCAGTTGTCCTGTTGTATTCCGGGCATTAAACTCAATTTTTTCATCAATGCAGTAATACGGAAATTTGTGTGATTTTCTTTCCTGCAGCACCTGATCCGGTTTTACTTCCAGATAATGCATGAAATAGATAAACCCGCGGTTTTCTATCAGTCCGAATTCATCACGGACCGTAGCATCAACAAAATATTCCTGACCTTTATAATTGATCTTTACCACTACATGATTAAAACTAAGCAGCGAAGGAAGGTAATATTTAATATAATAATCGGTATGAAAATTAACGAGAACTACCGAAGAATCAACTCCGATATAATCTAAAATAACTTTCAGGAGAGCGCATTTTGCCTTGCAGTCGCCCTGCTTGTTCTCATAAGTTACTGAAGGCTCCTGCGGTTTGTGCCCGTTCATCTCATCCGCATTGAATATATAGTAGATATGATTCTGTACATATTCTATAGCAAACTGCAGCTTTTCATCCTGACCGTTTATGGCATCCAGCTTTTCAACGAGATTGGGAGCAAAATCTTTCAGGGAATATTTACTGAAAATTTCACCATAAATAGGTGCAATATAATTAGAAAGATCTTTCCAGTTGCTGTCCGTTGCAAAATCTATAAAAGGAAAAACCTCGCGGCCTGCATCTACGGGATTGATGTAGTTCTCCTCTTCTATAACAAATCTCTCTCCTTTTTTCAGGTAATGGGTCTCGAGTTCCAGAACATTCCCTTTTTCATCCCGGAAAAATGTTTTTTTGTAAGCAATATTCTGATCTCTGTCATTGATAAAAGTAAACTTAAAACTTCCGTATGCCCAGTAATTATCCGGGCTTACCCATACATATTTTGAAAATTCCTTTCTCAGGAAATCACGCTCTGCGAAAGCCTTACATCTGGAATCTTCCAGGATCAGCACATCATAAAGCCTAAGGTCTTTGATGGTAATATTGATCTTTTTATTACTGCTTAAAATACCACCGCTGCTCTGGTTTTCACTGTCCAGCACTTTTATTTTGGTGTCCGGGATTTTATCAATCAGCACTCCATCTCTCAAAACACTGATCCTGTGAATGCTGTATACTTCATTTTCTTCTACAATAACATCAGACACGGAAGCTCTTTCCAGATTTCCGGGCTCATTCAGGGTGTAAGCCATACAGACATACTCACTGTTTTCGGTATTGCTGGTGTAATATTTTTTATCAAGAAAATAGCAGTAATCTCTTCCTTCATCAATCTGTTTTCCGGAAAATCCGGTGTCTTTTATTTTATCGACAAGTTCCTGATCACTGATGTTTCCGGCCCATATTTCAGGTTTCTGAATTTTGTAATTTTCAATTTGAATCGGGTTATCCATATTATATTTTAGTATTTGTGTTCTTTGGTTATATTTTTAGAAGTGTTCAAATTAAATAATTAAAAACTAAAAAACAATAGAAGAACTGCGTCAAAAACTTCGGCATAGTAATTGCGACCTAAGGGGTAAAATAAAGTTTATGAAAATTATCGCAACCATTCTAAAAAGCGCTGTTCCTGCAGTAGCACTATTCGCAATGACGCAATGTACCACTACGGCAAATGCTGCCGGAGCAGATGAAAAAACATTCATCGTAGGACCTGAAACTGCAGACTGTACAGGAGTAGCACCCATGAAATGTCTGCAGGTAAAAGAAAAAGCTTCAGAAAACTGGACGAATTTCTATACAAACATTGAAGGATTCACCTATGAGCCTGGATATGAATATGTTTTGAAAGTAAAAACCGAAAAAATAGCCAATCCTCCGGCTGACGGGTCTTCTATAAAATATACACTGGTAAAACAGGTTTCCAAAACCAAGAAATAATACAAAACTCCCGGAATTTCCGGGAGTTTTTATTTATAAATATTTTTAACGGTTTAAAATAACAGATATTCAGTTTAAACCGTCATTCCGATATCAATACCTTTTATTTTTCTGTACAGATCGGTCGCAAAATTATCCGTCATACCTGAAACAAAATCTATCACACCCAGAACTTTCTGATAGTCCGTTCCCTCTTCATAAACGAACTGTTTTGGAAGCAGCTTCAATGCTTTTTTATCATAGGATTTTCTAGTATCTTCAGGTTTCAGGATAGATGGAATAAAATGGTCAAGAAGCTCATACATTACATTGTATCCTGCATTTTCAATTTCTACGACTGCTTTGTGATTGTAAATTTTTTCAATGGAGAAGGATTCAATATCCTGTAAAGCACGGTTCTCAGATTTGTAGATATCAAGAAGTCCGCTATCCAGATTTCCATGAAGAATAGTTTCGAAATTGTTTTTATAAATCTCAAGGGACTTATTGATCAGGGCGTTGATTGCTTTTGCACGCAGATAGGAAATCTGTTCGTTTTCATTGGAAATAGAACCTAGTTTTTTCTCGATTCTTTTAATATCGTCTGTCTCTGATTTTATCAGTTCGAAAAATAAATTTTTACAGTCTGCTGTAGATACAATCCCCAATCTGTGGGCATCTTCCATATCAATTATGTTATAACAGATATCATCTGCCGCTTCTACAAGCCATACAAATGGATGCCTCTTAAAAATATAAGGCTCTTCATTCTCCAGGATTAAATTGGTTGCTTTGGCTATTTCCAGGAAAATATCTTTCTCGTTCTGGAAAAAACCGAATTTCTTCCTGTGGATGATACCCTTTTTCTTCGCAACCGCTTCACAAGGATATTTTGCAATACTTGCCAAGGTTGAAAACGTAAGCTGTATTCCTCCTTCATCTTTTCCCTGCTGACGTTGTACCAGAACCCTTATAGCATTGGCATTTCCTTCAAAATTAACAAGATCCGCCCATTCTTTTTCATTAAATTTCAGTTTGAGATCTTTTTCATTTCTCTCAAAATAACTCGCAATGGCATCTTCTCCCGAGTGTCCGAAAGCCGGATTCCCTACATCATGGCACAAGCATGCCGCTGCAATAACGTTCCCTAAATTATGAAGATAAAAGTTTTTAGAATCTTCCGTAAGGTCATTTTTATACGTTTCAAAGATAAATTCGCCGATAATACTTCCTAAACTTCGCCCTACAGACGAAACTTCCAATGAGTGCGTCAGCCTGTTGTGTACGAAAACACTTCCGGGAAGAGGAAAAACCTGGGTCTTGTTCTGCAGTCTTCTGAATGCTGAAGAGAAGATAATTCTGTCGAAATCCCTCTGAAAATCAGTTCTTGAAGCTTTGGTATGCGGATTATTCCCTGTACGCTGATTCGTGAAAATCTGGTTTAAATTCATCATTTTTCAAAATTACTCCAAATTTTATTTTTACGGAATAGTATTTGAACTTTTATTGAAAAGCAAAGTCATGCCTGAAGGACCATCCATACTTTTAATGAAAGAAAACCTGCAGCAGTTTATCGGAAACCAGATAACAGAAGCTTCAGGTAATGCTAAATTTGAAAAGGAACCGCTGATTGGCCAGACCCTTCATGAAATCCGTACGTTCGGAAAGCAGACGTATCTTGTTTTAGACCATGTTGCGGTTCGTATTCATTTGCTGATGTTTGGATCTTACAGTATCAATGAACAGACGAAACCGGATCAAAATCTGCGCTTATCTCTTCATTTCAAGACCGGTAGCATGTACTTCTACACCTGCTCCGTAAAAACTGCTGATCTGGATTTTTTATCTTCGATAGACTGGGAAGCCGATATTATGAGTGATCAATGGAATCCTGAAAAAGCAGAAAAGAAGCTGAAATCCAAACCAAAGATGATGGCTTGTGATGCCCTGATGGATCAGGATATTTTTTCCGGTGTGGGAAATATCATCAAAAATGAAGTACTGTTCAGAATCGGTGTACAGCCAGAAAGCCTTGTTGGAAATCTTCCCCCGAAAAAGCTGAAAGAACTGATTGCCGAAGCCCGGAACTACAGTTTTGATTTCCTGAAATGGAAACGGGAATTCGTTTTGAAAAAGCACTGGCTGGTTCATACCAAAACAACCTGCCCGAAATGCGGACGAAAACTTGTAAAAAAACAGACCGGTTTAGGGAAAAGACGAAGCTTTTATTGTGAAAAGGACCAGAAACTGTATTAATCAGTACTATTTTCAACCCATACTGAAAACTTAAAAAAGATCTTAATGATTAAAATCTAATCTTTAGAATTAATGTGTCCCCATTTTTGAGAATACATTAATAATAATCACCCCAAGAACGATCAGAGCAATTCCTATGATGGCCGGAAGATCCGGAACTTGTTTAAAAGCAAAAATTCCGATCATCGTAATAAAAATAATCCCTACTCCGGACCATATGGCATATGTAATTCCTACGGGAATCTGACGAAGCGTAAGACTCAGAAAATAAAATGCCGCAGCATATCCTATAACGGTAACCACAGAAGGCCAAAGTTTCGAGAATTCTTCTGATTTTTTCAGAAAGGTTGTTGCTATGATCTCAAATATGATCGCTAAAGCAAGAAATATATAACTGCGTCCCATAAGGCTGTTTTCTTCAAAAATAATGAAAATGTTACTTTTTTACTAATAAACAGGTTGATAAAATCCGGATCACATTCTGCTTTTCAACGTAATTAATAATGACTGTTTATTATCCCACACCTGTGAAAACCTTCTAATTTATTTAATCTAAAATACTTACAGAAAAAAAAGACCGTTTCCTTAAAAATGTCTGACCATGAATATTTGAAACGTGTCAGTATTTCTAATGTATGTGACAAAACTTTCAAATTAATGTCATAAAATCTGTCAGCGTTTTTAAAATCCAGGAAGAAAATTCATGTCCGAAGAATAAGTTTTCTTAACATCATATTTCCTCCATCAATGAAAATCTGATGTTCAAAAACAATATTAAAAGTGAACGTTATGCATCGCATTTTTAAATTTTTGTTTTATCAAGTCCAATATAGAAGTCTTGAAACACTTATCAATTTTTTATTTTTTTACAGATAAGACAATAAATATATCAATAATTTCATAAAAAGACATTAATTTTTTGTAAACAAATACTTCATTAAAATTAACAAATCAAAGATATAACACACTGATATACATCATAATTATTTACTTTGGCACGTGATTTGAAAACTGTAATATTGCAATTAGAAAATTGATAAAATAAAGTCAAATAATTAAATAAAATTAAAAAATGATCACTTACATCGGTATCGCAACGTGTTTAATCGTATTCGCTTCTTATTTCATGACAGTAAAAAGAGAAGAGAGAAACTAAGTTCTATAATAAAAGAAAGCTTATAGAATACACCTATACTAATTATATTGTTTATGTTTTTTATCTGAAATAATCAGATTCCGCTCTTTTACTCACTGGAGTAAAAGGGCCCGAAAACATAAATTCTTAACTGAATTTCATAGCAAATTTTAAATATCCCAATAGGGAAGCCGGACAATAGTCCGGCTTTTCTTGTTAAAATACCTGTATGTATCTAGATTTTGGCTAAAGCCGGATGCTGCTGCATTTTATTTTTTTGTAAACGGGCTAAAGCCCGTTCCTATTGAATGTTATTTAGCCTGGCCTATCTGTTTATTCTATTTCAGGATCAGGACTTGATTCAATAATGTTTTATCTTTGTACAGATAAGAATCTCTTTTTAAATTCAGCATGAATCTTTACAATCTCATCATTCAGGATAAGGAGGAAGTTACCTTCAACGATGTATTTCTCAGTAACCAAAACCGGGATCAACTGGTACAGCTCATTAAAGAGCATACTTACATTAAGGATTTGCAAGAATATGGGCTTCCTGTGAATAATAAAATTCTCCTTCAGGGAAATTCAGGATGTGGGAAGACAATGACTGCAAAAGCTGTAGCCAATGCTTTAGGCAAAAATATACTCATTTTAAATCTCAGTAATATTGTTTCTTCCCGTATCGGAGAGACTTCCCAGAATATTAAAATGATATTTGATAAAGCAGCAAGGGAAAGATCTGTTCTTTTCCTGGATGAGCTGGACCAGATCGGGAAAGCACGGGGAAGCGACGATAAAGATGTGGGCGAAATGAGAAGATTGGTTAATACTCTGATCCAGCTGATCGATTATTATCCTGAAAATGCCCTTTTAATCTGTGCCACCAATCATGCAGAGATTATTGATACAGCTTTATTGAGACGTTTTCAACTGAAAATTAACTACGAAATGCCTGATGCTGAATTTCTTGATACTTTTTACGATACTCTTTTATCTACATTCCCGGAAGATCTGAAAAGTATAGACAGAAAGTACGATATCTCTTTTGCAGAAGCTAAGGATTATGCATTAACTTCTATAAAGTCTGCTTTAATTAAGAAGCTGGAATCCCAGAAAATTACACAGTAATGGAAGAAGATATCCTCCATAATCTTGAGGTCATCAAAACCAGAATACAAAAAGCCTGTGAAAAAACGGACCGGAATCCTGATGAAGTTAAATTATTACTGGCTACAAAAACAGTTTCTTCCGAACGCATTAAAATAGCTTTGGAAAACGGGCAAATCTTAATTGCAGAGAACAAGGTTCAGGAGTTAAAAGAAAAATACAATGATCTGAAAGGAATTCCGCATGAGAATCATTTCATAGGGCATTTACAGACCAATAAGGTAAAGGATATTTTAAAATATGATGTGGTTTGTGTGCAGTCTCTTGACCGCCTTGAACTGGCAGAAAAACTTCACCAGAGACTTGTAGCTGAAAGAAAAACTACGGATGTTCTGATCCAGGTGAATGCCTCAAACGAGGAGAGTAAATTTGGCGTGCACCCAAATGAAGCTGTTGAACTGACAAGAAAAGTTTCTGAATTCAGGACTTTAAAAGTTAAAGGACTGATGACAATCGGTCTTTTCAGTTCAGAAACAGAGAAAGTAAGGTCATGCTTCAAAATCCTGAAAAATTTGCAACTGGAAATCATCCGGCAAAATATTCCCAATGTAGAAATGAAAGAGCTTTCTATGGGAATGAGTGGTGATCTTGAAACTGCAATTGAGGAAGGTTCTACAATTGTGAGAGTTGGAACGGCGGTGTTCGGAGCGAGGGTTTATCCGGACAGCTATTATTGGGATGAAGGGAAAGGCTAAAAAAATGAAGAGTGACAATCAAAACTGTCTTTTACCATTACTTTTATTAATTCCAAATTTATTTTCGCCAATGCAGGCTCACCTATTATCTTAAGCATTTCTTATTTATAACATATAGATTTTTTTTCATATAGATTATTCGGTATCCTTTTTGCTCATAAAATACTTAAAACCAAACAAATACATCTATATGATTAAAAAATTACTCTTGGGCTGTCTGCTAATGACAGTAGTATCTTTGTCTTCATGTGATAAGTATGATAATACATCACAGGCAAAAGACAGCGAAGTATCAATTAAAACAGTTTCAATGGTAACTTTTGCTACCATGGCTATAGCACTTCTCGTAGCATACAGCTATCGAAGAAGATAACAGTATGGAAAACAATAAAAAACACCCGTTTGGAATCCAAACGGGTGTTTTTAGTTATAAATTCTGATTACATATAAGCTTCAATCGGCTCACAGGTACATACCAAGTTTCTGTCTCCATATGCTTCATCCACTCTTGAAACAGAAGCAAAGAATTTGTGTTCTCTTACCCACTCCAGCGGATAAGCGGCCTTTTCTCTGCTGTATGGTTTATCCCAAGAATCAGAGATGACCAATTGTTCTGTGTGAGGCGCATTTTTAAGGACGTTATTGGCCTGATCTGCCTCACCGTTGGCAATCTCATCAATTTCTTTTTTGATTGAGATTAATGCTTCTGCAAAACGGTCAATTTCAGACTTGCTTTCAGATTCTGTAGGCTCTATCATCAATGTTCCTGCCACAGGGAAAGAAACTGTTGGTGCATGGAATCCATAGTCCATTAATCTTTTTGCTACATCAGCCACTTCAATTCCCAATGATTTGAACTGACGGAAATCTACGATACACTCATGGGCTACTCTTCCACTCTCATTTGAATATAAGATAGGGAAATGCTCTGCTAAAATCTCTTTAAGGTAATTAGCATTCATGATTGCATGTCCTGTTGCTTTTTTCAATCCTTCTGTTCCTAACATTTTAATGTAAGAATAAGAAATGTTCAGGATCAGTCCTGAACCGTAAGGTGCTGCAGAAATACCGTCAATAGCTTCTTTAGCCCCGATTCTGATATTGGCATTGGAAGGAAGGAAAGGAACCAGGTGTTTAGCCACACAGATCGGACCTACTCCAGGGCCTCCGCCTCCGTGAGGGATAGCAAAAGTTTTGTGTAAGTTCAGGTGGCAAACGTCTGCTCCAATGTTTCCCGGACTTGTAAATCCAACCTGAGCGTTCATGTTTGCACCATCCATATATACCTGTCCGCCGTGTTCGTGGATCAGACTTGTAATTTCTTTAATATTGGCATCAAAGAATCCGTAAGTTGACGGATAAGTGATCATTACACAAGATAGGTTTTCAGAATTCTGTTCTGTTTTGGCTTTTAAATCTTCAAAATCAATTTCTCCGTTTTCAAGATTTTTAACGACAACTATCTTCATTCCTGCCATTGCTGCGGAAGCCGGGTTTGTTCCGTGTGCAGACTGAGGGATCAATACTACATTTCTGTGGCCTTCACCTCTTGAAATATGATATTCTCTGATTACCATTAATCCTGCATACTCGCCCTGTGCTCCGGAATTCGGCTGTAGTGAAGTTCCAGCAAAACCTGTGATCTCAGCAAGATCTTTTTCAAGCTCTTTGATCATTTCCTGGTAACCTCCGGCCTGGTCTACCGGTACAAACGGATGAACACTTCCCCAATCTGCCCATGATAGCGGAAGCATCTGAGTGGCTGCGTTCAGCTTCATGGTACAAGATCCAAGAGAAATCATTGAGTGCGTTAAAGACAGGTCTTTTCTTTCAAGACGTTTGATGTAACGCATCAGTTCTGTTTCTGTATGATATTTGTTGAATACCTGCTCCGTAAGAATTTCGTCTTTTCTCAACAATTCTTCAGGAATGCTGTATCCTTCTTTAATTTCTAATTTGAATGTCTGCTTATCTTTAAACTGAGCGAAAGAAGCCATTAAATAATTCAGCTTCTCCAATGTAGTACTTTCGTTGATCGCAATGCTTACGATTCCTTCTGTGAAATAGTTCAGATTCAGCCTATGATCAAGCATCATTCTCATTAATCTTCCTTTTTCGTCTTCGCTCATTGTGATTTTCACCGTATCGAAGATAGGTTCTTCCACCACCTGGTATCCTAATGCACTAAGGCCGTTTTTCAAAGCGTTTGCTTTAAAGTGGATCTGGTCAGCAATATAATTTAATCCTTTTGGTCCGTGGTAAACAGCATACATCCCCGCCATTACAGCAAGAAGTACCTGTGCCGTACAGATATTGGAAGTTGCTCTTTCTCTTTTAATGTGCTGCTCTCTGGTCTGAAGTGCCATTCTCAATGCACGTTTTCCGTACATATCCTGAGAAACCCCGATAATTCTTCCCGGAATATCTCTCTTATAATCTTCCCTGCAAGAGAAAAATGCTGCGTGAGGACCTCCGTAACCTAATGGGATACCAAATCTCTGTGAAGTTCCTACCGCACAGTCAGCTCCCATGGAAGCCGGTGATTTCAATTTAACCAAAGCCATCGGATCACAGGCTACAACTACCTGCAGGTCTAATTTTTTATATTCTGCAATATCCTCTGTATAGTCCAGAACGATCCCGTTCTTGCCCGGATACTGTAATAAAACGCCATAATAGGTGCCATCAAACTGGTGGGTTTTATGGTCTCCTTCCACGATTTCAATACCTAAACCTTCAGCTTTTGTTTTTAAAACAGAAACTGTCTGAGGTAAAACAAGATCTGAAATAAAGAATTTGTTCGCATCAGCTTTCTTCTGGTCCTTGGTTCTGTTGTTAAAGAACATATGCATAGCTTCTGCAGCAGCAGTAGATTCATCTAAAAGAGAAGCATTAGCCAGTTCAAAGCCCGTAAGGTCGCACACTACAGTCTGGAAATTAAGAAGGGCTTCCAGTCTTCCCTGTGCAATTTCCGCCTGATAAGGGGTATAGGCTGTATACCAGCTGGGATTTTCGAAGATATTTCTCTGAATAGCTGATGGCAAAAGTGTATTGTGGTATCCAAAACCGATATAGCTTGTATAATCAGTATTCTTCGATGCCAGCTCTTTAGAATGGTTCAGCATTTCATATTCTGAAAGCGGTGCAGAGATCTCAAGATCTTTCTCTAAACGGATAGAAGAAGGAATGGTCTGAGAAATTAGTTCTTCAATACTTGAAACGCCCAATTTTTCCAACATTGCCTGTCTGTCGGCTTCGTTAAGGGAAATGTGACGGCTCACAAACTGTTCTGTATTCATTTTTATTTATTAGATTTTGTTTGTAAAAAAGATTCGTAAAATTACAATTTTTTAAACGACTATACAAGAGCTTCAAATTGCCGAAACTATAGTGAAAACTTATATTGATATTAAGAAAAATGACAGATAATCTATTCTATTGCATAAAATTTAATGGACGGACTTATCCTCTCCCCGTATTTTGTTTCGTTGAATGTAACCGTACAAATTATAATTTACCTGCATAATTTATCCAAACGAAGCTTCGGATCTGAAAATTCTTCTACGCTTTCATTCTGGTATGTTAAGTTCCAAACCTATCCCGGATAAGTCTGAAATTTTAATTCCGGATTCTGTTTTCAGTAAAATTATCTTTAAAAAAATCTGTATTTCAGGTCCAAAATTAGAGGCTTAATCTTCTGTAAATATGTTAATACACAGGTATTGTAACATTTATGAAAATTTATTAATTATATTTATTCTAAATTAATATATTTGTAACATGAATATGATTACTCCTTTTAAAGTACCGCCTTTATCTCCTGTATATGCATTCAACAATGAAGATATGTTCTGCGAGAAGAAATCCTGCTGTAAGAAATTCAAGAAGGGAAAAAGATGCAAAAAATGTCCGGGAAGAAAAAAGATGGCTTAAACTAGCCAAAGTTTTTCACTAAAAAATACATTGCAACAGCGAGAATAAGAATTCCCCAGATCAGCATCATGATCTTTGGCTGACCGGATTTGTTGATCCGTGTTCTGGGTTGAGGCTTGAACATTTCTTCCACACTGTTCTTGAACTGGGCACCATCATTCTCAAAAACTTCTGTAATCGTAATTCCCTGCACGGCTGTTTTGTGAAGCAGTGAATTGGTTGCATGAAGCAAAAGCTGGAATTTCCCGTCCTTAAATTCTGTAATCTTAAAGATTCTTTCCCCAAAAGGTTTTTCCAGGCCAAAAGGCAGTATTTTCACCACATCGGCATTGCTTGTCTGCCAGTTAATGATAATCTCCTCTCCTTTTTTAGCATGAATTTTATTCGAAGTAAAAGTTTTAATGGATGGTGGAATATTATATCTGAAGCTTTTCTGATGGTTTTCTAAATTCTGATCATAAGTACGCCTTTTTCCCGCATCACTCAATATTTCATAAGCTTCCTGAATTTCGCGGAAACGCCCGGCAAAGAAATCATCATTATCATTTTTGTCCGGATGGTATTTTAAAGATAATTTTCTATAGGCTTTTTTGATGTCTTCTTCTGAAGCATCCGGAGAAATCCCGAGAAAATAGTAGTAATCTTTCATTGAGCTACGCAAAAATAAGGATTTATTTTTTTTATCATTGTTCTATGGGATAAAATGTGGTTCTATTTGAAGATAGTTGCTGCGGTGGCTTCGGGAACCTCAGTCATCTATCCTACAAATAATAGTCTATGATATGCTATTTCTTATGTTCGTGAGGTTGTACTTTCCGGTGGCTGAGGCTCTCGAAGCCACCACTTGAGATTGCTTTGTCGCTTCGCTCCTCGCAATGACAGTATGAAAAGATTCCGGCGCGGGAAGCAGAGCTTCCCGCGCCGGAATTAACAATTTCAATTTAGTTATTTACTGCTTCTGCTTCCGCAGTATGGTTTCTTTTGCAGCATCTTGAAGCGAATTCTTTTTTGAATTTCCCTTTCAGTTCCTGATACTGTTCTTCGTCCATTTCCCTGATTTTATCTGCAAGACCGAAAGGTGATCTTTCTTTAATTCCATATTCACTGAAAATACCTTTCATAAATCTTTTTCTTTGTGCAATTTTTTTAGCAGCCAATGCTACTCCTACTACTGCCAATGCTCCAAGAGCTCCTTTTAATGCTGAATTTTTCATTTTTTCAAAATTTTAAATTTTACTACTTTTTGTTTTTTATATAGACGGATGAATTTCAATTTTACTTTACTACTTCTTAAAATTTTTAAATTATCCGTTGTTTTTGTTGAAGAATCCTCCTGAACATCTGTCTCTCCAGACTTCTTTAAATTTTTCACGTTCTTCGGGAGAAAGTTCGGCCATTTTCTGTCTCATTTTTCTCTCTTTGAAGTCTCTCATCCCTTTTCCGAAATGAAAGCCCCCGAAAAGGATCTTACTTAAAATTAATATTCCCATCGCCTGCCAGAATGTAATGGCCTTCACACCCAGAATCCCAGGAAGCAGGCAATTCCAGAGCCACATCACAATAAATGTAACGGCTGCGAGAATAAGCGGCGGACATAATAATAAAAAAATCCAGCCTTTTTTGTGTTTATAATTCATAATTTCTTCTTTACTAACTATTTAAATCTTCATATAATTTTCTCAGCCTGTTTCTTAAATGCTTCACAGCATAATTTTTCCTGCTGATAATGGTCTTGATATTTTCTCCCTGTTCATCTGCAATTTCCTGCAGTGTCTTGTCATTCAGTTCGTTTTCTACGTAAACCAGCCTTTGTTTTTCAGGGAGTTCATCCAATGCCTCGAAAAGCTTTTTCCATATCTCATCCTGGAACATTTTCACTTCAGGTCCTGCACTTTCATCCAGCAACAGAATATCCTTGATGGAAAAACTGCCGTCATCATCTTCATATACAAAATCTTCAAGATTTTCGGTTTTCTTTTTACGGTAACGGTCTGTAATCTTATTTGCTGTTACCCTGTACAGCCAGCCGCCTACATTCACAATCTCGGAAAGATTGGTCAGACTACTGAACTGAAACCACACTTCCTGCAGAATATCTTCTGCATCTTCTGTGTTTTTCACTTTCGGACGAATATAGGACATCAGCTTCCCTCCGTACTTTGAAACGGTTTGTGAGATGATACTTGCTTTCTCCTCCTGTGGCATTGTTATTTCTTCGACAACCTCCATATTGCTATGACGATCTGTCCTTTGGTTTTACTTTAATAAATTTAAAAAAAATTATTGACTGGTGGATTTTTTGTTATTTGATGCGGGTTTCGGGAAAGAAGATTTTTTAGCAGAAAGATGGAGGATGGGAGATGGAAGTATTGAAAGTCTATTCTAAACAGTTCTATACATATCAATTTCAGATCTTTATGTAATCTTATGTCTAATGTCTAATGTCTAATGTCTAATAAAAAAACGGGAAGCACTATACTTCCCGTTTCTGTCATATAAAATGTTATTTATTTCTTATTGAAGTTTTCTGCGAAAAAGCCCAGCATATATTTATACAATTCCAGTCTGTTCGGCTCTTTTCCGAATCCATGGCCTTCATCATACTTTACAAGATAAGGAACTTCAAATCCTTTTGCGCGCATTGCTTTTACAATCTGGTCTGATTCATTGATGTTAACTCTCGGGTCGTTGGCGCCCTGCACTACAAACAAAGGTTTCCTGATCTTATCAATCTGGAAGACCGGTGAAACTTCTTTGGCTGTTTTTGCTTCTTCAGGATTATCAAGATCATACCAGATCTGCTTTACCATTTCTTTATAAGGTTTCCAGTATTCAGGGAAAGAATCGAAGAAAGTAAAGATGTTGGATACCCCTACGTAATCTACACCGCATGCATATAGGTCCGGAGTTTTGATAAGCCCCATCAGAGTAGCGTAACCACCGTGGCTTCCTCCGTAAATGGCAATTTTATCTTTATCTATCCAGCCTTGTTCAATGGCATATTTTACTCCATCTTCCACATCATCCATTGCTTTTCTTCCGATCTGCTTGTATCCTGCTTTCTGGAATTCTTTTCCATAGCCTCCGGAAATCCTGAAGTTGACCTGGAGCGTTGCATATCCTCTGCTGGCAAAAAGCTGCGTTTCCGGATTGAATCCCCACTGATCCCGGATTCCCTGCGGACCACCGTGAGGGTTAACGATAAGAGGAACCTTTTTACCTTCAAGAGCTGCTTTGGGAAGGGTGATGTATCCGTGAATGGTAAGCCCGTCCCTGCTTTTGAATTCAATAGGTCTCATTTCTGCCATGTCTTCTTCTTTCAGCTGAGGCATCAGGTTGTAAAGAAGGCTTATTTTTTTGCTTTTTGTATCATATTCGTAGTAGGCTCCGTACAGTTTGTCGCTTCCTACGTAAACCAGCAGCTTGTCGTTATTGTCGTCTGAAGAAACAATGGAAAACTGTTTGTACTTAAATTCAGATTTCAGCTTATCATCAACATCCTTATAAAATTGGCTTACAGGAACGGTTTCATTTTTAATACCGTCATAGCTGATGTAATCAAGCTCGTAATTTCTGTTTTTGCCGGCTACGCTTATGGAGTTGACATCAAATACAGGATTGGAATATACTTCCCTGATTACTGCGTTTTTCTTCAGGTCGTAAAGAACAATTCTGGATTTATCACTGTCCAGATTGGTAACGACATAGGCTTCGTCCTTATTTTTAGAATTATCGTTAAGCGTTATGATATAAAACGTGTCCTTCCAGTCCGTGGATTTCAGGAGGTTGAATTTTCCTGTCTGCAGATCTTTATAATAGGTTTTGGTTGTGAGACCATTTTCAAGAACCGAATATCCTCTGAGATTACCGTCTTTATCAAAGATATAATCATCAATAGGACTGTTTACGTCTTTATTTTCATACAGCTGGGTCATTTCTCCTGTATTGAAATTGATTTTATAAGGTTCAAAGATCTGTTTGTTGTTTTTATTCATAGTTACCACAACAAAATCGGTATCTTTTATCAGCTTTACGGTTCCCAGTGTAATTCCGTCAAAAGGAGTAAGGTCTTTAAGATTTTTCCCGTCAATATCTGCTGCATACAGGTGGATATTTTCATTTCCGCCTTTATCCTGGGTAAAGAACAGGCGTTTGTTGCCAAGCCAGCCATAACTCTTGATGAGATCATCTTTTTCAACGATGGCTTTGGTAATTTTTCCTGTTTTCAGCTCTTTTACATAAACATGGTTCTTTTTGTCCTTATCTTTTTCTTTGTAGGAAAGATACTGCCCGTCGGGAGATATTTTAAACTGGGAAGCATTAGGCCTTGCAAAATAATCTTCTACTTTGTATTTAAAGTTTCCTTTGTCGTAAGAGATCAGTTTTTCAAGATTTGCTTTAGTGGATGGAAGCGTAGGGTCGCCCGGCAGCTTGGCCGTTGAGGTCTGTGCATTGATCATAATTGCTGAGAGTACGATTTGAGCCGCACCAAAAATTTTAGTATTGAAATTCATAATTCATATTTTGGATGGTTAAATTATTTGTCACAGGATCTTAAGTTAATTAAAACCTTATATATAATAGGACAATCTCATCTTCAAAATGTTACATTAATTATGAATGTTTTTATAAATAATTCAAGGGTATTTATATATTAATTTATAAGTATTGACATAATTATCATGAGAAAACTTGGAATGCTTTTCATTTCAAAAGGAGATATTAGACTTTTTAACCACAGATTTCGCTGATTTACACAGATGTTTTTGATGGGCTTTATAGAAATTGTTAAAATTATGCGCAATCATCTGTGTAAATCAGCGAAATCTGTGGTAAGTAAAAAAGACAGAAAACACTAGTATTTACTATTTTAATGATAAACTATAACATAATTTCTATCTCTTTTTTTTAGAAAAAATGGATTAATTTAAAATAATAAAATCTGTCCTTTAATTCAGATAAATTCCGAAATACCAGGTCCAGACTATAAGAATAATCTGCATGGGTATTCTTTCCAGGTAAAGGTATTTCATTCCGGGACCTGTATAATCTGCTTTGAAAATATTGATATTTTTCTTTGAAGAATTAATGTTGGCAATAAATACCAAAACATAAAAAACAATAAGCAGTATAGCTGTAATCTCTCTTATAGAAGGGATCATTAAACCAATTCCGGCAGCAATCTCAAGAATTCCCGTACAATATACCCAGAACATTTTACCGGGAACAAAATCAGGAATCATCATGGCCATTCCTGTCTGAAATTTAAAATGGGAGAATCCTGTGAAGATAATAAACACAGCCATTCCCAAATTTCCTGAAAATAAATAGTCCGGCTTTCCCTGAAATACATAAGTTCCTACCAAAGCAAGCATGAATACTGCAAAAAGGATCGTTAATAATTTCATTTTTTATTTTTATTTACTGTACTTAAAAGATAAAATAAATTTCGCAATATTGAGTACAATACATTCATAAAAAACCACATAGTTTTAATCTATGTGGTTTTTCTTTTTATAACAGGGAATTTGGCTATTTTTCAGAAAGGTTTTTCACTACTTCCAGCCCTTGTTTAAATCCGCTGTCGATATCATCTTTCCATTCTTTTTCCACCTGCACTTCTACGTGAAGTTTGGTTTTTCCATCCAGATCAATAAGAATGTATTTTTCAAAAGAACCGCTCCATTCCATTACTTCTTTACTTTGTGTGTCTTCATTGCCTTCTTTATCTACCATTCCCAAATGTTTGAAGATAATCTGGTTAGGTTCATCAATACTATCGATGGTTGACACCATTCCTCCGCCTTCTACGCTCAGGAAATAGGTTTTTCCTCCTACTTTCCAATCGGTTTTCATTTCGGATCCGTTGCCGAAGAACTTCGTCCATTCAGGATAATTGTTCCACAGAACATCCCAGACTTTTTGTTGTGATGCATTGATTTCCGTTTCGTAAGATAAGGTTTCCATATTTATTTTATTTGTTTTGTCTTTATAATTGATTTTCCGAAAGGTTTTTCACAATACCCAAAGCTGTCGGGAATTTTTCTTCAAAAAAGCTCTGAAATTCTTCAGGGGTATTTATTTCAATTTTCAATATTGTTCCGGTTTCTGTTTCCTGTAAAATATAGGCTTCTGTTGCTTCACCCCAAGCCTGCTCTTGTTCCACCCCGTCATAGATTTCCCCGAGATGCAGGAATTTCATTTCTTTATGGGGTATGTTTTTTTCAATACGGCTGTACATCCCATTATTGTTCGGATCAAAGAATTTTATAATACTTCCTTCTTCAAAACTACCCAGATAAAAAGAGCCTTCTGTAAATGCCGTTGTCCATTGCCTGTAAGTGATATCGCTCCAAAGCACATCCCAGACTTTTTCAGGAGGTGCATCAATCTGGATTTCAAAAAATAGTTTCTGCATTGTTTTTTATTTAGATGTTAAATTGTTAGAAATTAGAGGTTAGTTTTTTATTTGTACGACATATTTCAAATGTACGCTTTTCTGACTTCCAATTTCTCTCTTATCCTCCTACAAAGTCTCCTCCGTTGATGTGAATTACTTCTCCGGTGATATAATCTGCATCCCTGGAGGCAAGGAAAACATAAGCGGGAGCAACTTCTGACGGCTGCCCTGCCCGTTTCAGAGGAGTATCTTTTCCGAATGTTGAAAGATCATCAAAGGTTTCTTTCACAAGCGGCGTCCATATGGGACCGGGAGCAACTCCGTTAACCAGGATTTTCTTTTCGGCAAGATTGGTTGAAAGTGATCGTATGAAAGATAAAATGGCGCCTTTAGTGGCTGCATAATCAATCAGATGATCACTTCCCCTGTATGCCGTAACTGAGGTGGTACAGATGATCCGGCCTCCTTCCCCTATTAAAGGTAAAAAATCTCTTGTGAACGAAATCATGGAAATAATGTTGGTATTAAAAGTTTCCTGAATCTGCTTATCTGAAATTTTTTCAAGACTGCTTTTTGAGGTATGAATTCCGGCATTATTGACGAGAATATCCAGATTATTCCATTCTTTTTTTACCTTATCCGCACATTTTGTCCTGAATGCTTTTTTAGTAAGATCACCTTTTATAAGAATACATTGCCGGCCTTCATTCTCAATCAGTTTTTTGGTTTCTTCAGCATCATCATCGCTTTCTTTATAAATAATTGCAATGTCAGCTCCTTCTCTCGCAAAGTGAACTGCTACGGCCTGTCCTATTCCGCTGTCTCCACCTGAAATAACAGCTTTTTTTCCAAGAAGTTTCCGGCTTCCCTGGTAATCTTTACGGATAATCTCAGGAAAAAGCCCTTCCTCAGGGACTTTCGATTTAGATTTTGACTTGTTCTGTGTTTTCATAAGCAAATCTTTTCCCTAAACTCCATCAAACAGCAAGCCGAAATAGTCAGTAAAAAAATGGGAAAGGGTAAAAAGGCAAGATTGCTAAAAGACTAAAAATCAAATTTGTCTTTTAGCAAGTCTGCTATTTAGCCTTAAATTTTAAGAATTATAAGCTTCTTCCAGGTCTTTTATAATAATCTTCTGCATTTTCATCATTGCCTGTACTGCTTTCCGGCTTTTTGCCTGATCAGGATCATTCATCAGCTGGATGAGTCTTTTCGGAACAATCTGCCAGCTTACTCCATATCTGTCTTTCAGCCAGCCGCACATGCTTTCTCTTCCGCCTTCAGAAGTAAGTGTGTCCCATAGATGATCGGTCTGCTGCTGGTCATCTGTCATAATGACTATGGAAATTCCTTCATTGAAATCGAACTGATGATCGTAGGAATTATCCATACAGAAGAAACTGTATCCATCAATGGTAAAATGGGCGTGCTGTATATTTTCGGCAGGTTCGGGTATGGAATGTCCTTCTCCTCCATCACCATATTTCAGGATATTTCCAATACTGGAATTGGGGAAAGTTTTGGTATAAAATTTCATAGCTTCCATAGCTTTTCCGTTATTCTGATGGATGAACATCATGGTAGGAATAATTCTCTGGGATTCGGGTTTGTCTCCTAAAAACAGCTGCCAGGTAACTCCGTATTTATCCTGTACCCATCCGTATTTTTTGCTCCATGAATAAGAATCCAGGGCCATAAGGACAATTCCGCCTTCTGTTAATTTGTCCCAGTATTTTTGTACCTCATCTTCGGTGTTACAGATCACCATAAAGGAAATAGAGGGATTGGTCTTAAAATGGGGACCTCCGTTCAGCAGCATCAGTTTCTGCCCGAACAGGTCAATGTTCATTACAACAGGTGTATCTGCAGTAACTTTCCCGTCAAAGACTTCGCAATAAAATTCTGCGGCTTCTTTTGATTCTGTATCAAACCATAGACAGGGAAAAATATCGTTATTCATACTATTCAATTTAGGGGTGAAAATATAGTTTTGTTCATCATGACTTGCAAATATATCAGTAATGATGAGATTTCTGGTAGTGTAACAGTCAGTTTTTGAAAGAAACCCGGTGTTCTTTCATATGATCTTTCAGTTTCTGCATGGCATTCCTTCCGAAACCATGAAGCTTCATGATCTCTTCCTCGGAATAGTCCGAAAGTTTTTCAAGAGAATCAATTTTTTCTCTTTCCAAAGCTCTTCTGGCCGGTAATGCAATAATCCCGGACAGGAAATTGCTGTTCTTGATGACATGATTAACAGCACAAATAGAGACTAAGGATTTTGCCATTATAACCAGATTTATCATGACTAAAAATGAGTATTTTAATGGTTTTCAACATATTTGTGAAAGTTGTTCAGGATAGCATACCAGCCGTCCCGCTGCATTTCCACGGAATTCTGTGTTTCAGGGTCGAAAATTTCGGTAACCTTCGTGGTGTTTTCGTCAATCTTATCAAAAATGACCTCAACTTTACGGCCGTCTTCCATATGGTATTTAATGACTGAATTCGGGACTACCTCATCATAAAATCCTTCAAAATCGAAACCGAAACTTTTATCTTTTGCTTCCATTCTGGTTTTGAATTTTCCTCCGACTCTTAAATCATTTTCTGAGCTGGGGCACTGCCAGGATTCATGGGCAAAATTCCATTTTGTGATATGTTTGGGTTCATTAAAATAATTCCAGACTTTTTCTACCGGAGCTAAAATGGTGATATCTATTTTAATCGGATCCATAGTTTTACTTTTTAAATGTTTAGGTGAAAAGGCAGCCCGGGGTAGGACCGCCCTTGAATAATTTAGTTAAATATAAGATTATTTTGTATATTCTTCGTTATAGTTCACCATCCAATGAACACCGTATTTATCCTGGAAGCTTCCGAAATAATCTCCCCAGAACTGGTCTTCAATGGGCATTTCTATGTTTCCGCCTTCAGAAAGACCTTTGAAAAGCCTGTCTGCTTCTTCCTTTGATTCCGGGAAAATGGATACATAGTTATTATTTCCCACGTTGAGGGTCTGTCCGAAAGCGGGAACAATATCTGAAGCCATAAGAAGATCATTCCCGATAGGCAAAGCAATATGCATTACCCTGTTTTTCTCTTCATCTGATAAATTTTCGGTTCCGGGAGCGTTACCCATTTTGTGAATTTCACCGAGGAATTCTCCTCCGAAAACTGATTTGTAAAAATTGAAAGCTTCTTCTGCTTTTCCGTCAAAATTCAGGTATGGATTTAATTTTGCCATGATTTCTTGTTTTTAAATGTTGTTATTAATTTAGTGTATGCTTTATTTTAAATTGAATCATTAAAAGAATAGCACTTTCATCTTAATGGTTTAAAAATTTAACGGCTTCATTCACTGTCAGGTCTATCAGATTCTTATCTGTATTTCCTCCAAAATCAGCCATCATATAGGAGCCGTGGGTTGCCGGAAGGATCATTAGCTGGGATCCGGGAACCAGACGCCACATTTCTACAGCATGTTCAGGTTTCATTACATCTTTGTCTCCGGTTATGAACAGTGCAGGAGCTTTTATTGATGTTAAAACTTTTCCGTCCCAGTCTTCAAAGGTCTGCATCCTTTTACTGTCTTTATCAAACATGTTTTCGAGCTTTGAAAAATCAGGGTTCAGGTTAAGAAAATTGATTTTAAGAGGTTCGGGCATTGAATCTAATGTGGCTTCTGCCATACTTTCAAAGAAACCGTCCATCATTCCTGCTCTTTTATAAAATGAGGATGCAACGATAATCTTTTCTGTTATTTCAGGATAAAGATGAGCGATCTGCATTACTGTGTTTCCACCGTTGCTGAAACCCCAGAATGAAGCTTTTTCAGTATGAAGTTCTTTTAAGAGGGCAGCTACGTCATGAGCGTCCTGTTCAAAGGTTTCGGGGATATCACGGTGATCTGTCATTCCGTGATTTTGCAGATCAATTCCTATTAACTGAAACCGGCTTTCAAGTCTGGAAATGATCTCTTTAAAATCAAATAAGATTGAAGATCCTCCGCCATGAACCAGTACCAAAGGTTTTCCGGAACCGTAGATTTCATAATACATCCGGATTCCGTTGACATGCTTGTAGCCTTTTTCCTTAGGTTCCATCAGTTAATATTTTAGATTTTCATCAACGTCATATTTCATTCCAGGATAGTCAAGGATTCTTCTCATCAAGCCGATCTGTCCGCATAAATAATCTTCACGGCCAATGCACATTCCTGCGAAATTGAGTTTGGTTTCACGGACGAAAGGGATATTCATTCCGATTTCAAAAATTTCATCCAGTTCCTCATCAGTAACTTCTAAAAGTTTCCGGTAAACTTTTGAAGAAATGTCATGAAAGTTTTTTTTAAGCTCTTCAAGACCTGGATAATTGTAGTTTTCATCCAGTGCTTTTCCCTGAAAGAAAAGGTCGCTGTAAGGATCTTCTTCTCTGAGGCCTAAAACCCAGCCCAAGCCATAGCGCATATTCACAAAGTTTCCTGCCATCCAGGCAATATGATTGGTTTTCCCGTCGATTCTTTTCAGAGCGTCTTCTTCCGAGATTCCTTCCAAAGCATTGAGAAAACTTTGGGAATGCATCCTGTAAGCCGGAATAACAAGCTCTATTTTTTTTGATTTTGGTGTGTCCATTTTTTGATTTTTTAGTTGTTTTAAAAATGATATCTTTCTGAATAAGGAACGTGAAGCCCTTCTTCTGCAAACTTCCTTAAAATCCTTAAATATAAGGCCCAGCAGAAAGAGCTTTGCCTAAAATGCCCGTTGGCAGATTTCCAACCTGTGTGATAGAAGCTTATCTCAGTACCGTTTCCTTCTCCCTTTAAAGTAAAGCCAACTTTTGTTCCCAGCCAGTCTGCATCTGCATCCGTCATGAGAAATTCAATTTCATAAGGAGGGTTGAATTTTGAAATTTTACCTTTCCAGATATATTCTTTAGAAAATTCAAAGATATACTCTGAATTAAGTTCCGGAATGCCCTTAGAATAATGGGTTCACCACTCATTAAGAAACTCGGGAACGGAAACCATCCGGAATACATTTTCCAGTGTATCATCAACTTCCAGATCATGGAGAATAGAGAAGGAGTTTTCCATTTTTTAGATTTTAAATATTTTTTTCTTTGGCTGATTGTTAATCAAACTGTATTCAACACTATTTTATGGCTCCTGGTTTTCCTAAAATTCTTCTGAGATAGCCCAGCTGCCCGCTGTGATAAATTTCGTGGAGACAAAATATAGCTATGTCATTAATCGTTTCGGGGTTAAAACTTTCGATGGTTATCAGTTTTGCTTCCAGTTTATCCTGAGATTGCTGCAGGTAAGATTTTAACTCTTCAAAAGTAACCAGTTCATCTTTTCTTTCCAGTGGAAGTGCGCCTCTGTTGTAGCAGGAAAATTTTTCGTTATCCCAGACAGATTCTTCACCTAGCGTATTCAGAAATGCATTTCTTATGTAGATGAGATGTCCCAGAATCCAGTTCATACAATTGGCTTCACCGTTCGGAAAGACCATCGATTCTTCATGGGTAATACCTTCGATATTCATTGAAATAACCTTATAGTTACTGAATACCTGAACTTTCACGATCTCAATATCGTTTGATTTTGTTTCCATGACTGTAGATTTTTATTCTTATCTGTTGTTGATATTACAGATAAGGCAGATTTTATTACAGGAAATAAGCAATTAGAATTCCGCAGGCATCTGGGAAATATCCGCAAATGTAATATTCCAGCCGTGCCCGTCTATATCCCAGAAAGAATTCTGGTACATCCATCCGTAGTCCTGAGGATCTTCATGTTGCGAAGCTCCGTTTGCAAGAGCGGTATTTACTACCTGATCCACTTCTTCGCGGCTGTTCAGACCAATGGCAACAAGAACCTGTGTGGTATCTCCTTTCGGAACCGGTCTTTCGGAAAAGGTCTGGAAATATTCTTCTGTAAGAAACATCACGTAGATGCTGTCTTCTTTCATCACTACGCAGGTTGCTTTATCATCTGAAAACTGTTCATTGATTGAAAATCCCAGTTTGGTCCAGAATTCTTTTGTTTTCTGTACATTCTTTACCGGAAGGTTGACGTAAATTTGATTGGCTTTCATAATTGTAATTATTTTGTGTTAAACTTTTAACCAAAATTACCAAGCCTTTGCGAAAATCAACTTGCCATAGGACAAGATTTAATTTTTCTTCGGATGAGAAACAATTTCTTTACGGATACGGCTCAAAGAAGTATCTGTAACCCCAAGATAGGAAGCAATCTGTTTGAGAGGGGCAAATTGCACAACCTGTGATTTCTGCTCCAAAAGGTTAAGGTAACGCTTAGTAGCGGAAAGGGTAAACATTTCTACGGAACGCTGTTTGTAGGCAAAAAGCTCTTTTGACATCCAGGCTCTTCCCCATTCTCTGAGATTGGGTATTTTGTGGAACAGTTCCTGAAATGTTTCAAAATCAAATCTCCAGCATTCACAGTCCGTAATGCAGACAATATTTTCCTGGGACGGAATTCTCTGAAAAAGTGACAAAACTTCAATAATGATCTCGTTATCTGCAAAGAAATGGGTAGTTACTTCATTTCCGCTAAAATCATTAACATATGAACGAGCCAGGCCTTTCTCCAGAATATAGTATTCATTAGCTGTTTTTCCTTCTTCAAGAATAATATCTCCTTTCTGAAAGGATACTTTTTCGTGAGCCTGAAATATTTCATCAAGCTCTTCATCGAGGAAAAAAGGGAAATCATAACAGATTTCCAAGGCTTTACTGTTCATTGAATACGTGTTTTTTAAGGCTTTAAAAATATAATTTTTAATTGAATCCCGGATAAAAAAAATTAAACAAATTGATATAATACTCTAAGAAATTCTTATTTAAGTATATTATTTATGGTTGTTTTTATTTTTTCTAAATAGTTAAACAGTGTTGTTTGAACCACCCCGTCAAATCTTTGATTTGCCACCCCTCCGGAGGAGGGGAATTACCATCTATTCAAAAGTAGAGGTTATAATACTTTATGACTTGAAAGAATCAGGCTCTTATAGTTTCATATCAGAATAGGGAAAGCTGGATCGGTTTGGGATTTCCAGGTGGTTTTGCATCTCCAAAGACGGTTTTTCCTCCAAAGCGCCATGAGTTCTGCCTTTCTTCTTCTATTACCTGTTGGATATCGAAATCAGGGGTAAAATCTTTTTCAGTATCTGCGACAATCTGGTGCAGCTTATTCAAAGTATTGAGTTTATCGGAATTTCCGAGCTTAGACTTTTCAATTCCTTTTCTGAGAATGCTGATGCTTTCATCGTAGGTTTTGGTTGGAACCGGAAACGGGTGACCGTCTTTTCCCCCATGGGCGAAAGAAAATCTTGCCGGATCTGCAAACCGCGAAGGCGCTCCGTGAATCACTTCACTTACCAAAGCTAAAGACTGCATGGTTCTTGGCCCTACCCCTTCAAGCATCAAAAGATCTTCAAAATTTTGGGGCTGTTGTTCACGGGTTACATACAAAAGTGCTCCGAGACGTTTCAGGTCAACATCTGAAGCCTGTACATCATGATGAGCAGGAAGAATTAACCTTGAAAAATCTTTCATGACATCAATGGAATCGGTATGTGAAATATCCAGAATTCCTTTCCTGTTTTCTGAGGCATCAGCATCCGTGAGATTAAGAATTCTTCCTCTTGAAATTCCGTTGATTCCCGTGTGGGGCTCTTCAATAAATGATCTGATTTTTTCTGAATGCCAGTGATAACGTCTTGCAGTACCATCGGATTCATGCATTCCCTGCTGTACTACACTCCAGCTTCCATTGTCTGCCAGAATAAAATTATGCAGGTACAACTGATACCCATCCTGGATAGCAGTATTATCTACTTTAGCAGAAAGTTTACTGGCTTTTACCAGCTCATGACCATTCAAACCTGTTTTATCTGCAATCTGAATCAGTTCTGAAGGAGTATCCCTGGAGAATTTTCCTTTTCCGCCACAGATATAAAGACCCAATGATTTTGAATTAGGGTTGATGGAACGTTTCAAAGCACCCATTACGGAAGTTGTAATTCCTGAAGAATGCCAGTCCATACCCATCACGGCACCAAAACTCTGAAACCAGAACGGATCTGCAAGTCTTCTGAGAACTTCATCTTTTCCATAATCCATCAGGATCACTTGAATAATGGAAAGCCCGAGTACGGACATACGTTCATACAGCCACGGCGGTACTTTTCCGTAGTGTAAGGGTAAATCTGCAGTTCCTGAACGTTTCATGATATAAAGGTAATTTTTTAAACACAAATGACACTAATTTTTACACTAGCCTCACTATGAATATTTTAGTTAATTTATCTAATAGATGCTTCGACAAGCTCAGCATGACATTTCTAATACTAACCTGATTATATTACCCATCCTTAAAGTTATTGGGGCACATAAAATTCTAAATGCTTATGTTTTTCTTCGTCAAATTTTTCATTGAAAATAATTTTATTCCCGAAAGGATCGTATACTGTAAAAGCTACAGCATCATAAAATGTTTTTTCCAGGCCTGGGTAATTGTATTTATATTGTTTATCTATCAGTTCTTTATGGTATTCCGCAACACCTTCGCCCCAGATAAAAATTCTTGTTCCCGGAGTTCCGTCTCCATGATGTTCGCTTAAATGAAAAACAATATTCCCTTTTTTTATTTCCATATAAAGAGGAGCGCTATCTTCCGGCTGGTCTCCCCATTCAATTTCAAAACCCAGCCAGTCTACATAAAACTCAATGGTTTTCCTGTAATCGAAAATTCTAAGGATAGGAATTACCTGCTCTGCTTTCATATTTCTATTGTTTTAATTAATCCTGTTTATGTTCAAGTATATTGATCAGATTTCCAAACGGATCTTTTACAAAAAATCTTCGGACACCCCAATCTTCATCGGTAATTTCATAAGTGATCTCGAAATCTTCCTGCTTTATTTTTTCATAGAGTTCATCTGCATTATCTACCTCTATTGAAAGTAAGGGAACTTCCGTATTGTCTCCACCCTGCGTGGCAAAACTTACCTGAACTCTTGCCTGTTCATTATTCCCGAAGGTTTTAATCCAGCCATGATCCATTAAAATCTCAAGACCCAGAATATCCTGATAAAAATGATCTGCCTTTGACAGGTCTTCGGCCTTTATGTTCGCGACAATTCTCTTTATCATTGAAATTATATTTAGAAATTCTTACGGCCTAAAAAGCCTTGCGGATACAACTCTCACAAGGCTTTTTATTCAAATTTTATTTCAGATCTTTATTTTAATGCGGAAAGAGCTGCTTCATAATCAGGCTCATCTGCAATTTCAGAAACCTGTTCTGTATAAACCACTTTATTATCAGCATCTGTTACAATCACAGCACGGCTTAAAAGTCCTTTCAGCGGAGAGTCAGTAATCGTTACTTCATAATCATCCCCAAAGCTGCTTCTGAAATCAGAAAGGGTTTCCACATTGTTCAATCCTTCAGCTGCACAGAATCTTGTTAAGGCAAAAGGCAGATCCTTAGAAACGTTGATTACAACCGTATTATCCAGATTGGAAGCTTCTTCATTGAATTTTCTTGCTGAAGAGGCACAGGTAGGCGTGTCAATACTTGGAAAAATATTGAATACTTTTTTCTTTCCTTCAAAGCTTTCAAGCGTTTTCACGTTTAATCCTGAATCTACCAGAGCAAAATCTTTGATTGTAGTTCCTACTGACGGCAAAGTACCTATTGTGTTTACTGCGTTTCCTTTTAATGTGATATTTGACATAATCTATTTTTTAGTTTTTCAAATTTACTCAAAATAGGAAATTTTTCGCCCAAATAAAGGTTAAATAATTCTTAAAGTGAAAATAAAAGTCCCTATTTCTAAAATTAACTTTTCAGATTCAAATTTTAATTATATTCGCAATCCAAAAAATAACATTTATGCGAAAAAAAATTACTCTGCTTCTTTTTGGAGTGCCTGTTTTTGGTTTCGCCCAGTCTGTGATCGGCAATATTAATTCCGGGGCAGTTTCTGAAACCAATTTCACACATTCTGTAGGAGAAATTTATGTAATCCCAACAGACCCTGACCAGGCTAATTCAGGGACAATGGGAATGCTCTATCAAACTGTTTTACAGGTTCTGGGTGTTAAAGAACTTGAAAAAGACCACATTAAAATCTATCCGAACCCTACCACTGATTTTGTTCATATCACTTTGAGTTCAAGTTCCAAAATTGAAGAAGCTGAAATATATGACACAGCCGGAAGACTTGTTTTAACAGTTAAGCTGGACAATGGAAAGCTGGATCTGCGCAGCCTGAATGCCGGAATTTATATGGTTTCATTCAAAAATCCGGATATCAAGCCTATTAAAATCATTAAAAAACCTTAAAAAAACATTTAAACATGAAAAAATTCTACGCTGCATTAAGCTTATTTACAGCAATATTGTTAAGCGCACAGGTTCCTCAGGCTTTCAGCTACCAGACTATTGCATTTAACGCTTCGGGGGTGCCAATTGCCAACGGAAATGTATCTTTAAAAGTAAGCATTTTAGAGAATACTGCTACGGGAACTGTTTTATATACTGAAACTCATAACAAAACAACCAATGCCAAAGGATTGGTTAACCTTAATATCGGACAGGGAACGCCTTCTACCGGGAATTTCGGGAGTATCAACTGGGGCACCAATTCAAAATTTGTAAAGGTTGAAATGGATCCTCAAGGAGGTTCAAATTACACAAATGTGGGAGTCAATCAACTGATGAGTGTTCCTTATGCCCAGGTAAGCAAAACCGTTGTTACAGGGGCTGGTCAGGGAATTACTTTGGTTTCTCCGAATGGTACTAATTACACATTAAACGTAAATGATTCAGGAACATTGAATTTACCTGTGAGTTCTAGCTCCAGCACTCAATTACCAGCTAATTTATATATGTACGGAAGTTATAATAATTTCACTGCCACTTCAGCAGACTTGATGCGAAATGACGGAAGCAGGATAGGATATAAATATTTACCGGCAAATACACAGATCAGGTTCATTGCTGCACAGAATGCCAGTGCACAAAATTATGGTTCAGACGGTCAAACTAACCTGGTTCCCAACGGAAGTGTTTATAATATTTCTTCCAATGGATTTTATAAGATAGAAATCACGAACTTTATAGGGAACCCTGTAAAAACATTTAATTTCAGCCCGGGTATCAGCTTAAATACCAATGGTTCCGGTGCTGCAGTTGTTTCTCCATTAAGCTATAATCAGGCAACAGGAAAATTTTCTTTTAATCTCACCGGTGTAACTTCATCAAATTTCACAGGATTCACAATCAGCCTTTCTCCCGGAGGATCCACAAGTACTGAAGTTCTAGGAGATAACCTGAGCGACGGAAACTTTGATATTAATGGTACGCCTATTTTGATTCCCAATCTTACTTCAGCTCCAAAAAATTTCAAAATTGAATTTAATATTAATTTTGACGCTACCGGAACTTATACAATTACACAAATATAGATTAAAGAGGCACAGACCTCTTTTTTTATGCAAAATAACTTCATAAAACAATCATATTTAGTAAATTTGTGAATCTAAAAAATCAAATAATAAATACACAGTATAATGTCAGACAAATCAAAAATCTATTACACTCTTACGGATGAGGCTCCAATGTTGGCAACACACTCGTTTTTACCTATTGTAAAAGCTTTTACAAAATCAGCAAACATTGAAATTGCAGTTCCTGATATTTCTTTGGCTGGAAGAATTTTAGCCAATTTCCCTGAGTTTTTGAAAGATGACCAGAAAATTGGTGATGCATTGGCTGAATTAGGTCAATTGGCAACCCAACCGGATGCAAACATTATCAAATTACCGAATATTTCAGCTTCAGCCCCTCAGTTGGACGAAGCCATCGCTGAATTACAGTCTAAAGGATTTGCAGTTCCTAATTATCCTGCAGAACCTAAGAGTGATGAGGAAAAAGCAATCAAAGCCAAATATGCAAAAGTTCTGGGAAGTGCGGTAAACCCTGTATTAAGAGAAGGAAATTCTGACAGACGTGCTCCAAAAGCCGTTAAAAACTATGCAAAAGCCAACCCTCATAAAATGGGTGACTGGGCTTCAGACAGTAAAACAGACGTTGCTCACATGGATGGAGGAGATTTCTACGGAACTGAAACTTCAACCACTGTAGAAAACGCTGCAAAATTCAAAATTATATTCAAAGGTAATGATGGCGCCGAAACTTTACTGAAAGATTTCGCGGGTCTTCAGGCCGGAGAAGTGATTGATTCTTCTGTAATGAATTTAAAATCATTGAAAGCATTTGTTCAGCAGGCTATTGATGAGGCTAAAAACAGAAACGTACTTCTTTCCGCCCACCTTAAAGCTACGATGATGAAAATCTCTGATCCTATTATCTTCGGAGCCATTGTGGAAACTTATTTCAAAGATGTTTTTGCCAAATATGCTGAAACATTCAAATCTTTAGACATTAATCCCAATAACGGTCTTGCTGATCTTTTCGAAAAAATCAAAGGAAATGCCCAGGAAGCTGAAATCAAGGCTGACATTGAAGCTGCTTTAGCTAACGGACCAAGAGTGGCTATGGTAAATTCGGACAAAGGTATTACTAATTTCCACGTTCCTTCCGACATTATTGTAGATGCTTCTATGGCTGCTTTGGTAAGAGGCGGCGGTAAAATGTGGAACAAAGACGGAAACGAAGAAGATACCGTATGTATTATTCCTGACCGCTCTTATGCAGGTTTCTACCAGGCTGTTATTGATGATATGAAAGCTCATGGAAAACTGGATCCTACTACAATGGGTTCTGTGCCAAACGTAGGTTTAATGGCTCAGAAAGCTGAAGAATATGGTTCTCATGACAAGACTTTCCAGGCATCAGCTGACGGAACTATTGAAGTTCAGGACGAAGCAGGAAATGTTCTTCTTTCTCAAAAAGTAGAGACTGGAGATATTTTCAGAATGTGCCAGACTAAAGACGCTCCGATCCAGGACTGGGTGAAATTGGCGGTTAACAGATCAAAACTTTCTGATACACCTGCTATTTTCTGGTTGGATAAAGGAAGAGCACACGACAGAGAAATCATCAAAAAAGTAGAAAAATACCTTAAAGATCATGATACTACAGGTCTTGACATCAGAATTCTTGACGTAAAAGATGCTATGACTGAAACGCTTAAGAGAGCAAGAGAAGGAAAAGACACGATCTCTGTTTCAGGAAACGTATTGAGAGATTATTTAACGGACCTTTTCCCAATTCTTGAATTAGGAACTTCCGCAAAAATGCTTTCCATTGTTCCGTTAATGAACGGTGGAGGCTTATTTGAAACAGGTGCCGGTGGTTCTGCTCCTAAACACATTGAACAATTCCTGGAAGAAGGTTATTTAAGATGGGATTCTCTAGGTGAATTCTTAGCTCTTCAGGCTTCATTAGAGCATTTGGCTCAGACGCAGGGAAATACAAAATCCCAGGTTTTAGCTGATACGCTGGACGAAGCTAACGCTAAATTCCTGGCTACTGATAAATCTCCTGCAAGAAAAGTAGGTCAGATTGATAACAGAGGTTCTCATTTCTATTTAGCAATGTATTGGGCTGAAGCTTTGGCGAACCAGACTGCAGATGCTGAACTTGCCTCCCGTTTTGCTCCCGTAGCTGCCGCAATGCAGGAAAATGAAGCTGTAATTAATGCTGAATTAATTGGTGCTCAGGGAAAACCTCAGGATATTGACGGTTATTATAAAACTGATACGTACAAAACGTATGCAGCTATGAGACCCAGCACCGTTTTAAATGAAATCATTGACGGAATTTAATTTCCTGAGTTGATATAAATTGAAAAGTCCCTTTTTTAAGGGACTTTTTTTGTTTTTTATAAGTACAGGCATATTTTGATCCCTGTGTTGACTAAAGCCATCAGTTGAAATACGCTGAAACGCCAGATCATCATCAATTCACAGGTTAGAAATTCCGAATCCGATACATCATTTGTTTCCGGCTGAATAAAAATATGATAACATTTGCAAAACTTTCATATCATCATTTTTTATGAATTTATTGCATTCAAAATTATAAAATCAAAGAATCCATTTGTGTTCCCCCAATCAGGTAATTACTTTTTCATTTTCTACTTATCACGTCATTACTTTGGTTGGGGACTTTTAATAAAAACAAATCCTCCCGGAAATGAGAGGATTTATTATTGAAAACTATGTTGCAGAAAATGTAAGTTTCATATATAACTCATCCGGATATTAATTCATAAAGCTCTCCGGAATCCATTCATAAGCATTATCTTTCTTCTTTGTGAAGCCAAGTCCCGGCCACGGAAGATGATAGGCAAAAGCTTTGGTTTTAGTTTCCGCCAGTTGCTGAAGTAATTTTCTGCGGGATTCTGTAGCAATATCCAGGTCCGTATCCCCCGAAAATCCCCATTCAGGATGTGGGAAAAGAATAACGTCAGAATGGATCAGATCTGCAATATACATAAGCTTTTCATTACCCGAAGAAATACTCATAACCGTAAGACCCGGGGTATGTCCCGGAGCCAGCTGAAAACTGAAATGATCATACAAAGGCTTTTTAAAGTCATAGAATTTCAGCTTTGGGCGGATTGTTTTCAGGATATTCTGAATGGGCGGAATAATCTGGTTAAGGAATTCCGGCTGATTTTTCAGAAAACTGTTTTTAAAATCTTTAATGGAAGTCTGAAGCCAGAAATCATATTCAATCTTTGAAATATAGATATCTGCATTGGGGAAAACCAGGTTATTCTGTTTATCTACTACTCCACCAATGTGATCAGGATGGGCATGAGAGATAAAAATATCCGTGATATCTTTTGGAGAAAATCCGGCCTTTTGCAAGCTTTTCAGAATAAATCCGGTTCTTTCATCTGCAAAAATGCCCATTCCGGTATCCAGCAGAATCAGCCTGTTTTTTGTTTTGACAAGCATCAGGTTCATGGCCATGTCTATATAATCATCCGAACGGAAATTATCCCTTAGAATTGCCTTTAACTGAGGTACATCTGCTCTCGGGGCAAATGTTTCAATGCTTTTCTCGCGAATATATCCGTCCGTAAGAATAAAGAGTTCAAGCTCTCCAAATTTTATCTTTTTAAAGGCTGAAAGGTCATCTTCAATGCGTGATGAAGAAATTTTAGTGCCTGCAAAAACATCGGAAAACGGAACAAAGCTTAATGCTCCGGCCATCAGTCCGTTTTTTAAAAGTTCTCTTCTGTTCATAATCAAATGTGTTTTTTTAACTTCCTGATCCCCAAATGATATTCAGGAATCAGGAAGCTGGAGATTTAATTGTTTACTAATTTCATGGAGCCTTCGGTATATCTTTCCCCTACGTTAGGGTATTTTTTCAGAAGTGCATCTATTGTTTCAAGATCTGACGGTGACAGGTCAATATTTATAGCTTCAATATTTTCTTCAAGATATTTAATTCTCTTGGTTCCCGGAATCGGAATGATGTCTTCACCCTGGTTCAGTACCCAGGCTAAGGCAAGCTGAGTTCCTTTTACGCCTTTGGACTCTGCAAATTCATTGATTTCTCTTGCAAGATTCCTGTTATTTTCCAAATATTCCGCCTGGTAACGCGGCAGTGACTTTCTGAAATCTTCATCCCCAAAATTCTGTACTTCGTTGATATTGGCAAAAAGTCCTCTTGCCAACGGAGAATAAGGCACTAAGGTAATACCCAGCTCTCTGATCGTTGGAAGTATTTCGTTTTCCACATCTTTGGTAAGGATAGAATATTCTGACTGCAATGCCGTTATCGGGTGAATTTTGTTTGCTTTTCTGATGGATTCGGCAGAGGCTTCTGATAGTCCGAGATATTTTACTTTTCCTTCTTTAACCAATTCTGCCATTGCTCCTACAGTTTCTTCTACCGGAATATTCGGATCTACTCTGTGGGCATAATAAAGATCAATGGTATCGATTTTAAGCCTCTGAAGGCTCAGATCAACAGCCTGTCTGATCCATTTCGGAGAACCGTCAAAATAAGTTCCCGGGGAACCGCTGTGGCTTGCTTTTCCATCTTTAAACCTGAATCCGAATTTGGTAGCAATAAAGATCTTATCCCTGTTCGGAACCAGTACTTTTGAAATGAGTTTTTCATTTTCTCCTGCGGCATACATATCTGCGGTATCCCAGAAATTGATTCCTAAGTCCAATGCTTTATGAAGGGTGCTGATGCTTTCCTGCTCATCCGCCGGTCCATATGCAAAGCTCATTCCCATACATCCTAAACCTATTGCAGATAACTGCTCTCCTGTGTTTCCTAATTTTCTGAATTTCATAATTGCTGTGATTTTAAATTGATGAAACAAAATTAGAACAAGAACGGAATGAATGGAATATAGAATTCAAACTAAGAATTATAAAATTCAAACAGATGCTGTTCTTACAGAATTGGGAGCCAAGCCGGTTTGTTTTTTAAAGAAATTGGTAAAATAAGCAGGTTCTTCAAAGCCTAATCCATAGGCAATCTCGGAGATGTTCCAGTCGGTATGCTTAAGCAAAGCATGGGCTTCCTGAATAACCCGTGAAGCAATCTGCTGGCTGGTTGTTTTCCCCGTCATTTCTTTTACAGCACGGTTTAAAGAATTCACGTGCACCGAAAGACTCTGGGCATAGTCATTAGGAGTTTTCAGTTTCAGAAATGCTTCGGGGCTGTCTATAGGAAACTGCCTTTCCAACAGTTCCATAAACAGTGATGCAACTCTTTGGGAAGCATTCTGATAAGATTCAAAATTTTCTGCGGGCTGCATTTTCATGGTTTCATGAATCATAAGATGAAGGCAGGCACGAAGCATATCGTATTTGTGGAGATATTCGCTCTGAATTTCTGTCATCATCTTGATAAAGAGTTCCGAGATCACTTTTTGCTGTTCTTCATCAACAAAGAAAATCGGGGTTCCTCCTATTTTAAAGAGCTGTGAATCCAAAAGGTTTCCGAGACGTGTTCCATTCTGAAGAAACTGGTCTGTAAAAAGGCAGAACCATCCCGTCTGGTCTTCATCGTCTGCGTCCCAGGAATATGGAACCACCGGATTTGAGAACAAAAGTGCAGGGCGGTCTACATGGATCCATTTGTCTGCATAATGGAGTTTTCCTTTTCCTATGATGAGCGAGATTTTGTAATAATCCCTCCTGCTGTAAGGGGTTAACAGTGAACAGCTTTCACGCGAAAAAACATTGAAATGTCCTACACCGGGAGTTGTAATAGCATCTACCCTTTCCATAGAGGCGTTACGTAAGTAAAATCCTTTTATTGTTTCTTTAGATTCCATACTGCTAAGTTATAAAATTCAAACAAATAAAATATTCCTGCCACGGAAAATAAAAATGACCGGCAGGTGCCGGTCATTTAAATTAAATATATAATTGACAACTGGTTTAGTGATGATGTCCGTTATTTTTCTTCTCTGCTTTATATGCTTTGGATTTCTGGCCTTTATATTTCTTGTAATTGTTTTTATTTTGGTTGTAAACGGCTACAGGGTTCTGTCCTTTGTAGTATTTCTTTTTAAACTTACCATATTTTTCTCTTCCCAGTATTTTTTCTATTTCGGAATAACGGTCTTCTTTCCATCGGTCCGGATTGCTTACGTATACCCTGTTCCAGGAATCATAATCATGATATCTGTCGTTTAGAGCATTCAGTTGATTGGTCTGTGCCACAGAAAGCAGAAGGTCTGTAGCTACTGTCTGCCAGTTGATGTCTGTAATACTTCTTCTGTAATCGTTGTAATAATCTGATTGTGCATAAGTGAGGCCAAATGTACCTGCAAGCATGAATGCGATTAATATTTTTTTCATCTCTTTAGCTCATTTTAAAGTTAAACTGTTTTAGTTGAGTCAATTAAAATGCCAAGCTTTTTATATGCATTCCCAATTTTTGTTAAACAAAGCATAACTAATTGATAATCTGAACACAAATATCAACCAGATTGCATTTCACATGATAAAAAAAAAGTTTTCATGAAGGGTTTACTCATAACAACAGTGAATTATTCATTATTAATAAGTATAATTTCAAACGTATACAGCCCAATCTTATCACTTCGTTGTGAGAGTCAGTTTTGAATATAAAAGAGTTTAAAATTAGTTAAGATTCCCCAAAACCTGTGTTTTGTATTATTTTAATTCGTAATTTTAAGAGTGATAAGTATAAATCCGGGAGGATTGTGATGTCGCCAGATTATCAAATGCTATGGATTAAATGAAGCAGGCTGTTTAACCCAACTAAATTTTAATTATTATGGAAAATATAAAGTTTGAGATATCACCATATCAGGACGAGCTGCAACTGCTGATTGACGGACAAAAAGCAGGATATATGTCTATAAAAATTGACGGAAGACTGCTGATTGTTTATTATACTAAAATTATTGAGGAACGCGAAGGTCATGGGTACGCGAAACTTCTTCTTGATGAACTGGTGCGTTATTCCGAAGAAAAAGATCTTTTGGTAGATCCTGAATGTGATTTTGTACGCCAGCAGTTTGAAAATCATCCTGCAAGATACAAAGACATCTGGCATGCCTGAATTATGCCTCCCACCACTCCCTGAAACTATGGTGCGATTGATTCATATTAACGACTTCCCCAATCATCGGGGTAAGTATACTAAGTCCTTTTTCTTTTCCTAAACCTGTTATTTTTTGAAGTGGTTCATTCCAGGGATGAAGAGCCAGCGCAAATTTTGAAGAATGTACAGGAATAATATGTTCAGCCTTAAGATCAGAAGCAGCCTGAATAACATCTTCCGGCAACGCATGGATATACCGCCAGGCTTCATCATACTGCCCGTTTTCAAGAACTGCATAATCAAAAGGGCCAAACTGCTCTCCAATATTTTTAAAATGGGAATCGTAGCCGCTATCGCCACCCAGAAATATTTTTTTTGTGGGAGTTTCCAAAACATAGGATGTCCACAATGTATTATTCTGCTTTATTTTTCTTCCTGAAAAATGCCTTGCCGGTGTAAAAGTGATTTTCAGGTCATTTTTTAAAAGCACTTTTGCTCCCCATTCTTCCTCGATTAAATTTTCTTCACTGTATCCCCATTTTTCCAGATGTGCCCCAACCCCTAAAGGTACAACAGCCATTCCTGTTCTGTCTTTAACTGCCTTCACCGTTGGATAATCCAGATGATCGAAATGATCGTGTGTAATAACCAGATAATCCAGATCGGGAATATCTTCCGGTGTAAATACATCTGAGCCTTTAAAAGCTTTATTGAAATATTTAAACGGGGAACCATATAAACTCAAAACAGGATCTACAAGAAAGGAAACACCGTCCGTCTGCAGGTAATAGGATGAGTGCCCCAACCAGATGAAAACGTCCTGATTTTTCTGAATATTTCTTAAATCCGTATGAACAGAAGGAATATCCTTCAAAGGTTTCAGTAAGGGATGTTTCTTTCCCAGCATGAAATCATAAGTTACTTTTATAGTACTATATCCTTCTGCGATGGAAGGTGTATGATTTATGTTCTGAAATCTTTTATTTTTATAAAGCCCGGATTGTTTTATACGCTGCAGCCTTCTGCCTTTCGGTTCTGATCCAAAAGCGGGCAGATTCATAACCCATAGATAAACGGCAACCAAAACGGCAGCTGCTAAAATCAAATATATCATCTTCATCAAATAAACCTCAAAGGTATTGACTTTTAGACTGACATGAAAATACAGCTGTTTTTTTAATTTAATTTGAATATCAAATTGCTTTTGGCAATTAAAAGTTCCAACTACCTTTTGATAGTAAGAAGTTGTAAAAAAATTACGTAATCTGGAATGATACGGTAATTTTTCAGGATCTTAATTATCTTATTAAGTAAATGAATCTATAAATACAGAACATTTTTATGAAACATTCTGAATAATTTAGCATTTATTTAAACCAGAATATTTTTAATCTTTTTTAATTTAGTAGATTGAAAAAATTCAAAATACGTTGAAAAATTATTCGATCATACTGCTGGCCGCAGCACTCTCTTCATGTGCATCAATCAGGAGGCATAATGAACAGAGGACTGCATGCATTAGTCCTGAAGAGCTTAAGGAAGATATAGATTATGCTTATCTGAAGCTTCAAAAAATGCATCCCCAGCTTTACTGGTATATTTCCAAAAAGGATCTTGACCATAAATTCGACAGCCTTAAGCAAACTATCAACCAGCCTCTAACCCCGCTTCAGTTTTATTTTAAATTGCAGCCTGTGATTGCCGATATCCGTGAAGGGCACCTGTCACTGAGAATTCCCAGACAAAAGTTTTCAGGAAAGCAAATTAAGGCTCTTGAACATAAAAAGGGAATGTTCAGCCGTTTTGAGTATTACATAAAAGATAATCATTTATTCATAGTTCAGAATAAGGATTCAATAGAGAATATAAAGCCGGGAACCGAAGTTCTGTCAATCAATAACATCCCCGTATCCGAATATATAAAGAAATACCGTGAACTCATTAGCAGCGATGGTTATAACACTACTTTTTATCCGTATTTTCTGAAGGATGTCTTTTTCAATTTTTATACTGCTGAAAACGGATTTGCAGATACAGCATGTTTGGAAACTTTGTATAACGGTAAAAGCCAGAATTATACCCTTCACCGGGAATCCAAATCCAAAAACGACCTGGAAAAAGACAAGGAACAGGAAAAACGAACCCCGGAAAGGAAAGTCAATGATTATGTAGCTTTCAGTAATTCCTATAACCGGAATTTTAAATTTTTGGACAAAGACAGCACAACCGCTTACTTAAAAATAAAGAGTTTTTCAAGCGATTATTCGGATAAGTTTTACAGGGAAACCTTTGCTAAAATTAAAAATGCGGGAGCCAAATATTTAATCATAGATGTCCGCAATAATTACGGAGGATCTTTGCACGAAATCAACAATCTGTATTCTTACCTGGCCCCGGAACCTTATGTTCTGATAAAACCCTCACAGCTTACTTCAAGGATCAGTCCGCTAAAAACCAACTATTTCAGGAAAAGCAGCCCTTTCCAGTATGCTTTTAAAAGCCTTGCCTATCCCACATATGTATTTGCACAAACCTTCAGTACTTATAAAAAAGATGGAAAAATATATTACAGAATGAAGGCTGATAAGCCCACAAAACCTCATAAAGATGCTTTCAAAGGCAAAGTGTTTGTACTCATCAACGGAGGAAGCTTTTCCGCCTCTTCGATTATCACTGCAAAACTGAAATACGACAAACGGGCAACCCTGGTTGGTGAAGAAACAGGAGGTGCAAATGACGGAACAGTAGCCGGATTTTATTCTTACCAGAAACTGCCTCATTCAAAGATTAATTTCCCTATTGGACTGCTTTTGGTACAGCCCAACATTGATTTTGTGAACACAAAAAGAGGAGTTTTGCCAGATGTCACCATCACTGAAAGCATGCAGGACATCATCAATAAAAAAGATCCGCAGCTGGAATGGGTGAAAAAAGAAATTGCAAAGGAGGAAGCCGATAAATAGTTTATAAGGTTTCGGCGGGCTTTCAGCCCGCCGAAACTATTTTACTTTTTTAATTCTTTCAAAAGGTTCTCTATGTGTACAATATATCTTCCGTAATAACGGTAAAACCAGAACTTTCCACTGATAAACAGGGCAAAAAGCCCTGCCGTTACTGAGCTTATCAGGATCACGGCAGTTTTTGTTTCACTCATGGGTTGCGGCCACGGTATAAATTCTATAACAATAATCATTTCGCAAACTATAAAAGGGACGAAGCTCAGATAATACGACAGATAGTACTGCTTATTGAGGTTAACCTGCATAACGAGATCTTTTAAAGAATCGTAGGTTTTGAGCATAGGATTGCTGATATCATTATAAAGCCTGAAAAATTTACTGAAAAAGAAAATCGTAACAACAAGCATTGATGCTACCAGAACCGTAATATAAAACTGGAATTTAAAAGGCCTGCAGAATGCACATACTATAAATGAAAAAATAAAGATTCCAATCATCAACCAAAATTCCATGCGCATATTTTTACGCATTTTTTCCAGCGGAAGGTTGATTTTATTTCTCTGTTCAATACTTATTTCGGGTGTTTCCTGAGAAACATCTTCATTCCATATATTTTTTAATTCATCTATATTCATTGGTACTGATTTAAAAATTATGATTTGTTTGAGTTTAAAATATCCTTAAGTTTATTTTTTGCACGGTTCATTCTCACTCTTGCATTGCCTTCGGAAATTCCCATCTGTTCAGCAATCTCTTTCCCCGAAAAATCTTCCAGGTAATAAAAAATGAATGCTTTATCTATGGAGTTCAGCTGCCGGACTGCTTCATACATCTGTGCTAATTTTTCTTCCTTTCCATAGTCATAATCATCCTGAATAATTTTATAACCGGAAAAATCCTCATTGGAGATAAAGCTTCTTTTTTTCTCGGTTTTCAGAAAAATGATTGCTGTATTGAGAGCAATTCTGTACAGCCATGTAGAGAATTCGCTTTCCCCTCTGAAATGAGGATATGCTTTCCAGATCTGATAGGTTATTTCCTGAAAAAGATCATTGCGGTCTTCTTTTTCGGACATGTACATTTTAGAAATCTTGAAAATGATTCCTTTATGTTTTTCAATTTTATCTAAAAATTCCTGCTCTAATGAGTTCATGATTCCGGGCTCTGTAGAGTTAGTTTTAAATGTAAAAAAATGTTACAGATATTTCTTAAAAATAAAAAACCCGACAGAAATTTCCTGCCGGGTTCCATTGTGTGTTTTTTTAAGCTCTACTCCGCATCTGTTTATGAAAAAACAGATCTTTTGTATGAAATAGTTTTCTAATCAATAAACTACTGTTTGAAGTATTTACTGATTAAAATTGAACAGTCAGTTTTAATTTGAGCAATCACAAATACGATACTAACATTTTATATTTCTAATAGTTAGTAGAAAAAAAGTAAAAATGTTACACTTTTTTGAGAAAAATTTACACTAAAAAGTGAAATTTCATTTCCTTTATTTTCATAATATTCATAAATCCTTTATAACAGCTACTTTCAGCAATGCTATGCTTATCAAATATTTTAGTAAAAAATCCTGACAGAAAATTTCCGTCAGGATTTAGCTTATAAATTGAAATATTATAAAGATAAGTTTTTAGTTCAAACTGTTCAGTGCCTTTTGAAGTGACTGGATATCAATGAAATCAAGTTTTACCCCGATAATGATGAAAAGCAGGAGAAGGAGCGTTAAAAACACTACAATAAAAATATACACAGAAACAAACCATATAACGGTATTCAGAATATTTCCGTTGAGCCCGAATTTATTCATGAAAAATCTCTGGGAACGCTCAAACCATGAATTCTGCCTTACTTTTTTAGGCTCTACTTCCAGTCCGTTTAGTTCATCTACCAGGCGTACTACATCTTCTATATACCTCCCGTACATATAGTAGATCCAATATTTTATAATGAACCAGACCAACATCAAGGTAATCATAAAGCTGATGCCAAAAATGGCAAGATTGTATTCTATTTCAAAATGAAAATTGATCTTGATGAGAGATAACAGAAAAGCTAACGGAATGTAGGAAATATAATAGGCAATGTAGATTTCTTTCGATATTAAAAGCTGTGTTTTAAGGTTAAACAGATCATAGTTTGTATTAATTCCGCTTTTACGGAGAATTTTATAAAGTTTGAGGAAACGGGAATAAAAGTAAATAATGAAAGCAAGGGTAAGCACCACTACAAAAGCTGATATAATAACAATATTCGCATCCCCGGAGGCAAACGGAAAACCTATCAGAAGCGTAGGCATGGTAATTACCATTAACCAGAATTCCGTTTTCATATTGATCCTCAGCATCTGCATCGGTGAATGAATCTCACGCTGCTTTTCCAGGGAGATTTCAGGCAGATCTTCCCTGTTATCCTTATTCCAAAGTTCTTTAAAATTATCTAACTCCATCTGTTTTGTTTTAAATCTGTTTATTTTTTTTGCTTTTCAATGATTTCCTTTAATTTTGTCTTAGCTCTGTTCAGCTTTACACGGGCGTTTACTTCGGTTATACCCAATTGCCCGGCAATCTCTTTACCTGAAAAATCTTCCAAAAAGAAAAAAATAAGTGCTTTGTCTATAGGACTCAGCTGGTGAATAGCCTCATACATCAACTTCATATTCCTGTCATCTGTATCATTGTAGGATTCCTGAGGAACAACAAGATTCTCTATTCCCTGGTTTTGTATAAAACTACGTTTTTTTTCGCTACGCAGGAATACGATCGCTGTATTTAGTGCAGTTCTGTAGAGCCATGTTGAAAAGTCGCTTCTTCTTTGGAAATCGCCGTATGATTTCCAGGCCTGATAAATGATCTCCTGATAAAGATCACTTTGATCATCCCGATCGTCCATATACATTTTAGAGATCTTGAAAATAACACCTTTATGTTTTTCAATTTTCTCCAAAAATTCTTTTTCCATTAAAGACATCATTGAAACTCTATTCATAAAGCAGCATTTTAATCAAAAACACCACTTTTTTAACACAAAACTAAAAACTCCACGTCTCAAAATACAAAATCCTCAAAAAATAAAGAAATTTATTGAGGATTATTATTTTATGTTAAATAGAGAAAAAATCAGCCTAGAAAATATAGTCGGTGCTTAAAAAATTAGAATCATGTTCTCTCACAATGGTATTTAATAGTTTCTTGTTGGAATCCGTCAGTTTTGCAGCTACCAGGGATCTGATTGAAAATGAACGGAGCGCATCAAAAACAGAAAGCGTGCCTTCTGCACTGTCTTTTCTTCCTGTGAATGGAAAAACATCTGGGCCTCGCTGTGCCTGGCAATTGATGTTGACACGGCTTACAAGGTTCACAAAAGGATCAATCAGCCTGGAAACTTCCTGCGGGTCTTCACTGAAAATACTTACCTGCATCCCATGCGAAGCATTTACCTGGTAATCAATAGGCTCTTCGATATCTTCAAACGGCACCACGGGAATTACCGGTCCAAACTGCTCTTCATGATACAGCTTCATGTCGCTATTAACAGGATAAACCACTGCAGGAAATACAAAAGATTCTTCTGTGAAGCCTCCGTTTTCATTTAAAACTTTCGCACCTTTTGTCAAAGCATCCTCAATACATTCTTTCAGATAAGGCGGTTTATTCACTTCTGGGAGCGGGGTCACTTTTACATCTTTTTCCCATGGAAGACCCGGCTTCATTGCTGAAACGGCAGCACTTAATTTCTGAGTAAATTCTTCAGCAATTTCTTTCTGCACAAATATCAGCTTCAATGCGGTACACCGTTGCCCGTTGAATGACAGGGCTCCAAGAATACATTCATTTACTGCAACATCCAGATCGGCATTTTTGGTTACAATAGCCGCATTTTTAGCATCAAGGCTGAGAATAGCACGTAGGCGGTTCACTTTAGGATGCAGCTTTTTCAGTCCGTTGGCTACTTTACTGGATCCTATAAAGGCCAGAACATTCACTTTTCCGCTTTCCATGATCGGGGTGATAATTTCCGAACCTTTTCCGTAAAGGGTATTTACGGTTCCCTTCGGAAAGGCTTCTTTAAAGGCGTTCAATAACGGATAATGGGCCAGAACACCATGCTTCGGAAGTTTGAATAAGATGGTATTTCCCATGATCAAAGCGGGAATCAGCGTAGTAAAAATTTCGTTTAATGGATAATTGAAAGGCCCCATACTCAGAACCACCCCAAGCGGTGCTCTTCTGATCTGTGCTATGGTTCCTTCAGCCTGTTGGAAACGGGATGATTCTCTGTCCAGATCTTTCAGCGCATCAATAGTTTGATTGATGTAATCTACCGTACGGTCAAATTCTTTGGTTGAATCCGCCAGTGTTTTACCAATTTCCCACATCAGCAGCTTAATAACCAGGTCACGCTGCTGGATCATCAGATAGACAAATTTCTGCATACATTTGATGCGCCCTTCCACGGACATTGTCGGCCATTCTCCAAGACCGTTATCATAAGCTTTAACGGAGGCTTCAAGAACATCCATCGCTTCTTTGGGACCTATATTCGGGATACTACCCAAAAGTTTTCTCTGCAACCCGTTTTCCATAGGAATACATACCGGTGAATAGATATTCTGCACCTCTCCTTTCCATTCTATAAGTTCTCCATTAAGCAGATAGACCTTCTGATGAATCTCGGGAACTTTATATTCTTCGGGAATCTCATTTTCGCTTTTAAAAATATCCTGAAATAACGGTTTGTTTACTGAATCCATAAATTTTTATTTTGTTGATGAATTGAATGTAAAATTTCATCTTTTACAGAATAAAGGTAGATGTTACAGTTGGTAAAAAAAATAGACATTTGATAGATTTGCTCTATTTAACGGGTCTTTAAATTAAAATTAATCTCAGCAAGTGAAAAAAAGAATAATTTTGTTTAAAAATAAAACTTATGTTTTCAAGAATAATTTTCAGTACATTATTTCTTTTCTCAACATTTCTTTTTGCTCAAAATACGGTTTTGATGGGAGGAAAACCTGTACATACCTATGCAAAATTACCTGCGGTAAATAAAGCCGCTCCCCAATTTACCCTTACAGATGTTACCATGAAGGACCAGACTTTGGATTCTTATAAAGGAAAATATGTTATCCTTAATATTTTTCCGAGTGTAGATACGGGTGTTTGTTCAGCTTCTGTGCATCATTTCAATGAAGATGCGGGCAATATCCCCAATACGGTTGTGCTTTGTATTTCCAAAGACCTTCCTTTTGCGCAGAAAAGATTTTGTGGTGCTGAAGGAATCAAGAATGTTGTAATGCTTTCGGATTTCCGTTCGGATTTTGGAAAAACCTATGGCGTGGAAATCACAGATTCTGTAATGAAGGGACTTTTGAGCAGAGCCGTTGTTGTAATTGATCCTTCAGGAAAGATTGTTTATGAGGAGCAAGTTGCTGATATTTCGCATGAACCGAATTATGAGGCAGCAATTGCAGCTGTAAAAAAATAAGCTTATGCTTTCTTTATAAAAAGTTTTCGGGCGATCTTCGATCGCCCGAAAACTTTTTATTTCTTCATTCTCCATTTCTTTTTCGTGGTCAATATGATCACTCCATTTTGTGCTTTTGAACCATAGATTGAAGTGGCAGCTGCATCTTTCAGAATTCTCATGGTTTTTATTGCATTGGGATCTGTTTCCTGTAAATCTTTTAAACTGGCTATTTTGCCGTTCATAACCACCAAAGGTTCCTGATCTTTCCTCACACTGGAATTTGCTCCTCCAATTCTTATCGGCTGATTATCTACCGGCATTGGACTACTGACTATTCCCTGAATTTTTGATACAATTTCTTCCGGTTTATCTTCTTTAGCATTTAATGCAGATGCAGGAACCACTGTTGTTGATCCAAGCATTCTTTGACTTTTTTGGTGATTAAGTGCAGTAACTATAACTTCCTCCATTTTTTCAGCCCTTAAAGTATCCTTATTTGTATTTTGTTGAGCATGTACGGAAACCAAGCCTCCTGTTGTAAGAACAAAACCTAATGCAAACTTTACAAAAACTGAATTGATATAAGAGTACTGTAAGTTTCTATTTAACTGTGATTCATAAAAATTTCCACAAATTTCCTTTGAAGAATCGGAAAAAGCATCTATTATTTCCTGGTCGGAAGCAACGGTAAAATCCCGGACAGTTTTTGAGCAAACGGAGCAGAACCTTCCTTTTTCTTCGGGTGTCATTGTTTCCCAGCTTTCGTGACATGGCTTTGGTATAGTGATTTTCATATGATCTTTTGATATAAAGATGCTGAAGCTGCCTGAAAGGTTGGAAAAATGTTATAAATTTCTATGAAAACTTAATACTGAAACCGTTAAATTTTTAATTACAATTGAAAAAGTATTTCACTCAGCAAATAATTTCCGTATAAACACTGAGGTCATTATTAAACAGTTTTTTTATATTTGATATGAAGCCAATCTTATTGCCGATCAGGCAGTACGGAAGCTAAAAACTAACTGTAACCATTAAATACTTTATGATATGAGCAAATACAATTACAATGCCTGTCTAAAAGCTATTAGCGAACAACACGGCAAACCACCAACTGAATTTCTTGACACATTGGTTGATACTATTGAGGCCCTTCCCAATGATGTCTTTTCACGAAATGACAAATATGATATTTACAGTGTAATGAATGGCGTATTAGGCCCTTACGCGGATCTGCTTCACAGAAAAGCGGTAATGTGTGAGGTTCTGCGGGTTGTAGCCGCTTTTGAATCGGACTGGGATTGGAATGAGGGCGTGGATACAGGAAAGCCAAAATCGAAGTTCAAAAAAATAGCAGAAGAAACCGGTGCATTTCAGGTTTCGTTCGATTCTATGTCGACGGACAAAAGCCTGCAAGAATGTCTCGATAAGCATGAAGGCAGGCATGATGTAGAAACGTTTATCACGGCAATGAAATCCAATCATAAACTTGCTGTGGAATATTGTGCAAGGCTGTTCAGGTTTGATACCACCTGGTGCGGAACCGTGAAAAACAAGAATATGGTTATTTCACATGTAAGCCGGAATTCTGTAGAAGAATTTAAAAGCTTCCTTTCCGTAGAACCCATTGTGGCCGACAATACGGAGAATCCTGTATCTAATGATTCACAACACATAAATGATCTGGTGCATATTGCTTCAAACCCGGCTAATAATTTTAAAAGCCTGAAGGATATACAAAACAGGGCCGCAAAAAAATTATTGGTGTACGATGGCGATAAATATCCTACAAACGGCTGTGCAATAACCCTTTCGCTGATATTGCAGGACGCTGGAATTCCCGTAAAGGATATCTACATGGCAATTGAATTAACAAATATTCTCCGCAAAAAAAGAAACTGGGGAGTAATACCCAATGGTTCCCAGCAAAGCGGGGATATAGGAACTACATGCGGAACAATTCCAAATCATGGATACGACCATATTTATCTTGTAGTAGAACGAAAAGGTAACGATGAAATGGTTATTGTGGATAATCAGAAAAATGAGCCCCATACCAGATTTGCAAGTGGAAAGGGAGGAAAAACACCTACCAAATATTTCTTAAGAGCCGTATAATAAAAAAACAGCATTATCCAAAGCTAATAAAACAGCCAACACCTGTTTTTTTTGGGTAATATTTTGCATATTTGTATAAAATACAGCTATGCAAAAAGAAAAACTACGCGACGTAAGAAAAAGAAAAGGTTTTACACAGCAGCAGATTGCAGACATTATTGCAACAGATGTTTCCAACTATAGCAGAAAAGAATCCGGAGATGTATCCATAAGAAAGGAAGAATGGGACAAGATTGCTCGTTTTCTGGAAGTTCCCTTAGAAGAAATTTATCAAGACAATAATGAGGAAGTTTCACAAATCAATCATTTTGATAACAATACGAACAGCAACAATATAGGAAACGTAAGTGGAAATTATTATTGTAATGTTCCTGAATATCTTTTGGAAACTCAGAGGGATCTTATACAGCTTCTGAAAAAAGAAAACCAAAGACTGGAAGAAGAACTCCAAAAGACCAAAAGAAAGTAAAATTATCTTTTTAAACTTTTTTAATAGTTCAAAAAAATAAAACTCAGCTATCTGCTGAGTTTTTTATTTGGTCGTTAGGTGTTATTTCGCACTGTCAATTTTTTTAAGAAACAAATTTTATTAACCACAGATTACACAGATTTACACGGATGATTACGCATAATTTTAAAAAGTTCAATAAATATAACATAAACATCTGTGCAAATCTGTGTAATCTGTGGTTAAAACCTATACATCATCCCAGCTTTATCCCAATACTCATAAAAGATTGATTTCCTTTATCAATGCCTCTTACTCTATCTTTTCCAGATCGTTTTTGTTTACCATAGAAGAGTTCTTTGCAGCCTTCAATGTGGAAAGCAAAGGATACCCAACAATTACCGGATATTTCCCCCACTGGGAATTGGAAACAAAAGTAATTTATAGTTAGCTCCAAACACCATTGTTTTTCCCAAATGTAAATTGTATTTGGCTATAAACAGGGGTGTTTTAACGTTTTGTAAAAAGTTTTTGGGGTGAAACAAGGGTATTTGGGATTATGGGTTCCCGTAAGTGTGAGTAATTTTATTTTTATATATTTGAAACTATTCTTTATCTCAAAAATGAAATATAGTAGAAAACAAATTACTAAAGCAGGAGAAAAGCTAATGACATCCAAATCTAGTAAGGAAATTGAAGATGCATTAAATATAATAAATAAATGGAGAACAAGCCATCTTCTTCCTTTAATAATTTTAAAAAATAAGCTATTAAGAACTCTTAAAGAAAATAATATTGAGCCTAACTTAGTTTCTCAAAGATTAAAACGATTAAGTTCCATTGAGTATAAATTAGATCTAAATCCTAGCATGGGCTTAGGAGGAATGCAAGATATTGGTGGCTTTAGATCAGTTCTAAAAGATGTACAAGATTTAAAAAATCTTGACAATGCTTTGCGTCATCAAAAAAGTCATCATAAGCTTGAGAAAGTTGTTGACTATATCCAAAATCCTAAACACACTGGATATAGAAGCATACATTATATATATAAATATTCTTCTAATAAGGAAATGTATGACGGCTTAAAATTAGAATTACAAATCAGAACAAAACTTCAGCATAATTGGGCAACTGCGGTAGAAACTGCAGGAATAATTACAAAAACATCTTTAAAATCAAATCAAGGTCCTGATAAATGGCTAGACTTTTTTAAAATTGTAAGCTCTCTTTTTGCTATTAAAGAAGAGCTTCCGGTTATGGAAGAACATAAAGAACTAACAATGCAAGAGTTAATGGTTCAATGTTATAAGTATTGTGGTGAATTAAACATTTTAACAAAACTAAAAGCTATAAGAGTTTCAAGTAATAGAATTGAAAAGGATAAATTTCCTGGTGACTATTATTTGCTAAATATAAATATTATATCAATGTCAGTAAATATTAAAATTTATAACAAGCAACAATTTGAAACTGCAACAAATGAGTATTTAAGACTTGAAAAAACTATTAATGAAAATGAAAATGCCGTAGTCTTAGTATCAGCTTCATCAATACGAACTTTAAAAAAAGCTTACCCAAGTTACTTCTTAGATACTTCTGAATTTATTTTAGCCATTGAAAAAATTAATTCAAACTGCAAAAAGTTAAAATATGTCTAAATTTTTGTAAGTAATCTACATAATAAAATCCACCTCTCGGCAGGTTTTTCTATATCTAAAAAGTTTTAAAACAAAACTATCATCCAAGAAATTTTCACCAATAATCTAATCCCCATCTCCTCCAATAGAATTAAACTCTTGTGTAGAATAATGTAAGAAAAACAATATTAGCAAATCATCAACAGAATCATCACTCTCAATATAAAAAACCTTATTCTTTTCTTCCTTAATTTCTATTAACAGATTTCCTTTTTCGAATAATTGATTTGTTTTACTCAATTTGAAATTGTAGATCTTAACATTTTCTCCGGATTTTATAATTCTTTCTTTTTGTAAGTCCGTAAAATAAATAACTCCTTTGGAATTGAAAAGCTCCGCATCATTCTTTAGAAAGCCAACATTTTTTATATCATAACTTCTGGAATTAAAAATAATATAGTGCTCTGAATAAAAGATCTTATTCATTTCTACAATTCTTCCGATCTCTTTTTTATCCTCTGAAATTAAGGCAAACTGTTTCTTAATAAGTTGAGTTGTATATTTTTTCAAATATTCAAGGTTTAAGTTGGAGATAAAAATAAAAAAACTTTGCTATACCAATACAGCAAAGTTCTTTCTTATGATAAATTTTTTATTTAAAACAAACCCTCATCCACAAAATTCGGAAGCGTCACTTTCAGGTTCGGTTCTGCTTCCATAGCTCTTTTAATAGCGAAAACAGCGCCTTCATTTCTGGCCCAGCTTCTTCTTGAGATTCCGTTGTTTACGTCCCAGAAGAGCATAGATTTTAATCTTCTGCCGGCATCTGCGCTGCCATCCAGCAGCATCCCGAAGCCACCGTTAATTACTTCGCCCCAGCCTACTCCGCCACCATTATGGATAGAAACCCATGTAGCTCCGCGGAAGCTGTCACCAATTACATTGTGAATGGCCATATCTGCTGTAAACCTTGAACCGTCATAAATGTTGGAAGTCTCTCTGTAAGGCGAATCTGTACCGGAAACATCATGATGATCCCTTCCTAAAACCACCGGACCAATCTCTCCGTTCTTAATGGCATTGTTGAAGGCTTCGGCGATCTTCATTCTACCTTCTGCATCTGCATACAGGATTCTCGCCTGGGAACCTACTACCAGTTTATTTTCCTGAGCCCCTTTAATCCACTGAATATTGTCTTTCATCTGTTGCTGGATCTCTTCAGGGGAATTTTTTACCATTTCTTCCAAAACAGCACAGGCAATATCATCTGTTTTCTGAAGGTCTTCCGGCTTTCCGCTTGTACATACCCAACGGAACGGCCCAAAACCATAATCGAAGCACATAGGCCCCATAATATCCTGAACATAGCTTGGGTATTTGAACTCTCTTCCCAAACTAGGATTTTCTGCCATCACATCCGCCCCCGCTCTGGAAGCTTCCAGTAAAAAGGCATTTCCATAATCAAAGAAATAGGTTCCTTTCCGGGTGTGTTTATTGATAGCAGCTGCATGTCTTCTTAACGTTTCCTGAACTTTCTCTTTGAATAATTCAGGATCTTCAGCCATCATCCTGTTGGATTCCTCAAAGCTCTGCCCTGCCGGATAATAACCGCCCGCCCACGGATTGTGAAGGGACGTCTGGTCTGATCCTATATCTATCTTTAAATTCTTCTCATCAAATTTTTCCCAAACCTCAACAATGTTTCCGAGGTAAGCCAGAGAAACGGTTTCTTTATTTTCCTGGGCTGTTTTTACTCTTTGTACCAGTTCATCAAGGTTTTCATGAATTTCATTCACCCATTTCTGATCGTGGCGGATTCTGGTAATTTTAGGGTTCACTTCTGCACATACGGTAACGCAGCCTGCAATATTTCCTGCTTTTGGCTGTGCACCACTCATTCCCCCCAATCCTGAGGTCACAAACAGACCGCCTTTAGGCTCCTTATTTATTTTTCTGAAAGCGTTCAGAACAGTGATGGTTGTTCCGTGAACAATTCCCTGCGGCCCAATATACATATAGCTTCCTGCCGTCATCTGCCCATATTGGGTAACACCCAGAGCATTGAATTTCTCCCAGTCATCCGGTTTGGAATAATTCGGAATCATCATTCCATTCGTTACCACAACTCTCGGCGCATCTTTATGGGACGGAAATAATCCCATCGGGTGCCCTGAATACATGGTTAAAGTCTGTTCATCCGTCATTTCAGACAGATACTTCATCGTCAGAAGATACTGGGCCCAGTTGGAAAAAACAGCTCCGTTCCCACCATACGTAATAAGCTCATGAGGATGTTGCGCTACAGCATAATCAAGGTTATTCTGGATCATCAGCATGATGGCTTTTGCCTGCTCGGATTTTCCGGGATATTCTTCAATCCCTCTCGCTTTCATCTCATAATCCGGACGGAAACGGTACATATAGATTCTCCCGTATTTCTCTAATTCTTCCTTGAATTCAGGCAGCAGCTCCGCATGAAACTTAGGATCAAAATAACGCAATGCATTTTTAAGAGCAAGTTTTTTCTCCTCCTCTCCTAAAATTTCTTTACGCTTCGGTGCATGGTTGATATTGGTTTCGTACGGTTTAGGCTGTGGCAGCTGATCCGGAATCCCCTGCTGTATCTGTTCTTGAAATGTCATATTGCTATTTAAAGTTCAATGTTTAGAATGAATTGTTTGAAGTTTTAAAGATATTCAAATTAGGAAATATAGGCAAGGTTGATGTGCTGATTTGGCAATATGATCATTCTATATTTTGTAAATTATCCTTAATTTGAAAACATACCGGTGAAAATTCCCCTCCAGAGGAGGGGAATGTACTCCCGGGAAGACAAAGGGTTTTCAAAAATAAAAAACCTCACTGAAAATCAATCAGTAAGGTTATTATATTTTATTGTAATACCTCGATTCAGGTTAAAACATCGTCATTTTCCTCTTCGTGGTCGTCATCATTGTCGCTTAAGCTCCAGTAATTATTTTCTTCATCTTCGGAACCTATTTCTTCCATGTCATCATCATCTTCGGCTCCCGGGATATCAAGTCCTTTATCCAGCTTATCATCATCCATTTCATTTAGTATAGGGTTTCCGTCACCATCAAGCGGAATGTGGGGTTCCTTATTGAATATATCTTCATTGGGATTGTAATCCATCTGCTCCAGTTTTCTGTTTTGCTCGTTCTTATTATTTTCAGGTATCATAATATTTTGTATTTAGGGGTTTATCAATATCGAACAAAAATAATTCCAAGTCCGTTAATTTTTCCCGGAATATACTTCCGGATTGGCACAATATGGAATTTTTTCACCTTTAAAAAAAGCGATGATATTTTCAGCCGCAATCTTTGCCATTCCTGTTCTGGCCTCAATGGTAGCAGAACCTATATGCGGAAGTACACAGACATTTGAAAGCTCCAGCAGCGGACTTTCCTTAGACATAGGTTCCGGATTGGTTACATCTAAACCGGCACCCCAGATCTTTTTTTCAGTCAAAGCTTCATAAAGATCTTTCTCATTCTGAAAACCTCCTCTTGCCGTATTAATAAAAATAGCATCAGATTTCATTTTTTCAAAAACAGAACCGTTGAAAAGGTCTTTCTGCTCAGGGGTAAAACTGGCATGAATGCTCAATACATCAGATTGTGCAATCAATTCTTCAAAAGAAACATAAGCGGCATTCAGCTCCTGTTCTGCTTCTTCATTCCTGTGACGGTTGTGATAGATGATTTTCATATCAAAAGCTGCCCTGGATTTTTTAGCCATTTCGAAGCCAATCCTTCCCAGCCCTAGTATTCCCAGGGTTTTTCCATACAATTCCTGTCCAAGAGCATGTAACGGATCAAAATCTCCCCAGTTGCCGTCTTTTACTTTCTGAAAATTATAGCTTGCTCTTCTGGCTACAGACTGCATCAGTAAAAAAGCAACATCAGAAGTTGCTTTACTCAGGACATCCGGGGTATTTCCTATGGGAATATTTCTTCGGTTGGCTTCCATAATATCCACATGATCAAAGCCTACGGAATATAAAGCGATTGTTTTTATATCGGGACATTGATCAAAGAAATCTTTGTCGTATTTAAATTCCGCTCCTACACTCAGAATGGCATCATTGTTCTGACAGTGAATCAGCCATTCTTCATGCGAAAGATTTTCATGTTCCGGGATAAAAACCTCCAGTCCTGCTTCTTTCAGCATATTGATTCCTTCTTGCGGAATTCTTTTGCTCACAAATACTTTCATATTTTATTTTGATTTAATTCTGTGTTTACAATATCCAATAAAAAACCTCACTTCTGTTAAAAAGTGAGGTTCTTTAACTTAAATTAAAAATTATTGATCTTCATCTGAAAGATCCTGATTTTTGTCCCAGACCTGAGAAGCCATTTCCTGAATTTCTTCCCAAACATCTTTTGCCGATTTCTGTGTATGAGCCATAAATCCCTGCTTTGTAGGTTCCTGATTCTTACTTTTCATATCATTCATATAATCCTTTACCTGCTGGGTATAGCTTTCTGTATGGTATCCGGGATTATTATGCAGGTTTTTCTGAATATTACTGAAATCATGTGATGATTTAAATCTATTCGTGTCCATAATAATAAAAATTTAAGTGATTAGGTCTTACATTGAATCCAATTACTGTTCCGAAGCCGTCTTAAAGTTTATTAAAATGGATAAAAGCTTTGAATTGATTTAACCACAAAAGGCACAAAATTTTTGAATGCTTTGGTTATTTAAAGTTTAATATTTCGAGAAAAAGTACACTTAAGTTCTTCTAAAATCTTAGGTTTTCTTCTTATGTGAACTTAATATTTTTCGAGCTTCTAAATTTTTGTGCCTTTTGTGGTTTAAAAAATTTGTTAATGATTGGTATCTCCCAACATAGGAACGAATTTATAAGCGCCGAACTCTTCTTTTTCGAATTGTGTAGGAGCCGTTTTTGTAAATCTGTACAGAATCTGCTCATCGGTAGGACCTAACGGAATAACCATTTTCCCGCCGACATTAAGCTGCTTTAATAATTCCGTAGGTAAAACTGAAGCACCACAGGTAACGATAATCTTATCAAAAGGAGCGAAAGTAGGAAGTCCTGCAAAACCGTCTCCGAAGCTCTGAAATTTTGGATTCAAATGCAGCTCACGGAATTTCTTCTTTGAGAAATCAAAAAGGTCTTTCTGCCTTTCCACCGTGTACACCAATGCTTTCATAGCTAATAGAACGGCGGTCTGATATCCGCATCCCGTCCCTATTTCAAGCACTTTCTCACCTGGCTTCACCTGTAACAGCTCAGACTGTTCCGCTACTGTTGAGGGATGTGAAATGGTTTGGTGTGATAGTATGGGAAACGCCCGGTCTTCGTAGGCAAAATCTTCGAAAATACTTTCAATGAAAAGGTGTCTCGGAACTTCGCTCATTGCCAAAAGTACATTTTCATCCGAGATTTCTATATTATGTCTTAAGTATTCGACAAGAATCTTTCTTTTTCCTTTATGTACAAACGAATCATGCATCATTAGTAAGATATAGTTATCAGGTTGCGGGCAGTAGTTTCTACAAAAGTAAACAAACTATCAATATTTGTCAACCTAAAATCTGCAACCTCCTTCTTAATACCTAAAATTATTATCTTTACAAAAATTAAAAAATCTATGTTAAAAGCAGGTTTGGTAGGTGCCGGACATCTGGGAAAGATCCATTTACGACTTCTTAACCAGTCAGATAAGTACGAGCTGGTAGGTTTCCACGATAAAGATACTGAAAACGGAAAAAAAATAGAAGCTGAATTCGGATATAAATATTTTGAAAATTTTGATGAACTTCTTGAGCAGATCGATATGCTGGATATTGTAACTCCTACGATCTACCATTACGATTATGCACTGAAAGCCATTGAAAAAAAGCTTCATTTTTTCATTGAAAAACCGGTGACACAGACACTTGAACAGGCAGAAGAAATTCTTCACAAATGCCAGGAAAATGGTATCAAGGCACAGGTAGGACATGTTGAAAGATACAATCCGGCTTTTATTGCCACTAAAGAATATATTAAAAATCCGATGTTCATTGAGATTCACAGGCTGGCGGAATTCAACCCCAGAGGAACTGATGTTTCTGTGGTGCTTGATCTTATGATTCATGATCTGGATATTTTGCTGAGTATGGCTAAATCTAAGGTTAAAAATATTCATGCAAGTGGTGTATGTGTGGTAAGTAAAACTCCGGATATTGCAAATGCCAGGATAGAATTTGAAAATGGCTGTGTAGCGAATCTTACAACTTCCAGAATTTCCATGAAGGCTATGAGAAAGAGCCGTTTCTTTCAAAAAGATGCTTATATTTCTGTAGATTTCCTTGAGAAAAAAGCAGAAGTGATCCGGATGAAAGACGCTCCTGAAAATCCCACCCCTTTCGATATGATTATTGAGAATGCTGATGGTGAAAAAAACCAGATCCTGTTTGAATATCCGGATATCCAGCCCAATAATGCTATCCTTGATGAATTAAATTCTTTTGCAGACGCCATTACGGATGGTAAAAATGTGGAAGTTTCCCTGGAAGACGGAACAGAAGCTTTAAAAGTTGCCCTTGAAATTGTAAAACTGATTTCATAATTCCAATAAAAAAACTTTTTTAACTTTTAGCATTATGAAAAAAATAGGTCTTTTCTTTCTTTTGGTTTCGTCACTGGCCATTGCACAGAAATCTGCTTTAGAAAAGAAAATAAATTCAATTACGCAAAACAAAAAAGCAACAGTCGGGGTTTCTGTTCTGGGTTTCGAAAATAATTTCCAATACAGTAAAAACGGGGATCAGAAGCTTCCTATGTTAAGTGTTTTCAAGTTTCATATTGCATGTGCAGCTTTGGATCTTGTAGATAAGGGAAAATTATCATTAAACCAGAAAGTATTCATACATAAAACCGATCTGAAGGAAAAAACATGGTCTCCGTTCCGGGAAAAGTATCCTGCCGGAAATATTGAAATTACTTTAAATGAAGTAATCGACTATACGGTAGCTTTCAGTGATAACAACCTGTGTGATGTTCTTTGGAAACTTATTGGCGGGGCAAAAACGGTACAGCAGTTTATGAATGCCAAAGGGGTAAAAGACTTCCAGGTCAAGTACAATGAACAGGAGATGCATGAAAAAAGCTGGGAATCACTTTACGAGAATTACAGTACGACCAATTCTGCCGTATCGGCCCTGAAAAAGTTCTATGACGGGAAATTGCTTTCCAAAAAGTCTACGGATTATCTGATGCAAATTATGACCGGAACGAAAACAGGAACCAATAAAATTGTTGAGCAGCTTCCGAAAAATACTCCTGTTGCACATAAAACAGGCTCTTCAGGAAAAAATAACAAAGGACTTACGATTGCTGAAAATGATATGGGAATCATCACGCTTCCAAACGGAAAGCATTACGCAATTGCCGTATTTGTAAACAATTCTACGGAGACAGAAGCTGTAAACTGTAAAATGGTTTCTGATATTTCCAAAGCGGTTTGGGATGATTTTAATAAGTAAAATATTAAGCTTATTTTTAAAGCAGATAAATGACTTACGGCTTAATAATTAAAAGCCGGCAGGCTGAATCACCTAAAATTTAACTATCTATAAAAAATAAAAGAAAAAATGATCAAAAACATTGTAGTTATTGGAGCCGGAACCATGGGAAATGGTATTGCACATACTTTTGCACAAAGCGGATTCAAAGTAAATCTGGTAGACGTATCCCGGGAGGCTCTTGACAGAGGGATTAAAACAATCACAACCAACCTCGACAGAATAATTGCAAAGGGAAACCTTACAGAAGAACAAAAAACTGAAACATTAGGAAATATCAGCACTTTCACAGAACTTAAAGAAGCTGCCGGAAGCGCAGATCTTATCGTGGAAGCTGCAACTGAAAACCAGGACCTGAAGCTTAAGATCTTTGGTCAGATGGATGAATTTGCTCCTGCCGACTGTATCCTGGCTACCAATACCTCTTCTATTTCTATCACAAAGATTGCAGCAGCTACCAAAAGAGCTGATAAAGTAATCGGGATGCATTTTATGAATCCGGTTCCTATTATGAAGCTGGTAGAGATCATCAAAGGATATTCTACTTCCAAAGAGACTTTTGATGCCATTTATGAGATGAGCAAAACATTAGGGAAAGTTCCTGTGGAAGTGAATGATTATCCTGGTTTTGTGGCTAACAGAATTCTTATGCCAATGATTAATGAATCTATCGAAACACTATACAACGGTGTGGCAGGTGTAGAAGAAATAGACACGGTAATGAAGCTTGGAATGGCACATCCTATGGGACCTCTTCAGCTTGCTGACTTTATCGGTCTTGATATCTGTCTTGCGATTCTTAATGTGATGTATGACGGCTTCAAAAATCCTAAATATGCTCCAAACCCGCTTCTTGTAAACATGGTGATGGCCGGAAAACTTGGGGTGAAGTCCGGAGAAGGTTTCTATGATTATTCAGAAAGTAAAAAAGCTGAAAAAGTTTCAAAAATGTTTTTGAAATAATTTTAAGTCAATAATTTTATTTATCTTTGATTAAAGTTAAAATATTAAAAAAATGAAATTACCAAAGTTTTTATTAGCAGACAATTCGGAATTTCCTGAAGATTTATTCGTAGTTCATACAGAATACCCAAGATTTATCTTAAACGTAGAGGAAGAAGAAGTTGAGTGGCTGGATGATCTGGAAGGCGATGATGAGGAAACTATGGCAGATGAGGCTACAAAAGTGGTAGAAGCTGCGTTTAAATGGTGCGATGAAGAATTGGCTAAATACGACGAAGAAGAGGAAGAATAATAACTACCTTACACATAAAAAAAGGAACTCAAATTGAGTTCCTTTTTTATTTTTATTCAGTTTTATTGAATTTCAACAGCAGAAGATTGTCCTGATAAAGTTCCAGAGTGGTTCCGGAAACTACATATTTATTAGCCTTCCCCATCATATCCATAAAGTTCTGCTCAACGCTCACATTATTGCACATCATTTTGGTAGACCCCATTTGACCGGCAGAGAAATCTCCTGTGGAAGGATCTAATTTAGCCGTTCCGAAATAGTTATTACATCCGCCATTTCCACTGATCTTTTCACCATCGATATTAAGGGTCGGAACCTTGCCTTTCACGTTATCTGCCAACGTCCATTTTGTACCGGCCAGTGAAGGCTGTACCTTACCCACTTTAGATGCGGAAGGGCTGGACATTGTACCACAAGACGCAAGAACAGCTGCCGCACAAATACTTAAAAAAAGATTTTTCATTTTTTTCTTTTTGAATTACTCAAATTTAAGGAAATATTATTATCTAAACGGCTTGTGAAGGATTTTATTATTTCCTGGGAGTCTATTTTAGGATTATTTTTTAGTCTTCCGTTATTGAGCAGATGATAACGTTAAAAATAAGATGATGCGGATGTGTGTGAGGTTGCAAATAAAAAACGGGCTTTACAGCCCGTTCCAATATGATTTTATTCTTAACTAAGATCTTAATTCTGCATTGTATTCTTTCTGGAATGCTTTGATTAATGAATCCATCACGGAAGCAATTTCTTTTTCTTCCAGTGTTTTTTCTTCATTTAAAAGCTCAAAGCTCATTGCATACGATTTCTTGCCTTCAGGAAGATTTTTTCCTTCATAAACATCGAATAAGTTGATATTCCTGATGTAAGGTGATTTGTTCTTTCTGGCAGTCTCGTACAGGTCCTGATAATTGATGTTCTTATCGATCAACAGAGCAAGATCCCTTCTGATTTTATTGAATTTAGGAATATCGTTAAACTTAAGAACATTTTTAGAACGCAGTTCCTGAGCCAATTCAAGCTCAATTTCTGCGTAGAAACATTCCTGATCGATATCAAAGTCTTTCAGTAGAATCGGAGATACTTTTCCTATTCTTACCAAAGCTTTTTCTCCTGTTTCATAAGCCAATGCATCAGAAAATCTTTCATCCGTTAAAGGAATTTCCTTATAAGTAATGCCAAGTCTTTCCAACAAAACTTTCACATAAGCTTTAAGATGATAGAAGCTTACCGCAGATTTAGGCTGCAGCCAGTTTTCGGCAACATCTCTTCCCGAAACAAGAAGGGCAAGCTGCTTTCTTTCTTCGTACTTATCTCTTTTATGATAAATTTTCCCGAACTCAAAAAATTTGATATCCTGGTTCTTTCTGTTGATGTTATAAACCGCATTTTGCAGAAGACCTTCCAATAAGGATTTTCTCATAAACGCAAGATCTCCGCTCAAGGGGTTCAGTAATTTTACAGCATCTTTTTCATCTTTTACAGATGTAAGAGAGTTGTTCATCACCTCATTGAAGCCAAGCCCCTGTAAAGTTCTCGCCCAGTTGTTTTCAAGCTCGTCCTGATCGTTGGCACTCAGTTTTACCGGAGTAAATGAAATTTTCTGCGGAGCATCTATTTTATTGTATCCGTAGATCCTTAAAATTTCTTCAATGACGTCTATTTCTCTTGTTACATCTGCTCTGTAAGCAGGTACTGAGATTTCAAGACCGTTCTGGATTTCATTCAGAACCTGGATTTCAAGGGACTTCAGGATTTCTTTTACTTTTTCTCTGTGGATTTTTGTTCCAAGTATCTGTTCGATTCTTGAGAACCTGATGATTACATAATTGTCCTCAATTTTCTTCGGATATTCTTCCAGTAAATCTCCTGCTAATTTTCCTCCGGCAAGTTCCTGGATCATTTTAACAGCATGGGTAATTGCTGTTCTGGTCATATTGGGATCTACTCCCCTTTCAAATCTGAAAGAAGCATCTGTATTTAAACCATGGAATTTAGCGCCTTTTCTCACGGCTACCGGATTGAAATAAGCACTTTCCAGGAAAATGGTTTTTGTTTCATTGGATACCCCTGAACTGGCACCACCAAAAACACCGGCAATACACATCGGGTTATCTTTTCCGTCTTTGATCATCACCTCAGAACCGTTTAATGTTCTTTCTACACCATCCAGAGTGGTAAATTTTGTCCCTTCTTTTACGGTTCCCACCTTCACTTTATTACCGGTAATTTTATCGGCATCAAATGCATGAAGAGGCTGGCCGTATCCGTGAAGAATATAATTCGTAATATCTACAATATTGTTGATCGGGCTTAAGCCGATTGCTTTCAGTCTGTCTTTTAACCAAGCCGGAGATTCTGCCACTTTTACGTCCTCAATAACAGCTCCGATATATCTTGGGCACAGTTCTTTATTTTCCACTTCTAAAGTGAAACTGTGTGAACCTTCAACGTTCAAAGCTACAGAAGCTACTTTTGTAAATATTGATTTCTGCTGATTCGTTGAAAGGAATGCATGAAGGTCTCTTGCAACACCGTAATGCGACATGGCATCGGTTCTGTTGGGTGTTAAACCAATCTCAATTACTTCATCATTAGTCAATTCAAAATAGTCAGCAAAATTCTTTCCTACCTGGTATTTTATTTCATCCAGAACCATAATTCCGCCATGATCATCGCTAAGGCCAAGTTCATCTTCTGCACAGATCATTCCCTGGGAAACTTCACTTCTTATTTTCGCTTCCTTGATCTCAAAAAAGTTTCCGGTTTTGTCATAGATTTTAGTTCCAACAACGGCTACAGGAACTGTTTGCCCTGCTTCAACATTAGGAGCACCACAAACAATATTTAATATTTTCCCATTCCCTACATCAACTGTCGTTTTCTTTAATTTGTCGGCGTTCGGGTGTTTCTCACACGTCAATACTTTACCTACTACAATACCTTCCAGACTTCCTTTAACACTTTCAAATTTTTCTATCCCCTCTACTTCAAGACCAATATCTGTAAGGAATTCTCCGATTCTTTCAGTTTTCAGTTCCGTTTTGATAAAGTCTTTCAGCCAGTTGTTTGATATTTTCATTTATTAAATTTTGAAAATTTTATTTGAATTTTTTTCCAGTACAAATGTCGTGTTTTTTTAAGAAATAGAGAAATTTAGAAATGATTTTAAAACAAATAGTTTTTGATTAATCATCTCCTATTCATTTAGAGAATTTCCCTGTAAAAAACCGAATATATAACGTTATTTTACTTTTTAATTGCTTGTTGAAATAAAAAAGAGACTGAAAGATTCAGTCTCTTGTAGTTTTATGCATTAAAATATTATAATCCGATTACCGGCATTGATAACATCAGAATATTTTCACTTTCTTCAAGACCGTCAAGCGGTTCAATGATTCCCGGTCTGTTAGGCTGAGACATTTTCATAGTGATATCGTCCGAACCTAAAATGGTAAGCATTTCCGTTAAAAACTTAGAGCTAAAACCAATATTGATATCTTCTCCGTTGTAATCGCAAGGAATCTGCATATCCGCTTTGTTTGCATACTCGGTATCTTCTGCATGAAGGTGAAGAATATTGGCAGATAATTTAAATCTCACCTGGTTGGTAGATTTGTTAGACATAATGGATGCTCTTTTGATCGCTCCTAAAAGAAGGTTTCTGTTGATCGTCAGTACATTTGGATTCTCTTTCGGGATTACTGCTGTATAATTGGGGTATTTACCGTCTATCAGTCGGCAGATCCAGATGTGTTTCCCAAAAGTAAATTTAGCCATATTCTCATTGAAATCGATGGTAACGTCTTCATTGGAACTTGCCAGTATGTTTTTGAAAATGTTCAGAGGTTTTTTAGGCATGATGAATTCCATTGGCTCGGCATTCATCAGGTCTGCTCTTTTATAGACCACCAGTCTGTGGGAATCTGTGGAAACAAAATTGGTTTCGTTTTCTCCAAACTGGAACAGTACTCCGGTCATTACAGGACGAAGAGAGTCGTTACTTGTAGCAAAAAGAGTATTCGTCAATGCTTCAGACAGAACTCCTGCCGGCATTGTTACGCTCTGGGATGCATCAAATTCCGGTAATTCCGGGTAATCATCAGCATTATCCAGTGCTACAGCGAAGTTGTCTTTTTCATCCAAAATCTCAAGCTGGCTTCCGGTTCCTTCAGCATTATCCTTCACAACGAACGTCAAAGGCTGTTCACCATAGGTCTTGATAAAATCCTGAAAAATTTTAGCAGGAACGGCAAATTTACCCGAATCGTCAGACTTTACTTCCAGAGAAGTCACAAGAGTAGTCTCGCCATCAGATGCTGTAATGGTAACGTTATTTCCGTCTAATTCAAAAAGATAGTTTTCTAAAATCGGTCTCGACTGAGAGCTTGATATTACGCCACTTACAGTTTGCAATGCTTTCTGCAGTTCACCACTTGAAATAATAAATTTCATAGATTTAAAAATAAGTTTCTACAAATATAATAAATAGAAACTATAATGAAAAAAATAATCTTAAGGAGTTTTGAACAAATATCATCAATTTGTTTTCAGGACTGATTTGATACTCAAATTTAACACTGATTATTGATTTTGGATACAAAAACCTATCCCTAGTTTTTCATGTACAGATTAAGAAAAACAGGTTTCCAATTTATTATTTTCATCAAAATACAAATCTTATCTTTGTTAAAAATAAGCCATGCAGAAACCACCTATTCACAAAAGTTTTTTGAATGCTTTCCGCGGTGTTTTCCTGATGATGAAGACGGAAAGGAATTTCCGGATTGAGCTTGCAGCATTTTTCGTTAACCTGATTCTGATTTTATATTTCAGGCTTTCAGCGGTTGATACAATACTCATTCTTATGGCTTCACTAAGTGTTTTGGGTGCCGAAATATTCAATACCGCTATAGAAAAGATATGCGATATTGTACAGCCTGAATTCGATAAAAGAATTGGTTTTATCAAGGATATTTCTGCCGCAGCGGTCCTTTTACTGACCATCGGGGCCGTTATTACAGGGATAATTATTTACCGGAAATATGTATTTCAATAAAAAAGCACTCCGGAAGAACAGATAGGCTATTATAAATATTTTTCTATGATGGATATTGCAGTTTCTGCCATTATTCCGTAACCCTTTTCGTTAGGATGTACACCGTCTGCAGAAAGTAAAATTTCCTTATCATCCAGGACAGCAGCATGAAAATCAACATGATGAACTGAATTTTCGGAAGCCACATCTTTAAGTATCTGATTGTAAACTATTACTTCTTCATTTGTTCTGAGCTTTCCGGTTGCACTTTCTATCCCGTCTACTTTTTGAGAAACCGGGAGAATGTTTACCAGATAAATATCATTGGTGTATTGTTTTGCATGATGAATCGCTTCATTGATGTTATTCCTGAACTGTTCCAGATTTACCATATGGGTTCCGTCTTTTTTTGCCAGATCATTGGCTCCGTACCCGATAAAAACAACATTTCCCTCTGCTGAATTTCTGGCTGCCAGCTCGTAAGGCATCCTTTTCAGCAGCCCGACTGTGGTTTCGCCTCCGATTCCAAGATTAAAGAGGATCAGTTCATTTTTTCCTTCATGGAACTGCTGGAGTGCATATCTTTTAAGAATATCTACCCAGCCTCCGAATACGCCGTCATACTCCCCATATGTGATGCTGTCTCCAAAGAACAGCCCGTAAATCATTTTTTTCATGTTTAATAAGATGTGGATATTAGATATTAGACACTAGATTTCAGATGCCAGATGTCAGATGTTTAGTAGATATATCATTTATTGTTTACAATTGACCATTCATCATTAATCTAAAATCAATCCAAAATTAGTGTAATATTTTGGTGTGATTCTATAATTTCCACTAAAATATCAAATAAGGTCTGCCCTTTTCCTGAGACCAATTCATCCAGTTTATGCTGTATAAGATCTATATTGAAAGGCTTTCCCTGACTGATCTTGTTCTCATAAAAGCTGCGGGTTGCGTCAAAGCCCAGATCTTTTTCTGATTTTTGGGATTCTTTCCAGATCATCTCTATTTCCTCATCGTTTTCAAAGACACCGAAACCTCCGTACAAAATATCATCAAAGCCGTCCAGTGTTCCTACTTTCCAGTCAGCATCCTTCATAAGAACAGATGAAACCTCATCATAAAACCCGGCCAGATTTGAAAAATGACCGCCATTAATGACGGTCATTTTCCTGTTATTTTTATTTGAAGTACTCCACTCCATTTTTGAATATATTGTGGTAATTCGCGGTAGGTATGTTTTTCATGAGGCCTTCTGCAAATCGTTCAGGGTGCCCCATTCTTCCGTAAATCTTTCCGCACGGGCTGGTAACTCCTTCAATTCCGAATAATGAATTATTAGGATTGAACGGCATTCCGTGGGCAATATTTCCGTTAAGATCGATGTATTGGGTAGCAATCTGCCCGTTCTCGTAAAGTTTTTGAATTTCTTCTTCGGAAGCCATGAAACGGCCTTCACCGTGAGAAATGGGAATGGTAAATACCTGATCTTTCATTCCTTTTAACCATGGGCTTTCATCATTAACCACCTTTACATTCACCATCTGGGAAATATGCCTTCTGATGGCATTGTGAGCCAATGTCGGAGAATTTTCATCCAGATCTTTGATTCTTCCGTAAGGCAATAAACCAGATTTAACCAAAGCCTGGAACCCGTTACAGATCCCGATAATCATACCGTCTCTGTCCAGCAGCTCGTGAACAGCATTTTTCATTTTTTCGTTTTTCAGGACGTTGACAATGAATTTTGCGGAACCGTCCGGCTCATCCCCTGCTGAGAAACCTCCTGAGAATGCCAGAATCTGAGATGTTCTGATCTCTTCCACCCATGCATCAATGCTTTCATCCAATAACTGGTGATTGATATTGATTAAAGGTAAACTGCTTACTATTGCACCTTCTTTTGCAAAAGCATTTAAGGTATCATACTCGCAGTTGGTTCCCGGGAAAACCGGTGCGAATACTTTCGGCTGGGCAATTCCGTGCTTTTTAATAATGATATTTCTTGGATTGATAGAGTTTGATTTCTCATCAATTTCAACCGTAAGCTTTTCTTTTTCTTTGGTTGGAAAAAGGTTTTCAAATGTTCCTGTATAAGCTGATTCAAGATCTGAGATTGAAGATTCAAGGTTATTTATTTTTAAAGTTCCTGAATCTTTTACTTCTCCGATATACTGAAGAGCAGCGCTGTTAAGTTCTTCTTTTGATTCAATAATCAAGCTACCGATATTTTTAGATAACAAAGCATTTTCATCAATATTTACTTCTGCTCCCAACCTGTTCCCGAAACTCATTTTAGCTAAAGCAATGGCAGCACCGCCGTCTTTAACTGTTTTTACTGAAACAATTTTTCCGGCTTTGATGTTTTCAAAGATAAATTCAAAGATTCCTTTTAAGCTTTCATAGTTTGGAAGACCGTTTTCCTGAGCAGTATGATTGAAGAAATACAGTTTATTTCCTGCATTTTTAAATTCAGGAGAGATGATATTTTTCTTATCACCGTTGGCACAGGCAAAAGAAATCAGCGTTGGAGGCACATTCAGATCCTGGTATGTCCCGCTCATGGAATCTTTACCCCCGATTGCTGCCAAACTTAAATTAATCTGGGCATCATAAGCTCCCAATAAAGAAGCTAAAGGTTTCCCCCATTTTTCAGGGTTCTGGCCCAGCTTTTCGAAATATTCCTGAAAGCTTAACCTGATGTTTTTGTAATCGCCACCCATGGCAACGATTTTTGCAACGCTTTCTATCACTGCATAAGAAGCTCCCAATAATGAATTCTGCTTTGAAATTCCGGCATCAAATCCCCAGCTTGCCAAAGATACGGTTTCGATATCTTTTGCTCCTAAAACAGGAAGCGTCTGTACACTTCCTTCCATCAGAGTCTGCTGGTATTTTCCTCCTAAAGGCATTGCTACCGTAGTTGCTCCAATTGAAGAGTCGAACATCTCAAGCAGCCCTTTTTGGGAAGCCACGTTTTTATCTTTTAAGATGTTCAGGAAGTTTTCTGCTGTGAACGCTTTCGTTTCTTCTTTTACTTCTTCAAGGTGGGTAATTTTTACTTCCTGGCTTTTTGAACAGCCGTTCGTGTCCAGAAATGCTCTTGAAAGGTCAACAATCTTATCTCCTTTCCAGAACATCTGCATTCTTCCGGAGTCTGTAACTTTTGCCACTTCTACAGCCACAATATTTTCAGCTTCACAGAATCTGATGAAGTTTTCTTTATCCTTCGGATCAACTACAACGGCCATTCTTTCCTGGGATTCAGAAATAGCAAGCTCAGTTCCGTTTAATCCTTCATATTTTAAAGGTAAAACATCAAGGTTCACTTCTAATGAATCTGCGATTTCACCGATGGCCACAGAAACACCTCCTGCCCCGAAATCGTTTGATTTTTTGATTAACCTGGTCACTTCCGGGTTTCTGAACAATCTCTGGATTTTACGTTCTTCAACGGCATTTCCTTTCTGAACTTCAGAACTCATGGTGTGAATAGAGGTTTCATCCTGTTCTTTTGAGCTTCCGCTGGCTCCGCCAACACCGTCACGGCCTGTTGCACCTCCTAAAATGATAATAGAATCACCATTTGCCGGCTTTTCACGTCTTACCCAATCTACCGGAACGGCTCCGGTAACGAAACCAACTTCCATTCTTTTGGCTTTATACCCTTCGTCATAGATTTCAGAAACCATTGTAGTAGCCAGACCAATCTGGTTACCGTAAGAGGAATATCCGTTGGCAGCCTGTTTTGTGATTGTCTTCTGAGGTAATTTTCCCGGTAAGGTTTTATCAACCGGTTCCAATACATCTGCAGCACCTGTTAATCTCATGGCCTGGAAAACGAAAGAACGTCCGGACAACGGGTCTCTGATAGCGCCACCTAAACAGGTTGAAGCTCCTCCGAAAGGTTCAATTTCCGTAGGGTGATTGTGTGTTTCGTTTTTGAATAGTAAATACCAAGGTTCTTTTTTACCGTCGTATTCGGCTTCGATCTGGATGGTACAGGCATTGATTTCGTCAGAAACCACAAGGTTTTCCAGCTTGCCTGTTTTATGGAAATATCTTCCGCAAACTGTTGCCAGATCCATTAATGAAATGGGTTTCAGTTCACGGCCTAAGAATTTTCTTTTTTCGATATAGTCATTGAAAATGGTTTCCAATGTATTTTTGAATTTTCCTTCAAACCGGATATCTGACAACTGTGTTTCGAAGGTGGTGTGACGGCAGTGGTCACTCCAATAGGTGTCTAAAACTTTCAGCTCGGTTTCTGTAGGGTTTCTTTTTTCTGTTTTAAAGTATTCCTGAATGAATTTTAAATCATCCAGGCCTAATGCAAAACCGTGGTTGTTAAAGAATTCTTCAAGCTGAGCATCATCGAAATTGATGAAGTTTTCGTGAACCAGAACTTTTGAAGGTATCTCATCGGCAGGAATATCCAGAATTGATAAATCTTTTTGCTGGGATTCGACTTTATTGATTAAAAGGTCTTTGATTTTTACCAGATCGGATTCAGAAACGCCTTCAAATTCTATCAGCTTTCCGCTTCTTACCTTAGACTTTTCATTCTCCGTTAATAGGGCGATACACTGTTGTGCAGAATCCGCACGCTGATCGTATTGACCGGGTAAAAATTCCATGGCAAAAAAGATTCCCTTTGCCGGATTTTCTGTGTGTAAAATATCGGTAACAGGGTCTACAAAAGTGCTGTTTACCACTTTTCCGAACTCTCCGTCGTTCAATCCGAAAATATCGTAAATGTTGTATACTTTTACATTTTGGATCGATGGAACGACTGCTTTTACTTCATCAAAAATTTTTGGACTTTCAACATCGAAAATTCCTCTTTTTTCTACGAAAATTCTTTTGTTATTAGACATTAGATGTCAGATTTTAAATATTAGATTTATTACTTTCTTTTTTCTTTTTCAGAACCATTGGTTGGCTCTCTTTTTATTTTTACAGCTTCAGCGTCAGGTTATTGTCATTGGTTCCGTCTGCATTGGAAGCTTTTTTAGGGGTTATTACCCACCATGCGTTATTGAGTACAAATTTAAAGGAATAGGTTTTGCCTTTTTCAAACTTAGACAGGGGAATTTCCAATTCAAAATGATTTGCATCTTTTTTCTTCATCCGGTATTCTTTATTTACCGGATTCCAGTCATTAAATGAACCTGCTACAGAAATAGTATTGATTAATCCTGAATCCATATTTTTTGGATGATTATACTCAAAAACAACATTATTTCCTTTCACGGTATATCCGTAAACCTGTTTTTTGTCTGATGGGGAAGTAAAGTCTTCCATGATCTCTGAAGCCGTATTCTGAAGGGTGTAGCCACCTCCCGGCACGCTTACATTGATAATCATACAGATTCCTATGTTATATTCAGGATAGATGGTAAACCAGGTTTGTGTTCCAAAGGCTCCGCCGTGTTTAAATCCGACTTTACCATATTCGCTGATATAATAATCATCCCAAAGGTATCCGTGCCAGTTTTCTTTACTGTTTTCAATATTTTTCTGGGATTCCTGTACGACTTTATTTTTTGAGTCCAGTTCATATTTCAGGAATTTCATCAGGTCACCTAAAGTAGATTTGGTTTTTGCTCCTGTAGAACCCCATAGCTGGGAGCTGAAATGGGGCATCAGCTTACCGTTATCATAGTAACCATTGGCTAAATTTTCATTTTTACCCAGATTAAACTTAGTATGCTGCATTCCCAATCCTGAGAAAATATTTTCTTTAAAAAGTGTTTCCACATCTTTACCATAAACATTTTCTAAAATAATACCTGCCAATTCAAGGCTTAAATTACTGTATTTATATTTTACCCCGGGAATTGTATCCAGTTTTACATTTTTAAGATCTTTAAAAAACTGTTCCCTGGTATAATCTGCTTCAAGGTTTCTGATTAAAAAAGGGGTTTCATCGGTAGTTTTTTCATATAGTTTATCTTCATCCGGTAAACTTCTTGGGAGTGCTGTTGTGTAAGAAAGCAGGTTCTTAATTTTAACAGGTGTTCCCTGGTATTGCAGATTCTGATAATCTTGTTTTAAAAATTTACGGATATCATCTTCTAAATTGATTTTTCCTTCCAGAACAGCTTTTGCCAGTAACTGGCCTGTAAAAAGTTTGGTAACTGAAGCGATCTCAAAATAGGTATTGTCATCCGCTTTATTTCCTTTTCCTTTATCTATTTCTCCGTAATGTTTTGTATAGGTTTTTCCATCTTTCAGGATTCCAATGGAAACGGAATAGGCTCCAGATTTTTGTGCAAGTTTCTGAGCATTGGCATCCATAATGGCATATACATCTTTCTGGTTTTGTGAAAAGCTTTTCACAGAGAGTAAAATGAATAAAAAAATCGGAAGGTTTTTCATGGAGCTATTTTACATTATAAGTATTAGGGTTATCAGGATACATTGTTAAATGAACAAAAGTACTTTTCATATTAATATTGATATAAATTAAAAAGATAATCAGTCATTTTTGCTAAGATCTGTCTTCTTCCGCGAATTTACAATAATATAAAATCTATGCGCAAAATTATAATCTATTGAATTATCCAACTTCCACTTTTCATAGCCCTTATAATCAAATTGATGGTTTTCCGGTGGACTTAGTAAGTAGTAATACTGTTCCATTAAATATTCATCTACAAAACCGTCATTTCTAAGTTTCGTAAAGAAAGAAATCAATTTGGTTGCAGGATTTTCTCCACTAATTGAGCTGGAATTTTTTTCTGTTTTATAATCTATAAAACCATTAATGCCGGATATCTGATAATTTAAAAGAATTCCGGGAATACCTGACGCTCTTCCATATTTATCAACATTTTCATATATCCATTTCATTTTATTCGTAGCACTGCTCATGGTAATCCTCAACAGTAATGTATCCTGGGCAGCAGCCGGTGCATAAAATATATTTGAATATCTTGTCAGAGGGTTTTTCTCAACAATTTTTGAAGGCATTATTTTTTTCAAAAACTCATCCTGTCTGCTATCCAAAGCTAAAGTATCATTTCCTTTCTGGCTGGTTTCCGAAACAAACATCCAAAACCCGGCATCATATACTCTTACATTGATCAATCTGTCGAGATGTTTAAAATAAGTACTTATTCCATTAAGCTTAAACTTACCATCTTTAAAATGAATTGTTTTATTTACAGCTTCTTTTGGAGTATATTTTCTACTTTTAAGATTACCGAAATAATAATTAAAAAGCCTGTCTTCATCCAAACGTCCTGGAACTATTTTAAACAGGAACAGGGCATCATTATTTTTATTTTCATATTCCGCAGAAAAAACACTGTCATTTTTAGAGTTTGTAAATAATCCTGTTCTGGTAAATTCTCCCAAATTAACCGGAGCTATAACTCCTGAAATTATATGTTCAAAATTTTCATTTGATTTAATTTTTTTATTCAGTTTAAAGTCCTGAGAAGATATAATCACAGGAAACAACATCAGAATAAATAATAAATAATACTTCATATGAATTTCAAAAAAATATGCAGCCCAAAAGGACTGCATATGCTTTATACTTTAAGATCAGCCTCCAATCCTATCAGGTCTTTATTTTTATCCAGAATAGGCTGAACTTCATTGCTGATGAACTCCTCTGTCTGGATCGGCGCGAAACCGATAAAGTTTTTAGGATCTAAAACTTCTTTTAATTTTGATTTGTCCAGTTTTAAAGAATCATCGTTCAGGATTCTTTCAATAAGATCATTTTCTTTTCCTTCTTCTTTCACTTTTTTGGAAGCTTCCATAGAGTGAACTCTGATCACCTCGTGGATTTCCTGACGGTCGCCACCGGCCTTCACTTCTTCCATAATGATATATTCTGTCGCCATGAAAGGAAGCTCTTCCATAATATGTTTGTTGATTCTGTTCGGATATACAACAATTCCGTTCATGATGTTATTCCAGATCAGCAGGATAGCATCAACGGCAAGGAACGCCTGGGGAATGGTAAGTCTCTTGTTGGCAGAATCATCCAAAGTTCTTTCAAACCATTGGGTAGAAGCTACCATTGCGGAACTTGTCGTTAAAGACATCACATATTTTGCCAAGGCTCCAATTCTTTCGCTTCTCATTGGGTTACGTTTGTAAGCCATAGCAGATGAACCGATCTGATTTTTTTCGAATGGCTCCTCAATTTCCTTAAGGTTTTGAAGAAGACGTAAATCATTGGTGAATTTATGGGCAGACTGCGCAATATTTCCTAATAAAGCCACTACTTTAGCATCGATTTTTCTGTCATAAGTCTGACCTGAAACTCCAAATACCTTTTCGAAACCGAATCTTTTTGAAAGTTCTTTATCCAAATGTTTTACTTTGGAATAATCTCCGTTGAAAAGTTCAAGGAAACTTGCAGCAGTACCGGTAGTTCCTTTTACTCCTCTGAAACGAAGTGTTTCAAGAAAGAAATCAAGCTCCTCGATATCAAGAACCAAACTCTGTAACCAAAGGGTAGCTCTTTTTCCAACTGTTGTAAGCTGGGCCGGCTGGAAGTGGGTAAATCCTAAAGTGGGTAAATCTTTATACTGAATGGCAAAATCCGAAAGATTTTTCATCACATTAACCAACTTTTTCTTTAAGATCAAAAGTCCGTCACGGATCTGGATAAGGTCTGTATTATCTCCTACAAAAGCTGAAGTAGCTCCTAAATGAATAATTCCCTTTGCTGAAGGGGCTACATCACCATACGTATGAACGTGGGCCATTACATCGTGGCGGAATTTCTTTTCATATTCTGCCGCTTTATCATAGTCGATGTTTTCTGCATTTGCTTTCAGTTCGGCAATTTGCCCATCTGTAATGTCAAGACCTAAGTCTTTTTCAATTTCAGCAAGCGCTATCCAAAGCTTTCTCCAGGTACGAAATTTATTGTTATGTGAGAAGTTAAACAACATTTCTTCACTGGAATAGCGCTCTTCCAATGGATTTTTGTAGGAATTCATTCTTTCTTTTACTTTTTTAGATGTACAAAAATAAGGATTTTCATTGAGAGATGAAAATAGAGTGTGTTCTTTTAAATTTCAGTCGGAAGTGACGGTATATTTCATTTTTGATGGTACTAAGACTTACCTCCATTCCATTTTTTTTACAATTTGAATTATTTTTTCAACAGGAAGTGATTTTATATTATTTTATTTTTTAATTTAGTGAAACCAAGCTTAAAAAGCAGATCAAATAACAACTTAAAACCAAACTTATTATGAAAAACTTAAAAAAACTTTCAAAAGGTGATTTAAAAATGATTTCAGGAGGCTGGGTTCCGCCACCGGGAGGAAGATGTCCTAACGGAACCTGTCAATATACCGAAAATGGGCCATGCAGAACTTATGATCCTGATAAATGCTACTAAAACTGAAATTACGTATTACAAATTCAGACCAGTAATAAAAATCATAGAAAAAGCCGTTCTTCCGAACGGCTTTATTTTTTATGGGAGATAACATAAAGATTTCATATAGTGATTTTTACACCACTTTAAGATTCATATGTTAAGCAAGTCCGCATTCTGCTCCTACAGGAATACATTTCTTTACAAATGAGCACCAAAAGTAACCGGACAAACACATTGGAACACCTCCCTGAAGTGTCTTTAATTCTTGTTTTGAAAGTTTTTTTAAGTTTTTCATACTATTATTTTTTTGATTTTTCCTACTCTGTAAGCTTTTCGGATTCTGCTATAATTTGGTAATACCAATATACATTTTTTTAATCAAAAACGTAATTTTAATCCTTACTGGTTATTTTTCTTGCAAAAAATTAAGTATTTTAAAATACATCATCCGGTTATCGCCGCATCGAATTCTCGCTGAAGCACAGAGTTTTCTCATTTGCATTTTCCTATTTTTCAGGATTCATCTACATTTGCACCGAAACACAAATGATGAAAAAAAATTATTCTCTTATTTTCTTTTTTTTCATAATTACTTTTTTTCCGGCACAAAAAAATGTCCCGGATTCATTGGTTATTATATTAAACAGGACTACTGATCTTTCAAAAAGAGCAGAGGTTTTAAATAAAATATCTGACTCTTATAAGACTTCGGACCCGGATGCCATGCAAAAATTTGCGCATGAAGCATTACAATCTGCAAAAAATGCCAATAATGTAAAGGAAGAGATTCTGGCGCTGCAAAATCTGGGAACTTCAAATATCATCCGAGGAAATTACGATCAGGCACTCAGCTATTTTGACCAGACGGAACAAGAAATATCAAATCTTAACCATACTGATCAGAATATGCAGGAAATGCTGGCTAAAACTTTTGGCAGCAAAGGAATTATATATTCGGAACAGAATAATTACTCCCAGGCTTTACATAATGATTTCAAAGCAATGAAGCTATATGAAAGCAGTCAAAACGAAGTGCAATTATCCAAGATTTATAATAATATCGGGGTTATTTATCACTCAATTGACGATGATGAAAAAGCCTTACATTATTTTCTGAAATCCTATGCTGTACAAAAGAAGATAAAAGCTGCTTCACTGGGAGTTTCGTGCTCGAATATTGGTTCCATTTATTTAGATAAAAACCTTCCTCAAAAGGCGAAAATATTTTTTGATGAAGGGTTGAGCGAGTTTCAGAAAAATCCTAATCCCCGCGAACAGGGAGAGCTGTATAACAATATTGCCCAATATTTCATAATTAAAAAGCAGTTTGAACCTGCCAAAGAATACCTGTTTAAGGCAGAACAGGCTTTTAAAAGTACAGAAGACAGATTTGGGCTGTCCAATACCTATTTATTTTTAGGTAAAATTTATTATAGTGAAAACAAGCTTGACGAATCGCTGGAATTTGCCAACAAAAGCCTTACTATCTCTAAAGAGCTGGATCTCCCTGAAACTACTGTAAAAAGCGAAGAGCTGCTTTCCCAGATCTTTGATAAAAAAGGGAATAAGGAACAGGCTCTTGTTCATTTAAAAAACTACAGTGCAGAAAGTAAAAAGCTTTTAAAGATTGAAAATGCAAAGGAACGTATTAAAACAGAGCTTGATTTTGAATCTGAAAAACAACAGATCGAACAAAAAGAAAAAACAAACCGGGAGAAGATAAAATGGTATTTCGGACTTTTACTACTGATCATTATGCTGGCAGGAATGTATTTCTTTTTCCGTAATAAAGAAAGGGAAAAAACAATACTGCTTCAAAAGCAACTGACGGAATTTCAGCACAAGGCACTGCATCTTCAGATGAATCCTCATTTTGTTTTCAACTGCCTGGCAGCAATTTCTTCGTTCATTATGCAGAATGATAAAGAGGAAGCCATAAAGTACCTTGCAAAGTTCTCAAAACTTATGCGCCTCACACTAGATTTCTCTAAGGAATCACTTATTACTATTGATAAGGAAATTGAATCTTTAAAAAATTACCTGGAGCTTGAACAGCTGAGATTTAATCAGAAATTCGACTTTACCATCACCAAAGATCCTTTAATAGAAGACGATACTGCACTTCCCTCTCTCCTGCTTCAGCCTTATATAGAAAATTCGGTTATTCACGGGGTAGTTCCCAAGGAGGGCAAAGGCTTCATTCAGATTAAATTCAGCCAGACGGGAGAATCATTAATCTGTGAAATCACCGACAACGGAATAGGAATAGAAACGTCTAAAAAACTGAAAGAAAATCTGGTGAACGTGCATAAATCCATGGCTATGGAGATTTCACAAAAAAGACTGGAAACACTTGAAGAGTTTGAAAAGAAAAAGGTGAACCTGACGGTGACGGAAATAAAAGGAGAAAACAATACCCCTGAAGGAACAAAGGTAGTTTTGGAACTGCCTTTAGAATATATAAAAGATTAGTTATGATTAATGCTGTTATTATAGATGATGATGCCAATTTACGGGAAGGCATGAAGGAAATGCTGAAGCTCTACGCACCGGATATTATACTTTTGGGAGAAGCCGAAAGCGTGAAATCCGGAATTGAACTGATTGAAAATAAAAAACCTGAAATTGTATTTCTGGATATACTGATGAATGACGGGACGGGTTTTGATATCCTGGAACAGCTCAATGAAAGGCAGGGACAGATCTCAGCTCACGTTATTTTTATTACGGCTCATGAAAAATTTGCGATCAAAGCTTTCAGGTTCAGTGCCCTGGATTTTTTGTTAAAGCCTGTAGATCCGGATGAACTGAAAAATGTAATCATAAAGATCAAAGAGATACAGCACAGAAGCAATACGCATAAACATATAGAACTCCTTCTTGATAATATCAGCAGGAAGACGGAAAGCTTTAAAAAGATTGCCCTTTCAACCTCAGAAGGCATCCATCTGTTTGAAATAAAAGATATCATCCGTTGCGAAAGCGAAGACAATTACACAGAATTCTACATTAAGAACCATAAAACGGTCATTATCTCCAAAACTTTGAAAGAATATGAAGAACTTTTGGGCGATCATGGTTTTGAGCGTATTCACCAGTCTCACCTCATCAATCTGAATGAGCTGAAATCCTATATTAAAAAAGATGGCGGCTTTGTCATTATGTCGGACGGATCGAAGCTTCCGGTATCTCAGAGAAAAAAAGAAAAACTGCAGGAACAGATCAACAGGCTGTAAATTCTAAATAGAACCCTCAAAATTCTCACCCGCTCTGGTTAAAAAAAACAATAAAAAATAAATTTGATAAAAAATTATTCAAACACTTTATGAAAACAAAGTTATTATTTTTCGTGCCCATTCTCTGTCTCTCATTAGGCATTAAGGCACAGATTATAAACATTCCTGATGCAAATTTCAAAGCTAAACTGCTGTCTTCCTCACCCTCTAATACCGTTGCAAAAGATGTAAGCGGAAACTATTTTACTATTGATGCCAATGCAGACGGGGAAATTGATGAAGGTGAAGTTCAGGTTATAACAGAACTCAACATATCAAATGCGAATATTACCACACTAGGAACCGTCCTGAACTATTTTGAGAGTTTAGTCAAATTAGATGCAAGCAACAACCTTCTCACTTCTTTCCAGTATGGATATCAGCTGATATCTAATTATGCAGTTTTAGGGACTTTAAGGAACGCAAGTTTTAAAAACAATCCCAATTTACAAACTTTTCAATTTACAGGTTCTCCTACCGGGCCATATCCCTTTGGGCTTGAAGAACTGGATGTAGAAAATTGCCCTTCTCTTCAAAGTGTAAAACTACAGTATAATTATCTAACCTATTTAAACATTAAGAACTGTACGAATTTAGAAGAGCTGGATGTAACGCGTAATCAACTTACAAATATTGACTTCCTTAATAACACTAACCTCAAGAGCGTAAATATTTCACAGAATAAGTTTACAGATTTTAGTGTAAGTGCTCCATTGCTGTTACATTTGAATTTGTATAATAATGATCTTACTACTTTCAACATATATAATTATCCGAATCTGGAATCTTTAGAGATAGCTAATAATAAAATTGCAGATGTAGATGTCAGTAATCATCAAAAAATACAGGAACTCTCGGTTTGGAATGATTATCCGCCAAGCAGTAATTCCGCATATTTAAAAACAGTAAATGCCAATAATTGTGTGGCCCTTACTCAGATAAGAATAATAGATATGCCTAATGTTGAAAAAATATTTATTAAAAACGGAGTCGCAGATGACGTTGCTATATTGGACTGCCCTAACGTTCAGTATATCTGCTGTGATGACAGCGAAGTTTCCGGAATACAGAATATGCTTATTAGTGGCGGGGTTACAGGATGCAACGTAAATACATATTGTAATTTCGTTCCCGGCGGAAATTATAACACCATCACCGGAACGGTAAGATTTGATGAAAACAACAACGGCTGCGATACCAGTGATGAAATTTTCGAGCATATGAAGCTTAAAATAAACGATGGGACCAATACCGGGGAAACCTTTGTAAAGAACAACGGCAAATATGATTTTTATACTCAGGCCGGAAACTTTACAGTAACCGCAGAACCGGAAAACCCTTCTCTTTTCACCGTAATGCCTGCTTCTTTTGCCACAAGCTTCCCGAATAATAATAACAATATTTTTACACAGGATATTTGTGTTGTGAAAAACGGCAATGCCAACGACCTGGAAGTGGTAATCGCTCCTGTAACCAATGCTGTACCGGGCTTTGATGCCAAATACAAACTGATGTGGAGAAATAAAGGAAATACCACCATGTCCGGAAGCGCAGTACTTACATTTGATACCTCAAAAATGAATTTTGTTTCCTCTTCTTTACCTTATGTAATTTCCGGGAACCAGATCACTTTTAATTTCAGTAATTTAAAGCCATATGCCAATACTGCTTCAGAAATTATATTTACCATCAATACCCCTACCCATCCTACCAACCCTGTTAACTCGGGAGATCAGCTTATTTTCTCTTCCAGTGTAAATCCTCTTCCGGGCGACATCAATCCTCAGGACAATATATTCACCTATAAGCAGACCGTTGTGAATTCTTTCGATCCTAATGATATTGTATGCATTGAAGGAAATACGGTACCTTCAGCAATGGTCGGCAACAACCTGCATTATATTGTTAATTTTGAAAATACAGGAACTTCCAATGCCGTTAACATTGTTGTTGAAATGGATATAGATCCTGCAGATTTTGATATCTCTACATTACAGTTACAAAATGCCTCTCATTTGGCTTATACAAGAATAAAAAACAACAAAGTTGAATTTATTATGAAAATGGCCAATCTGGGAAGCGGCGGTCATGGAAATATCCTGATGAAAGTAAAATCAAAAAATAATCTTACCCCGGGCGATCAGGTAATAAATAAGGCCAATATCTATTTTGATTATAATTTCCCGATTGTTACCAATGACGCAACCACGAATATTGAAGGAACCCTGCAGACTGCTGAAACCTCAAAAGACGGATCTGTGAAATTATATCCGAATCCTACAAAAGGTGATGTCAATATAGATGCCGGTTCAAAAATCAAGTCGGTTGAAGTGTATGATGCACAGGGAAGAATTATTCAGAAACAAATCGGAATTAATTCCCAGACTACCAAAGTAAGTATTCACAGCTCTTATCAGGGAGTATACTATTTCAAAGTATTTACTGATAAAGGAGTATTGCTTAAGAAAGTAATTAAAGATTAGATATAAAATACCCTTTCAGTATTTCTGAAAGGGTATTTTTTTAACTTTATGCTGAATAACAAAGCCACTCTTTCGGGTGGCTTTTATTTTATTGGTAAATCACAACGTTATCTTTTTTAAGCTGGTATTCATTTTTTTTGAAAGGAACCAGAACATAATCATCTTTTTTCCAGATTTTACCTTTTCCTGCTCTGATAAGAATCAGGCTTTCTCCGTCTGTATCAGGGATGAAAACTTCGGCTTTTTTCATGTCTTTGCTGAAAATTACAGCAGCCATTGAAGTGGAGCTTCCTTTCGGAGCAACTTCTGTTAATTTAATTTTCTGTTCAAAAACTCTTACACAGTCTTTTTTGATCTGAGAATAGGTATATCCCGCAGAACCTATGCATCCATGAGCATCTCTATCTCCACCTACTGTCTGTGCAAAGATGAATGATCCCATGAATATTGCGCTAAGTACAATAGTTTTTTTCATAATTATTATATTAAATCTACAAGTGTGCCATTAAAAATCATGCCAAATAAGAAAAAAAGCCACTCAAAGAATGGCTTTGATTATTATTATTTTGTCCAGTTTATTTTTGAATGTTTCACATCATTGGAACTGGTTCCTACCATGATATCAAATTCTCCCGGCTCCCAGTCAAACTTCAGCTCTCCGTTGTAGAATTTCAAACTTTCCGGAGTAATATCGAAGGTTACTTTTTTAGATTCTCCTTTTTTCAGGAATACTTTCTGGAAACCTTTCAGCTCTTTTACCGGTCTGGTAATGCTTCCTACCATATCCCTGATATATAATTGCACGACTTCTGCCCCGTCATAGTTTCCGGAATTGGTCACTGTAACTGAGGCCTGAACAGTCTGATTTCCTTTTGGATTGGAATTTGAAACTGACAGATCGGAATAGGTGAATTTAGAATAACTCAAACCATATCCGAACGGATATAAAGGTGTATTACATTCATCCATATAATTGGAACGGAATCTTTCATATTCACATTTATCAACTTTATCCTGACTTAAAGGACGACCAGTATTTTTTGCATTGTAATAGATTGGAACCTGACCTAAGCTTCTAGGGAATGTCATCGGAAGTTTTCCGGAAGGATTTACTTTTCCGAACAGAACGTCTGAAATGGCATTTCCTGCTTCTGAACCGGCAAACCAAGCATTCAGGATAGCATCAGGCGTATCTTTCACATTGGTCAGAGCCAGTGGGCGACCTGTGTAAAGTACCATAGCAATTGGTTTTCCTGTTTTTTTCAGTTCATTCAATAAATCAACCTGAGACTGAGGAATGGTAATTTCTGTTCTTGAAGAGGATTCTCCGCTCATTTCCGCAGATTCTCCGATTGCCAGAACGATAACATCTGCTTTGCTTGCCACATCAACAGCCTCTTTCAGTAATTCTTCTTTGGAACGACTGTCTCTGTCTGTCTTTTTTCCGTGAGCTGCATAGATGTCCTCTAATTTAACATCATAATCAATGTTTGCGCCTTTTGCAGAAAGGAATTTCACTTCTTTTCCGTAATTGGCCTGAAGTCCCTGCATTAATGAAACTGAAGCGGCATGTTTTGTAGCTACGCTCCATGTTCCGGCCATATTCAGTGAGTTATTAACCAACGGACCGATGACAGCTACGGTACCGGATTTTTTCAGAGGTAATACCTGATTTTCATTTTTCAATAAAACCATAGACTGAGCTGCTACATTTCTTGCTACATTACGGTTTTCCATGCTGTATACTTCTTTTGCAGCCAGTTTCGCATCACCGTAACGGTAAGGATCATCAAATAATCCAAGATCGTATTTTGCTTCAAGGATTCTTCTTGCAGCCATATCGATCTCTGCCTTCGTAACTTTTCCTTCGTCCAGAGATTTTTTAAGGGTAGTTAAAAATCCTTCTCCTACCATATCCATATCCACTCCGGCTTTCAGAGCTAAGGCGGACACCTGCTGAAGGTCTCCCATCCCGTGTTCTATCATCTCATTGATCCCTGTATAATCTGTCACAACGAAACCTTTAAAATTCCACATTTTTCTGAGAACATCAGTCTGAAGCCACTTGTTTCCGGTTGCCGGAACTCCGTCCACTTCATTGAAAGAGGCCATTACAGAGGCTACTCCGGCATCTACCGCAGCTTTATATGGCGGAAAATATTCGTTGAACATTCTCACATGGCTCATGTCTACTGTATTGTAATCACGCCCTGCCTCACCGGCACCGTATAATGCAAAGTGCTTTACACAGGCTAAGATGGTATTACCAACGGAAAGATCTTTTCCTTGATAACCATACACCATATTCTTAGAAACTTCACTTCCTAAATAAGGATCTTCTCCGGAACCTTCGGAAACTCTTCCCCATCTTGGCTCGCGGGAAATGTCCACCATCGGCGAAAACGTCCAGTTGATCCCATCTGAAGAAGCTTCTTTTGCAGCTATCCTGGCAGACTGCTGTACCAAATTCATATCCCATGAAGCAGCAAGACCCAATGGAATCGGGAAAGTGGTTTCGTAACCGTGGATTACATCCATTCCGAAGATTAAAGGAATTTTCAGACGGCTTTTTTCTATAGCTACTTTCTGAACTGCTTTGATCTTTTCAGCTCCTTTTATGTTGAATAATCCTCCTACTAATCCCTGCTCTACTTTTTTTCCGATATCTGAGCTTTGAGCCTGTCCTGTTGTAAAATCCCCGGAAGTAGGCAGGTTGAGCTGGCCAATCTTTTCATCTAAAGTCATTTTAGACAAAAGGTTTTCTACAAAGGCCTTTTTCTTCGCCTGATACTGGGCTGTCTGGTAAGACTGAACCGGCCTGGTTACCATTTCCTGTGCGGAAAACACCGGAGAAAGTGCAAGGGTTGCCATTACAATTAACTTTTTCATAAATCTATCTTCTTAAATTATATTTCTAATTTTATTTTTTTGTTTTAACGGGGAGGCGTTTTTTTGTTGGAAAACGCAAAGGCGCTATTTTTTTCAAGCTTTATGTTTTAAGGCGCAAAGATTTTATCAGAGATAAAAATTGATTGTGTTATAGCTAGCGTCTTTATTCTATTTAAATTTATTCTCACTTTTTCTTAGAGAGCATCCATTCATACAGTTTGGGATCAGAATAGGTAGAGTCCCATGAATTGTGATTATCATTCGGAAAGACCACCAGTTCTGCCGATGGATTTACCGGATGTAATCTCTGGTAAAAGTTAAAGGCATTTTCCGGTAAAACGATATCATCCATTCCGCCATGAAAAATTTTCATGTTGAGGTTTTTATACTGGTTAATGTTCGCATACATAATCATATCTGTAGGTGCACATACCGGTACTACTGCTGCAAACATTTCAGGATGTTCCATTGCAAGCTTCAATGTTCCCCAACCTCCCAGTGAAAGTCCTGTAAGATAAATTCTTGAGGCATCAATTTTATATTTTTCCTGAATGTCTTTGATCAGATTATAAATTGTCACCGTATCCCACCAAGAATCTGCAGGGCATTGTGGTGCTAAAATAGCTACAGGCTCCTTGATCAGATTTTTATATGTAAACGGGCTATGTACTTTAACTGCATCAAGATTATTTCCTCTTTCTCCTGAACCGTGAAGAAAGACGATCAAAGGTACGTTTCCTTTTGCTTTCTGAGGATAATCCAGAATATAGGATATCTTTTCTGTTCTTTTAAATTCTTTGTTTAACTCTGCTTTTATTTCCTGTGCATTCACCTGCAATGAAAGTGACAGGAATAAAAGGGAAAGATGTTTCAGTTTTAATTTCATATTGTTATTTAGGTTTTGGCTAAAGCCATTTGGTGTATTATCTTTTTATTTAAACGGGCTAAAGCCCGTTGCTATTGAATTAATTTCTATTGAATGAAATCCCGTTGAAGATAATATTAAAAATTCAGTTATTTAATATTATACTTCTCAGACCTGAAGCTTAGTTTCTTAAGTCCCTGCTGAATTTCAGGTGCATTCATAAATAATTTCCAAAGAAAACCTGTTCTGTAATTTTCAATCATAGGAGCTATCGTTCCCTGATCTATTGCTAAATATCTTGGAGTAAACCAATTGTTGTAATTAATGGATGTGGCATCATAAGGTCCCGCTGAACCAATAAATTCAGGTTTTTGAGTATAAAGGAATCTCAGGAAATTCATAGATTCTTTTGGTGTATACGGAAAGCTGCTCAATGCAGCAGTAGGTGTTATCACGCCATTATCATTGCCAGGCATGTGGGCGGTATAGCCCGTACTTCCGTCTTCATTTCTTGTATATCCGGCTGTCAATCCCCAATAATTTGGTCCATAACCTTTCCATTGTTTTGGATTTTCAACGCAGTATTTATAGTCGATGAGGACCTGATTTTTGTTTAAATTAAAATAGTTTTTCACTAATTTATCAGAAAGTCCGGTTGGATCCAGACCGATGTAGGAATATTGTGACCAGAAAAGCGGTCCGCCGTATTCTTCGGCATAATTGTGTTTTACATACAGAGGAAGTCCGTATTTTGTTTTATCTGTAAGGTAGGTTCCGCTTCTCGCCCAGCCTTTGTAATAGGTTTCTGCATCAATAGGATATGTAGGTGATGAAGCTGCAAGAATATAAGTGATCAGGCATTCGTTATACCCTTCTAGAGGGAAGTTCATTTCCCACTGATATTCGGGTGACCAGTGCCAGTAAAGCACTTTTTGACCTCCTTTGGTGTACCAGTTCCACTGAATTCCTTTCCAAAGCTCATCACATTTTGAAGCTAAGGCTTTCTCTTCTGCATTTCCGTTTTTAAAGTATTCACGTACCATTAGAATTCCTGAGGTAAGGAATGCTGTTTCAACCAAATCTCCCCCATTATCTTTTTTACCGAAAGGAACAGTTTTTCCTGTTTCTCCATTGATCCAGTGTGACCAGGCGCCTTTGTGACGGTCTGCTTTGGCAAGAAAATCCATCATATGAGTCAGTCTTTTTACAGCTTCTTCTCTTGGAATAAATCCTCTTTCCACGCCTACCAGAAGGGTTGCCAATCCGAATCCTGAACCTCCGGTTGTTACTACATGTTTGTCATTATCAGGATAAATGTTGTCTTCGTGATAACGCTCTCTTCCCAACATTGACTTAGGTTCGGCATAATCCCAGAAATATTTTAATGCGTCTTTCTGAACTCTGTCCATAAGCTGCTCGTCGGTGATATTACTTTTCACAGCTTCATTTTGTACAGTTTCCTGCTTCTGAGCCTGGGAGTTTTTGCAGGAGTATACAAAGAATAGAGATGTTACGGCAATTGATAATACGGTCCTTTTCATGAAATCTTTTTTACCTTGGTTGTACTAAAAGAAGAGGAGAACTTTCATTCTCCTCTAAAGTTTATGGTTTATATTTAATATCCTGGATTTTGGGTAAACAATCCGTTACTTTGATCCATCGCATCTAAAGGAATAGGAAATAATTCATTTTTTCCAGCTTTAAATCCGTAAGAAGCAAGAACTGTTGCTGCCTGCCCCGTTCTTACCAAATCTACAAAACGATCACCTTCCAAAGCCAATTCCACTCTACGCTCATGCCATATTGCTGTTCTGAGAGCAGCCTGTGATGAAGCTGTAGTTCCGGGAAGTTGTGCCCTGGTTCTAACTTTGTTAAGGTTGGTAATTGCTGTAGCGGTATTCCCCAGTTCATTTGCAGCTTCAGCGTTTATCAATAATATTTCAGCGAATCTCAAGATTCTGATATTCTGAATTGATCCATATCCACATGCATTATTATTAAGTGCTTTTGGAACATATACTTTTTGGTTGTATGTAGTAACAGACTGAGGATCTCCCATTGCAATAAGGTCTCCTTCCGGGGTAGTTTCCCCATTTCGAAGAATTGTTAATTCTTTACGGATATCTCCCGGTTCAAATGCATTTTCCAATGCCTGAGAAGGGGTAAAGAATCCCCAACCAAATTGGTTTCTCACTCCCTGAACTTCAGCGTACTGGCTGCCTCCAAATTGTGCAGAACATTGACAGTTAACTTCAAATACTGATTCTGATCCAAATTCTCCAGCCGGCCTGAATAAATGGTTAAAATCAGAATCTAAAGCATAGCCCATTACAATAACCTGATTAGTTGTATCATAAGCTTTCTGCCAATCTTTTTTATAGAGGTAAACTTTAGATAGCAGCCCAAGAGCAGCTCCTTTGGTAACTCTTCCTAAATCTGCCGCGCCATAACTTTGCGGAAGAACAGCCGCAGCACTCGTAAGATCTGAAATAATAAAGTTATAAACCTCATCTACAGAATTTCGTGGAATATTATAGTTCGTCTGAAGACCGTCAAATATTGGAACTCCGCCATAAATCCTCACCAAATTAAAATAGAAATATGCTCTTAACATTTTAGCTTCTGCAACCAATCTGTTTTTTAAATCGGCATCCATCTCAATTCCAGGAACTTTGGAAATTACCTGGTTGGCTCTGTTAACAGCCTGCCACTGACCGATCCAATATCCTCTTACTCCGTCGTTACTAACAGTATACGTAAAATTATCATATTCATTAATAAATGATGCATCTCCTGGATTTGAACCTTTTACAACATCATCTGCAGGCACCCCGAAAACAAACTGATAAGGAAATGCTGAATTTTCCCAGCTTCTCAAAAAGCTGTAAATAGCATTGGTTCCATTCATTGCATCCTGCTGCGTCGTGAAGAATGTAGACGCTTCGATTTCTCCTTCTTCTTTTATATCTAAAAAATCATCCTTGCAACTAGCTAAAAGAGAAACTAATGCGATTGATAAAAATATTTTTTTCATAACTCTTCTAATTAAAATGTTAAATTCATACCGAATGTATAGATTGCTGAAATAGGATAGATATTTTGGTCAACCCCCATTTGCACTCTATCCGTGTTCATAATTTCAGGTGAGAAACCATGGTACTTAAAGCTTGTCCAAGGATTCTGTGCACTTATATATAATCTTAATTTAGTTATAGACATAGAATTTGTAAATGCTTTCGGCAGGTTATATCCAACCTGGATATTTCTGATTCTGATATAGCTTCCGTCTTCTACATAGAAACTGTTCGGTAAAATAATAGCCTGATCATTGGTAACCATCGAATAAGAATTGGAAGTCCCCGCACCGGTCCATCTGTTGTTATAGAAATCTAAATCCCAGTTTTCGTTTCCGAAACGCTGTTCGCGGTTATAGTTATAAATTTTATTACCGAATACTCCCTGGAAGTCAATGGCAAAATCAAAATCATAAATATTCATATTAACACCAAAACCATAAGTTCCTTTAGGGATAGGACTTCCCAAGAATGTTTTATCTCTCGTATCAATAATTCCGTTTCCATCAAGGTCAGCAAATTTAAATGCTCCCGGACGTGCCTGGTTCTGCGTTGGTGAGGCATTTACTTCTGCCTGACTCTGGAAAATTCCGGCAACCTGATATCCGTAATAAGATCCAACTGCCTGACCTTCCTGAAGTCTTACAATAGAATTACCAAACAGGCTTACCCCTGTTTCCAAATATGAACCACCATATACTGAAGTAATCCTGTTTTTCAGGCCTGTATAGTTACCATAAACCCCGATACCGATGTTTTCGTTGATTTTAGTATTATAATTTACTGAAACTTCAAATCCTTTATTATTGAAGGAATAGGCATTAGTAACATAATTACGCCAGTTACTAGCTCCGGAAACTGTTCCCTGGAAAATTCCATATACAACATCTTTGGAATCTTTGTTAAAATAAGTAGCGTCTATTTTCAGCTTATTATTAAGTAAGGCCATTTCCAAACCTAAGTCTCCACCTGAAGTTGTTTCCCATCCAATAGTAGGGTCTATTATTTCATCAATAGTTTGCGCAGGATATCCTGTGTTTCCGTAATATGCTCCTCCGGCAATACTTGAAACGTTTAACGTATACTTTCTTGTTACATTAGGATTTCCAAGTTTACCATAACTTGCTCTCAATTTTAAGAGATTGAACAAATGCTGCTCACTCATAAAATCTTCTTTGGAAACAACCCAGCCTACACTTACAGCAGGGAAGAATTTGTATCTGTCATCTGAAGAAATCTGTGAAGTTCCGTCTCTACGAATTGAAGCATTCAAAAGATATTTTCCTTTGTAATCATAATTTAATCTTCCAAAGAAAGACTCAATACGGTACTGATCCTGATTTAGGCTTAATTCCGGTCTGTCATTAGTATAAATCAGAATGTTGTTTCCGTTACTTATACTCAAAGATTCATTTGTTCCATCATAAGGTACATTCTGTGCTTCGGAATAGATTTCAGAATAAGAATTCCTTGTTCTGGAAAAGCCTGCCAATACTTCAAAATTATGACTTCCAAAGCTTTTTTTCCAGGTTAAGGTATTGTCCCAGACATAATTTCTTTCTCTGGAATTTCTCGTAATTAGTTTTGTAGGCTTCTGATCTGAAACAGGGACATAATTAAGAGTCGGTGTATATTCATACTTGGTTGTATTAATATTATCCGAAGTGTAGCTAACCCTTAAAGTAAAATCTTTTAAGAATTTATATTCTCCCCAGATATTATTAAGTAATCTTTCCTGTCTGGTCTGAGAACGGAATAAATCCAGTTTGGCTCTTGGGTTCGGAATAGAATATCCGTTGAAAAACTGATAATCTCCTGTTGCAGGATTCATCGTTGAAAATATCGGAGGTGCATTATATGCATCTAACAATGGATTTTGAGCTGCATCAGTCCTCATTTTGGAGAATGAGAAATTATTTCCAATGGTAATATTGTCCGTAATTTTATAGGTAAGGTTTAATTTTGTATTTAACCTGTTGAAACCGCTTCCTGAGTTAATTCCTCTTCCTGCAGCCAGATTACCTTCATCCTGTAAATTTCCGATACTTCCGTAATAATTCAGTTTTCCTAAATTTCCGGAAGCCGAAAAATCATTCGAATTGATAATACTTGTTCTGAAAATTTCTTTAAACCAATTGGTATCTGCCGGAAAGTTGGATCTGCTTAAGAATTTTGTAGGATCAGTTACATTTTCATTTCTTAATTTTTCATTGTATAATTCAATATACTGATCCGAATTAGCCATTTCCGGGATATTGGTTACTTTTTTAAAGCCCAGATAAGAATTAAAGCTAAAAACAGGTTTCTTGCCTCTTCCCACTTTAGTCTTGATAATTACGGCTCCGTTAGAAGCTCTGGCCCCAAAAATAGCTAAACTTGAAGGATCTTTAAGAACACTCATAGATTCGATATCTTGTGGATTCAGGAATGAAATATCATCAGTAATCATTCCATCAACAATAAATACCGTTTTTCCTGTAAGCGATCCTACTCCTCTGATATCTACTCTGGGAGAACTGCCGGGTGCACCGGAATTCAGAATCTGAACACCGGATAATTTACCCTGTATTGAGCTTATGGGGTTCGCATTAGGCTTATCAGCAAGGTCTTTTGCAGAAACGATACCGATACTTCCGGTAACATTTTCTTTTTTCTGAGATCCATATCCTATTAAAACCACTTCCTCAATCTTTTGCTCTTTAGGAACAGTATCTTTCGGAGTAGTCTGTGCATTGACGTTCATACCGAAGTATAAAACCGCAATGAGACATGAATACTTTAAATCACGTTGTTTCATATAGTTCAATTTTATTCGTACAATCTAATTTTAATAATGCCCTGTTTGTGGAGTTATCTTAAATTCTCAAAAAAAGACATTAGTCAAAAATAGAAAAAAATCCGAACATTGTTAATATATCTTAAAAATTAAAAAAAAATACACAAATTTTAAATAAAAAACTCAATAAATTGAATTCAGGTAATTAAATTACATTATAATTATCAATTTACAATAAAATATCCAATTGGAAAATTTGCATTTTCAACAAAATATTCACCAAACAGCACAGAGAATTTAATATTTTGTTAATATACTTATAGTGTTTACCTTTGGCGTAATATTTGAAAAAATAAGAAAAAAGATCAATGAAAAAATATATTATAGCAGCAGCGTTATTAATTGGAACCGGAACATTAATTTTTACCAGCGTTCAATCCTGCACAACAGTGGCTACTTCAGACCTGGGTCTATCCATCATTAAAAGAGTTCTACTGAACGGGATAGATAAGGGAATGGGAATATACAGCAATAAGGAAGCTTTCCTTCAAAATAATATGGTAGATAAAGCACTTCCAAAGGAGCTCAGAGATATCAACTCTACTCTTGAAAAAATTGCACCTTCCCTTGTGGCTAAGGAAAGAGATTTTATTGCCCAGGCAGCGGCCTATACCGTTAATACCTCAAAACCTATTTTACAGGGTGCAGTTAACAGTCTAAATGCACAGGATGTTACAAGAATTATCCAGGGAACTACGGCAACACAGATTTTAAAAGAAAAGACCTCTCAGCAGCTGGTAGCCGCTATTGCTCCCAAAGTAGATGAGAAACTGAATGAATATGGAATTGTAAAAACAATCAATACAGCTCTTTCAGGAAGCAATCTTCTCGGAAGCCTTCTTGGAGGTGGCGGAAGTAATGTAAATGCCGGAGGACTCAGTAAACTGGCCTCTGAACAACTGGTTAACGGACTGTTCTACATCATCGAAGATTATGAGCACCAGAATTCCAAAGCACTGCTGGGACCTCTTGGGAAATAGAAAAATTTTCGCTATATTTATATATAATTTAACAACGGCAGATGGATATATTACAAGGAAACCAACACGCAAACCCGGAAGATTTTTATAATTCTCTGAAGGAAAAACTGGAAGGCCACCACGACTTTCCTGAAGATTATTTATTTAAATTTATCGTTCCCACAGACCAGGCAAAACTAACCGAAATTTATAAAGTTTTTGATGGTATTAAATTTACTCTTGGGAACCGCGAAAGCAAAAACGGAAAATACACTGCCTGCAATATCAATGCGTTCGTTCTGGATGCAGATCAGGTAGTGAATATTTATAAAGAAGTCGCCAAAATTGAAGGCGTTATTCTATTGTAAGAAAAAAGAAAAGTCAGCGAAAAGCTGACTTTTTTATTGGTATTATTTTTCAATAAAGAATTTCACATTTTCAATAGGTCTTCCCAGCATGGCGACAGATCCTTTGATCAGGATGGGTCTCTGTATCAGGGAAGGATTCTCAGACAGGATCTTGATCCATTCTTCTTCAGAATAATTTTTATCGGCATAGTTCTCCGTGTACAGCTTATCTGTTTTGCGGATCATATGAAATACGCTCTGATTCAGCTTTTTCAATACTGTTTTGATCTCTAAAACACTCAGCGGATCTTCCACAATATTGATGATCTCGAAAGGAACACCGTTTTCATCAAGATACTCAAGTACGGCATTTGATTTAGAACAGTTTCCGTTATGTAAAACCTTAACCATCATAATGTATCATTTAAAATTAAACTCCTTTCCTCAAATTTAGGAAGAAATGAATGGAAATCTGTCTTAAATTCTGATAAAAAATTGTTAAAACAGTCCGTTCAGTTCTGCTTCTATTTTTTCCAGGATGAATCCGAAATCTTCGGGCTTTTCTACAAAATCAAGATCATCCACTTCAATAACAAGAAGTTTTCCTTCGGTGTAATTGGAGATCCATTTTTCATACTTCTGGTTCAGTTTTGAAAGGTATTCAATGCTGATGGTTGCTTCATATTCCCTTCCTCTTTTGTAGATCTTTTTCACAAGGTTCGGAACATCGGATTTTAAATAAATCAACAGATCGGGTGCGGAAACAAAAGATTTCATCAGCCCGAAAACGGATACATAATTATTGAAATCCCTGTCTGAAAGAAGTTTCATATCATTCAGGTTTTCCGCAAAAATGTGGGCATCCTCGTAAATAGTACGGTCCTGGATAATATTTTTCCCGCTTTCTCTTATCTCTTTTACCTGCCTGAACCTGCTTCCTAAAAAGTAAATCTGCAGTGCAAAACTCCACTTGCTCATGTCTGCATAAAAATCTTCTAAATAAGGGTTGTGATCCACATCTTCAAATTGTGCATCCCATCCGTAGTGCTTGGAAAGCATTGTGGTCAAAGTAGTTTTTCCGGCTCCAATATTTCCTGTAACTGCAATATGCATTCTCCTAAGTATTTTTTTATTAATTAACTAAACACCGGCGGCCTGAACTTCGGAAGTATCTTCCATCAGCTTCTGTAAAGTGGTATCAGGAGCTTTTTCTTCAGATTCCTTCTTTTCTCCGTCTGCTCTTTTTACTTCTTCTCTAACTGGTTGTTCAGAGGGTGTTTCCGTAACTGGCGACGTAGTTTCGGGTCCGGTTTCCGGCTGTGCCTGCTGTTTGGTTTCTTTTATTTTTTCAAGGCTGTAAAGATAGAGTTTGTTCGCTTTGATTTCAAAATAAGAAAGGATGTTTTTATCCACAATTTGTGCGTCTTTATCTTCAAAAATTTTTAACATTCCTTTTTCAGGATCATATTTCTGGATTGAATTGTCTGCAACTACCAAAACAACATCGTTCTCTCTTCTGAATCTTTTCCCGTTTTCCAGCAGGGCTTCAAAGAGTTTTTCAAATTTCAGGGAATATACCCTGATGTGTTTTCTGGTTAAAATATAGACTTTATTTTCGAATACGAGCAGGTCCATCAGATCATCAAAACTGATGTCGAAAGGATAGGAATTGATGGTTGTCTCGTTCCTGAAATTGTACTGGATAAGACGTTTTGTACTGTCATCCAAAAGCCATAACTGCTGAAGATCTTCGGCATAGGCCATTTTAATGAAACCAAATTTCTGTTTGAAATCAATTTTCTGGATTTCGTTCATATTCTGGTCCACAAATTTCATTTCCTGTGCATTTTCAGAGAATAAAGGTACACTCAGAGGGTTCTGAACCGTCTGCACTTTGTAGGGAACCGTGAGCATCATTTTACCAAGCTGTTTTCCTAAGGAATCATATTTGGTAAAGCTGAAGTCTTTGTTTTTATAGATGTACAGATTTCCGTAATCGTCTGCCAGCATATCTTTGGCTTCCTTCAGTTTCAGTGTATCCAAAGGAAGGGATTTCTGTGCAGTAACGGTACAGAAAAGGAAAAGGAATATTATGTTGAAAAACTTCACTCTGATTTTTTAATGAGGTCAAGATACTGAAAAATAATTTCATCCAAAAGGGGATCAAAATTAATTGAATTATCCTAATACTGAACTTATTTAATCTTTTAATTAAAAATAGCGCTCCTGAAGGAACGCTATATATTTTAGATAAAGTTCATTAATTATTTAATCTGAACTTCATAAATCTTCGACCAGTTTTTACCGGTTACAAGCATATTATCTCCTTTGAAGGTAATACCGTTCAATACATCATCGCTTCCTTTGGTATTCTTCTTGGCAATATCTGTAAAGTCAAATGTACCTACTACTTCTCCGGTTGCAGGATTGATCTTCAGCACAATCGGTTTCTGCCATACGTTGGCATAGATAAATCCGTTGTGGTATTCAAGTTCATTCAATTGGTCATAAGCCTGTGAACTTCCTGCCACGGCAATATATTTGATCAGTTTTGAAGGATTGCTGGCATCAAGGAAATATAAAAGTTTACTTCCGTCTGAGGCAATCAGGTTTTTCCCGTCATAGGTAAGTCCCCATCCTTCTCCCAATACATTTGGATAAGGAAATTCCGACAGAAGCTTCAGAGAATTTTTATCATAGATATATCCTTTTTTGCTTTGCCATGTTAACTGATATACTTTATCTCCTACGATTGTGCTCCCTTCAGAGAAATCTTCCTGAGCCTGTTTGGTAGAAGCCAGCGGAGTTGTGGTTCCCAATGTATATTTCAGGATCTGTGAAGAACCGTTTTGCCCGTCACTTTCATAAATAGTGTTTCCTTCAATCTGGAATCCCTGCACAAAATTCTTGGGATCATGCGGATATTCGGCTATGATCTGATAGGTTATATTTTTTTCAGGACTTTTCGCAAATACGTTGATGGTGGCATCCTGGTTTAATACTTTTCCTCCTTTTGTTTTGATATTGAAGGTAACGGCATTATCGCCTAATGTAAAAAATTTAGGGTCAACCGTTAAGCTCGAAGTTTCCTTATCGCCAAAGCTGATACTGATGCTTTCTGCATTTTCCGTCACCTCTTTCGGAAGCTCAAGTTTATCACCGAAGTGGTATCCTTTTTCCGTCATTGAATTATTATACTCATTCAGAGTGTTCAGGATCTTTTCATCTTTATTACAAGACGCCAGCATCAAAACCACTGCCAAACCTACTATTATATTTTTTTTCATTGAATTTCTAAATATTTCCCCAAAAATAGCAAATTTTATTCCGTATTTCCAATATTATCAGCAGGCTGTCCAAATTGTAGTATATAACCGTTGTTATCATATATTGCAAATTCTCTCATTTCCCATTCAAAAGTCTCAATTTCATAGCAGATTTTTGCTTTTGCTTTAAGGTCTTCCCAGAGATCATCAACTTTGTCTACATTGAAATACAATGAGCCTGTGAAATTGATTCCATTAGGTTTTTCATAATCATTCTCGGACAGCATGATCTGTACATCGTCCTTACGGATGGAGGCCCACTGCCAATCATCATTCCTTCCCATTAAAGTAAAGCCTAGAATCTGTGTGTAAAATCCTATGGTTTCGTCCATATTTTCAACCCAGAGTATGGGACGGAGCGCTGTAAATGTTGTCATTGCTGAAGGGATTCAAATGTATTTTTATTGATTTTCATATTAAGGGAAAGCCATAATTCATTATCAATACTGACTTCACTTGAAATCTTTGGGTCAATTTCAAAACCTGCTTTTTTATAGCATTCAATAGCTCCGGTATTCCAGTCGTATACATTAAGTTCCGCTGTTTCCCTGTCGAAATGGGTAAAACCATATTGCAGAAGGTTCTGTACAATTTTCTTACCGTAGCCTTTCCCTCTGTTGCTTTCATCCCAGATCAGGATTCTTCCCAGCAGAAAAGTTCTCTCTTTCAAAAAAATCTGGGCATGGCCAATCGCCTTTTGTCCGGTCTCATCAAAAACTATGAACAGGAATCTGTTTTCAGTTTCCAGATCATTCTTCAACTGTTCTTTTGTGAGCGGAAAATGATAGGCAGGACCGGCAAACTGAAGAAGCATTCTTTTGTCTTTTATTTTGGAGATCAGTTCGGAACTATCTTCTGTGGTAAAAGGCTGCAATTGTATCATATGGTCTATTTTTCCAGATATTCTTTCATGCTTTGTCCGATAATTCCATTCCATCCATCGGTAAAGCTTTTCCTTGAAAAATTTTCGCCTAAACTGTCAAAGCCTTCAATATCATCATGCGTAAGTGTCACCAATGTTCCGTTATTTTCTTCCTGAAGTTCCCAGGTTACGGCAGTCACGGCATCTGAAAACTCAGGATACGACCATGTATGTTTTAATTTTCTGTCAGGAATAATTTCCAGAATACGGCCCTGATGGTGATATTTTTTAGCATCACCCGGCTCGTAGAAATTGAATTCTTTTCCTTCTTCCAAAATAAAATCGGGGATATCAAAATACCAGGATTTCATTTCATTTTTGTCGGTTAATGCTTTCCATATTTTTTCTACAGGTGCATTTATTTTGTATTCTACAGTGATTGGGGTGTTCATATCTTTATTTTTAATTAAAAAAATTTAAATACTTGAATTCAGTTTTTCCAATACTTCTTCTTTTTCCATTTTCCAGCGTTCTGATAATTCTGAAATCAGTTCATCTGAAAATCCTATTTTTACATCGCCCCCGCCAAATCTTTCCTGATGTATTTTAAAACTTTTAACAGATTCTTCTAAAGGTTCACCGTCTGCAACTTCAACAGTACAGTTTTCGATTTTCAAAAATTTTCCGGCAAATGAACTTATGGCTGTTTCAATTGTTCTTAGGTCAATTTCTTCATCAGTATGCCAAATATCCATGAAGCGTGGTTTCACACCTTTTTCGTTTTTGGGAGCATCATAAGTCACTTCCTGGAAGTCTTCATCCTCAGGCTCGTCGTAATAGAACCAATAATGACAGACATTATCTGATAAATATTCCCGTATTGCATCAGAGAAGTCCTTTTCATCCTCTTTGTTCAGCAACTCGTTTAAAGCATTTCTTAAATATCCTTTTGCGTTTAAACAAACTGCTCCAATTCTTTCACCAGACTCATAAAACAGTTCCAGATCTTCCCAGCCGGTTTTATCACAAAGTCCATAAATTCCCCACCATAAATTGGAAGATTCTGTTTTTACAATAATTTTTTTCGCTTCCATCTGTTTAAAATACAACTTAACTGTGAGAGAATCCGGTAATCTTCGCCTCATCAAAATCCAGCTGCATTTCAATGGTTCTCATAACATGGTCATCAAAAATTTTCTCCTTTTTCATCCGGTGCAGTTCATTTCTCTGTGCCTGGATGATCTGGCGGAGCACATCTTTATTTTCGTTAATCGCATTGACATAATCTCCTGTGGAAGCCATACATTGAGCTTTATCTGCCATCAGCATCATTTCGGTTTCCAGTTTATGCTTCTGATGGCGTACCAAAGTATTTTTTTCTGCAAGGTCTGAAAAATCATTTTCCATTTTATGCAGTGCTGTTTCTTTAAGCTTGCGCATCAGGATCACTTCCTGTTTTTCTTCAGGCAATTCACTTCCGGTATCATCTATTTTCAGCCATTTCAGGATGGGGGTCAGAAGAAGTCCCTGTCCTACCAATGTGATCAATATGATAACGAAAGTTACAAATAAAATGATATTACGGTGTGGAAAAGCTTCACCATTTGGCAAAAATGCCGGAATTGAAAGCGCCGCCGCCAATGAAACCACTCCTCTCATTGCAGCAAAACTGATGATGAAAGGTTCCCGCCAGTCCGGTTTCGGAACTTTTAGTCTTAATTCTTTTGAGCAGAGTCTCGGAAAATACATGACAGCATAACTGTACAGTATTCTTGTAAAAATAATAACGCCACCAATTACAAGACTGTAAAAGATTCCTTCTGAGATTGTATAGTCTTTCATGGCGGCAACCACCACCGGAAGCTCAAGACCAATAAGAATAAAGATGATGGTATTCATCAGGAATATGAGTACGCTCCACACATTTCCGGACTGTATCCTTGTAGTATGGCTTAAGTAACAGTGTGAATTATACGACATGAGAAGACCTCCGGCAACTACTGCCAGTACTCCCGAAAAATGGAAGTGTTCTGCTCCTACATACATGATGTACGGAATAATCAGGGTGATCACAGTATCAATATTGGAGTTGGAAGGAATGATCCTCAATAAGGCTCCAAATAAGAACCCTGCTGCCACTCCAACTGCCACTCCTCCTACAGCCATCATAAAGAAATCCTGAATGGCATCTCTCCAGATAAACTGCCCTGAAATAACGGCTGCCAAAGCAAATTTAAATACAATTAAACTGGAAGCATCATTGATAAGACTTTCTCCTTCCAGAATACTGGTGATCTTTTTAGGAATCTTCATGTGTTTCAGTACGGAAGTGGCTGCCACTGCATCAGGCGGAGAATTCACTCCTCCAAGCAGGAATCCCATTGCAACGGTAAGTCCCGGAATAATGGAAGATGAAAGGTAAGCTACAACGACTGAGGTTAAAAATACAAGTCCAAACGCCATCGAGAAGATCTGCTTTCTCCATTTGTGAAAATCCTGCCATGAGGTAAACCATGCTGCCTCAAAAAGAATGGGAGGAAGAAAAATAAGGAATACAAGATCCGGCTCTATTTCAATATGCGGCATTCCGGGGATAAGGCTGATCAAAAGACCTGCAATCACCAGGAAGATGGGATAAGCTACTTTCAGCTTCTGTCCTATCATCACCAATATCATTACAGATAAGAGAACTGCAATGGATATGATAACATAACTGTGAATCATTTTAGTTTGTTTTTTGGTTGTTTTTCGGATTTTAAATTGGCTAAATACGGATGTCGCGGGCTTTAAGAAACAAAAAAATGAAAATTTTCAATGACTCCCTTTCCCTATTTATTAAAACAAAAGCGGGAAGGATCAATAATTTCTGTATTTAACCTAATTTATTTTAAAGTACAATGTTGTTCTTTGGAGTAATGGCCGGAGGAAGATCAGATTCGTCCAGCATATCTCTCATATCAATCTCTATGGTACGGCTGATCTGGGTGATCGGCACGTCGTTCGGGCTTCCTTCAAAAGGGTTTACGGAGGCTTCACCTACACTGTCGAGTGTATGGAAACACCAGGTTACCATCAATGAAAATGGGATATTAAACCAGATCGTCCAGCCTTCCAAAACGGTTCCTTCGCCCAATTTATCCAGTTCTTTCAGTAACCCAAAAGGTACGAAAAGAATAAACAGCAATAAAAGGTAGGTTGTAATGGATGAGAAGTTTCTAGGATAAGGGAAGTTCTTGATTCTTTCTGCTTTTCCCTGGTTATCCGTAAATTTTACCAACTGCTGGTTGATCTGCGTCCACTGGAAATCATTGATATCTCCTCTGGCATAGGCTTCTGATAATTCTTTACTCTGGCTGGCCATAAGCTGTGTTGCCCTGTTCTTTTTGCTTAAAATATACTGAAGTTCGGTTTCGGAAATATATTTTTTCATTTCCTCATCCAGCTGGGTCAGTCTTTCCGGAATATCATATTTTTTAGAATATTCATCGTACTGTGCGGTTCCCATATTTTCCCATGCTCTGGGCTCTCTCAGCTGGAAACGGAGTGCCGTAAGCCACGCATAGTGACGGGAAAACATTTCTTTTACTTTCTTCGGGTCTTTTGTGGAAAGAGAATCTCTCAGGATATATCCGAAACTACGGCTGTCATTAATGATTGCTCCATAAATCTGTCTCGCTTCCCAAAGCCTGCTATAACTGGCATTATTTTTAAAACCTACAATAAAAGCTACTGCAGTTCCTAAGATAGCAATGGGCTGCCAGGGAACGGAAACGAATTTCCAGCCTAAAAAGTACAATACTGTGGGTATTGCCGCCAATGCTGATAGAACGTAGATACTTCGTCTTGTCCAGGTGGCGAACTCAAGCGCCCCAAATCTCTTTCCTGAATGCATATGTGTTATTTGTTTTTGATCTGTTGATTGTATTTTCTAAACTAACCGTTTTTTTCTTCATCAAGGCACTCCGGCAAGAACTGTCAATATTAATTTTTATTAAAAGGAATATTATTATAAAAACCGATCTGGATCTGCCCGCGGTTCTTATTTTCCTGAATCTGGTTCATATAACCGGCTTCTATCCGCATATTTTTATTGATAACGTATCCTAAAGCTCCATATACCCTGTTTCTGTCGAAAACCGGACTGTCAAAATGCAGGAAGATCTCATTATATACTGAGGCATACAGTGATTTCGGAAGCATTTCTTTTTGAGTAATCGGGATGTTCAGTCCAAGCATATAACGGAATCTCATTCTGAAGTCATCTTTCAGAAAACGCTCTTCCAAACGGTATCTGTGCTGCAGGTTAAAACGTCCGAATTTCTGTTTTGTAATAAACTGCTGGAAGATCCTGTGTTCAATATTCTCTCTTTTTTCGCCATTTACATAAGGCTGACTTAAAATAAAGCCATAGCCAAGCAAAACATTATTGTTGTTTTCGGTAAGGTCATATCCTATTCCTGTACGGATCAATAATTGTTCGAGGTCTCCTATTGCATCAAAGTTACGGTACTGGATTTCGTTGTGCCAGTTCAGTTTTTTGCTGATCCTGTTGTTTCCAAAATACATATACCACGCCCCCAGATCATTTTTCTGTGCAAACGTTGCTATTGACCCCAAACCCAATACTGTAAGTACAAGCTTCGTAAAGACCTTTCTCATGTTATTCAATTACTATTATCTATCGTACAAGACAAAATTAATAATTTAAATCAATAATAGCAAACAATATTGAAAGAGGGAATAAATTGAAAATTTTTAATTAAAAGTATTTCAAAATCTGTATTGATTTAACCAGGAATCTGTTCTACCAGAATTTCATTTTCTTTTTTATCAAAATAAGTGCATGTCATATCATTAAGATCCATTTTCCATCCTTCTACTCCATTTTCTGCACAGTCGCTGCAAAATGTGAGATAATCTGTCCCGCCCTGCTGGTGAAGTTTTAATCTGGTTTTAAACTGTTCAAGGTTCAGGTTTTCTGAAACGGAGAGGTTATCATATTTTTTGCCGGTATGTCCGGACTCGTTATCTGTATCAAAATACTGTGTATTTCCATCAGAAACATACACGGTGTAGTGTGAAACTCCCAAATGCTTTATGGCCTGAATATATTGGGGAAAATCTGCTCCGCTTTTTACTTTCTGATGTTCTGCTTTGATCTGTTCGACTGTAAATTTCATCTCTGTTTATTTTTTTATTCGTTGTGATAATAAGAAGCAAGCTTTGTGATTATATTCTGATCCGTTACCGCTTCTTTTCATTTTTTTTTTTTTGGAATGCAAATGTATTATAAATAAAAAACCGGCAGATATCTCTGCCGGTTAGTTTTAACTATATTTCGTATACAAAATATAAATATTAAGGATGCTGCTGCATTTTCGCAGGATCATCGTAGTTTACCATCCAGTTAATATCAAATTTATCGGTAAACATCCCGAAATAAGCTCCCCAGAAAGTATCTGCCATAGGCATTGTTACTTTTCCGCCGGCAGAAAGACCGCTGAATAATTTATCCGCTTCTTCTTTAGATTCTGCGTTGATGGAAATTGCAAAGTTGTTTCCCGGTTTGTAGTGGGAAGCCCATTCTCCTCCTGTATCGCTTCCCATCAAAACGGTTTCTTTTGAAATGGGAAGGGAAACGTGCATAATCTTGTCTTTATCTGCTTCAGGAATTTCTTTGCCATCCATAGGAGGCATTTCTCCAAAAGTTCCGATGTAAGGATATTCTCCTCCGAAAACTGATTTATAAAAGTCGAATGCTTCTTTGCAGTTTCCATGAAATGTTAAATAAACGTTTACTGATGCCATAGTTGTTTTTTTATTAGTTAAGTTTTAATGAGTTTCTGTTCAGGGTTTTTCAGATAATTCTTTTAATCCGGAAAGTCCTTTCTGGTAATCTTTTCCAATAGCATCTTCCATATTCATAAATAGTTTCATTACCGTAAAAGGATAAGGTATTTCTGATGTAAATCCCCAGGTGGCTTTGCTTCCATTTCCTTCAGGGACAATTTTCACATAAGCATGGGCTTCACTTTCATAAGGTGTTAAAAATTTGATATCCGTATCAATTCTTTTACCTGCAGCATCTACTTTTTTCACTTCCTGGCAGCCTTTTCCAGCTTTATCTTTTTCACTGTCCCAGCACATTTTTTCACCAGGCTGACCTGTAGTTCCGGTCCAGTCTTTCTTCATGGCAGGATCGATGTCGTTCCATGGGCTCCATTGGTCCATTGCTTTCAAAGTATTGGTATGCTGCCATACTTTTTCAACGGGTGCATTGATGGTTATTGATTTTTCATAGACACAGTCTCCTGAAATAAAGGCAGCCACCACCATCCATAAAATCAGGATGGAAGCCAGGACAAGGATAATTCTTTTTAATATTTTCATAATCAATGTTATCTGTGTTGGTCAATTAAAATCATATTTCCGTCCGGATCTTTCAGGAAAATATGTTCAGGTCCTGAAGTGGTTTCGTCTGCTGATTTTTCCAGTTCAATTCCATTTTCTTTTAAATGTTTCTGGATATCACGTACATCGTCAAAAGATTCCAGATTCCGGGCATTTTCATCCCATCCCGGATTGAAGGTAAGCATGTTTCCATCAAACATAGCCTGAAACAGACCGATCAAAGTACTTCCGTTCTTCATGATCAGGTAATTATGTTCCATATTTCCGCCCATAGCGCTAAAACCGAGTTTTTCATAAAAATCTTTAGACTTCTGAAGGTCTTTTACGCTCAAACTGATTGAGAATACTCCTAATCTCATATTTTTTTTGTTTTTAAAGCTAATGTACTTCCGGCAAAGACCAGTCCCCATACAAGAATTCCCAGGATCCAGAACCAAACCGGGGTAGGAAGAGAAAACATCATATATATGGTTATAAACAGGAAAATAATTCCACAGACTGCTGCAGATGTATGTTTTCCGTTTCCGGCAATTTTTGAAGCTGTAAATCCTGAAACGAAAGCGGCCAATGCATATCCGATAATCACGAAAAACAGCGCCATGAATGGAGCGTGAGCCACATATTCTTTCATTGCGGTCATATCACCGCTTCCGGCTGCTGCAGGCGGCGGGTACAAAGAATGTCCGATTTTTTCAACAATAGTGATGCAGATAATTCCTGCAATGAGTCCGGCGGGAACAGCCAGTATTCTTCTTAGCATATTTATTATGGTTATTGGTTTTTTAATCGGGTTTTGAAGTCCAGTGTCCCGTCATAACTTTTCCAATCACCAATAAATTCTATATACTGAGCTTCTACTTTTTCAGTTTTTTTATTCCATTTGAAGGTATAGATAAATTTACCTTTAAAAATACCGGAATGTTTTCCTTTGGGTTCTTCCGCCAGTTCGTAATCCCCGAATACCACTCCTTTTTTCTTGGCATCTCTATACTTTGTGATGGTTATTTTACCTTCATACTTTGCATAGTTGTTATCTACAAGAGAATATCCGGAAACAAAATATTCCTGGTCGTTTTTTTTATTCTGTTCGGAGATATTTATTTTCAGTTTCAGCTCCTGTCCGCGGTCTCCTATTGTTCCGTTATAAGGTTTACTGTTGTTCAGCCAGACATTCGAGATATCCGGCATCTGCCCCCATGCAAAATTGCAGGCAAGAATGAGGATCCATAAAAGTTTTTTCATAGTGTGTATTAATATTTAAACGCCGAATTGTGACAGGTGATGGTTAAGGTGTTTTGCAAACATATTATTCCATTCCTGTGAATTTAATTTACCGAAAGAAAAAGATTCTTTGCCATCGAATGCATCTGCCCCCAATTGCTGTGTTTTCTGAATGAACCCGATCAGTCTTTTTTTCTCTTCATCAAAGTTTTTTCTTCCTGCAATTAAAAATTGCGGAGCTGTAGGAGAATCTCTTGGATACGCTTTTTCTCCGACTACTTTAGGTTTTACAAAAGTCTTCAGGATAAATTTTGCAATAGCACCCGGTTTTTTATGCTTTTCAGGCTCATATACCATTTCATAGGATACGCTGCAATGGGCAAGCATCTGGTCAACCGTCATTTTCCCCCATAAGCCGTGGGTATCTTCTACCAGCTTATTAATCCTATCTATATAATTCTGAGCATCTTTTGCATCAAATACATTTTCCATAACTTTCTAATTATCTGAAAGCAAATATATCAGTTTTTTCTTTTGATTTTTACAGGCTAATGAAAAAAGTGGTGACGTGTTTCGAGGTGGCGGGATGCAGGGTTTAAATTGTGAGTTACAAGTTGCGGGTTAAGGCTCAAATTGGGTATAAATTGATTTAATATCCGGATACTATATCTTTTATCATGAGGCTCTCAAACATTTTTGGTTTCCGTTTGCGTTTTTTTTAAAAATAAACCAAAGTTTGATCTTTAAGGCAATCCAGCCAAGAATAGCGTAAACCACAAGCAGGATACTTAAATGTTTCAGAAAAGGAAATGTAAGTTCTACAGAGCCTTTCTGGATCAATAAAATTTTAAAGGCCTGAAGAAAAGGAGTGAGAGGAATAATATTGGCAATAAACTGTACAAATGAAGGCATTGCACTCAGAGGCCAGGTAAATCCGCTGATAATGAATGCCGGTGAAGCAATGACCATTAAAATCTGTGTAGCTTTCAGTGCATCAGGAATAAGAATACTGATGAACACGCCTAAAAATGATGCAGAGCCAACAAATACCGCGGTAAGAAGAATAAAATTGAGTATCCCTTCAGGCATCGGAACCCTGAAAATCATATGCATAAAGTAATAGACACTTACAATAAGTATGGAAAATACCCAGATGGGAATTACTTTGATGAGCATTGTCGGGAAAGCCCATTTTTTCATCTTAAGGTATTCTTTTACAAATGAACCTCTTTCAAATTCTGCTGCAAAACTTACGGCCATTGCAAGGAGAATCACCTGTTGCAGAACTACAGCCAGCATGGCCGGCCACATAAAAATAAGGTAGTTTCCTGTAGTATTGAAAAGGGTGATATAGTTGGCTTTGAACGGCTCATATTGTGTTGCTGCTTTTGTAGCAGGCATTCCGGCCTTTTGTAAGGCTTTGATGGATGCTCCGGCAGAGAATGTTCCTATCGTAAGCTGAAGTGCTTTGGAAGCAAAATTAGCAGTAAGAACGTTTCCTGTATTGATGTAGACATTCAGTTCAGGGTATTTTTTCTGGAGCATTTCCGCCTCAAACCTTGCCGGAATAATGACAACTGCGGCAGCTTCATGCCGGATCACTTCATCTTTTATGCTTAAAGGCTCCTGTGCATATTTAACGATGCTGATGCTTTTATTATCGTCCAGCATATCTGTCAGCTGGCTTGACAAAGGGGTATTATCCCTATCGATCACCAGTACCGGAGTATTTTCTACTTTTCCGCTTTTATACACGAAACCCAATAGTGTGGCATAGAATACCGGGGCCAGAAAAAATACGGTCCGAAGGGTAGAATTGCCTATAAAAAGCCGGAATTCACGTTTTAAAAGCCGGAAAAATTCGTTCATAATTATTTCAGGATAACATTAGCGTTGACTAAAATACTTTTAGCCTTATTCACGTCAGCAGGTTTCACTTTGATCTCATACACTGCGTCCTGCAACTGATAATCCGGGTAAGCTGTTGTAATATCTGCATATCTTGTCAGCTGTTTAATGTAAACAATGGTTCCGGTGAGAGTTTCTTTATTATAAACAACCTGCATATTTACCTGCTGTCCTTTTTTATATTTTGAAATAGAACTTTCAGGCACTGTAAACCTGAAATAGGTACTTTCGGGAATATAGCCATTAAATAAAGCAAAACCTGCAGTAGCCAGCTCACCTGTATTGAGGCTGATGGTTTCTATTTCCATGTCATTGGTAGCGATGATGTATCTTTCAGAATAGGCCACATTAGCTTCCTGAAGAGCACCTTTGGCCTGGGAGGCCTGCCCTGCCGCCATTTCCACTTTTTCAAAGCGTGTTCCTCTTTGTACATCGTCCAGTTCAGCTATAACAGCATCATACTGGGCTTTTGCGCCCTGAAGCTTGGCATAAACCTCATCATACGCCTGAGGAGACATAAGGCTGTCACGGTACATATTATTAGCTCTTTTAAAAGATTTCTGAGCAAATTCATATTGTTCTTTTAGGCCTTTATGTTTGGCCTTAAGCTGTCTCAACTGGTCTGCCGTAGCTCCGTTTTTTGCCATCTGTTCCTGGGCTGTTGCGGCATTTACAGCTCCTTGAGCCTGGGCAATTTTTGCGGAGACTTCCGGTACATCAAGTAATGCCAGTGTATCTCCTTTTTTCACGGTCTGGCCTTCGCTTACGTATATTTTTAAGATTCTTCCGGTTACTTTAGGTGCAAATGAGATTATATCTTTTTTGGTTTTTCCTTCAGAATCATTCAGGTTTTCTTTTTTTTCACTGCAGCTCCCTACTAGAAAAAGAACAGCAAAGAGTATGACTATATTTTTATGCATTATTTTAATGGTAAGGGATTAATAAAGTTTAGTGATATCAAGTTCCTGGGTAGATCTCATCAGCTCTATTCCGGCTCTTCTCTGATTAAAAAGAGCGTTCTGGTATTCAAGCTCCGCAGCTTCAAGATCGTTTTCTGCGTCTATGAGCTGTGAAGATTTGCTCATTCCGTACCTGAATTCTTTTTCTGCCTGGATCAGGGCATTCTTCGCCAGTTCTTTTTCTTTAGCCTTCAAAGTGATCTGTGCTGTTGCTATGTTGTAATTGGTCTGATTATTGGCCAGATTTAAGGTTAATTTTTTAAGGGCATCTTCTTTTTTGTTCTGAAGGACTTCTTTTCCAACTTTTGCTGTTTCTTCGGCATGTTTTCCTTCTTTTCCGTCGAATATCTCCCATTTAAAACCTACACCAGCGGTTAGCAAAGGAAGGATATTAATATTGGTTGGCTTCCAGTCCAGTTTTGCACCTTCGTAGCCTAAAGCAGGGACTGCAGGAATTACATTTTCTGATGTTTTGATACGGCTTCCATAGAGTCCGATGTAGTATGCGGATGCCATTAATTGTACTTTAGGGATCATCCAGGTTCTTTCAGCTTTTATTTTGTAATCTGCTGCTGTTATTCCGTGTTCCAGCGCACGAACCTCTGCCCTTTCTTCTATTCCTTTTTCTGAGGATAAAAGTTCTACAGGAGAAAGTACCGGATCAATTATTCTGAGACGTTCTTTATTGATTCCCGTTAAAATATAAAGCTGGGTAAGAAGAAGTTCTTTTTTGCCTTCATATTCTACCATTTTGGCATCGAGAGCAGCCTGTGCCAGTTCAATTTTTTTATGGTCATACGGAGTGATTAAACCATAACCGAGAGCTTTATCTGCCGTTTTGCGATTAATATCCAGTCTTTTTTTGCTCTCATCGAGTACTTTTTTAGACTGATGGATCAATGCAAGCTGGTCATAAGCCCTGGAAATATTAGCTACTACATCGTCTTTTGTTTTTTCAAGAAGAATATCTTCGGAGATTTTCTTTTCTTCGTTGGCTTTTTTCAGGTACTTCACTTTTCCGCCTGAATAGAGAAGCATTTTAGCATCTGCTTTTGCAATTCCTGAAAAACCTGAAACGTTAAGATTATTATTAAAACTTCCTTCGGGAATATTAATGAAAGGAGCCAGATTGATTTCCGGCGATGTTAATCTTGCTGTTGCGTTCAAATATCCGGCCTGTCCGCTTACTTCAAGTGTGGGAAGAAAGATATCTTTCAGTTTATGTCCATCAAGGTCTGTGAGTTTGTTCTGGGTAATCTGCATTTTGAGATCGGAATCCCTGACCATAGCACTGTCTAAAAGTTCTTTAAAATCCGGCGCAGACTGTGCCCGGCAAAAAGCGGGGAAAGCCAAAAAACTAAACGTAAAAATCAATAAATTGTTTTTCATGGTTTATGTTTATAACAAATATAATGCAAAAATTTGTTAAATCCGAGGAGATAATTCATTATTGTAACGAATTTAAAACAAGTTTAAAAAGTGTTTAGTTTTAATCCTCTAGTTGTGATAAGTATAGAAGAAGTGTTTGATTTTAATTTGAAGGATGTTTTAATTGAAAAAATAAATTATTGTGTATTCATCATTGTTTACGAAATATATTTATGCTTTAATTTAAACCATTAAAAGAGTTGAAGTTTTTAAAAATGTTAAGCTAAATCAATTGACTTTTTAAGCAGAATATTAGAGTAAGTTCTAGAGTTATGTTTATTAATAGTTTGACGATTTCCAAAAAATCTGCTCCATCTACTAAATCTGCGAGAAAAAAAATAAACTTTCGCAGATTTAGTAGATGGAGCAGATTTTATTTTAATTACTTTAGAGGATAGTTTACAGCAAACAAAAACTCCCCACAAATTTTGTGAGGAGTTATTATTTTAAATTATATCGGTTATCTCTGAATTGCTGATTTCATTTTAGCATCAGGACGTAAAATTCGGTAACGGACTTCAAAGTCTTTCGGTACATAGAATACCAAAGGAAGTTTGCTGTTGTACCTTACAATCTCCGGCTTAAGGGTTACAAACTTTTTGGTCTTTTTCTGATCCGGGCAAGCCATTAATGTTCCGCCCGATTCACCATTAGACTCTACTTCGTAATAATTGTATCCCCACCCCTGAAGATCCTGGGTTTTTACATCTCCCATCAGGAAATATTTGTTGCAGTCCAGCATTTTTTCGGCCCCTACAAAAAATTCTACTTTTAAATCGCTTTCATTTTTTGCAACAGGCAGCTGAATGTATACCTGCTTGAATCCGTCTTTTGCTTTAGGGAACATTTCAATCTGTAATTTTTCAAATTTTTCTGCTTTCTTTTGAGCGAAAGCATTAACCCCTACCAACATTACCAATCCTGTAATTAACGTCTTTGAAAATTTCATTTTGTTTGTTTTTAAAATTTCTGTTGTATTTTCAAAAATCATTCCAAAATTAAACAAATGTTTAATTTTACAAAAACTTTCTATAAAATCTTACATTCACTACAAAAAAAAGAACAAAAAAAACTGCAGTAAGATATTACTACAGTTTTTTTTATTTACTTTATAAATTACTCTGAAATTGTCACATTGGTTCCTTTTGTATGGGCATTCATCTGTGGTGCATAGTAATTCTGCATCGTTGTGATCCCGTTGGAAAACTTACCGGCAGCATTGGAAACAAGGTCATATTCAAATATATATTTTCCTTTTGGCATATACTGAATGTAGAAATTGGTAGAGGCATCTTTAGTTGATTGGTAATACCCCAGACTGTTTTTCCACTGATAGCCTGACAATGCATCTACAGGCTCAAATCCTGCCGCACGCATATCTTTGATGTGAATGAATTCCATCGCTCTGTCCGTATTCAGGATCATTCTTACGGTTACCTTATCACCTATTTTCAACGGAGTATCGGATGAAATCTTCTGAAGTTCCTCACCGTTTACCGTTTTTACTTTTTTGTAAAGTTCTTTGGTAATGGAGATGTAGTTTTCTGAGGATTTTATTTTATCCAGGTCTTCATAATACTGCCAGAATAATCCTCCCTGAACAATTCCCGGCCCTGGTTTGGTAACGGTAACTGTTCCTAAATTTTTATCTACTGCATCAGTTTTAACCGTTGATTTCACATAACCGGTAGCCTGGGTTTGAGGAGCAAGTTCTTTTCCTCCCCAAACGATTGTTGCTTTATCACTTTCAGCGCTTGTCCATGATTTTCCTGAATTCAGGATTGTGAAAATGACTTCCGAAGTTCCTCTTGAGCTTCCCCATGAATTGACTTCTTTCTGGGTAATTAACCAGATTTTCATGTCCTCAATCATTGCCTGGTCATTCGGCTTTAAGGTATTGAATGCTTCCAAAGCTCCTGCATGATTGACTACCTTGGATCCGAACCAGCCCCAGTCGTTCAAATTCTGTTTCCAGTAAACACCTTGGGTTTTAGTATCGGTGGATGTTTCTTTCAGGTAATTCATTAACTTATCAGAAACATCTTTTAAACCGTAACCATTCATCAATAAGGCAGCACGGTGAAGTCCGAAGAAAGTGAAATCTGTAATCTTCGCTGTTTTCGCTTTCTGTTTTACCAATGATTTCAATGATGCTCCTTTTCCCTGTAAAGGATATTGTTTTTCCCAGTAGTTGCGCGTATCAAGGTAATCCATTGCCCAGTTGGTCCAGATATTATCTTTCTTAACATCCCAGTATTTATCTATTTCATTGTCTACATACTGAACTAATTTCGTAACCAGTTCTTTCTGTCCGGACCCCTGATAATCTTTGGCATTATCTTTTAACCAGCTATTGATTTTCCCTAAGTTTTTAAGAATGTACAGTGACGTTCCATAAGAACTTGGATATCCGGGATACCATGAGAATCCACCATCCGGATTCTGCAGTTTCTTAAGATCGTCCCAATCCTGGTTAATTGAATTTCTCATTGTATTGGCATCAAATAACAGAGCCAGTTTCTGCATCTGCTCGCCTTCATTTTTACTTTCCAGCACCCAAGGGGTTTCTTCCAGTAAAAGCTGTTTCAGTTCCTGATTTTTTTCAAGATTGGAATTCAGTAATCCTTTGCTTTGATATTCTTCAAAAACAGTTTTCATTTTCGGATTGGCCTTGAATATTTCAGAAGCCAATACATCCGCGAACCATTTGTTGAAGATTACATCAGCAGAGTTGTTCTGATCATTTTTCAGGCTTGGAAGCGCAAACATGATTTCCCAGATCGGATTTGCGGTAAGTTCCAATGTATTGGAAACGTTGGAGATCGTGTTAGAATTTGCATTTTTAAGGTTATCTAAAACGAATGTCTTTGTTTCGCCTTCTTTTACAAATACCGGAACCGCATCTGTCACCAGCATTCTGTTCGGAAGTACAGCAACCGCCTGCTGCTCACCATCTGAATAGGCTCCGGCTTTTGCCACTACTTTTAAAATGATAGAAGAAATATTGTTTGGAACTTTCAGCTTCCATGTTAATGCACTGTTTCCTTTTTCATCTAAGTTAAAATTCTGCACTCCTGCATTGATTCCGAATTGAGAAGAAATGTTTTCATTCGTGAAGGCATCCAGGATCTGAAGTTCTGCTGAACCGCTTAGTTTTTTATCGGTAAGGTTGGATAATTTAGACTGAAGGTTCAGCTCATCTCCTTCTCTTAAAAATCTTGGATAGTTTGGTGTTACAGAGAATTCTTTCTGGGTTACGACCTGTTTTTCCAATGTTGAGGCTCTGGCGTCTTTGGTATGAGCCAGGAACATCAGTTTCCATTTTGTCAATGCTTCCGGAGAAGTGAATTCAAAATTTACATTTCCGTCTGCATCTGTTTTCAGATCCGGGTAGAAGAATGCGGTTTCGTTGAGATTCTGGCGTACAGGTACTTTTTCCAGGTTTTCAACTATTGCCGGCGAATTATCTGAATATCCGGCTGCGGCTGCATCAGCCAGAGCGCCTTCTGTAGTTACCAATCCTGTGGTTGTTTCCAATTTACGAACCATCTTAGCCTTTGCAACAACAGGTGCGGGAGGAGCCGGAGAATATGCAGAATTTTTTACACCTTCGTTTACTTCCAATTCCTGAAGAGCTGAACTTCCATAGAAAATACTTTCATCAAACCAATTAAAGTTGGGTACGTCTACATATTTTCCATTGTAATATTTCAATCTTTTCTGATAGTATTGCTGTAATAAATATTGTCTGATATCATAAGATGTTACCATAGAATATGGCGTATATAAATTCTGCCAGCTGAAGCTATTGGCGGCAAACTGATCCAGTGACATATCATACATATTGGCCAGCACCTCGGCATTTACTTTTTCCTTATCATTTCCTGAAACTTTTACCGTCCATTTTTCTTTTGAATTCGGTTCCAGCTTATCTCTGAAGGTAACGGTTTCTATTTTTAAAGGCTGTTCTGTATCTTTTATTTTTAAAGTTACGGACTGCGTCTGTACATCATTAAATGCTGCAACCTGGAACTGGATATTCAATGCCGCCACACTTTTATCTTTCGGGATATCTGCGGTATATTCCAACACTCCTTTTTTCAGCTGATGTACTTCTGAAACTGTTTTTCCTGAGCCATCCTGAACAAATACATTCACAACAGCATCCGGAATTGCCGAGTATACATATACTTTAGCCTTTTCTCCTCTTGAAAATTCATTCTTCGGTTCAACAACCGTTAAGAACGTTTTTTGTGAAGGTTTTAACGATCCTTTATCCCAGATGCTGAAGTTCTGGGAAGATTTTATGGTATCTTTCCCTTCAATATTATAGAGTTCAAGCTGGTAATCTCCTGCGTCCAGTTTTCCAAGATCTAATTCTGTTGCCGGCTGCTGAAGTTTTTCAGAAATTACTTTTTCTGCTTTCCAGTTTTTAACCTCATCATTTTTATCAAACAGATCATGTGGAAATTTGCTGATAAATTCTTCTTTGGAATACTTTGGAAGATTCTGAACTTCCTGTGCAAAATTATCCCTGAAAATCCTGTTGGGTACGGACAGTTTAGACAGTTTTACCTTATATGATTTTTTAAGATCCTGTTCGTTATAATTTAGAGTTTCTACTTTCAGTTTTACATTTTCATCACTGAATGTATTCTTGATTCCATCAGCTTTAATGTAATGAGAAACCGAAGCTACTTTCAATTGAGTGTCGGCAGACTGTGTTTCTCCGTTAATATCTGTTACCGAAGCATTGACTTCATAATTATCAATCTGGATTCCTTCCAGCTTTTCATCTTTTTTAAGATCAAGACGGATTGTGAATTCTCCTTTTTCATTGGTTTTAACCTCGCCAAGAATGGAATTTTCGTTATCATTATCATGAGGATACCACCAGAAATATCTCCATCTGATGTTATGTTTTTTGATCTCATAACTTACGGTTGTATTGCTCAGAGCTACTCCGGAGAACATCATTGCTTTTCCTTTCAGTTCTATAGTCTGCCCATATTTGTATTCCTCTTTTACAGGATCGAAAGTGACTTCAAATTTTGGTCTTTTATATTCTTCAACCCTGATGTCTTTATATCCGCCTTCAGTTCCTTCATCGGTTTTTAAATAGAAAACTCCGTTCAGCTGGCCTTTCGGAAGGATGAAGCTTCCGTGGTAAGAACCGAATTCATTTGTTGAAAAATTCTGTGAAGAAACCTCCTGGCTGTTGGCATCAAGAAGTGTGATTTTTTGCTTTAAGCCCGAAATTACACCTTCGGTTTCTTTATCAATTTTTGTATTGATAACTTTGAAATACACAGTCTGTCCCGGCCTGTAGATGGCTCTGTCCGTAAAGATCTGTGCCAGCGTACGGGTTTGTTTATTCGGGTTGTAGTTTTCTGCATTTCCGCTGTTTCCGTACACCTGCATGATCTGGAAATCATTGGTTTTCGGCTGGCGGATCAGAAAAGTTCTGTAATATTCTTTGCTGTTCGTGGATGGGAATTTGAAAACGCCATTTGCATCGGTTTTGCCATCAATTTTGTTTAAAGTTTTATTGGCAACAAATTCATAGAAAGTAAGACCTTCATTGGCTGTTGGATTCCCGTTTTCACTGTTAACGAGCTTCAGTACATTGGAAAGCTGGTTTCTGTCTGTTTTTGTCTGGTAGATGATCCTGTTTCCGGAAACCAGAAAATAGAAGTTCTGTCTGACATCACTGTCTTTTGCTTCTGATCCTGCAACGGAATATTCAACAACATAAACTCCTGAAGGAAGAGGCTTGATCTCCAATGAGGTTTTATGAACCTGGTAATCTTTGGAATCTCCAAGCTGGAAAGTTTCTTTTCTTACGAGATTTTTTTTAATTTTTCCAAAAGTATTGTTGTAGGAATTCTGCACATATTGCATCAGTGAAGTGAAATCTTCTTTTACTTCATAAATATTCAGGGAAAATTCTGTTACGTTCTTATGATCTGCCACAAAATGGATCGGCAGATTACTCTGAGTCTGCTGCTCATATTTAATGGTAAGAAAAGGATTGGTAATCTGATTTTCTTTGTTTTTTATATTTTCAAGGAAAGGAGATTTAGGGTATTGTTTCTTAGCCTGATCTGCAATGGCCAAAGCTTCTTTCTCCTTCTTTTTATCCACAAATTCATTCATGATATCTTCCATGATAATGACTTTGTAATCTCCTTCCGTATCAGATTTCAAAAGGTTTTGAAGCTGTTCAAGTTTATCTTTACACTGGTTGTAATTACAGTTTTCCGTCAGCTTTTCTTTCATGAAATAAAGCTTAGGGTTTCCGGTGTTCTGGGCAATAAGTTCGTCAAAAACAGTATTAATCTGGGTTCCGTTCTCCGTCAGTTCATTTTTGGTAAAAAGCCCATTTGCGGAAAGGTAACTGATCTTTTTTACAGCATACCACTCATATACGGTTGGGAAATAAGCAATATCTTTTATGTCTGTAAAAATAGTTTTGTATTTCAGCAGGGAGGTTTTCTTCATTTCCTGTTTCTGCTGATCAAGTTCCTGATAATTTTTCTTCAGATAGTTTTTAAAATCCAGTTTACTCCAGGTTTCAATCTGGGAAATATCCTGTGAATTGATATTGGTTCTGCTTTCTATTTCCCATGAATTCTGGTTATAGTAATCCATAAAAAATTCATTTAAGAGAACTTTATATACGAGTTTCTCTTCTCCTTTAAGCCTGGTATCCGCTTCCTGAAGCTTCTTAAAAAATTGGGAGGCAGAATCATTCTGGTCATCATCCACTGTCTGGTTTACAACACTGAATTCTGCTTTCAGGGAACGGATGAGCTGGATGGCATTGTTTTCTTTCATCGCATGGTTTTGTATGTCTAAAATGATAGGAAGATTAGATTTGTAAGCACCTTTTGCGCTGTTTTCTATTATTTTTTTCCACTGATCGTCGTAGTATTTCTGTGCCGAAACAACGGAAAAGCTCAGCATTAGAAGCAAAAGCATAAAAATCTTGGAAAATCTTTTCATATATGTTATTTTTGATAAATGAATTTCTTAAAAATACTGAAAAAAACTGTTATTGACAGTCAAATTTATGTCTCTGTTATGGGAACTTTATTTGCGGTATTTTTCATGAAAGAGCAAAACACATTCCGTTTCCCTACTGTGCTCTTAATTTTCATTACTTATTTCAGCGGTTATCTTTACACCAAGTACCAATATACCAGGCACTTTTTGAAAATACTGGTTCTGAATGCAATAGCAGGCATTATCTGTGCTTTCCTGATCATTCACAATCATAATGAAATAAGACTTTTGAAATGGTTTGTCATTGTGGTTTTGGGACTGCTTTACAACAGTTTTTTCCTGGACGTCTATATCAGGAAAATCCCATTACTGAAGATATTCTACGTTGGGCTGGTCTGGGCGTTGGTCAACAGCTGGCTTACGCTTCCGGAATTCAGCTTTCCGATATTTTTTATCAGTTTCTTTTTTATAACGGCACTGGTTTTACCCTTTGATATCCGGGACATGGAAAGTGATACGGTACAGACTTTTCCTAAGTTGATAGGTGTACAGAATACAAAATATATTGCCTATCTGCTTGTTTTCATCAGTATGCTGATTGCTGCTTTTTATCTTAAACCTGCTTATGGTATCGCATTTTTTTTATCGGGAATTATTACGTTTATATTTATCTATTTCTCTGAAAATAAAAGAGATGACACTTATTTTTCATTCTGGATAGAAACCTGCTCTGCACTTCCCTTTTTATTTTTACTAATAATGGAGTATTTTTGACGAATGATTATCAAGAAGCTTTCCCTTTACAATTTCAAAAACCATTCGGAGAAGAAATTTGAGTTCTCTCCCCAGATCAATTGTTTTGTGGGAAACAACGGTGCCGGAAAGACGAATATCCTGGATGCACTGCATTATTTATCCGTAGGGAAAAGTTTTTTGGGCAATACAGATTTCAACAATATCAAAAGAGAGGAAGATTTTTTCACCATTGACGCTGAGATTTTAAATGAGGACCGTGAAGATACCATCAAAATCTCCCAGCCCAAAGAAGCCAAAAAGATCATCAAAAAGAATGATAAAAGCTATGACAGGCTTGCAGACCATATCGGATATCTGCCAAGTGTAATGATCTCACCGTATGACTCTAACCTGATTTCAGATTCCGGGGAAAGCCGCAGAAAGTTTCTGGATTCAATGATCTCTCAAACGGATTCGGAGTACCTTTTTGATCTGATACAATATCAGAAAACAGTGCAGCAAAGAAATGCCCTGTTGAAATATTTTGCCAAAAACAGAACCTGGGATAAAGATTCTCTGGAAATCTATGATGCTCCCATCACAAAATTCGGAACGAGGATTTTTGAGAAAAGAAGAAATTTTGTTGAGAAACTGGGTCCAATTGTTCAGAATTTCTACAGGATCATTTCCGGAGGGAAAGAGATGGTTTCGGTTCATTATCAATCTGATTTAATTGCAGGCTTCGACTCCGCTCAGCCTGACAGAAATTTTCAACAGCTCTTAACAGAAAGTCTTGAAAGAGACCGGATGCTGACGTATACTTCAAAGGGAATTCACAAAGATGATCTGCTATTTGAAATGGATCATGTGCTGATTAAAAAGACAGGTTCTCAGGGACAGCAGAAATCTTTCCTGATTTCCTTAAAACTGGCTCAGATGAGTCTTGTGAAAGAATTGACCAAGAAAACTCCCATCCTTCTTCTCGACGACATTTTTGATAAGCTCGATGATACGCGGGTTTCGCAATTGATTGAGCTGGTTAATCAGGAAAGTTTCGGACAGATTTTCATTACGGATACGCACAGGGAGCGTACGGAAAGTGTAGTGAAGAAAATCAATGAGGAAAGCATCATTTTTGATGTTTGATAATACAAACCTGTAACCTGAACCCATGAAGAAGAATAAAAAACGTGAATTTCAATCCTCAGAGCTTGTAAAATCTTTTGCAAGGATACATGGTTTTGAGCATAAGCTGATTGCTTTTGAAATTAAGGATTTCCTTGAAGACTATCTGGATGAAAGTCTTTTCAGTGAGATCAGAAGCGTTAATATTGAAGACAAGTGCATTATCATTAGGATTGATTCTCCTATATTAAAACATGATTTCCAGATGCGTAAGAGCTTTTATCTTAAAAAGTTTCAGGACAAATTCGGAGAGGCTCAATTCAGTGATATAAGGATTGTTTAGATCTTATAAATATCACTAAAATCTTTCTTCAAAATATTAATGATCTTCAGATTTATTTGTAATTGTACTGCTCATCAGATCATCTGCTTTTTTATCCAGACCTGAACGCAGCGGAAAGAAAAACTTAAACGGATGCTTTACAAAATATTTGAAAATCTCACGGTAAATTTCACTTACCTGTCCGAAGTTCATTTTTCTTGATCTGAATGCCAGGAACATAGATAATGTAAAACTTACCAGGAAGTTAAAGAACCCAATTAAAAAGACAGTAAAGAAAGATATCCAGAAGGTATAGGAATCCACTGAAAAATCCTTTCCGTAAAGCCCCAAAGCAAAGTTTCCGGCAGCAAAGGTAATGTGCCTGATATCAAGATCCAATCCGAAAAACAAACCTACCGGAGCGGTTGCCCCCAAAAATACCCCAAACCAGAAATTGGAAACAATTCCCGGCCAGTTCTTAGCATAATATTTAGATAAACTTTTCGCAAACTTTTTCCCGAAAAAATTTCTGATGGAAAGGTTTTTTGCAATTCTTTCCGGGATCTGGTAAAACACGGAATTGTTGCCTATATTCCCTGAAATAATTCCTGAAATAAAAAGATAGAATCCTGCAATACTGGCATGCAGTATGGCTTTGGATTTAAAAGGATCAAGGTCTTTTAATAGTTTATCTGACCTTTCTACAGCTAAATTCTGAGAAAAAAATACATCCAAACCATAAATAATCGCCAGCGCAATAGGAAATGAGAGAAGCACATTCCCCACAAATGCAATAAACTGGCTTCTGAACAGCTTTGATACAAGATGGGCAAATTCGGTATTATTCCGTTTGCTGTTTCCTTCTTCTGATAATACTTTGGTCATCGTAGCCGCTGTCATTGCAGGCTGTTTCGTGGCCAGGGTAAAGCCCATCAGATAGATCATCACAAACCCCATCGCATAATTGATTGAATATAAAAATGCATGTGAAAAATCACTGCCCGGGATATATCCGTACAGCATTTTCAGAACACAAAGTGCTCCAACAATGATCCCTCCTCCGCTGGCTTTATAAAACATTGTCATGTATTCTTTCCGGGTAGAGGTAATGTAATGGGTTCCGGTTTCTGCAGTATGGTTGGTAATAAGGTGCGAGATTAGACGTGTACTGTCGTTGATCAGATCTGCAATATTATTTTTATGGGATTTGTAGCTGAGTATATTAAAAACCAGCTGTTTAGATTTTATGGTAATATCCTGTTCATTATCAATAACCAAAAGCTGTACGATCTCATAGATTCTTTCAGTCTGCTGACGGATCTTAAGCAGCGATTGGTTGATCTTTCCCGAAATCCCGTATTTGGCTGAGTTTTTAAAGGCGATATTGACAAATTCAAGGCACTGCTCTGCATAGATCTTGATCTGCTTATAACGGCTGTCTTTGGAGTGCAGCTGCAGGCCCGGATCTTTTTTAAAGTCTTCGGTAAGTACTTCAAGTTCATTCTGAAGGGCCAAGAACGGATTATCAAGATTCCTGTACTGAGGAGCCATTCTTACCACTTCCACTTCCATGGCCATTCCTGTAACACGCCAGGAAAGAATATTCATCGAGAAGATCAGCTCTTTTTTAACATTGGGTTTGGTTATAAAATCTGAAGCACCCAGCAGAGTTAAAAATTCATCAATTTCATTTTCAGGAAGATTGTGAAGATATTTCAGGTCTTTCTTGGGTCTGAAACTCACATTATCAATCATGTACCACACCGTTTTTTCATTTTCTACGGGTGGTAAAATTTTATTAAGGATTCTTTTTTTCAGTTCCGGAAAGAAGGCATTTTCTGAAAGGATATTGGCCTCGGTAAGAGAAAGGTTGAAAGGTCTTCCTTTGAAAATATTATGAATGTAATGTTTAAAATTTTCAGCAAAATCCGGGTTACTTCTCAGAAAATTAAGGACATCTGTAAAATCTGCCCTTTTTATGCTCTCTAAAAACTCGGCAAATGGCTCTAAAGAAATAGTTTCGTTCTTAAAAGAGAAATATTTTTTAAGAACTGATTCAAAATTTGTACTGGAATTAAAAAATTTCATTGGTACAAAGATACTATTTCAAACTCACATTCCTCATCTGTCTCATGATCCAATTATGTTTCTTTCTCAAATACGGGGATGGGTTTTTAGGATCATATTTCTTTGGATTAGGCAGTACAGCGGCAATCCAGGCGGCATCTGAAGCGCTCAGATCTTTAGAGGATTTCCCGAAATAATACTGTGCGGCAGCTTCCACACCAAATACGCCCTGCCCCATTTCAATGGAATTCAGGTATCTTTCAAGAATGATATCCTTGCTCCATACTTTCTCAATAATAAAGGTGTAAACAGCTTCAAGTCCTTTTCTGAACCAGCTTCTTCCCTGCCAGAGGAAAACATTTTTGGCTGTCTGCTGGGAAATAGTGCTTCCACCGCGGATTTTTCTTCCTTTTTCATTATTCTTCATTGCTTTTTCGATGGCTGTATAATCGAAACCGTTATGATCAAAGAATTTCTGGTCTTCGGAAGCAATTACTGCTTTTTTAACATTATTACCCATTTCATCATAGGAAATATAATCCCTGTGCAGCTTTCCATACTCAAAAAGGCCTCCAATCTGTGTTATGGTGATTGGTGGATTAAAAAATCTGCCCCAAACAATAAAAAATACGTTCAGAACAAGAATAATAAAAACAGCCTGCTTAATTTTTTTCCACATAATTTCTAAAAACGACTACAAAAATAAACAATTCGTTCGAGTTACTGAAGTTCTTTCATATAGGTAAGCTGATATTCCGGCAGCAGTTCGGGATGGAAGATCTTAATGTAATCTTTCAGGATAAGGTCTGCCCTTATGGCTCCGCTTTCAAAAAAATCATTGGCTTTCTGTCTTTCTTTTCCTGCAATGGTGTAGATCTTTCCTTTATTGAATACCTCCAGTTTTCCATAAAGAGGATTAGTTCCCAACATTTCTTTTTTTGAAGCGTGAATTCCTGCGTTTATCCAGTAACGTACACTGCCGGATTTGGCATATACTTCTTCAAAGCTCATGGTGAGGGATTTTTCTTCTTTATTATCTTTCATGATGTAGGAAGCGTTGGCATCCGTAATATAATTGGCCACAGATGTTTTCCCTCCCGGAAGATACCATACATTTCCGTACATTTCATTGGCAAGCACTACAGGTTGGTCTTTTGCTTTTAATGCCAGCTGTTTCAGTTTATTATAATTTTTTTCAATTTCCCTGTATTTTTCCCCGGCTTCTTTCTCTTTTCCGAAGAATTCCCCGAAAAGTTTGATATAAGCCGTTTTTTCCAATGGAAGCTGTTCCATATATTCATCAAGGAAAACTACCTGAATTCCGTTATTTTTCAGGAGCTGGTAGGTATTGTCGAAACTTGCAATATAATTGGTGAAAACAGCATCCGGTTTCATGGAAATGATTTTTTCTACGTCATATTTCTGTTCGCTTCCTACATTCTGAATCTTTCCTTCTTTCAAAAGGCTCTGGATCTTCTCCGAGTAGATATATTCCGGGCTGGAAACTCCAACAACCAGATTTTCGGCTCCAAGCTCAGAAATATATCCTGCCATACTGGCATTTAAAAGGACAATTTTCTTAAACGGGGTCTGATTTGTTTTAAAAGTATAGGTGAAATTTCCCGATTTCAGTTCCAAAATACCATCATGCTCCTTAAATTGTGTACGGTTTGATATTTGGTTCCAGTTTGGGGGTGAAATTTTTTGTTCTCTTTTACAGGAGATTAGCGCTGCAACTGTAAATAAAAGTAAAATTCTCTGTTTCATCTTTCAAAGAAAGGAAAAAAGTGCTATATTTGCAAACCTTTAATAAAGGCCTCGTGGCGCAACTGAATAGCGCATCTGATTACGGCTCAGAAGGTTACAGGTTTGAATCCTGTCGAGGTCACTTGAAACGGCAAATATCATAGATATTTGCCGTTTTTATTGTTAATTCTTTCCAACTTGTGTTTTTTGGGAGCTGCACCAAAATTGGTACTAACAAGTTTTTTTAACGTAAAGGTAAAATTCAATCCGTTTATTGATAAGGAAGCCAAGAAAGCGACAAAGTCGCAGATGAAGCTGTATGGTTATGCGCCGGCTTAGAAAGAATCAATGAAATTGATTCCACCTTTGCCATCTTTAAAATATAACATCACCCATTAAACCTTTGCGTTAAAAAAAATATCCCGCAGATTAAGCCGATTGAGCAGATTTTATTTCTGTTCTTACTTTCTAGCTAACTACATTTATTTCCTTTTCTCTTCTTTCCAGAATAATGTACGCTGCATCCAGCATTTTAATAAGATGAATATATGGGTTGATGATATTCTTCTCCGGCACATTCTCGTAGACTCCCAGTGAGAAATAGACAATCCCGGACATAAAATAATCAAATTCCCTGATGCTGTATTCTTTGAATGCTTTTTTAAAGACCAGCAGAGGATTTTGATATTCCTTCTCCGAAAGCAGGCCGAGAAGCAATGGAGAGACATTTTCCAGCTGGGTATTAATGCTCCGTTTCTTTTCCGTAAGTGCTATAAGATAACCTGCACGCACAAACGAACGCATAGACTGATGAAACTGAAAGATAACGGACGGATCTTCTTTTATCCATGTATTTCTATTGATAGCGCAATTCATAATGCTGCTTAACTGCTCTTTAGAGGCCGCCAGATCATTGAACTGAAAATAGGCCTTCATCAGCTTCAAGCCGGAACGCTTCCTGCCACCTGCCCAAAAGCGGGTTTCAAAGGCTGTTCTGTTGTTTTTCATGAGTTTGTATTTTGTAATAAGTGATTTTCTGCTATTTTGTACTGGTCGTGAGGAAGGAAGCCCGCCTGAACTTCCTTCCCGTACAGGCCAGAAAAAATAATATGATAATATTTGTGTTCCCGTAAAAAGCCCTGAAGCCGCAATGGATTGTACACTCCATTGTACCATATCATGATACTTTATGTGGTAAAAGCAGGCTTAGAAAAAGATAATTGTAGAAAAACAGAACAGCATGAAAATAAAACGGCATGGGACTCTACAATATCCGGTTTGGGGCACTGGTATACCTGCATACAGATAAGAGAGCCCACGCCTAGGTCGTGAGCTTCATTACTTATCCTCTCGTATGCTAAAAAGTACCAGTTTTCAAACCGAGATTCCAAGCAATAGCTTCTAATATTCTTTGAAGTATCGCAAAGTTACATTTACTGTAACCTATTTTGCAAATATAATAAAAAAATCAAAAGGATACATATAAGTATCCTAAATTTTAACTTCAAACCTAGAATTTTACAGTTAATGAATGAAATTGAACTTCATAATTGTAAAAAAGCTCTTGGTTATAGAATTTCTGAATTAAGAAAAAAAGTTATAAACCCCGAGACAAATAAACCTATTTCACAAGAAGAGTTAGGCTTAAGAACCGGACATGCAAAAAAGACAATAGGAGAATTAGAAAGAGGCAATACTAATCCTCGATACGATACTCTACTCATAATCAGCAAAGAACTTAATGTTACAATACAAGAGCTCTTTAATTTTGATATGAAAAAATATATAAAACTATCAAATAAATTAGATTAAATGAATCTACCAGAATATTATAGAAAGAAATCTATTGATGATATTTTTAATATACCAACATTTCGTACATGTTGGACAATTTGGAAACCCGAAATTGACAGAAAGTTAGGAGAAAACTATAGCGCCACTGACATATTGAATTTGGGAGATACTCTTTCAGAAATATTCAAGATGACTGGCCAAGGTGGAAGAGATCAAGGTAGTCTTTCCGGAGGTGGTACGGCATGGGAGGCTCTAGTATGTTGGTATTTGAATTTATGTATGATAAACAGTAGAGCTGTTGCAATTAGAAGGATGAGCTTAATTCCAAAACATATACAGGATTCTATCACGGTTAATTACAGTAATTTCCCTTGTAATACTGAATCAGACATTACCGTTCTTATTTTCCCCGACTCACCTGATTACAATAATAACATTGAAGAGGTATCGCTTAATAGAGGTAGTATATTCAATGACTTTTTAGCGGTAGACAATTCCTTAAATATCAACGTACTGGATAGTCTTATAGAGCGAGATTTCAACTTATTTGAAATTGGAATAATTCAATGCAAAACTAATTGGAATGATAATGCTCAAATACCAATGCTCTGGGATATGATTTATTCCTCTGGAGGCTTTACAGGTAGAAATATTACTATTGGTAGAAATAATTATAGTATACAAAATTGTCACAAATTTACATATTCATTTGTGACAGTTCCCACAAATCAACGCTCTAATTATACTAGTGGTAGTGTAGCAGTACAACGAGTATACAATTTAAGTGGAGGTAATTATTGGGGAAAACCAACCTCACAAAATATATGTCGATCAATAAAAGAAATATTTAATAATAATTTCCAATCTGCCTTTAGAGGTATAGGTGCCAGAGGCTGTATCAATTTAAAAATTCAGGCATTGAACGATAGCAATGAAGAATATTCTTATTTTCATCTTTATTAAATAAAATTGAGGAGTAATAATTACTCCTCAATTTTATTTAATAAATTTTTAACTAATTTTCCCAATGTCATACTTAGGATTGGAGGAACTGCATTTCCCACTTGTGTATATTGTGGAGTTTCATATTTGCGCATCTTTCCACCTGTTGTAACTTTAGATCTAAATTCAAACCAATCTGGAAAAGACTGGATACGCGCCATCTCTCTTACTGTTAGCACTCTTGGTGAATTAAAATCATAGTGACAAATATCATCAGGAATTGTGAGTTGAGCTGGTGCAGGTTGATTTCTATTAAGCGATCTTTGGCTATGTTTCTTCGTTTTTAGAAGAGTAATTAAATTAATAAGTTCACTAGAACTTCTTAATTTACGATCACTTATATTTTGCAATTCTTTATCAGGAATAATAAATTTATATTTTTTGATTTGGTCAAATACTTCATTTATTATCAAAGTACTTTCTTTCTCCGTCAATAAACTATTTAATTCTTTTTTATAGTTGTGTGGCAATTCTTCTAAGATTTGATAGAATCTAAACCTTGCTTGTGTAATAATATTATGCGTTCTCAATTCAAAGTTAAGTGCTTTATTCAAGATTTTTGTACTCTTAAACATATTATTTACATTAGATATATAAATAGAATTACCTACTCCTTTTTTCGAAAGATCATCAATCGCACTAGCAACTGTTACAAAATTTTGTTTCATTGTTAACGGCTTCGGTAAAAGAATATCATTAAAAAATATGGAATCACTTTCAATATCATAGTAGTTAAGATCGGAAATCATTACATTATCGAGTGATTTTTTATTGTCTATTACTTTGTTGTAAAAAGATAAGGTATTCTCTATTATATCTTCACTTTGTTGATTTTTAATCTTTTTTTTCAATTTCAAAAAGATATCTTTTCTGTAAGCCATTAAAATAAATCTTGGCCTATTTTGAGGAACACCAAAATACTTCGAATTAATCATCATACATATAGGAAAATACCCTTCTAATGCAAATGCTTTAGACACCTCTAGCCATGCAAAATATTTTTCACCATTTTCTAAAAATGGAGCTGTTATTCCTTTAACATTTTCTAATAAAACAACTTTTGGCTGTACAGATCCTGCAAATTTAGCAAAGGATAGTGGTAATAGATTTTTTGCATTATTTTTCTCTCTTTTACCAGCAAGGCTAAAGCTTTGACAAGGGGGGCCACCAGATACTAGATCAATATCCATTTGTCTTAATTCTGCATATTTATTATTTTTGAGTAAAAAGCTATGCAACCTATCTATATCACCAACTAAAAGTTTACCATTTACATCAGTATCTTCGGTTAAATCAGAATATATTTTTTTACCATCAAAAGGATTTTCTCGCAATCTATCCTTCAAATTTTCCGAAGTATATTCACTCGCAATCCATAGCGTATTTTTAGGACTTAATTTTTCATTTGCTAATTGTAATAAGTTTTCATCAAAAAAATTATAAGCAAATGTTTCACTTGCCATTGGCGATATTTCATTTGCAAAGAGTAAGTTATATCCTGCTCTTTCGAGCCCTAAGTTCATTCCTCCACAACCTGCAAATAATTCTATATGCGTAAAATCCCTCATTAAATTTTAAAAAATTAATTATTAAAGCAGACAAAAATACAAATAATGTCTCCTCCATAAAAATATCTTTTTTATAAAATCAAAATACTTTCGTTCTTCAAAACCTCTTTATTTCAGATATTTTTTTTTAAAGATTTGTTTATTTATGAACTTAAACCAAGAAGACATTACAGCAGTGATTTCTAAAAAATCACCATCTTTCAAAACAAACTCCCAAATATTCCGTTTAATTCTTAAATTTGGCTCATGCGAAAGAATCTTTATTTCATTATTATATTATGTTCCCTTACCAGTTGCTATACGTATCAGGTAAAAAAGCCGGCAGATCCGGCTGCCGACAATAAGCAGGACTCTAAAAAGAATGCAGCTCAGGCTAATAATACGGCTGCATCAATGAAAAATGCAGCAGCTGAATCTTTGGGCCCACAGCAAGCGCCAGCCCCGGTTAATATTCAGGAGAAACTTGCCTCCGGTAAAAACGTTAAAATAGACGTTGACGGCAGAAGCTATAAAGTAATAGTAGACAAGTGGGAAAGCGACAGCCTTGTGGTACACCCGGTTCACAATCCTAAAAAAATCCTGAAATTCCATAAAAACCAGATCAATGCTGAGAGAATTGCGGAAAAACGTTTTTCGCAACCCATAGCGGATATTATTACGGTTGTCGCTTATGCTTCAATTGGTGTCGGAATTTATCTTCTTCTCCGCTAATTTTTTTAAAACTTTTCCGGTAATTGCAGCCTGAAAAAACATCCCGGAAATTCACAAAAAACCCCATACAGGATCTGTAGGCTCTTTCAAAGCGTCTCCGGGCATTTCCACAACCCTCCGGAAGGACTTATCAAACTGCCGGTACCCTTTAAGGAACGCCCGCCCCCCCCTTACCCAAGGGGGTAAAACCACTTACAAAACGGTGTCCGGAGGCTTATAAAACGGGCTTCAGGCCTTTATTGAAGACATACCGGCCCCTGTCAGATTCCCTGAAGAGGGTTATGATCTGGGTACGGACCTATCTGATAAGATGATTAACCAAAAAAAACATTGAAAATCATTAACTGTTCCTGATCCATCAGCCATTTAATGACATCCACATTATTGCAACACAAAAAATCCCCGGAAACCGAGGATTGAACCAAAAACTATAAAACCTCACCTTAAACATGAGCGTTATTTTTAGTAGCAATTTTTGCAGTAACTTTTATCTACATACACTTTGTCACCTGAAGAATTGATATAATAACAGCCTCCTTTTTCGCCTACATGCAAAGTATGTCCGTTGTATGAGCAGTATTCTGAACCGCCTGAACCGTCCTCCGAATTACCAGAGCCTTCACAGGAAAATACAGTAAGACCAACAATCAGTAGTAAAATTATTTTTTTCATTATAGATAATATTTATTTCTGCAAAAATATATCACGTCCTGAACTATAAAATACGGGTTTCCGTAGTAGTGCTTAATATCTGCCTTTTGAAGTTTCATGATTCAGGAGATTTTATTCTGAGCAGCAGCAAAACAGTATTATAACAAACAATTAGCAAAAAACTACTATTATCAGGGAGAGTTGCTTATATTTGAAAGTTAACGGATATTGAAAAGCACTATAACGCTTACCCTATGAAAACAAAACTTAGCTATCTGTTTATTCTGTTATATACGCTTGTAAGCAGTCAGGAAAATTCAGTTATTAATGACCTGAAATTTTCTAATTATTCCGGCCATCCCAAAAAGATCACAGAGGTCATTACCTTTTTACCGGACAACATTTACAAAAGTATTTCTTATTTCGACAAAGAAGGTTTTCTCACGAAAATAGAATATTATAATGCAGAAAGCGAGCCTTCTCATAAAAGATCGATCAATAAGGTGATTAACTACAATTCAAAGGACAAAGCCAAACGCTATTTCGAAGCCTTCAATCCCGGAAATAAGAAAACAGAAACAACCGGCTATTTTGAAAAAATTTCTGATTCCCTGTACAAAAGAGTTTCAGAAAATCCTTTTCGCAGTATATCATTGACCAAGTTATTTTATTTCGACAAAAACAACCGTCTTATCAAAACAGAAGAAACCGGGAATTTTTTTGAAACGCCAGTTAACAGCACCATTTTTTATACCTATACCCCTAAAAAAGAAACGCTTCTTGAAGATGCCGTGAAGCAAAAAAAATCTAAGCTTATTTATCAAAATGTAAAGCTAGACCAGCATGAAAATCCCGTTTATGAAGAGCTGACAGATGACCATGGAGCCCTGCAGCAAAAAATAGAAAGAGAATTTGAATATTATTAATTGGGAAAGTCTCCTCATTTTTTGAGTATCTGTTCCGGACAGGCCACAACAAAACAGGATCTGAAAAAACCTGCTTCACAATACAAACGATCAGTCCAGTTTAAAAAAGAAATACACTACCGCCGCCCACTCTTTTCTGATGCCTTTCGCATAGCCAATAGTACTACGGCTGCTGTTTTCTACAGTTCCATCGTCTTTGATGTAACCAATGGTGGAACGGCTGCTGTTTTCTATCGTACCATCCTTCTTAACGTAACCCACAGTAGAACGGCTTTTATTCTCTATAGTGCCATCACTTTTAATGTAACCGATGGTGGACCGGCTTTTATCCTCAATCGTTCCGTCGGACCTGATGTACCCTACTGTGGAACGGCTGCTGTTCTCAATGGTTCCATCCGTTTTGATGTAGCCTGTTGTACTCCTGTTTCCCGATTCTATAGTCTGTGCATTTAAAATGGAGAGGTTCAGTAAAAGAAAACAGGTGAATAGAGTTTTTTTCATAATTTTTAGTTTTTTATGCTCCTGAAAAATAGTTAATGTAAAGTAATAATTGGTAGAATAAGCTTTTAATTCAAATAAAATATTGAAAATCATAAACCTTGATAAGAATATCAGTGCAGTTTCCTTTACATAAAACTTACATTACCCTCATACAGGCATTTATTTCAAACTCCCATTTCCCTTTTCAACAAAATCATTCCACTGCTTATCCAGATACACAATGGCTTGCTTTTTCTGGTCCTTATTCAGAGAAGAATAATTAACAGAGTTAAAGACAAGCTTTTTAAGCGCTTTCACATCCAGCTCCCAATACATAAAAGCTACCCAGAAATCATAGCTGAGGCCTTCATAGCCGTACACAGACGGATCATCACTGTTAATGGAACACTGCACGCCGTTGCTCAGTAAAACCCTTGCAGGATGGTTCCTCAGATCACTTACATAGCCCAGGACCTGATTACTGATGGGGCTTACCTCTACCAGCTTGTTCTGCTTCTTAACCTCTTCCATGGTGGCCGGAAAATAGATCAGGTTCAGGCCGTGCCCTATCCGCTGGTTATTCAGCAAGGAAATATCCACGATATTTTTATTGAAAACAGAATTGCTTTCGCCCGCATGAAGGAAAAGCGGCATTTCTACCCCGTATTTTTTAGAAAGCTCATTCAGCTTCATCCAGTCTTTCTGAAAGGAATAAATACTGTTTCCGGCAGCCTCATCCGCCACAAGATCAAAACCTGAAATCATGTCCGGGAATTGTTTTTTGAGCTCAAAGGCCGTTTCAAGTTGCTTTTCAACACTTTCCGGGTCCAGAAATTTAAAGCTGGAATAAATCAGTTTCAAACTGAATTCCGGATTCGTTTGACGGATTTCCTTAAGAACGTCCTGCAGATCGGTAATTGAAGTTTTTAAAGGATATTTTCCATGCTGAAAATCGTAAAGCTCATCAAATATAAACCTGATCTCCAAATGCTGTACATGATCTTTAGCCAGATCCTGAAAACCCTTCAGATAATATTCTTTAAAGAAAGGGCGGTAAGGCAGCAGAAGATTGATGCGCTTGAAACGCTTCTCAAACTCAACCCAGTAATCCGTATAGGTACAGAGCTTATCCCGTTTTAAGGTAAGAAGATCCTGCAGTTGTTTTTCAAATCCGGCATCTGAAGCCAGTTTCTTATCCAGGCTCACAAATCCTGCCGGAACATTTTCCTTTGCAAAAAAGGCCAGCTGCCCGTAAATATATTGGTCATTATCCTTCTGGTCGTAAACATAGCATTCCTTATATTTTATTGCCGTAGAAATCACCCATTTTACATCTGCCAAACCTCCGCTGTGGCTGTGCAGCAAACCTCCTTTCGGCATCGTCTGGATGATTTTAAATAACCTGCTGGTTTCAATGAGAGGTTTTAATTCATTAAAAGAACTGTTGAACAGGGATATCTTTTGTGTTTCCGCTTCGGTAAGGATTTGTTTTCTAAGCTGGAATAATTTTTTATCCAGCGCCATTTCCGCATCGGATAATTGTGTATCTGCATCAAAGGCAAGAGCTTCGTTCTTCTGCTCGGATAGTTTCCATTCCTGAGCATAGGTGGATTGCCCGGCCATTTTATTCTGGCCCAACAAAGAAAATCCAAGAAGCAATATATAAGTAAAATATCTTTTCATATTTAATATGGGAACTTGTTTTGCACAATAGATTATGCAGAAAGTTTTTAAAACATTTTTGATAAATGTTACAAAGTTAATACATACCCCTTAATTCTGTCAAAATATATTGGAAATTAAAGCTATTATTTCTCTGTTTTAAATTTCTCCCGGTAAGGAGTTCCCTGATACAATTTTCAATCAAAAACATTTATGATTTGTAAATTAATAATTTATAATAGTGGAAATATCTGTTAAACTAATTGATCATTGCCCGAAACCGAACGCATGAATTTACAAGTGCCTAAAAATAAAGCTCTATAAAACAGCCTCAAATACAGCAACATACATAATATCAGCAGATCACCCATTATGGATATTAAAAAAAAGTATTACTTTTGCTTCAGCTAATAAGATTGTTTAAAAAACTTTTTATCAGTAATTGTAAGACACAAATTTATAAAACATTAAAATCCCTCCACATGAGAAAAATAATTCTACTCATTACATGTATGTTCGGTATTTCAGTTTTCTCACAGATTAAGGTGCTGAAAAATGAAAGCTTGGTGGAAATCGGCAAGGATAATTCCGTAGGTTTATATAAAAAAGAAAATAAATTCACCATCAACTATCAGGATCTTAATACCAGTAACCTGAATACCATCAGATCTTTTTCGTTCCAGAACGTAGACGGTGACGTTTCCGGGCTGTATAAACTGATTATGGACGGTTTTATTTCCGTTCCGGACGAAAACGTTATCCTGGAGCTTCCTAATGATATCATTGAGCTTCATTACGAGAAAAACTACGGGCAGCCAACCATGCAGTTCATCCAGTACATCAATAAAAACCGCAAGTACGTTGGAAAATCTCAGTTCCTGAACAGAAAACAGATAGAGAAGATATTTGGAAAAGCCAATGGCAAATCTGCCATGTATGAAAAACCGGGCAACAACGGTGCAAAACCTGTTTCAAACCAGGCTTCTACTGCGGTACCGGCTTCAGGCAACAAAAAATCAAAGAAATAATCATATTATTTTTCAATATTACTCAACTCATTCATCCGAATGAGTTTTTTTATTTTTATTTTTGCAGAAAGACATTACTATTATGCCGCTTCAGATAATCAACTTGACTAAAAAATTCGGGGAACAGACTGCACTGGATAACATCAATATTTCTATTGATAAAAATGAGATCATTGGTCTTCTGGGTCCTAACGGAGCCGGAAAATCCACACTGATGAAATCCATTGTCGGGGCGCTGAAAATTGATCAGGGCGAAATTATCTTCAACGGAATGAATATTTCCGAAAACGAGACCGAAAGCAAGAAAAAAATAGGTTTTCTTCCTGAAAACAATCCGTTATATCTGGAAATGTACGTTAAAGAATATCTTCAGTTTGTGGCAAATATCCATAAAATTTCTTCAGCCAGAGTAGATGAAGTGATCGAATTGGTGGGAATTACTCCTGAAAAATCAAAGAAGATCGGCCAGCTATCTAAAGGATACAAACAAAGGGTCGGGCTTGCACAGGCCATTATTCATCAACCTGATCTGTTAATTCTGGATGAACCTACCAACGGCCTGGACCCCAATCAGATCATTGAGATCAGGAACGTAGTGAAAGAAATTGGCCAGCAGAAAACAGTACTTTTATCTACACACATTATGCAGGAAGTGGAAGCATTGTGTTCCCGTGTGATTCTTATTCATAAAGGTAATATTCTCCAGGACTGCCCTATCGAAGAGTTTAAAGGCAGATTCGACAGCCTGGAAGAAGCTTTTGCAAGCTATACGGCTGTTTCTTAATTCAAGCTAGCTCCGGATAACAGCATGGCTTCATATTTGATTGGGTTTAAGCCTAACCAATAACCTATAAATCATGATCAAAAAGATTTTACTGGGAGCCTTTAGTGTGGCTTTATTTTCTTCAGTGCATGCAACCGGAAAACCTGCTTTAGTGAACATTATCACTGTTTCCAATGATACACAGCCTTTCCAGAAGGTTCCTAAAACAGTTATCATTAAAACAAAAAAATTCAAAATCAGGATTGATAAACAGCCCAATGGGAAATACCTTTACCAGTCGTGGTCTGCCAATGCCAAAATCACATCAAAACCAAGTATGATTATCAGTGATGGTGAACTTATCCCGGACGGTTCCGGAGGAAATTACTATTTCAACTTTGTGAATAAAGGGCATAATTACCAGGTATGGAGAAATTATCTTACCGATTCAGCGACCAAAGCTCCTTATACATTAACCGTGAATGATGAAAATAATAATGAAATTGTACGTCAGGACGGAGTTGTAGTGAAGCAGTAAAATAAATCAGTATAAGGGTTTCAATTACACTCAAAAATAAAAACCTATAATCCTGCATTTTATAAAATTCTTATATGTGGAATTTGTATAATCTGTGGGATTTTTCTGTAACCTTTTCAAATGTTTTTTAACGCAAAGGTTATAATATTTTCCTGTTCTATTTAAGGGAGCTGAGAGAGAATCAGCAAGCTGATCTGATAAAGCGAGAAAAAATCAGCTGTTTATTGTGATTATTATGTCCCGGACTGCCTCAATTGAGTACTGAAACGGCTTGTTTCATAGCTTTCTTCTGCAGCTTTATAGCCGACATTGAAAATTTCTTCCAAGCGGTCTTTTCTCCTTTCGAAAGTACCATATGAAGAGAGTTTCTGGGAAGTGATAAACCAATCGCAGTAATCGAATTTTCCCTTCTCTATCCTGTAGGAAAGAAGGTCGTAAGACCGGGAAACAATAGCTTTGATCGATTTTAAATCTTTAATATCAATATCATGAGGCGGAGAAACAAAAACTCCTATAAGTTTATCGCATTCATCCCTGATGATATCTGCCGGAAAATTATTCAGCACACCTCCGTCACAGTACATTTCCTCACCAATAATGTAAGGTGTTGTAACCCCCGGAATGGAACATGAAGCAATGATGGCATCCATGACTTTAAAATTTTCATCAAAAATTTTCTGGGTTCCGGAAACCAGCTCTGTTGCAACAATTTTCACCTCTTTTTCCAAATCTCCCAGTTTCATGTCGTGAAAAATAGGCTTAAGATAGTTCCTGAAAATTATGGAAGAAACCAGTCCCGGCTGATTGAAAGTAAAATGTTTCCAGTTGAAAAAATAAACCGAATTGAAGAATTCCAGGATTTCATCCGGCGTTTTTCCTACAGCATGAAGACATCCCACAATAGACCCGGCACTGCAGCATGACAGTACATCAACTTCTATATTTTTTTCGTTCAAGAATTTTAAAACTCCTGCATGGGCAATCCCTTTGGTACCGCCTCCTGACAAAACCAGCCCTGTTCTCTCAAAATTCATAGAATAAATGTAAGAAAACAGGGCGAGAAATTAAGTTTAAATTATATAAATATTATGTTAAAAATTATTTTAACAGATATTCCTGCATAAATCTGATAACGGCAAGCCTCTGAAAATCTACATTTTCTTTTTTTCTGAATCCGTGGCCTTCATTTTTAGCTTCCAGGTACCAAACTGTTTTTCCCTGAGCTTTCAGTTTGTCCCTCATCTGAACAGCCTCAGTTACGGGGACTCTCGGGTCATTGGTTCCTTGGATGATAAACATTGGTTTTTTAATTTTATCGATATTGTTCAGAGGGGCAATTTTGGTGAAAAATGCTGCCATTTTGGGAATTCTTTCGTCGCCGTACTCTACTCTCCTTAAATCTCTGCGGTATTCTTCGGTATTTTTAAGAAAGGTATTAAAATCAGAAATTCCGACAATATCTACGGAACACCTGATCTTATCGGCATATTCGTAAGCGGTTGCCAGCGTCATAAAACCGCCGTAGCTTCCTCCCATGATCATAATCCTGTCTTTGTCCAGTTCAGGCTGTTTGGCGATCCAGTCCAACAGTGCTCCTATATCTTTCACGGAATTCATTCTCAGATCCCAGTTATCCGCAGCAATGAATGTTTTCCCGAAACCGGATGAACCTCTTACATTAGGATAGATCATGGCAACTCCCATTTCATTGGTGAAATAATTGGAAGAGCCCAAAGAAGAAGCCATAGACTGACCTTCCGGACCACCGTGAATGTTAATAATCACCGGTCTTTTTCCTGTAAATTTCGATGCTGCAGGGTAATAAAATCCGGAGATTTTCAGATTGTCAAAGCTCTTCCATTCTATCAGTTTGGGAACCGACATATCGGCAGGCTGCATTTCACCCTGCTCGCTTTCCGTCCATCTTTCTATGCTCTGGCTGGCCATATCCATTTTGTAGATATCTGATCCTGAATCTGCGGCAGATCTTGAAAAGTAGAGAGATTTTCCATCGTTGGAAAACTTTACGCCACCAATCAGCCCAATTGGAATCTGGCTTACCTGTGTATATTTTTTGGTCGCGGTATCCATAATATACAGCTTATTAATTCCGCTCTCATTTGTTACAAATGCCAATCTGGACTGATCTTCCGAAAGATCATAATCTTCCACATTCCACGGAATAGAAGAAGTAAGATAGTCTGTTTTTTTGGTTTTTAAATTTAAGACAGCCAGCCTGCTGAATTCATTGTTACGGTCTGTAACATAGAAAATTTCATCAGGGTTTTTGCTGAAAGAAGCTCCGCCCTGTACTACCCCTTTTTCCTTTCTGTCAGTAATTGGTTCCAGTTTTTTCGTTTCCAGATCATAGATATACAGGTAAGAATCATTGGCAGAAACATATTCTGAGATCAGGAGCTTTTTGCCGTCTTCAGAAAGGTCAGAAATTCCCCAGCCGCCACCTTTCACTTCCAGTACGAGTTGAGTATCCTCTGGTTTTAAGGGATCCATGTAATAAATATCCCTGTCGCCGCCATTCCTTTTGGTGGATGAAAAATAAAATCCTGATCCGTCTTTTTTCCAGGTAATTCCACCGTTCTGGGATCTTCCGCCATCGGTAAGAAGTTGGGATTCCAGAGTTTTCAGATCGAGCTTAAAAAGCTGTCCGAATTCATTTCCTCCTGTATCTTTTCCATAGATCAGATATTCTCCTTTTACGGGTTCGTAGGATGCTGTACTCACAGGTTCATCAAAGAAGGTAATCTGTTTTCTGGCTCCCATCGGAAACGAAATCTTATGAAGCTGGTTGGTAGAAGCAAAACGGGTTGTGGCAATGATCTCTTTTCCATTGGGATGAATGCCTGCAATTCCTGCATTTCTGCTTTCTGAATACTTCTTAATAACCTGGTTAAGGCTTTTTGGAATAGGCAGTATATTTTCTGCAATCAGATTTTCGTTGGGACTTATAAAATCATTTTTCGACTGTGCAGCAATGAGCCCGGCCAGTGAAAGGGTAAGAATAATATATTTGTTTTTCATTCTTAAAATTTTGACTGAATTTACAAAAAAACCACAGACAAAATGCCTGTGGTTGGTATATAAAGATATTGAATCTTCTTAATTACTGATCTTAGATGTGGATTACTTCTCCGTAAGCAGCAGCAGCAGCCTCCATAATAGCTTCAGAAACTGTTGGGTGCGGGTGGATAGATTTGATGATCTCATGACCTGTAGTCTCCAGTTTTCTGGCAACTACCGCTTCTGCAACCATATCTGTAACTCCTTCACCAATCATATGACATCCTAACCACTCACCGTATTTGGCATCGAAAATAACTTTGATGAAACCGTCCGTATTTCCGTTAGCAGTTGCTTTACCACTTGCGGAAAGCGGGAATTTCCCTACTTTGATTTCGTATCCTTTTTCTTTTGCCTGCTTTTCTGTAAGACCTACAGATGCTACTTCAGGGTGACAGTATGTACATCCCGGAATATTACCGTAATCGATCTTTTCAACGTGCATTCCTTTGATTTTTTCAACACAAGTAATTCCTTCAGCAGAAGCAACGTGTGCCAAAGCCTGGGTAGGAATAATATCTCCGATTGCATAGTAACCCGGAACTGAAGTTTCGTACCATTCGTTTACTAAAACTCTTCCTTTATCTGTCTGGATTCCTACTTCTTCCAATCCGATGTTTTCGATATTGGCCGCGATACCTACGGCAGAAAGTAAAATATCAGCTTCAAGGGTAATGTTTCCGTTAGCTGTTTTTACAGTGGCTTTCACCCCTTCTCCGCTTGTGTCAACACTTTCTACAGAAGCATTTGTCATGATCTCGATTCCTGTCTTTTTAAGAGACTTTTCTAAATGCTTAGAAATTTCTTCATCTTCTACAGGAACAATGTTCGGCATAAACTCTACAACGGTTACTTTAGTTCCCATTGTATTGTAGAAATCGGCAAATTCTACCCCAATAGCACCTGAACCTACAACGATCATAGATTTTGGCTGTTCAGGAAGAGATAATGCCTGTCTGTACCCGATTACTTTTTTACCATCCTGAGGAAGGTTAGGAAGTTCTCTTGAACGTGCCCCGGTTGCAATAATGATATTTTCCGCTGCATATTCGGTTACTTTACCGTCTTTATCTGTAACAGAAACTTTTTTACCTTTCTGAACTTTAGCTGTACCAAGAATCACATCGATCTTGTTTTTCTTCATAAGGAATTCAATTCCTTTGCTCATTTTGCCGGCTACGCCACGGCTTCTCTGAATCACGTTTGGAAATTCAAAGCTGGCTTCCACTTTATTCAGGCCATAGTCTTCAGCATGGTTGATATAATGAAAAACCTGGGCAGACTTCAGTAAAGCTTTTGTAGGAATACATCCCCAGTTCAGGCAGATACCTCCTAAATTTTCTTTCTCGATAATTGCAGTTTTGAAACCCAATTGTGCTGCTCTGATCGCAGTAACATAACCGCCAGGACCGCTTCCGATGACAATGATATCGTAGTTCATTATTTTAAAAATTTTTATGCGAATTTAAGGAAAAATATTGGATGAAGCACGTTTCTGCAAATTCATCTTCGAATGTTATTTTCATTCTCTCTAAACAAAAAAGAGAATACAAAAAGTACTCTCTTTACGTATTTTATTTACGTTTAAAATTCCACATTACATTTTTTTCAGTAATCTTTTCTGACTCTGATATTTTTCATTTAATGCTTTCATCTGATCCCGTTTCATTTTTTTGGTGGCAAGCGGGTGATTCAGGATCAGTTTCTTTTCTGTATTGTATCTTTTATCCAGTTCCTTCGATTTCATGCTGATCAGTTCAGCTTTGGAAGGATGCGGAGGACTTTTCTGGGCATTGACATTCATTGACAGACCTAATAACACGACTGTTGATATAAAAAACTTTCTCATGACATTTACTTTTTCTGAATGATTTCAATCAATTAACAAATGTAGATTAAATTCATTCACGTTTAGGTAAATATTACATATATCATACCAGAGTTTTTACTACTTCCTATTAAACTGTAGTAGGTTTCACCTCAATAAGAAAATTTTCATAATTCTTTACATGTTTCTGGGAAAATAAGGCTGAACACAAGAAAAGATAAAAGGAAAAGGAATTTTAGTTTTATTTTGAAAATATCAAAATCCGTTTGATTCTACTTCTTTATAAACTTTTCTGTAAAAATATTACCATCTTTAGTTAAAACTTTCAAAATGAAATTTCCTGTTGGAAGACCAGATATATTAATTTTAGAAGAAGCAACCGGATTATCAATCAATCTTCCATTCATATCAAAAATTTGCAAAAACTGTATATTTTTGATATTTGGATAACTTACATTAATATAATCGTTTGATGGATTGGGATAAATTTTAAAGGTCTGATCTTCTGATTTATGATCAATAGTACTTAACGCTGAAAATGGAAGTGCTTCAATCTGATAATTATCTAAAAGCATAACTCCATTTTGTACTCCACTTAAAAAGCTAAAATACATTCTATGCTCAAAAATTTCCTGGTTAGGTATTGGATTATACTGAGTGTTTGCAGCATCCAATACACCTATTCCATATGGTCCCTCTATAGTAACTTTACCTGTATCATAGTCATAGGTATATACTATATCTTGTAAAACATTTGGTGGATTAAATTGATTGTTTAATAATGAAACTTTATAATAGTCCACTGTGTTATCGACTTTCTTGGTAGCTCTTGCATATCCATCTATTATTCTTCCTTCTAGACCAATAGTTAAACCAACAATCATTCTTTTTTGACTATCATAAAGACCAATAGTAATATCGGATTTAATATCTTTAGTATATAATTGGAATTTAACTCTTAAAACATTATTTCCTGATTGTCTACCTGACCATAAAGTCCCCAAATTACCGGTATTTTTTATTTCATAACGATCCATAAACTGATTGTTAGGTGTCGTTATTTTAAGAATTTTACCTTGTCCTCCATTACCTTGAGAAACTTGCAAAACTGGAGGTCTGTAAGCTGCAGGAATATTAGGAGTTCCACTTGAATAATTTATGATAGTCCAATTATTGAATGCTCCAATACTATAATTTTCAAAGTTCTCTGTATGCAATGCTTGAGAGAAAATTAAACTGCTTATAAATAGTATTGAAAGTAAATATTTTTTCATAATCATTATTGTTTTAATTTTTATGCTAAGATAAATAAATGTATTTAATTTTTGTCTTTCAATAAAATAAATAATGCTTTATCTAATTCCGGATAGATGAACTGAAACCCGTTTCTGATGAGTTTTTCGGGATAAACATTTCTGCTTTTAAGCAACAGTTCTGTTTCTGTATTTAAAAATACTGATGCTATTTCAAGCTGCCAGACCGGGGCATTCAAACCAAAAGGAATTTTCAGGCTTTCTCTCATTTTTTTCATCAGTTCTTCGTTGGTAACGGGTACCGGAGCGGTTACATTGATTGTTCCTGATATATTTTCCTGGTTAATGATCCGGTCAACGGCATTACAAAAATCATCAACATGGATCCAGCTTACTTTCTGTTGTCCTCTCCCCTGCTTTCCACCCAAACCGAATTTTGTGATGGTACGAAGTTTCGGAAAAGCACCGCCATTATTTCCTAGAACAATAGAGGTTCTCAAAGCCACTTTTCTTACATCCTCATTATTAATCGTGAAAAATTCTTTTTCCCAGCTTTTGCAGATGTTCATGGAGAAATCATCGCCAATAATCCCGTTTTCTTCCGTATTCAGATGTGTTTCTGAATGTATGTAAATGGTTGCGGAAGATGCGTTCAGCCAGACTTTGGGTTTAGTGGTGCATTGATCAACGGCTTCCTGAAGTACTTTTGTGCTGTCTATTCTTGATGTATAAATTTCTTTTTTGTTCTTTTCGTTGTATCTGCAATCCACAGATTTTCCGGTGAGATTGATCAGAACATCTGCTCCATTAATGCAATCTTTCCAACTGTCTAAGGTTTGGGCATTCCAGTATATTTCATTGTCTCGTTCAGGTTTTCTTGTGAGAATATATACCTCAGCTCTTTTTTCTTTAAAATATTTTTCCAGGCTTTCACCGAGAAATCCGGTTCCGCCTGCAATTATTATTTTCATTGCGTTTTGTGTTAAGTTCTTATTTTGATTACATTATATATTTCTTAGTTTTTACTTCAATTTCAGAGCCTTCTGCCAGCATGACTGAAATGGGTTCCTGATTATTAAGAAATGCAAAGTCTTTTCCATAGAGTGTTTCAAACCGGATATACAGTTCATAGCCTTTAATCCGGTAATAATCCCATTTCGGGTGGCAAACTTCATATTCTGAGGTTTTATTCTCCCTTTTAGTGAACCCGAAATAATGTTCTGTAATAAATTCAAACTCTGAATCTGTTTCCATAGGAAGAGCATTACTGTCCGCTTTGATCTTTAAAGAATGCCAGCTTCCGTTTTTCCATGAGTATTTCACCATCAATTCATTGTTGTTCACATGGATTTCATTACTCATGGGCATTGTTTTATAATTTTCTTTGTAGAATGTATTGGCCACAAAACTGAGTGCATATTTGGGAACGATTTCTTTGATAAAAACAACGCCTCTTTTCCAGATATCTTTTTCTTTCTTTTTAACATAAAACCGGAGGTTTACTTCTTCGAAATTCCGGTAAAAGGGAATGGAAAGACCTAATAATTTTGTATTTAAAAACATGAATCCAACAAGGCTTACATAACATTTCCCGTGGTAGAAATCGAGCTCTGTACCTTCGGGAAGGTATTTGTCCAGAATTTCAGGGTCTATTTCGTAATTGATGATGGCTAATTTTCGCCATTCGGCTTTTAAGAAGTTCATTTTTGCGGTTTTTGAAGTTTGGAATTTGGGGCAAGACTCTGGTTTATATTTCAGCGATTTTCTTAATCAGACGGTTTCGTTCAAGTAGGAAGTTCTTCATATAATTCTTAAGGAAAATATGGTTGAAAAATCTTCCGATGATTCCTAATGGGGATTCAAATTCAAAGATGTCAATCATTAATGTACCATCATTTTTGTTCTTAAAAATATGCTGATGTTTCATTGATTTAAAAGCTCCTTCAAGCATCACATCCGTAAACCGGACTGGTTTTTCCATGCTGATAATTTTTGTCGTTAAGGTCTGGTATACACCTAAATGTTTTGCTCTCCAGGTTACAGTTTCCCCTTCTTCAATAAGCCCGGAAGTTCTTCCTGCAATTGCTTTTTCATTGGTTTTTCCTGTTGACTTCTGATGGAGGTCAATATCCCTGGCCAGATCAAAAACTTTATGAACATCTGCTTTGATTGGTGTTTCTAAATATATTGTTGTCATTCTTAGGTTAAATTTTAAAGGATAAACCAGATGATAAGAGCTAAAGCTGTCATTCTGAATAATATCCATGAAATAGTGGGAAGATAGTTCAATTTTAAGAGTTTACATCTTCTCATATGCTCCAAAAACATAATTAATACAACCATCCCGAAATAAATGATATAAAAAGATGGTGCGAGGCTGATGAATAAAACAGGAATTAGAAGCAGTGTTCCTATGAGGGAAACGGTCATCATATTTCCGAGATAATCCCAGATTTTGTCTTTTAAACAGATTCTCAGAAATAAAGTCTGCCAAATGACCTGCCCAATGCATACGGTAAATTCCCTCATAAAATTATGGTTCAGATTGAATCCCAGTCTTTCTGAAAATATACTCAAAATATAACCTGAAAAAGAAACTCCGAAGATTAGATATGCAATTCTGTACTTAAGATTAAAATCAGGAATGCAAGCCTGTTCGTTCTGATCTTTTGCTGACGGAATAATCTGTTTACGGTTGTAAGAAACAAATGAATAAAGCTTTTTGAAAAACCAGTACAGCGGTTTTATTCTGGCTGCTTTTTCCAGCAAAGGAAAGGAATTTCCAATGATAAGAAGAAGACTTTCCAATCCATAAACAACTTTATTTTTGTTGTGATCTACCAATGCTATTTCATTTTTCGCACGGTTGAAATCAATGAGGTCTTTGTTTTTAAAGCTCAGATCTGTAAAGGCTTCTCTCCCATCTGCATCAAGCATTCCACAGTTGATGAAACCTTTTGAGTAGATGTTGCACATCGGGCATTCGTTATCGTAAATGAGCGTGTGATTTTTTAAGGTTTTCATGATGATTGATTTTAAAAGGTTAAAAAATCGCCTCTGGTCCTTTTGTTGTGAAATCTGAAGGTAAAATACATCCAGATTTTAAATATCAGTGTTTTCATTTTCGATACGTTTTTCTTTATTCATGGAATGTTTACGTCCTTTCAGGAACAGTAACAGGTTCAAAAGCATCATAAGTCCGAGATAAATGGAGAAACCTCCGATTTTTTTGCTTAAAGCAACAACCAGTCTTTCTACGGTCTCAATCTGGAAAAATTCAATGATACATAAGGCAAAACCTATATTCAGAAGATAAAATCCGATCTTGAAGAGAGAGTTCGTTGCCATTGCAATGTCTTCTTTCTGATGAAAAATATCAACCATGAACGTCTTAGAATTTTTAAACAGAAACTGGGTTACCAATACGGTAAGGGCAATTACAATTGGCAGATAGATCATGTACGCTGAAAAATTGTACGTCTGTGTTAAAACTGTTGTAGTCATAGCTTTATTATTTTAGTGTTAATTTATTTCTTAAGAAGTACAGGGTAAAAATGTTTGTATAGTGCAGAACACAGAGGATCAGGGCGATATAACCTATACGTGCTGCAGTTACTGCAATCAATTCTTCTGTAGAAGTTACCCTGTCCCAGACTGCGAGATTAATGGCAATGTATCCCAGGTTCAGCAGGTAATAGCATCCGAGAAGTATCCTGTTGATCGTAAGACACATGCCTTTATCATGAATCAGGTATTCCAGATAAGATTTTCCGGCCTGAAAGCATCTTCTTCCAACATCTATGGTGATGTAAAAACTCACCGTGAGGAAAATGACATATGATACGATATTAAACATTTTATAAATATTATATTTTCAGTAATTTTTGAAAATTAAATTCAAATAAAAAAGGATTCCTCCTCTTCTATTTTAACAGGTTGGTGATTTTCCCTACCAGCCAGTGATCGTCGCTTTTAATGGCCAGATCCATAATATTGTTGATCTTTCCTGTAACCGAGCTGAAATCATCCATCAGCTTTATAAATTCCTTAGCTTCTTCTGAATCTTTATCATCAATATTTTTCAGTTCTTCCAGGAAAGAAATTACAGGTTCTATTTCTCTTTTTCTGCGTTCTTTTGTGATTTGTTTAAAAAGGTACCAAATATCTTTTTCAGCTATGAAATATTCTTTTCGGTCTCCTTTTATAAATTCTTTTCTTACAATTCCCCAATCTATCAGAGCGCGTAGGTTCATATTGGCATTCCCTCTTGAAACCTCCAGCTGTTCCATTACCTCATCAGTGGAAAGAGGTTTTCCGCTTGCCAGAAGCAATGCATGAACCTGTGCCATCGTACGGTTGATTCCCCAGTTAGTAGCGAAGGTTCCCCATGTCTGGATGTACTTTTCTTTTGCCTCTGAAAGTTTCATTGATTTCTCTTTTCTTATTTCTGTAACAAATGTAATTATAATTTTTGAATTTTCAGTAATTTTTGAAAATAAATTTTAAAATAAAACAGACACCTTTAAAGAATGCCTGTTTTAAAGCTATTTTTGGATAGATTTATAGGTTTCTACCAATCTTATAAATTCAGATCTGTACCCTTCTTCATCTTTATTCCTGCCTTCTTTTGCAAGCGTTTCAATGGTATCAAGATCTTTTTTCTCAATTAATTTTGAATCCCGAAGCACTAACCCGAACCAGGCTACTGAAGTCGCAAACTTGAAATCCGGACTCGCAGATGCAACGGATTCATCGGAATTTTTAATAATCTGACTGAATTCAACACTTTTGTCCTCATCCGGTTTTTTATACCTGAATTTTACTGTTCCCAGTTCGTCTCCGAAGTTTTGGGAATTTAAAGTTGTTGTGTACTTTAATTTCGTTTCTTTAGGAGCAAATACTGATTTAACGTTCACAGGGATAATCTCATATAATGCAGTTACCGTGTGTCCGCTTCCCAATTCTCCCGCATCAATCTTATCATTGGCAAAGTCTTCGTTTCTAAGCTTTCTGTTTTCATACCCAATTAAACGGTAAGAGCTTACATATTTAGGATTGAATTCAATTTGAATTTTCACATCTTTTGCAATGGCGTACATACTTCCTGCAAATTCTTTTCCTAGAAATTTATTGGCTTCCTGCATATTATCGATATAGGCGTAATTCCCATTTCCTTTGTCAGCTAAAGTTTCCATCCTGTTATCTTTGTAATTTCCCATTCCGTATCCAAGACAGGTAAGAAATACACCTGATTTTCTCTTTTCTTCAATGAGAGCTTCAAGACCTGTAACAGAAGATTCTCCCACATTAAAATCACCGTCCGTAGCTAAAATAACCCTGTTATTCCCGCCTTTTATAAAGTTTTCCTGGGCAAGCTTGTAGGCCAGTTCTATTCCTTCCCCGCCTGCCGTGCTTCCTCCTGCACTTAGCTTATCCAAGGCTTCTGTAATCTTATCTTTTTCTTTAGCTGAAGTTGGGGGCAGAACCATTCCGGCACTACCAGCATAGACTACAATTCCTACTTTATCCTGTGGTCTTAACTGGTTTAAAAGTAATTTTAATGAAGATTTCAGCAATGGTAACTTATTGGAAGCATCCATAGATCCGGAAACATCAATAAGAAATAGAAGGTTTGAATTGGGTAGATTATCCATCGGAATATTTTTGCCCTGAAGACCTATTTTAAGTAGTTTATGACCGGGATTCCAAGGTGAATCGCTATATTCTGTATTGATTGAGAAGGGTCTTTTGCTTTCAGGCTGAGGATATTCATATCTGAAATAATTTATCATTTCTTCAATCCTTACCGCATCTTTATCTACTTTGTCTCCACCATTGATCATTCTTCTGATATTAGAATAGGATGCATTATCAACATCAATAGAGAATGTGGATACTGGCTGGTTTTTTGTTAACTCAAAAGGATTTTCAACCAGGGAAGCGTATTCTTCGTCGTTATAATCTATCTGCTTTTTCACTCCTTTTTTATCAGCAGGCTTTACTTTATTGTTCTGATATTTTTTTTCATTCTGATCAAATGCTCTCCTTTTGGGTGCACTGCTCGTAATAATACTTTCTGAATATACTTCTATGGCTGTCTGACTTTTAGGTTTAGGACACCCATTATACTCCGGCATTCCGGGAACCGTAGGGCAGGCATCGTCTTTATCTAAAATGCCATCACCATCAGTATCCGGCCACGGACAGCCATTATTTTCAGGAGGGCCAGCAACAGTTGGACAGGCATCGTCTTTATCTATAACTCCGTCACCATCAGTTTCCGGCCACGGACAGCCATTGTTTTCAACAGGACCTGCAATTTCAGGACACTGATCTGTTTTATTAGGAACTCCATCCTGATCTTTATCCTTTCTGATGCTTAAAGGTTTGGAGCCATTTTCTCCCGTAGATACTGTATTGGTTTTGCAACTGCTCAGGAGTGCCAGCGCAACTATTGCAGTACTTATTTTTTTCATCATAATTTTTTTTACTGGCAGTGAAATTATCAAAATATATTTAATTTTTGTTAAAAACATCTAATTTTTTGTTAAAATAAAGCACTGCTGTTTATTTTAAAAATCTTACAGGCAGTGCTTCATTTTAAATTATTTTGAAATTACTTTATAACTTTCAATCAGCCTTAAAAATTCAGATCTGTACCCTTCCTTATCATCTGCTTTCCCTTGTCCGGCCAGGGCTTCGATATCGGATAGTTCTTTTTTCACAATCAGGTCAGATTTTCTCAGTACCAACCCAAACCAGGCAACGGAAGATGCAAACTTAAAATCCGGGCTTGCGGCAGCTATTGAGCTATCCGTATTTTTTACAGCATGGACTATTTCTGTACTTGCACCTCCATCAGGCTTTTTATAACGGAATTTAATGGTTGCCAATTCATCATTAAAATTTTCAGAAGCAGAGGTTTTACTGTATTTCAATTGATTTCCTTCAGGCAAGAATTCAGATTTTACCTGAACGGGAATTACTTCATACAAAGCGGTTACGGTATGTCCGCTTCCCAATTCTCCCGCATCAATCTTATCATTGGTAAAGTCTTCGTTTCTAAGCTTTCTGTTTTCATACCCTATCAAACGGTAAGAGCTTACATATTTGGGATTGAATTCAATTTGAATTTTCACATCTTTTGCAATGGCGTACATACTTCCTGCAAATTCTTTTCCGAGGAATTTATTGGCTTCCTGCATATTATCAATATAAGCGTAATTCCCATTTCCTTTATCAGCTAAAGTTTCAAGCATATTGTCCTTGTAATTTCCCATCCCGAAACCAAGACAGGTAAGAAAAATCCCGGATTTTCTTTTTTCCTCAATCAAAGTTTTTATATCTGAAGTAGAAGAAGCCCCGACATTGAAATCACCATCAGTAGCTATAATGACGCGGTTATTTCCATTTTTCACAAAATTTTCCTGAGCCAGCTTATAGGCCAGTTCTATTCCAGCCCCGCCAGCAGTACTTCCGCCTGCCTGCAAATTATCCAGCGCAGAAACTATTTTATCCTTCTCTTTTGCGGAAGTAGGTGGCAGAACCATTCCGGCACTTCCTGCGTATACTACGATACCAACCTTATCTTGCGGTCTGAGCTGATCGAGAAGCACTTTGAAGGAAGATTTCAGGAGTGGAAGCTTATTCTCTTCATTCATAGATCCGGAAACATCAATCAGGAATACAAGATTAGAGGCCGGAAGTTTATCCATAGCCATATTCTTCCCCTGAAGTCCTATTTTAAGTAGCTTATGGCCGGGGTTCCAGGGAGCATCACCATATTCGGTACTGATTGAAAACGGAACATCATTTTTAGGCTGAGGATAGCTGTATTTAAAATAATTGATCATTTCTTCAATCCTCACTGCATTTTTATCTACGGTTTGCCCGTTATTGATCATTCTCCTGATATTGGAATAGGCAGCATTGTCCACATCGATAGAAAAAGTTGACAGTGGCTCATTTTTAGTAAGTTCAAACGGATTTTCTACAAACTCATCATATCCTTCATTAGCAGAAACAGGATTTTGTCTGTATTGACTAATGGTCTTCTGTATTTCTTCCATACTCTTTCTCTCCTTTCTGGAAAGCCTTTTGGTTCTTACCACAATGATTCCGTTCGCTCCCCGGCTTCCATAAAGTGCTGCTGCCGCAGCTCCTTTCACAACCTCTATGCTCTTAATTTTCTTGGGATTTAATGCACTGAAATAATCCTGTTCCACTATATTACCGTTAACGATAAATAATGGGGAAGCTGTTCCTTTTATACTTGCCAAGCCTCTTATTACAACCGGATTATTGTTGTTTGAATAGCCATTATTGATTGTATTGAAAGTGTTTCTGATCTCTTCATTCTTTCTTCTTTTAATACCATGAGCACTTTGTATTTGTAACCCGGCTACTTTTCCCTGAAGCTGCTGGGTAGTATTTGATGCAATATAATTTGACTGTACACTAACTGCGCTTGAAGTATATTCAGATTTCTTTTTAGGAATTAAGCCTGTTAAAACAACCTCTTCAATATCCTGTGTTCTTGCTGTATCTTTCCATTGTCCTCTCTTTCTTTGAGGGGCAGGAGAAAGTGTTTCTTCCTGCTTTTTAATAAAATATTCATCCGTTGAATAATCTGCTTTTCTCGAAGTGTAAATTTCATCGTATGCATTCACAGCTGCGTCCTTAATCTTACCCGGTTCATAAGCCAATGGAGTTTCTTTTTGTATGGCTTTTGAGGCTTGAATCTCTTTTTCAATATTAGATTTTACTGTACTGTCAACAATATGAGCTGTATTTTTATCAGGATGAGATTCAATTTTGTTATCAACAATCAGAGGTTTTGAAGTCTCAGCAGTTTTATTTTTACTGATGAAATAAAATGCTCCCAATCCAATAACCAGGCTGGCTGCAATTCCATAAGGCAACCAAACGGGCCATATTTTCTTTTTCTCTTCTTTTTTATCTAGTTTTTCTTCAACCTTTGCCCAAACTTTATCAAAACCCGGAAAAACAGCCGGTTCTTCTGAAAGCCTGGAAGCATCATTGAATCTTTTATCTATATCGTGATTATTTTCCATTTCTTAAAGTTTAAATGTTCTGATTGATCAAAAGTTCCTGTAGTTTTTTTCTTGCAAAATTGAGCTGGGATTTTGATGTTCCTTCGCTTATGGAAAGCATGGAAGCGATTTCCTTATGCGGATACCCTTCTATTGCAAAAAGGTTGAATATTGCCCTGCAACCTTCGGGCAGAAAGTTCAACAGGCTCAGAATATCTTTTTCAAACGAAATATTTTCTGATGAAACACCGGAGGTTTCTGCAAAACTGTCATCCATAGAAATGAACTGTGCTTTGGTAGCTCTCAGTTTCTGAAGACATTCATTCACAGTTATTTTTTTCGCCCAGCCTTCAAAGGTGTCCAGGTTTTGAAGCTGATTGATCTTCGTGAATATTTTGTAAAAAGTATCGGCCAATACTTCTTCAATATCTTCATCGTTTTTCAGATAGCGTCTGCAGACTGCGTACAGCTTGCCCGCCATTTTCTCGTAAACCTTCCGCTGTGCACTGCGGCTGTTACGCTGGCATTCTATTAGTAATTCTCTTTCCATAGTCAGGCTTTATACACTTATAGATGCATAAACTTTTAGATAGGTTGGAAATATTTTTATTTTTTTAGAAAAAGTCAATAAGCTGATTACAGATTTGCTTTCTCAGCTTTCTTTGCCATGTTCATATCCAACAATTTTCAACTTTACTTCTTTTTTCTCTTTCCAAATTTAACTTTTCCCTTTGTAACAAATCTTTACTATGAACGACTATTCATATAAATAATCTTTTATAGTAATGAAAAATATCAAAATTACCTCATTACTTTTTGTTTTGTCTGCAGGAAGTATGATGTTTGCCCAGGATGATTTAATCAACAAATTAAAAAACAATCAGTCTCAAAATGCTAATTTCCAGTTTACCACGTTAAAAGACGTAGGAGCTACTTCAGTGAAAAACCAGGGTTCATCAGGAACGTGCTGGAGCTATTCCGGAAATTCCTTCCTTGAATCTGAGATGCAGAGAATGGGTAAAAAGCCTGTAGATCTTGCTGAAATTTTTACGGCCAGAAATTCTTACCATGATAAAGCCAAATTATATGTATTAAACAACGGAGCTATCAGCTGGGGCGACGGAGGTGAACTGCATGATGTTATCAATATGTATAAAAAATACGGTGCAGTGCCTCAGGATGTTTATACAGGTCTGAAAACAGGCCAAACCCTGAATAATTTCAAAGAAATGCAGGGAAAATTAAAAGCTGTTCTGGACAGTCTTGTTCAGGCCGGTTCAAAAGCAAAACTGACTGATAACTGGATGGACCCGGTAGATGCCATTCTGGATGAATACCTTGGAAAAGTTCCGGCTAACTTTACTTATGAAGGAAAAAACTATACGCCTAAAACATTTGCCAAAGAGGTTGTAGGTATTAATCCGGAAGATTATGTGGAAATTTCTTCATATAAAGATTATCCTTATTACCAGAAATTCGTAGTTCCGATTCCTGATAACTGGAGCCATGATTCTGACTGGAATGTTCCGATGAAAGATTTAACTGCAATTATCGATAATGCAGTAAATAAAGGATATTCTGTAGGATGGGCAACGGACGTTACCGAGCCTTATTTCTCTTACAAAAATGGTGTAGCGTATGTTCCGGATATGGATCTGAACCAGATAACTGATGAGAACAAGCAGTCTTTGTTCACTGAGTCAAAGAAAGATAAAACCATCACGGAAGACTTACGCCAGAAAGGACTTAACAATCTTTCCACTACGGATGATCATGGGATGCATATCGTAGGGCTGGCAAAAGACCAAACCGGTAAAGAATATTATATGGTTAAAAATTCATGGGGTGTAACCAATGATTTTGAAGGCTATATTTATGTAACAAGACCTTATGTAGAATATAAATCAACTGCTATCCTTATCCATAAGAATGCAGTTCCTAAAAGTATTCTTAAACAGCTGAAACCTACAAAAAATATTGGTTTGTAATCAATAAATCACTGTTACCGTTTATCCGGTAATTTTAGATATTTAAATCTGTTAAAAACCGCGCTCCAAAATATTTTTGGAGCGCGGTTATTTTATTTCACTGATATTTTCAAGTAATTATTTCGCTATTCTGTGAAAATATTCTACTTTTATTATACAACAAATTATTACGTATGAAAAATTTAAAAAAATTAGCAAAATCAGATTTGAAAAAAATCAATGGAGGCAATGCTCCTGAATGTCCGGAAGGAACAACAGCATGCTACATCCCGCCTAAAAACGGTTTTCCGTCACGATGGAAATGTATTTCCAATACGATGGAATGCCCGGATTAAAATCAATAAAACCCGCTTTCAGAAATTCTGAAAGCGGGTTTCTTTAATAATAAATAGGTGAAAAATTATATATAAAATAAAGAAAAAATATAATGTATTGATGGTGAATTCACTGTATATTATTCATCTTAATACAGTTTCCCCATGCTTTCTGCTGAAAAGTCCAGCAGCTCTTCCGTGTTACCTGTTTTTATTTTTTGAACCCATTGAGGATCCTGTAAAAGGGCCCGTCCTACAGCAACAAGATCAAATTCTTCATTATCCAGTCTTCTGATTAGTTCTGTAAGGTCTGTTTTCTCAGTTCCCTGTCCGGCAAAAGCACTCATGAAGTCTCCTTTCAAGCCTACAGAACCTACTGTAATGGTTGGCTGCCCTGTGATTTTCTTTGCCCATCCTGCGAAATTCAGGTCTGAACCTTCAAATTCCGGTTCCCAGAAACGGCGCTGTGAACAGTGGAAAATATCTACTCCCGCTTCTTTTAAAGGTAATAACCAGTCTTCCATTTCTGCCGGAGTCTGGGCCAATCTGCTGCTGTAATCCTGCTGTTTCCATTGTGAAAGACGGAGAATAATTGTGAAATCCTCTCCTACGGCTGCTCTTATAGCTTTAATAACGTCTACTGCAAAACGGTTTCTTTCTTTGATGGTTTTCCCACCATATTCATCGGTTCTCGTGTTGGTTACCTCCCAGAAGAACTGATCTATAAGGTATCCGTGTGCTCCATGAACTTCAACTACATCAAATCCTAAATCCTTTGCAGATTTTGCAGAAGCAGCAAACTGTGCAATGGTATCCTGAATATCCTCAAGAGTCATTGCAGAAGCTTTTTCCATGGGTGCAAGAGGGTAATCTTCAGACATTCTTGTATCTCCCACATGCCAGATCTGAGGCCCCATTTTACCCCCATTCTGATGAACGGCATTGATTACGTTTTTCCAGCCTGCCAATGCCTCATTTCCATAGAAATCAGGAATGTTCTGCATATTTTTGGAAGCGGTTCTGTTAATGACAGTTCCTTCGGAAAGAATTAATCCTACTTCTGCGGCAGCTCTTCTTGCGTAATATTCTGCAATATTTTGGGTAGGAACTCCATTATCAGACTGTGCTCTGGTCATAGGAGCCATTACTATTCTATTTTTAAGTTCCAGATTTTTGTAAACAAATGGTTTAAATAATGATTCTGTGCTCATTTTTAAATTGGTATTTTATAATTGTTACACAAAGTAACTAATAATAGTTTGTTTTTGTATCTTTCATTGGAAAAATAGTGGTAACTTCGCAGTAACTTACATTAGTAACTTAAAAGTAACAGGTAAAAAATAAATAGAATATTATGAAAAAGAATGAAATGATGCAGTACAGCTGCCCTTTGGGTAAGGCAATGTCTGCTTTGGGAAGCAAATGGAAACCGATCATTGTTCTGGTAATTAAAGACCGTAAGTTACGTTTTGGGGAACTTGCCGTAAGGATTCATGTGATTTCCAGAAAGGTTTTGACCGACCAGCTAAGAGAAATGGAAAATGACGGGCTCATCATCCGTGAAGAGTTCAAAGAACTGCCTCCAAGAGTGGAATACTCCCTTACGGAAAAGGGACTGGCACTTTTACCGATATTGTATATGCTGGAGGAATGGGAAGCCACTTATCAGAATAAGGAATTACAGGATGGAAAGGATTGCAAGCTATTGGGGAGGGAAACGGAAAAGATGGCTGGAGCTTAACTAAGTTTTAGCTATTTTATAATGAGCATATTGGCAAAATAAGTCATCTTTTGATTAGAAACTATTTTTAAGCCGGCTTTGGAAATGGCCCTTTTCCATTGTTTCTGACTCAAAAAGTGGAAAGCCCCGATATTAAAGAAGATAAAATTAGTTACATCCCTGAACTGCTCTGAAAGAATAATCAATCCATCATCTTTCAGAATTCTTTTTGCTTCTTTAAAAAATAAAACTCTTTGTTCTTCTTCTAAAATTTCATGCAGTGCTGTTACAGCAAGAATTACATCCTGAGATTGATTTTCAAAAGGTAATTTATCCGGTAAAATTTTTATTTCATTAGGGTTAGGTGGAAATATTTTTTTTGATATTTCAATTCCTTTTTCATGCTCATGCCTGTTTCCGTAAATATCACAAACTGTCAGATTTAAATTCGGATATTTTTCTTCTAATCGCTTTGACAGAGGATCAAAACTGGCATGAACCAAAATGGCATTTTCAGTTTTCTCCCAATCTATTATTCCTTTTAAATTGTTCAATTCATATAAATCCGAATGATCATATAAAATATAAGAAGCAATAAGTGAAGCAATTATATTTAAAATAATAAGACCGCTTACAATCCTGAATAGCAAAAAGATCAATTCTGAATTAATCCAAAACGACAATCCGAAGAGAAGCGCGGAAACGATAAGTCCAAATATTATTTTTTGATAGTTGAAGAGGATGACCAGTCTGGTGATTTTCATTTTCCGTATTTTATTTCCTGCGTTTTCTGTTGTTTGATTTTTTATATTTCTTTTTCAATGCATTCAATAGTGTTCCTAAGTAAACCGGCTTGAATCCTTTTGTTTTTTTTGTCATTTCATTTGGAATATTCCAGGTTAATATTTCTTCTGAATCAGTATCAAAATCATCCGCAGGATTATATTTTAATCCTGATCTTCTAAATTTATTGGATTTAAATGCCTCGACGATTTTGTTTAATAATTGATAAACCTCTTTCTCGTAAATTTCTAATTCATCTTCATTTTTTTCAAAATAATAATCCGGAACTGCTCTCCAAAAAATCATTAACGCGGTTCCTTTATCGCATTTACCGGAGTTAATGATCCAAAATAAAACTTCCACCCCATCATCCCAGTTATAAATGTCTGCAAGATAATGAAGCTCTGTAGAATTTAGTGTTTTAAATTTTTCAAAATCCGGATTTTCATCTCTGAAAGATAATTCAAAGAAATTTTCTTTTATAAAATTTTCGCGGCTTGGTTTTACAATCATTTGTACTATTGGTTAGATCTACCCAATTTACAAATTTTAGAAAAATATGCAATAGCCAACAAAAAACCGCTTCCAAAAGAAAGCGGTTCAGTTTTATCTAAAATCCCAATTAAAATATCGCCGGATATTTCTGAGGATTTGTTTCATTGAACATGGCATAGATTCTTTCTACCATATCATCTGAAGACGGCTTGCTGAAATAATCTCCGTCACTTGCATAAGCAGGCCTGTGATCGTTTGCGGCAATCGTTAACGGATCTGAATCAAGATATCTGAATGCTTTTTGTTTTTCTAAAATCTGTTGAAGAATAAATGCTGAAGTACCCCCTTCCACATCCTCGTCAATAACGACTAATCTGTTGGTTTTCTTCACACTTTCAGCAATTTCATTGGTTAAATCGAAAGGAATTAATGACTGAACATCAATAACTTCTGCAGAAATTCCAAGTTTTTCCAATTGTTCTGCGGCGTCCATCACAATTCTCCATGTGGAACCGTAAGTTACCAGAGTAACGTCTTTTCCTTCTTTGGTTACTTCAATTTTACCAACAGGAACAGTAAATTCACCTAAATTATCAGGCTGTTTTTCTTTTAATCTGTATCCGTTCAGGCATTCAACAATAACAGCAGGATCATCACTCTGAAGCATTGTATTGTAGAAGCCAGCAGCTTTCGTTAAGTTTCTCGGCACCAATACCAGAACACCTTTTGAAAGATTCAGAATTCCCGCCATCGGAGAACCTGAATGCCAAACACCTTCCAGTCTGTGACCTCTTGTTCTGATAATTACAGGAGATTTCTGGCCTCCTTTTGTTCTGTACTGAACGGTTGCCAGATCATCACTCATTCCCTGTAAACAGTAAAGGATATAATCTAAATACTGGATCTCAGCGATTGGCCTAAGTCCTCTCATTGCCATCCCGATTCCCTGACCAAGAATGGTAGCTTCACGGATTCCGGTATCTGCTACACGTATATCACCGTATTTTTCCTGCATTCCTTCCAGTCCCTGGTTCACGTCACCGATATTTCCGGCATCTTCACCAAATACTAAAGTTTCAGGATATTTTTCGAAAATCTTGTCGAAATTATTTCTTACCACTACTCTTCCGTCCACTTCTTCAGAGCTGTCTGAGAAAACAGGTTTGATCTCTTTCACATTTTCAGCTTTCCACTGAGATTGTGAATATAAATGTGAAGAATAGTTATCTTTTTCTGTTTCAAAAATTTCATTGTACTTCTGCATCAGCTGGGTTCTTTCCGCAGAGTTGGTTCCTCTTGTTACCAATAAAGCTTTTCTTGTCAGCTGGAAAATATCTTTTTTAGCTTTGGAAACCAATTTACTGAACTGGGCAATATATCCTTCGATCTCAGCATTCTGACCTTTAAGGTTTTCAACTAATGGAAGAACAGATTGAATTAGGTCTGTAATGGTTTTCTGATAGTTTTCCCATGCATTTTTCTGACCTGCTTTTACTATTTTCTTAGCTTCATCATCTATTGCATCCAATTCTTCTGCTGAAGCAATAATTTCCTCTTTTCCTTCAATTTCGATTGAATAATTTAAGATCCATTCTTTGAATTTCACCAAGCCGTCGAAATCTGCTTCCCACGAAAGACGCTCTTCATTCTTGTACCTTTCATGAGATCCGGATGTAGAATGCCCCTGAGGCTGGGTAACTTCAATAACATGAACAACAACCGGAACACTTTCCGTTCTTGCGAAATGTTCTGCTCTGGCATAGGCATCCAATAATGAAGGATAATCCCAGGCTTTTACCTGAATGATCTCGCATCCCTGGTTTTCGCCTTCTTTTCTCTGGAAGCCGCTTAACATTTCAGAAATATCAGCTTTTGCTCTCTGATTCCTGGTAGGAACAGAAATTCCGTAACCGTCGTCCCAGATAGAAACAATCATAGGAACCTGAAGCGCACAGGCTGCATTCAGAGTTTCCCAGAAATGGCCTTCTGCTGTTGAAGCATCCCCAATGGTACCGAAAGCAACTTCATTACCTTCTTTTGAGAATTTTTCTGATCCGTCAAACTTTACACTTTTATATACTTTGGAAGCCTGAGCAAGTCCTAATAATCTGGGCATCTGTCCCGCTGTAGGAGAAATATCCGAGGAGATATTTTTCTGTGCTGTAAGATCTTTCCAGCTTCCGTCTTCATTTAAACTTCTTGTGGCGAAGTGCCCGTTCATCTGTCTTCCTGCTGATGCCGGCTCTCTTTCAACACTTGTATCTGCATACAACTGTGCAAAAAAGCTTTCAACCGTTAAAGCATCTGCCGCTAATGCAAAAGTCTGATCCCTGTAATATCCTGAACGGAAGTCCCCATTTCTGAAAACTTTCGCCATTGCCAGCTGAGGAAGCTCTTTACCATCCCCAAAAATTCCGAACTTAGCTTTTCCTGTAAGCACTTCTCTTCTTCCAAGATAAGACATTTCGCGCGATATCCTTCCTAACCTGTAGTCTTCAAGTATCTGATTTTTAAAATCCTGGAAGGAAATTTGCTGTGTTTCAATATAGGTTGTCTGCATAGCTAGATATAAAAGTTTTTTATTCTTCAAGTATGGTGCTAATATACAATTTTTAAATTAATTTTAATTTTCAATAATCTTTTTTAAAAATTTGATAATAAAAAAATTGTGTGTTATATTGTGAAAAATTGTAAATGATGGAAAAAAAATCAACCCACATCCTGAATGCATCAAGCAATCTTTTAGGTTTTTCCCTGATTATCATCACCTCACTTAAGATCTCTAAAATCAGTGGGAATACACATCTGGATGAATTTGCCGGTTTAGCCTGCCTATTATTTTCCTGTAGCTGCTTCTTTTCGTTTTTGGCTATCCGGACCAAAAGTGAAAAGCAGGAAAATAAATATGAGACTATTGCGGATTATTTATTTTTAATCGCTTTATTTTGTATTGTTCTAGCTGTTATTATTGTGACGGTAAAAATAATTGACTAAATCTATAATGTGATCATCTCATTTTTTGCCGTTTTTATTTTCTTTCAATAAATAAATCACCAACCTGTCCTTAAAACGGTAAAATAATAAGATACTTTCCGGCATGAATTAATTCAAACCAAAGAGATTTTTTTTACATAATCCGTAATTTTTTTCCTTTTAAACAGTCCAAAATTATCATATCGTTAATCATTATTTCTATTATGGTATAAAAATTGATAAACGAAATGAATTGTTATGTAATTTTAACACATAAAAGAAAAAAAATAAATCGATGAGAAAAAAAATTATTTCGCTGGTTGGCGTTTTTTTAACGTCAGGCATTATTTTCGCACAAGTAGGTATAAGAACAAGCAACCCACAGGCTATTCTTCATATTGATGGAGCTAAAGATAATCCGGCATCGGGTGCGCCTTCTGCTGCACAGCAACTCAATGATTTTGTTGTAACCAGCAATGCTAATGTAGGTATTGGAACTACTACTCCAACTGATATGCTGGATGTAGCTTCAGGAAATGCGAGAATCCGGAATATTACCACAAATATAGGTGTGGGAGGTACAGACAGAGTTGTTGTAGCTGATGCAACTGGGGTACTGAAAACTATAGATTTTACAGCCTACTCATTATTCCATGCCCGTTTAGCGGCAGATCAGAGTATTTCAGGTTCTGCAACTATTACTACTCTTATGTTTGCTGCACCAATAGCAACTTCGCCGTTTTATAGCTATAATACAAGTACGGGAGTTTTAACTTTCACCCAGGCAGGAAATTATCTGGTGACATTACAGGCAAGTTTTGCGGGCATTGCTGCAGATGCACAGTTACTTTTGGGAATAAGACCTGTTCCTGACGCCACTTATTTGGGAAGAGGAAGTCATTACGCTGCGACTGCAACCCCAGCGCTTACCCCTACTACAAGAATTGGTGAGCTTATGAATTATACAACATTGCTTATCATACCTACAGCAAATTATCAGGTTCGTTTTACAGCCGCTCCTAATCAGGCAGCTACTGTTTTATCAACGGAAATGGGACCTACAGGAAATGGTAATGTAACGAACGTTACTGTTCAAAAGATCTAATTTTAAAATAAAAAATCGGAATACCTTATCAGTTTCCGATTTTTTTTTATTTTAATTCCAATTCTTAAAACTTTCTTTCAATTACATAATCCAGCATCAGGTGTAAAGATTTCTTCGGCTCAGAATCCGGGAATTCATTCAGGATGTCTTTGGCTTTCTGCTGGAAGTCTTTCATAACTTTTATCGCATAATCCATACCACCGGAGCTTTTTACAAACTCTATAAGTTCTTTTACCCTTTTCTGTTCATTATTATAGCGCTTTATGGTATTGAAATAGTATTTTTTGTCTTTTTCCCCGGCATTTTTCAGAGTATAAATCAGGGGAAGTGTCATTTTCTGCTCCTTAATGTCTATCCCTACCGGTTTCCCGATCACATTTGAGCTCAGATAGTCGAAAAGGTCATCTTTAATCTGAAAGGCCATTCCTGTATACGTTCCGAAATCCATCATTTTTTTGGCAAGAGCTTCGTCTGCATTGTTGGACAGGACACCAATCTCACAGCAGGCAGCAATCAATGTAGCAGTTTTCTGGCGGATAATTTCGTAATAAACATCTTCGGTGATATCCAGCTTTCTGGCTTTTTCCAACTGCAAAAGCTCTCCTTCGGACATTTCACGGATGGTTCTGGAAATTACTCCCAAAAGGTCATAATCCTTGTGATCTGTAGAAAGTAATACGGATTTTGATAAAAGGTAATCTCCTACCAGAACAGCAATTTTATTCTTCCACAGAGCATTAATGGAGAAAAAATTACGACGTTTGAAACTTTCATCCACCACATCATCGTGTACCAAAGTCGCCGTGTGGATAAGCTCGATCATAGAAGCTCCACGGTATGTTTTTTCATTGACCTCACCTATCAGCTTTGCACAAAGGAATACAAACATAGGACGCATCTGCTTTCCTTTGGTAGTAACAATAAAACGGGTTACTTTATCCAATAAAGGTACTTTGCTCTGCATCGATTCATAAAACTTCTGCTCGAAAAGTTTCATTTCCTCATTGATCGGTTGTTTGATTTCTTCTACGATATTTGCCAAAATCTGTGAATGAAAGGTAAATACTTATTAATTCTCACAAAGATAATTTTTTTCACGCAATTTCAGGATAAAATTAATCTTTGAATTGTTCTTTAGGAATAAAATACAGTGCCGGTTGAGCACTCCCCAGTCTTGATTTAAATTTTTCCCCTGAAATATAGATTCCGGACTGATTAACAGCAATGCCTTCGATCTGCCCGATTGCTAAAGCACTTCCGAGATAATAATGTTTCGGCTGTTCTTTAAAAAAAATTCCGGGTTCTGTTTCTGTAAATACATTGAGAAAAACTTCCGTTTTTTTGGTATACCCTATCAGATAAAGTTTCTTTTCAAAATAGGCAGCATCCGTCACTACAAAATTGGTTTTGTATGTTTCTGTTTTTTCGGCTTTCTGCTTTTCAGATATATTAGGATCAATAATATAATGTGTGGTTGATTTTGATTTCCATTCCTTGGTAAACAAATGCAGTTTTCCATTGAGATAGATCATCGCTTCGGCATCAAAATCATTGTCTGTATATTTTGGGATGAATTCTGTCTGTTCCGGATAATAGAACGAAATTTTCGTAATGGAATCGTTTTTTGATCCATCCTGGAAGGGTACTTTATAAATTTCCAGATCTTTTCTCGTTCCTCCGTTATTTCCAAAATCTCCGATATAGAAATTTTTTCCGTCATTCGTCAAAGCTTCCCAGTCTTTATTTTTGGCAGGAATTGTAAAAATATTTTTGATACTGCCGGAAGATTCCTCCAGTTCAAAAATTTCCGGAGCATTGCCGCTGTCATTGAAAGTATAAAGTTTCCCATTCAAAATACTCAAACCTGATGTTTCCTTAATTTTATCATCCAAATAGCCGATCCTGAATTTTCTTATCTTCAAAAAATCAGTCTGTTGTGAAAATGAGGATTGGAAAATGATAAAAGTGGAAAAAAGGAGGAGTTTTTTCATAGAGCAAAGATAGATGTTTGCTGATGATTGGGAAAGCTGAGCGATATTTTGTTTTAAGAACCACCCCGTCAAAAATTCTTTGAATTTCTGCCACCCCTCCACTGGAGGGAGAATTTTGATCCAGCAGATTGTAGTTATCCTAATAAAACCGGTGATTCTGCAATAAAATATCTCATGCAGATTTCATTTTTTGCTTTTCTTCCTGTCTTTTACTCTGTTTCTTCAGATAGTCTTTTTGATATTGCCGTACTGTTTTTCCTGTTCCGTCATGCCTCCATCCCGGGGAATTGAAAATGTAATTCATCCTATCTGACAATTTCAGTCCCGGCTGTTTAATATCTTTCCATATTTTTCTCCATTCATAAAGAAGAACGGTATCCGGTTTATTATCAGGCATTTTAGGGTAAATTCCGTATTTTACAGGTACATTGGGGTCTTCTTTTTCAAAGGTTCCGAAGATTTTATCCCAGATAATCAGGCACATGCCCATATTCCGGTCAAGATATTTAATATTGCATGCATGATGCACTCTATGATGTGAAGGGGTTACCAGAATATATTCCAGGATTCCCATTGTTTTTACGGTTTGTGTATGCACCCATGTTCCATACACCTGCCCTATTGCATAAACGACCATGATATGCCATGGATTGAAGCCTAAAAAAGCAAGTGGAGAAAAATAAAGATACCTGTAAAGCGGTTGCAGCACAGGGCTTCTGAAACCGGTAGTCAGGTTGAAGTATTCTGAATTATGATGGGTAATATGAATCGCCCAGAACGCTCTGGAATGATGGTCCACATAATGCAGCACATAATAGGCAAAATCTGTAATGACAAAGCAAATGAGCCAGTACCAGATGGTGAAATCCCAGGTAAAAAGCCTGTGATTGTAAAAGAAAAACATCACCCCCATTGCAAAAGCCTTCATAACCAGGTCGAGGCCAAAGTTCATCAAAGCGAGGTAAACACTTGTTGCAACATCTTTTCCGTTATACAGCTTGGCTTCTGATACATGGCTGTAGATCATTTCTGCCAAAATCACGGCGGCATGAAACGGAATTGCCCATGCATATACGTGTTCCAAGCCATCCTCATTCATAAAGAAGTCCATAATAACTTTTTACATTATGTAAAGTTAAGCTTTTAGGGAATTTTTAAGAAAATTTTTAAGTTTTTTAAGGAAATTTTAATCCACTGTTTTATTGGCCAGCTGTCCGCAGGCGGCATCGATGTCTCCACCACGGCTTTTTCTGATCATTACAGTGATTCCGGCATTTTCCAATTGGCGTACATAGTTTTCTTCCGCCTGTTTATTGCACTGGTCGTACTTACCATCTCCGATAGGATTATACTGGATAAGATTCACTTTCGAAGGAACCTGTCTGCAGTATCTGATCAAAGCTTTGATATCTTCATCACCGTCATTGATTCCTTTCCAGACACAGTATTCAAACGTAATAACAGAACCTGTTTTCTGATACCAGTACTGAAGGGCTTCCATAATATCCGTAAGCGGAAATTTATCCGAGAAGGGCATAATTTCATTACGCTTGGATTCAATAGCAGAGTGAAGTGAAAGGGCCAGTTTTACACGAAGATCATCATCTGCAAGCATTTTGATCATCTTTGGAATTCCGGATGTAGAAACGGTAATTCTTCTCGGTGACATTCCCAGACCTTCCGGCTGGGTAATTTTCCTGATGGCTTCCACTACATTTTTATAATTCATCATCGGCTCTCCCATTCCCATAAAAACGATATTGGAAAGCGGTCTGTCAAAATACATTTTACTTTGACTGTCAATCAGGGCTACCTGATCCACAATTTCAGCCACTTCAAGGTTTCTCATCCTTTTCAGTCTTGCTGTTGCGCAGAATTCGCAGTTTAATGAGCATCCTACCTGTGAGGAAACACAGGCTGTGGTTCTTGTTTCTGTAGGGATAAGAACGGATTCCACCAGCAGTCCGTCATGAAGTTTTACTCCATTTTTAATTGTCCCGTCTGTACTCCTCTGAAGCTGATCCACAGAAACGGGATTAATGGTATACTCTTCGGAAATTTTTTCGCGCAGAGCTTTCGAAAGATTCGTCATTTCATCAATCGAATGAAGGTTTTTACTCCATAACCAGTCATAAACCTGCTTCGCACGAAACGGTTTTTCCCCTAAAGTTACAAAGTAATCTTTAAGCTGGTCCAGTGATAAAACTCTGATATCTTTCAAAATGATAATGATTATAGATTTTAAATTCTAAATTTTAGATTAAAATCCGTTACAAAAGTTAGGATAAAATCTAAAATTCAGAATCTATAATTTAAAATTAATTACAAAATAAGCATTGCGTCACCGTAAGAATAGAATTTGTACTTTTCTTTTACGGCTTCTTCGTAAGCGTGCATGATGAAATCTTTTCCTGCAAATGCTGCAATCATCATCAATAATGTTGACTTTGGCGTGTGGAAGTTGGTGATCATAGAGTTGGCCACTCCAAAATCGTGAGGCGGATAAATGAATTTATTTGTCCATCCGTTGAAAGCAGAAATCTTTTTGTTTGAAGAAACAGAAGTTTCCAACGCTCTCATTGTAGTGGTACCTACGGCACAAACTCTTCTGTGGGCATCTACTGCTCTGTTGATGATCTCAGCATTTTTCTCATCAATGATGATTTCTTCAGACTCCATTTTGTGCTTGGAAAGGTCTTCTACCTCAATCGGGTTGAAAGTTCCCAAACCAACGTGAAGCGTTACTTCAGCAAAATCAATTCCTTTGATCTCCAATTTCTTCATCAGGTGCTTAGAGAAGTGAAGACCTGCAGTAGGGGCAGCAACGGCTCCTTCTACTTTGGCATAAATAGTCTGGTATCTTTCCGCATCTTCAGGCTCAACTGCTCTTTTGATATATTTTGGAAGCGGAGTTTCGCCCAATTCTTTCAGTTTTGTTCTGAATTCTTCATAAGAACCGTCGAAGAGGAATCTTAATGTTCTACCTCTTGAAGTAGTATTATCGATAACTTCAGCTACCAAAGATTCATCTTCAGTAAAGAATAATTTGTTACCAATTCTGATTTTTCTTGCAGGGTCTACAAGAACGTCCCATACTCTGGTCTCTTTATCAAGTTCTCTTAAAAGGAAAACTTCAATTTTAGCCCCCGTTTTTTCTTTATTTCCATAAAGACGTGCAGGGAAAACTTTAGTATTGTTGAAAATGAATAGATCTTTCTCGTCAAAATAGTCTACAACATCTTTAAACAGTTTATGTTCAATGGTTTCTGTTTTTCTGTTAAGAACCATTAATCTGGCTTCGTCTCTGTGTTCAGATGGGTGTTCTGCCAATAATTCTGCAGGAAGATCAAAATTAAAATCTGATGTTTTCATTTTTTTAAATTACGGTTTAAAAATTATTCAAATTACAAGTGTAATTTTCGGAGTGCAAATATACGACATTCAATACCCCTTTGTCAAGTATTATTTACAATCAAATGTAAAACCGTGATTCTACGGTGATACGTAAACGAAAAAAAAGATTATTTTTGGAAACATTAAAATTTTTACACTATGAGCAAATATTTATTGGAGGCTTTCGTTAACGAAACTAAAGAAAATCCGCAGCAGAGAGATTATTTTGAGCTTGAAACACCACATATGCTTGAAATTAATCTTAACAATCAGGCTGTATGGACCAAAAGAGGAAGTATGGTAGCCTATGTGGGAGGAATCAATTTTGAAAGACAAGGAATGCTGGCAGGAGGTATCGGCAATCTTTTAAAGAAAGCAATCAGTGGTGAAGGAGCCAAACTGATGAAAGCGGAAGGAAGCGGTAAACTTTATGTGGCAGATGCCGGTAAGAAAGTACGTATTCTTTACCTAGACAATGAAGCGGTATGTGTAAACGGAAATGATGTTCTTGCCCATGAACAGAGCGTAAAAAGCGATATTACCATGCTTAAAAGCGTAGCAGGAATGATGGCAGGCGGTCTTTTCCAGGTAAAACTTTCCGGAACGGGACATATTGCCATAACAACACACGGTGAACCATTAACATTACTGGTTACTCCGGACAACCCTGTTTTCACAGATCCTAATGCTACGGTAGCATGGTCCGGAAACCTAAGCCCTGATCTGAAAACAAATGTTTCTTTGAAAAGCCTTATCGGGAGAGGAAGCGGTGAAGAGTTCCAGATGAAATTCTCAGGAAACGGATGGGTACTGATTCAGCCGTATGAAGAAGTATATTTCACAGAAAAATAATATATTAAAAATTGATGATTGTAAAACGGTTGTTCCTCATGTCAGGGCAGCCGTTTTTTATTTTTACTGTCTTGCTCTTTCATATTTTTTTAAGTCATTTTCACATCAAAATTCTGCCTCACAAAACCTGTATCCCGTATCCCGAAGCCTTTTCCATACCCCATACCTCACAACTTTTTAATATATTTATGAAAAAATTTCAATGAACACCACCACTTCACGAAGAAATTTCATCAGGACCGCTGCCTTAGCCAGTTTTGGCGCATTGGTTTTACCCAATTCCCTATTTGCTTATTCCAGTGATTTTAAATCAGACAAAAAAGTACGGGTAGGATTTATCGGGGTAGGACTTCGCGGACAGGAACATGTAAAACTGCTGGCAAAACGTAATGACGTAGAAATCATAGCTTTTGCAGATCCGGACAAAAGAATGCTTACCGCCTCTCAGAAGATACTGAAAGACAATAATAAATCTGCCGCTCAGGAATTTTCAAACGGAGAATATGATTACAGGAATCTTTTAAAACTGAAAAATATAGATGCCGTAGTGATAGCTACTCCGTGGGAATGGCATCTTCCACAGGGAACGGAGGCAATGCGGGCCAGGAAAATTGTAGGTATGGAGGTTTCAGGAGCTATAAAACTGCAGGACTGCTGGGAATTTGTGAAAGTATATGAAGAAACAAAAGTGCCTATCTTTATGATGGAAAATGTATGTTACCGCAGGGATATCATGGCTGTTCTGAATATGGTCCGTAAGGGGATGTTTGGAGAACTGGTTCACGGAAGAGGCGGCTATCAGCACGATTTGAGGGGTGTTCTTTTCAATGACGGTGTTACACCTTACAATTCCGGTGCTGAATTCGGAGAAAAAGGGTTCAGCGAGGCGCATTGGAGAACAGAACATTATGTAAAACGCAATGGTGAGCTTTATCCTACTCACGGATTGGGACCTGTAGCCGTGATGATGGACATCAACCGTGGAAACCGCCTTACAAGGCTTTCATCATTCTCCTCAAAATCAGTCGGACTGCATCAATATATTACGGAACATCCAAAGGGCGGAGAAAATCATCCGAATGCAAAAGTAAAATTCAACCAGGGTGATATTGTCACTACACAGATTGCCTGTGCCAATGGAGAAACGATTCTTTTAACCCATGATACGAGTTTGCAGAGGCCTTATGATCTAGGTTTCAGGGTACAGGGAACGGAAGGTTTATGGCAGGATTTCGGATGGGGAGATTTCAACCAGGGCCATATTTATTTTGAAAAAACAATGAACCACAGCCACCGCTGGGAGAATACGGAAAAATGGATGAAAGAATTTGACCATCCAATGTGGAAAAAGTTTGAAAATGTAGCTGCAGGCGCAGGGCATGGTGGAATGGATTTCTTTGTGATGAATACCTTCATTGAATGCATCAAACAGAATATAGAATTCCCGATGGATGTTTATGACCTTGCTTTATGGTATTCTATCACGCCATTGAGTGAAGAATCTATTGCCAAAGGAGGTCAGGCTGTAGACATTCCTGATTTTACCAACGGAAAATGGAAAACCCGTAAACCTGTATTTGGAATGACTGATGAGTTCTAAAAAGACACTGCTTATATTAGCCGGAGGTTTAGGAAGCCGCTACAAAGGATTAAAACAGATAGACGGAATTCTGGACAATGGCTCGCCTATCCTTGAATATTCCATATATGATGCACTGGAAGCAGGTTTCAGCAAAGTTGTGATTATTGTAAACAGGCTTATTCCTCAAAGCTATATTGAAAGATTAAATACAATATCCGGCAAAGCTAATTTTGAGTTTCAGTGGGTATACCAGGAAAAAGAAAGTTTCCTGCCTGAGGATTTTGATGCATCGCAAAGACAGAAACCCTGGGGAACCGGACACGCTGTTCTCTGCGGAAAAAATGCGGTAAGGGAACCATTTGTGATGATCAATGCGGATGATTTTTATGGAAAAGAAGCTTATCAGCTGGCGTCTGAAGAAATTGATCTTCATATTTCAGGATTACGGTTCGGAATGGCAGCTTACCCGGTAGAAGCTACTTTAAGCGGAAACGGAAATGTAGCAAGGGGAATATGCATATTGGGTGATGAAAATTACCTGATCAGCATAGTGGAACAGACTACTATACGGAGACAGGAAAATTCAATTGTCTACACTGAAAACGGAAATGATATTAAGATAGCTCCCGAGACATTGGTATCTATGAATTTCTTCATTTTCCATCCTGATATTTTTGATATTCTTGAAGTTTATTTTAATGATTTTATACAATCTGATCCGGGACTACTGGAAGAGTTTTATATCCCTTCTGCCGTACAGAGAATGATTGACGAAAAAAAGGCAAAAGTATTGGTGAAAGCCTCTCCTTCTCAATGGATGGGCGTTACCTATGCAGACGATAAAAGCAATATTAAAGATTTTCTGACATCAGAGATCGAAAAAAACAGATATCCCGAAGATCTATGGAATTAAAACAAATCGTGACCGGGTTTACCGGAACTGAAAATTGTACGATCACTCCCATTACCAACGGACTGATTAACACAACTTATTTGGTGGAAGATCATAATTCCGGGGAAAAATTTATCCTGCAAAAGATCAACCGGCAGGTTTTCCGGTTTCCGGAAACAGTTATTCATAATCACCTGAACATCAATACGATGTTGAAAAACGGAGACTATCCGTTGCAGCTGGTGGAATTGAAGAAAGCTTTATCCGGCGGTTTTATGATGGAGGATGAAAACGGAGAATCATGGAGAATACTCAGTTTTATTGAAGATACGAAGACTTTTTTCAAGATTCCCGATATAAAAACTGCCTATGAATCAGCAAAGGCTGTAGGATGTTTTTTAAATACCGTAAATCCTGAAGATCTGCCGGATATTCAAACCCCGATTCCTGATTTTATTAATTTTGAGAAAAGGATCGCAGATTATCAAACCTCTTTACAACATGCGAATGAAGATCTGATAAAGAATGCCGGACCAGAAATTGAAACAATGAATGAGCTGCTTTTTCTTCCCCAAAAATGGATCGAAATGGAAAAAGAAGGTATTCTGCCTAAAAGAATTATTCATGGAGATCCTAATGTAAGAAATATCCTTTTCGATAAAAATTCAAGTCCTGTCGCTGTTATTGACCTGGATACAGTAACCGTTTCAACCATTCTGTATGATTTCGGAGATATGGCAAGATCTTACACCAATATTCTGGATGAAGATAACGGAAATGCAGACAATAATTTTAACCCGCATATTTACAGGACTGTAAAAGACGGATTTTTATTGTATTTAAAAGAAAAACTGACTTTTGAAGAGCTTGAAAACCTTGACTATGCTGCACAGACTGTTATTTATATCCAGGCCATCCGTTTTCTTACCGATTATCTGAATGGAAGTATTTACTACTCTACAAAATATGCTGAACACAATCTGGATAGAACGAGGAACCAGCTGGAACTATTAAAAGGACTTAGAAAATATTTAAAAGATGATTAATATGAGAGACTCGCAGATTGAGCAGATAAAGCAGATTTTTAATAAATATAGTCTTTTGGGTTTAAATCTATTTTAGAATATATCTGATATAATAAAAACTTTTAATTATATACATAAACATCTGATTTATCTGCTCAGTCTGCGAGAGATTTAAAACTAGTTCATATTAATTTTAAGCCATAAAAATCATTTCAAAAACTCCAATATCTTATTCCAATCTTCCAGTTTTTTATCAAAAGATACTGTATGAAGAGGACTGGTAGATGGTAATTGAAATATAGGCAACCTGTAGTTTTTCCCTAAAAGTTTCTGTAGATTTTTGTAAGATTTGCCTCCATTACAGAAAATGGCTTTGATGTTGGGGTGCTCATCCAAAAGCTCTGCGATCTGATTGGCTTCTTCATTTCTGATTTCGGAATCCAGGCTTCCTTTTCTTTCGCAGGAATCAATAACGTCCCAGACTGCTATATGATGTTTTTTTAAAACACCTATTCTTATGGTGTAATCTTCGGTAAATTCTTCATGAAATAAATGAAAAATAATTGTCCAGAATTTATTTTGAGGATAGGCATAATACTGCTGTTTTTCCAATGATTTTACTCCGGGAATTGAACCTAAAATTAAAATTTCAGATTGTGAATCAATTAATGGAGGAAATGAGGAAATTCTGTTTTGCATATTCAAATATATTAATTTTGGCTAAAGCCTCTCATGTTGAAAACAAAAAGCGGGCTAAAGCCCGCTCCTATTGATATTTTCAGGAATAATTATTAGAAATTCAATCTCATTTTAATTATTCTGTATTATTTTTCACTACAATGTTTCCTTCAGCCAGTCGAAGAATTCTCTCTGCCATACCAATCCGTTTTGAGGATGAAGTACCCAGTGGTTTTCATTCGGGAAGTATACTAATTTAGATTTCAAGCCTCTTAATTTTGCTGCCTGGAAAGCTTCCTGTCCCTGTTCGTAGGGTACACGGAAATCAATGCCTCCCTGAACAATCATGATAGGTTTGTTCCATTTTTCAACAAAATTGCTTGGGTTGAATTCCGTATATGCTTTAGGAGTCGGCTTTTCCCACGGAGAACCAAGATCCCAGTTGGCAAACCAAAGTTCTTCTGTAGTAAGGTACCATGATTTCATATCAAATAACCCATCGTGTGCGATGAATGTTTTGAATCTGTTTTCATGGATTCCGGCTAACATAAATACGCTGTATCCTCCGTAGCTTGCCCCAACTGCGGCTACTCTATCACCGTCTACATACGGTAATGTTTTTGCATAATCTGTTGCTGCCAGATAATCTCTCATTGGCTGTCCGCCCCAGTCTTTAGAAATGTCTTCGTTCCATTTTGTTCCCCAACCCGGCATACCTCTTCTGTTTGGAGCCACTACGATGTATCCGTTTGCTGCCATTAGGGAGAAGTTCCATCTTGTGCTGAAAAATTGTGTCAGTGCAGATTGCGGACCGCCCTGGCAGTATACCAGTGTAGGATATTTTTTATTGGGATCAAAGTTTGGCGGATAATGGAACCATACGCCCATTTCTTTTCCATCCGTTGTTTTTACCATTTTAAGTTCAGATTTACCCTGCGCCAGTTTAGCATACATATCTTTATTGGCTTCGGTTACCTGCTTCATTTCACCGTTTTTCAGATTGACAGAGAATAATTCCGTTGCGTGGTTTATATCTGTTCTTCCTACTAAAAGTGAAGATTTATTATCAGTAAATATTTCATTGACATCAAAATCACCTTTTGTGATCTGCTGTACTTTAGCCGCTTTAGGATCTAAAGAGAACAGCTGTTTTGTTCCTCTGAATGCTGCCGTAAAATAGATCACTTTGGAATCGCCGCTCCAGAATACATCTCCTGAAACGCTTTCGTCCCATCCGGCAGTAAGATTTGTAGTTTTACCGGACTTCCAGTCCATGATCTTTACGTCATTTTTATCTGCTTCATAACCGTCTCTGGCCATACTTTGCCAAATCAGGGATTTTCCGTCCGGACTGAACTTTGGATTGACATCGTATCCTTTATTGGATTCTGTTAAATTCTTTGTTACTCCTGACGCAAGGTCGTAAGCAAAAATATCTGTGTTGGTGCTTGTAGAATATTCTTTTCCGCTTTTAGGCTTGGTAACGTATAAAAGCTGGGAAGAATCCGGGCTCCAGATAAAGTCTTCTGCGCCTCCGAAAGGTCTTTGCGGAGAATCCCATGTCTTGCCTTCCAGAAGATCTTTTGCAGCTTCTGCTTTGTCTGTGGTATTCACTACAAATACATGATTGTATTTTCCTTCATTGAAATAATCCCAATGCCTGTGGTTCAGATCTGTGTAAACCTGCGCCGTGGTTTTTGGGGTATCGCCGTATTTGTCTTTCCCCATTAATTTTTCAACCAGAACCTGCTTGCTGAACGCAATTTTTTTACCGTCCGGGGAAATTACGATGTTATCGGCTTCTCCGATCGTGTAAAATTCAGACCATGTTTTTCCATTGTCTTTTGAAAGAAAGATCTTATCTCCTTCCTGGGCATAAATTCCGTTTTTATCCCATTGGATAAGGGCTTTTTTACCGAAATCTATTTTGGAAGACTGGTTATTAAGAACATTGAGAAAGTAGTTCTCACTTTTTGTTTTCTCTGTTTTCAGGTCTACCTGTCCTACTTTATAGATCAATGAAGACTGATCCGGTGAAACTGCCTGTACTCCAACTTTTTTTAAAGTCCAGAGAATTTCAGGCGTCATTAACTGTTGTGCATTCATTAAAAGCGGAGCTGCCAGAGCCAGCAGACTGTACTTAAGTTTCATATGTTGATATTCATTTTTAACGGATTCAGAAAATCAGGTGATTTCATAAATCCTTTTTAGTTTAATTCAAAGATTGTCAAAGTTAATATTTAAAATAAAAAGGAGCGAAAGAATTAACATTTAAGTTTTGATTTTATTCTGTTTTCTGTACGGATGAAGAAATTTAATCAAAAGAGCTGCAGCAACGCGGATTTATATCAGACAGGCTGTTGCTGTTTTTATGCAAATTATCAAATTGTTTCATATTTTTACATTTGAAAGGAAAAAATAAGTTGGCTAATTGATGAACTAATAAAACACTATGAATAACCGAAATTTAAAACGAATCCTGATTATTTCACTTCTTATCATAACTTCAAATCTTACTTTTGCGCAAAAAAAAGAATTTCGGAACACCACAGTAGACAGTCTGACTTTTGTAAATAACCGGAAGTTACTAAACAGTTTAAATACGGACAATTTTCAGAAAAAAGTTTTCGTAAAAAATAATATACAGATTCCCTACAGAATTTTAATTCCGGGAAACAATGATAAAAATCAAAAATTTCCGTTGGTGATCACTTTTCATAATTCCACCAGAATTGGAAAAGATAATGAAAAACAGCTTGAACCGTTGGCTAAAATATGGTTGAGAGATGAAATATATACCAGGTATCAATGCTATGTGATAGCACCACAGTTCAGTAAACGGTCATCAGATTATGAAAATAATCATGATCATATTCTTACCTCAAAACCTTCGGATGACGTCTCCGCTTTACTGGATCTGATAGCAAATGCAGAAAAAGAATACCCGAATATTGACAGGAACAGAATTTACCTGGTAGGATATTCTATGGGAGCTTCCACAGCACAGAATCTTATGAGCATAAAGCCCGGCAAGTTTGCAGCTCTTGTTTCCGTTGCAGCAGTCCCGGATTTTTCAAACCTGAAAAAACTGAATCAAAAAAATATCTGGCTGATTCATGGCGAAAAAGATAATGAGAATCCTTATCCGGGAAGCACCGAATTATTCAACAGATTATCTTCGAACAAAAATCTGACTTTTACAACGTTCAGTAATCTGAATCATGATAACATTACCATCCCGTTTTTAATAACTGAAGAGATACCGGAATGGCTTTTTGAAAAGAGAAAATAAACAATCTGCTACATTCAGTTACACATACAAAAAAAGACCTGCTATTCTCCAGCAGGTCTTTTGTTAATTTTATTTCTGATCCACTAATCTCCATCTGAAAACATAGAATTGGCCAGGGAAGTAACAAAGGAAAGTAGCACACTGAAGATCAGTGCCCACCAGAATCCGTCTACCACCATACTGTCTATAAAATAATCTGCAATTAAAATAATTACCGCATTGATCACTAAAGCGAATAATCCTAAGGTAATAATTGTAAGCGGCAACCCCAACAATCCCAGGATAGGTTTTACAAAAATATTCAATACTCCCAAGACAATGGCGAAAATAATTGCTGAGGAAAATCCATCGAAATGTACCCCCGGAAGCACCTTAGTCAAAAGGTAGGCAACGATTGCTGTAATGAACAGCCTGATAATTAAGTTCATATTATATTTTTTAATGTTTATGGTGTTTATGGAGCAAAACCTGTTCCATTTGCCTTGAAAAAGTACAGTTCTGCTCTTTGTTTAAAGAATATTTTAATCTTATTTTATTCTCATCATGGTGACCAGTGAAGTAGCTACATGACTTTCTGAAGCGGTGGTTTCATCAAGAACATAAATTTCAGTCCTTACCACAATAATCTTAGCTCCTCCTTTTATAACGTAAGACCTTGATATCAAAGCATCTCCCAATGCCGGACGAAGATAATTCACCTTCAGCTCAACCGTCACTACATAACAGTCGTCTTTATAATGACTTACCGAAGCATATCCGGAAGAAACATCCACCAGGGAAGCAATCATGGCCCCATTGAACATTCCTGCTTTCCGGGTCATCATTTCCATTTTGGGAATTTTGATGGAAACGAAGTCTGTATCCACTTCCAATAATTCAGCGTTGTAGAATTTCAATGTTTCGGAGCGGCCAAAGCTGTCTGTGATGAGTTTCTTTTTTTCTGGAGTCATAATTTTACTTTAAATAATCCATTCGTCTGATTCGTATTTTATTCTTGGATAAAATTTCTTAAATCTTATCCCATAAATATGTTCGCCTGGTAAATTTTTTATTAATTGATATTTTGTAATAATTCCATTCGCAACATCCAAACCTTTTTCGCTTGTAAATAAATATTCCCATTTCATTCCTATAAATGATAAGCTATTTACAAAAATTAAAAATTGTTCAAATGTAGATAATTGTGCCCTTAGTATTTCTCCGTAATTATATGAATTTTCATATAAAGAAGCATCTAACGTTTTTGAATCAATAAATTTGAATGTTTGAAATAAATGCCTGAAATAATGATCCAATCTAAACTGATGGCCTTTATAATATTTCTCAGCTTTATAATTTTCAATACAAAGAATTTCTAATTGATTTAAATCTTTAATCTTTGACAACTTCGTTCTATTACTATATAACTTTTTTATCATTAGGTTTAGCTTATCATTAGGTAAATCTCTTAATCCTATCCAACCCTTAAAATGGGTTCCGTTTTTTGATGGTTTTAATTTCAAAAAAAACAATAATTTAAAATAATAATCGGGGTTATATTTTTTTTGAAAATTTTTCCTTACAATAGCCTCACCATCTTCATCTAATCCAAAAAAAACAATTGAGTACGCAATATCAATTTTCGCTAATTCTATTATATCTATTTCCTTATTTATTTTATTTATTATTGTGGCTAATTTTTGCCTATAATTTTTGGATAAATAATCTTCTATCTTTGTGGAGTTTGAAAACTTCCCTACCTCTCTATAACATTCTATAAAATCTATAAATATTTGTCGCAGAACCTCCCTATTTTCATAAGTTATGCCATTTTGTTCGTATTTTAATTCAGTAACATTATCTTTATGTAGTTTTAACATTTCGTAAAACTGACTTTCAAATTGTTGAATTCGAACCTCATTTCTCTGATTCTCTTGCTCTTGCTTAAATTGTTCTTTAGTATCTACAAGCTGTTTCTTGAAAATCCTTACTTGTAATTTGTTTGCTGTATATTGCATATAAAAGGCCAGTCCTGTTATAATTACAGCAGCCATATTGATGAATGGATTAGTAATGCCTCCTAAAGTATCACCAATATATCCTGTTTTTTCTGGATTAAAATTATCCAATATAATTTGTCTCGTTAAAAGATATGGAGCTATTATTCCTAATAATAATAAAACTATTGATAATATTAATAGAAAAATTGTTTGTGGTGTAAATGTTGTTTTGAACTCGTCTACATCATTTTTATAGAATTTTTCATATATACCTTTGCTTAGGTTATATAAAAATGATAGAAAAAAACTAAAAATTAATATAGAAAGTAATATTAAGCCAGCTTTCATTATGTAATTGAGGTTATTATTTTTAACGAAATTTAGCTTTTTATTTTTACCTAATAAAATTAATTTAATAAGATTTGGAAATCCTCCCCAAGTGCCAAAACTCCTTCTGTTACACCTTCAGTATGTGACGTAAATCCTTTCAGTTTTGAAGTTTTTCCTTTTAAAATAATATCTAAAAGCTGTTTATCCGAAAGTTTCTTTCCGAAAATATCAAACGTAATTTTAAAACCACAATTCTTGAAATCTGAACAGCCAACAGCGGTTTTTCCTTTGATCAGATTGTGCTCTTTACATTTCGGACATTTTGTTTCTTCCCAGGATTGGAGGTCTTTTTTCTGTGCAGGTTCTCTCTTTTTCTTCTCTTTTATTTCTTCCTTCTCTTCTTCATGAAGGGTGATGACTTTTCCTTTTCCATACACTACCTTTTCAGTAAGTTCCGTAACCATCTGAACGAGTTCTTCTTTGAAAAGATTGGCTTCATACTCACCTTTTTCAATTTTACGAAGCTTTGATTCCCATTCTCCTGTCAGCTCCGGGCTTTTTAACAGCTCATCTTCAATGGTATCAATCAGCTGGATTCCGGTTTGGGTAGCGATCAGGTTTTTCCTTTTCTTCTCAATATATTTTCTTTTGAAAAGGGTTTCTATGATGTTCGCACGGGTGGATGGCCTTCCGATACCGTTGTTCTTCAGCATTTCACGAAGCTCTTCATCTTCTACCTGCTTTCCGGCAGTTTCCATGGCTCTCAGCAATGTTGCTTCGGTATACGGTTTTGGTGGTGTCGTTTTGCCTTGGTGAATCATCGGATCATGTGGTCCGGTTTCCCCTGCAGTAAATTCAGGGATCGTTTGTTCCTCCTCTTTTTCTTTTTCCTTATCGGTAGATTCTTCTTTGGGTTCTTTGGCGTAAACGGCTCTCCATCCCGGCTCAAGGATCTGCCTTCCGCTGGTTTTGAAAGGAATGGTTCCTACTTTTCCTTCCACCAGAGTATTGGAAATTTTACATTCCGGGTAGAATACGGCAATGAAGCGTTTTGCAATCAGATCATAAATCAGCTTTTCTTCCCTGCTCAGGTTTTGTGAAGGGGGAATTTCCGTAGGAATGATCGCATGGTGATCGGTTACTTTTGTATCATCGAAAACTGCTTTTGATTTTGGAATCGGAGCTTCCAGTAATGGGGCAATCAGGTCCTGATAAGGATACATCTTTTGAAGAATTCCTGCTATTTTCGGGTATAAACTATCTGATAGATATGTTGTATCAACACGCGGATAGGTTACATGCTTCTTTTCATAAAGACTTTGGATATAATTCAGTGTATTTTCTGCTGAATATCCATATTTTTTATTGGCTTCCACCTGAAGTCCGGTAAGATCGAAAAGTCGTGGATTCTTTTCTTTTCCTTCTTTAATTTCGAAAGAAACAATTTCAAATGGATTTACCTTAAGGTATTCCAGTCCTTTTTCTGCGCGTTCCAATGTTTTTAAACGGTCAATCGCTGCATTGAAAATAACGTCACGGTATTTGGTTTTCAGTTCCCAATATTCTTCCGTGGTAAAGGCATCAATTTCTTTCTGGCGCTGAACCAGCATTGCCAATGTAGGAGTCTGCACCCTTCCAATGGAAAGAACGGCTTTATTACCCCCAAATTTCTTGGTAAACAGCCTTGTTGCGTTGATTCCCAACAACCAATCCCCTATGGCCCTGGCATTTCCGGCTAAATACAGATTTTTATAATCTTCTGCCGGTTTCAAACTTGCAAAACCTTCTTTAATAGCATCTTCTGTCAATGAAGAAATCCATAAACGCTGAACGGGCTTATTACATTTTGCTTTCTGTAAAACCCATCGCTGGATCAGTTCTCCTTCCTGCCCGGCATCACCGCAGTTGATGACCTCATCACATTCCTCCACTAATTTTTCTATCACCTTAAATTGGTTTTCAACCCCTTTATTGGGGATTAATTTGATCCCAAAACTGTTGGGAATGATTGGCAGTAAAAACAGGTTCCAGGATTTGTACTGGGGACCGTAATCGTGGGGTTCTTTTAAGGTACAAAGATGCCCGAACGTCCATGTCACACAGTATCCGTTGCCCTCCATATAGCCCTGTTTAGGCATTGTAGCACCTAATACTTTGGCGATATCTCTGGCAACACTGGGCTTTTCTGCAATACAAAGTTTCATGAATTTCCGGAATTATTGAAGGGGGGACAAAAGTCGGGATTTTTTTTGACTTTACCCAATTTTGTTGGAAGTTGAAAATTTCCAACCGGGATAAAAAGATCCTGTTTAAAGATGCTTTTAACAATACTTTTTAAATGGAAAATTCAGAATTTTCATTAAATGAATAAAATATTGATAAAATTCAAACAAAAATAAAACACTGATAAACAAATACTTAAATATAAAACAAAATAGAAAATAATAAAAAGTCTATTGTTTTAGTGGACTAATAAAAATATATGTCCTATATTTGCAACCGTATTCATGAAATGAAAATAAAATGAAACAAGGATTCAAACATCAGTCAATGAAGAAACAGACCATCAAAACTATAATGATGTGCAACTGTATGCCTATGCATCAGGAATCCCGTGGCTGACCTTACTTTTATATCACATATTTCTAAAGGCCTTACCACGTTGTAGGGCCTTTTTATTTTTAATACTTCATACAAAACATACAATGAGCACTTCTAAAAACAGCTGGCTGGTACCAGTGGCATTTATCAATATTTACGTGATTTGGGGAATTACATTTCTCGCTATTTCATTTGGGCTGAAAGGATTTCCTCCTTTTATTCTTTCCGGATTCCGTTTTTTGGCAGCCGGGCTTCTGATGATAGGATGGCTGCTGGCTAAAGGTGAAAAGGCAAATTCTTTAATTAACTGGAAAAAAAATGCCATTACAGGGATACTTATTCTGACCGGAGGAACGGGTCTTGTAGCCTGGGGTGAACAGTATGTATCTGCTTCCGAGGCTGCAATTGCCATTGCAACGGGACCGTTCTGGTTCATTGCTATTGATAAGAAAAACTGGAAGTATTATTTTTCGGATAAATTTATCCCTATCGGATTGATCATCGGGTTTATAGGTTTGATATTATTTCTGAATGGAAGCGTTTCCGGTCCGGCTCATGCAACAGCAGACGGAACCCTTCGCATAACGGCATTTATGGTACTGGCATTAAGCTCAGTGGCCTGGGTTCTCGGGTCTTTATATTCAAAGAAAAATCCGGCTTCACAATCCACATTCATGAATATTTCTCAACAACTTATCACAGCGGGTATTGCTTCGTTTATTATTGCGGTGTTCAGAAAAGAGTGGCATGGTTTCTCATTTTCCAATGTTCCGGCTTCAGCTTGGGCTGGTGTATTGTTTCTGGTATTCTTCGGATCGATCGTCGCTTATTTGTCTTATATATGGCTGCTTTCTGTAAAACCTGCTGCTTTGGTAAGTACACATACTTATATCAATCCTATTGTTACAGTATTTGCAGGCTGGATCGTAGCCGGGCAAACCATCAACGGAAACCAGCTGTACGGACTGTCCATCATATTATTGGGAGTACTTCTAACCAATGTAACCAAATATTTCAGGCTTTCGAAACGGTCGAAAGTTAAGATAAGAAGGCTTAAACGGTTTTTCAATAAAACGGTAAGGCCGTATCAGCCCATTTAAAATTAAAACTATACTTTAAAAATGATAGAAATCAAGAACATTTCAAAAACATTTCATCAGAAAAAGCAGTCTTTCAAAGCACTGGATCAGGTAAGCCTGAGCATAGAAAAAGGAGATATTGTCGGAATCATAGGATTTTCCGGAGCCGGAAAAAGTACACTGATCCGTACCGTAAATCTTCTGGAAAGACCTGACGAGGGCCAGATCATCATCAACGGAAAGGATTTTACTCAATTAAGCTCAAAACAGCTTGCGGGCGAGCGTAAGAAAATCGGGATGATCTTCCAGCATTTTAACCTGCTTTCATCGAGAACTGTTTTTGAGAATGTAGCGCTTTCATTAGAACTGGATCACGTCAGTAAAGATGAGATCAGCAGAAAAGTAAATGAACTGCTGAAGATTGTAGGACTGGAAGATAAAGCCACAGATTATCCCAGAAGCCTTTCGGGCGGACAAAAACAGAGAGTAGCCATTGCAAGGGCTCTGGCCAATGATCCGTACCTCCTTCTCTGTGATGAAGCTACAAGCGCACTGGATCCGGCAACCACACAATCGATCCTGCAGCTTTTACGGGATATTAACCAGAGACTGGGTATTACCATTCTTCTGATTACCCACGAAATGGAAGTTATCAAAGCTGTCTGCAATCATGTGGCTGTCATAGACAAAGGAAAATTATTAGCAAAAGGAACATTAAGCGAGATCATTTCGGATAAAGAAAACCCGGTGATCCGTCAATTTATAAATTCAGATATCATGACTATACCTCAGGAACTTAATAAAAAACTACAGAAAGAACCGCAGGACGGCTTATTTCCGCTGGTTGAAATAGAGCTCAATGAAAACATCAGTGTTGAAGAACTTTTATCAACACTTTATGACCAATATAAAATACCTTACAGACTTCTGAAAGCTGATGTGGAATATCTTGGTAATTCCAATTTCGGGAAACTTCTGCTTCAGCTTCAGGGAGAAACTGAGGAAAACCAGAAAGCTATCTATTATTTCAACCAGAATAAAATTCAAAATACAGTAAAAGGATATGCTTAGTGATTCGGTAATTTCTCTTTTGGGAAAGGGGCTTTGGGAAACAGTTTATATGACGTTTGTTTCAGGATTTTTTGGATTTGTTTTAGGCCTTCCGGTTGGGATCCTGTTATTTTTAACAAGAAAAGGTCAGTTACTGGAAAATGCAGTTTATTATAGGTTGATCTCTATTTTGGTTAATATTTTCCGCTCCATTCCTTTTATTATTCTGATTGTCTGGATGATTCCTTTCACGAGAGTAATTGTAGGGACTTCAATTGGTATGAACGCTGCATTGGTTCCATTAAGTGTCGGAGCGGCTCCGTTTATTGCCAGACTGGTAGAAAACAGCCTTCTCGAAGTTCCTCATGGTTTAATAGAAACAGCAAGAGCTTTAGGAGCATCACCATTACAGATCATCCAAAAAGTATTGCTTCCGGAAGCGCTTCCTTCCCTGATTAATAATGCAGCAATTACGCTAATCACACTGGTAGGCTATTCTGCAATGGGCGGAGCACTGGGAGCCGGCGGGCTCGGACAGATCGGCTATCAATACGGATACATTGGGTATGATGCTGTAATTATGAATGTAGTATTGGTACTGCTGGTTGCTTTGGTGTTTATTATACAGTTTGCAGGAGACAGATTGGCAAAAAAATTTGATCATAGGTAAATACAATAGGCCGGTGGCTTCGAGTGCCTCAGCCACCTTTTAACAACAAAGAGTGCATCAGCCACCTTTTTAACAATAAATAATCTAATGAAAAAAATAAAAATTCTAAGCTTTTTAACAGCAGGATTCCTGGTATTCAATGCTTGTTCCGGGAAGAAAAATGACCCGAATCATATTGTGGTAGGCATTACCTACGGTCCGGAAATGGAAATTGCCGAAGCCGCCAGGAAAGTGGCCAAAGAAAAATACAATCTTGATGTAGAACTTATTCCCTTCAATGATTATGTAGTTCCGAATGAGGCTTTAAACAACGGAGATATTGAAGCCAATGCATTCCAGCACGTTCCTTATCTGAACGAACAGTCGAAGCAGAGAGGATACAAACTGGCTGTAGTGGGAAATACGTTTGTCTACCCTATTGTTGCCTATTCAAAAAAAATAAGAAATATCAGCCAGCTCCAGAATGGAAGCACGGTTGTTATTCCGAATGATCCCACCAACGAAGGACGGTCATTGCTTCTGCTTCAGAAAAACGGACTTTTAAAATTAAGAGAAGGAACCGGCTTATTACCGAAGGTCACAGATATTACCGAAAATCCGAAACAGCTGAAAATCCTTGAAATTGAAGCACCGCAGCTTCCGAGAGTACTTGATGATAAGGAAGTAACTATTGCAGTAATCAATAATAATTTTGCATCACAGGCCGGATTGGATGCGGATAAGCAGGGAGTTTTTAAAGAAGATAAAGATTCACCATATGTCAATGTCATTGTTGCGACCCATGACAATAAAAATTCCGCTAAAGTTAAGAATTTCGTAAAAGCTTATCAATCTGAGGAAGTGGTGAAGAAAGCTGAAGAGATTTTCAAAGGTGGCGCCGTGAAGGGATGGGAAAATCACCAGTAAGTAATAAATGATGAGTTAAAAATGAAGAGCTAGACCGATAATTTCAGATATTGATTATTCTATAAACACTTAACAATAATCTTCAAACTTATACTGAAACCAGAACCATACAATATAAACGGTTAATCATTTTTTATGGATTAATTTATTTTCTCAATTTGAGATAATAAAAATTTTACTTACTTTTGTTGTTAATCAATAAAAAGGCATTTTATGTTCAAGAAAACCGCCATTGTAAGTTTATTCACTTTTATTGCCGCTTCATATATGGCCCAGACTCATACTCAACCTGTTTATTTAGATGAATCAAAACCTGTAGAACAACGTATCCAGGATGTTCTTTCAAGAATGACCCTGGAAGAAAAAGTGGCTATGCTGCATGCACAGTCCAAATTCAGTTCTCCAGGCGTTCCAAGACTGGGAATCCCTGAATTCTGGACAACAGACGGTCCTCACGGGGTACGCCCGGAAGTAATGTGGGACGAATGGGACCAGGCTGGATGGACGAATGACTCAATCATAGCCTACCCTGCCCTTACGGCACTTTCTGCAACATGGAACAAAAAAATGTCCTGGAATTACGGAAAAGTTCTCGGTGAAGAAGCCCGTTACAGGAAAAAAGATATCCTTCTGGGACCCGGTGTCAATATCTACAGAACTCCACTGAACGGAAGAAATTTCGAATATATGGGTGAAGACCCTTATTTAACCTCAAAAATGGTAGTTCCTTACATCAAAGGCGTACAATCCAACGGTGTTGCTACTTCTGTGAAGCATTTTGCTTTAAACAACCAGGAAATGTTCCGTCATACAAGCAATGTAAATGTAGACGACAGGGCACTTTATGAAATATATTTACCTCCCTTCAAAGCAGCTGTGACCGAAGGGGATTCCTGGACGATCATGGGAGCTTATGATATGTACAAAAACCAGTATGCCAGCCAAAACCAATATCTTTTAAACGATATCCTGAAAAAGGAATGGGGCTACAAAGGCGTTGTAGTATCCGACTGGGGTGCGGTAAACAATACGGAACAGGCTATCCATAATGGTTTAGATCTTGAATTCGGGAGCTGGACGAACGGGCTTTCCGCAGGAACTAAAAATGCCTATGATAATTATTATCTGGCTAAACCGTATTTAGACCTTATTAAAGCCGGAAAAGTAGGAACACAGGAGCTGGACGATAAGGTAACAAGACTTCTTCGCCTGGCCTACAAAACCACGATGAACAGGAATAAGCCTTTCGGAAATATTGCTTCTGAGGAACATAAGGCCGTAGCGAAAGAAATTGGAGAAGAAGGAATTGTACTGCTGAAAAACCAGGGAAATGTACTTCCTATTGATATTAATAAAGCCAAAAAAATTGCGGTTATCGGTGAAAATGCCATTAAGATCATGACAGTCGGTGGCGGTTCTTCCTCTTTAAAAGTAAAATATGAAACACTTCCTTTGGACGGTATTAAAACCAGATTCGGGAAACAGGCAGATGTTCAATATGCACGGGGATATGTAGGCGATATCGGTGGTGAATATAACGGAGTAAAATCCGGACAGAACCTGAAAGATGACCGATCCGCAGCTGAATTACTCAACGAAGCCGTAGAATTAGCCAAAAATTCTGATTACGTTATTTTCGTTGGAGGCCTGAATAAATCGGACTTCCAGGACAGTGAAGGTAACGACAGAAAAAGTTATGGGCTGCCTTACAATCAGGACAACGTCATTTCAGCGCTGGCAAAGGTAAATAAAAACCTTGCTGTAGTTCTGGTTTCCGGAAATGCGGTGGCTATGCCGTGGATCAAAGAGGTTCCTTCCGTACTTCAGTCGTGGTATCTTGGTTCTGAAACCGGAAATTCTATTGCTTCCGTATTGGCCGGTGATGCAAATCCTTCCGGTAAGCTTCCGTTTACTTTCCCTGTGAAACTTGAAGACAATTCAGCTCATCAGTTGGGAGAATATCCCGGACAAAAAGGTGAATTGGCTGCCGGAAAGGGAAAAGACCAGAAAAACCCGATCAACATTACTTATAACGAAAGTATTTTTGTAGGTTACCGCTGGCATGATACCAAAAAAATCAAACCTTTATTCAGTTTCGGACACGGATTGAGTTATACAACATTTGAATTTGGAAAAGCTTCCGCGGATAAAACTACGATGTCCCAGAATGATAAAATCTCCTTCACGGTAACTGTGAAAAATATAGGAAAAAGAGCAGGTGCTGAAGTGGCACAATTGTACATCAGCGATATGAAATCTTCCGTACCACGCCCTGCAAAAGAGCTTAAAGGTTTTGAAAAGGTTTATTTGAATCCCGGTGAACAGAAAGAAGTAACCTTTACCATTGATAAAGCAGCATTAAGCTATTTTGATGCCGATAAACATGAATGGGTAGCTGAACCCGGGGATTTTGAAGCGCAGATTGGAAATTCTTCGGATGCAATCAAAACAAAAGTAAAGTTTACGTTGAAATAATTATTAAGATTACCTCAGTTCGGGATAAACATTCAGTTTAAATTATTGAATTTCAATATCAATAGCGTCGGGCTTCAGCCCGATGTTTCAAATGAGGGAAATACATAAGGTCTTTAGCCAAAACTTAAATTAAGTTTTGGCTAAAGCCGTGTTTGTTATTCGATACATAAATGGGCTAAAGCCCATTCCTATTTATGTTACAGAACTTCTCTTATCCCGAACTCAGGTTAATATTAGTAATAAATTGAAAAGCAGGTTCTACAGGATCTGCTTTTTTAAGAGAGATACTTGATTAATTAACGCTCTCAAAGTAATGAATCATTCCTCCTTCAGGAAGCTGATATTTGTGTGCATTCATTTCTGATTCCCTGTTTCTGCTGTTTTCCAGAAAAGAATTGCTGAAAAGAGCATAAGACGGTTGCTGTGCAAATTGATTTTTCAACATCTGATGGACCTCCACAATAGTTTTTCCATAAAGCTTTTTAAAACTTCCGATTGTATATTGGGAAAACTTCCCGTAATGTATGATGAATTTAAGAGACATGTCTATGGACATACTTAACTCTTTATTTAATTCTTTAATCTTTTGGTTAAATGCATTCCGCATCTTGCAGAGCATTGTTGAAATATTCGGATAAGACGGTTGGTCATCATATCTGTAAAATAAAATAGCATCCCCTTCTATTTCTGAAATTTCAAAATACTGATCATTCATATCGATCAGTGTAGATAATAGTTGTCTTACAATATATTCTCCTGTATAAAGTTTTGTATTGAACACAAATTCTGTAAACCCACTGAAATCGGGAATAAGAATGATACCCTCATGTATATTTGTATTCTTCATAATGAGATAGTTTAAAACCTGCTTCTTCATTATAGACGAAAGAGTATCAGTTTTACTTTAATGGTGAAAAAGTGAAGAAACAGACCTGTAAATCATCTTTCTTTGCCTTATCTACTATACCTCAACAATCAATTCCTTCTCGTAACCATTATACTTTTCATCAATATAGCCGTGAGGATTACAAATAACTTCAGTATTCCCGATAGTGTATCTGCATGGTGTATGGATATGCCCATGAATCCAATATGCAGGCTGATATTCTGTAATAAAACTTTCCAGATCAGATGCATAAGCGGCAGTTAAGGGATCTTTTTTATAATGTTCCGGAACAGATTGAATGCTTGGCGCATGATGGGTTACTACAATATTCTTTAAACCCGGAGAATTTTCAAGGCTTTCTTTTAACCAAAGTTTTGAAAACTGATGAATTTTAAAAGTATCAATAGTCCTCATTTTTGAATAGGAGGGATCCCTTTTGATTTTTTTATAATCGTTCATTCTAGGCTGACAGATCATTCCATAATACATCGGATCTCCGAAAATAGAAAAATCCGTCCAAAGTGTCGCTCCATGGAAACGGATACCTTCAATATCTACAGCTTCGTTTTCTAGTACAAAAACATTTGAGCCTTCAGCTGACTGCTTAATTTTATTTAAAGTTTTCGGATAGGAACCTTTATAATATTCATGATTTCCCAGAACATAAATTACAGGTTTATTCACAATCTTTGATTTAATCCATTCAATTCCTTTCGTACCCAGATTGATATCTCCCGCCAATACTACCATATCCGCATGATCAAAAAATAAATCAGTTGATCCGAATTCCTGATGAAGGTCGCTGATGATCTGTATTTTCATGCTGCTAAAATAAAAAGAACCGACCTAATAATGCCGATCCTTTTCTCATATAGTCTGTATATTTTTAATCGTTTACGAAACGGCTATTTTTGCCTGTCTGACCTTTAAGCTTTTAACAATGAAATACAGGAGCATTCCAAGAGCCAGCAAAGCATATCCGGTCAGGATTATTAAACTCAGATCTCCAACAGCATATTTTGAAGGAAAAATCTGGCTCATCAATGTCATTAATGAAAGCCCTATTCCCGCTCCCAGAAAATAGCTGGTAGAAGTAAGGCTGGATGCCACCCCGTAATGCGAAGGTTCCACATCCTGAATAGCCATCACCGAAAGTGCCGTAAAGCAGAACGTCATTCCTATTCCCGAAATACAGGCGGCTCCAAGCAGTACTACCGCAAGCGGATGACCGGTGTAGACCGCAATCAGTAGAGAAAAAGCCCCGGCTAACATAAAACTCCAGCCAAAAACACCCATCTGGGAAGAACTTAATCTTTTGGAAATATGAGGAAGAACAAATTTTGCAGCCAGCGCAGACATAATGCTGAACGGCACCAGCATAAGTCCCGCCGAAGCCGCACTGTGTCCCATATCTTTTTGAAGCATCAATGAAATAAGGAATAAAAATCCTATAAAAAATGCTCCCAATGTAAGGAAAACAGCATTAGAGATCACTAATGACCTGTGCTTAAACAATTGTACATCAATCAATGGCTGGGCTACGGATTTCAGTCTGATGAATACAGCACCCAAAAGCAGGATGGAAACTGCCAGGGAACCAATAATCAGCAGGGGATTTTCTTTTATATGAATTAATTCATGTGTTCCGTAGGTAAGGCTTAGCAAACCTGATACAAGCAGTATACCTGATACAAGATCCGTTTTCCGGCCTGATTCACTTTTTTCATCTGCAGGAAGATACTGGTACGCAAAAATCAGGGTAAGCAGAAGAATGGGTACGTTGATCAGAAAAACCCAGTGCCAGCTGAGATAAGTACTGATAATCCCTCCTACTGAAAGCCCGCTCCCTGAACCGATTGCAGCAAATGAACTGAAAACACCGATAGCACGGTTACGTTCCTGTTCTCCTCTGAACGTATTGGTTACAATGGATAATGCAGAAGGCATGATAAATGCAGCCCCCAATCCCTGCAGCGCACGGAATATGGCTAAAGCTTCAAAGCTCTGCGAAAGTCCTGCCCCTAATGATGTCAGCATAAAAATAAGAGCCCCGAGAAGAAATATTTTTTTCCGCCCGATCTGATCTGAAAGTTTCCCGCCAATTATCAGAAAACCTCCAAAAAATAATACATACAGTGTTTGAAGCCACTGCACAGTCTCTGCCCCGATATGAAATTGTTCCTGAATAGAAGGAATCGTTAAATTAATAATGGCAATATCCAAAGCTTCCACAAAAGTTCCTACCGATGCTAATATTAATATTAAGTTTTTCCTTGTACTCATAAATTCAAATTTCCTGCAAAATTAATTTTAAAAGAACATATGTGAAAATTATATCATAAATTTGGAACAAATATTCAATTTAAACAATATAAAAAGAACAATAACACTAAATCAATCAATATCAAGTTTAAAAACAGAACAAATGGCTGCAGAACAATATACCCCGGACGAAAAAGACCTCTCTATCCTGCGTTTGCTACAGAAAGATGCCAAAATGAGCGTGCGTGATATTTCCGCCAGAATCAATCTAAGTCCAACGCCTACCCATGAACGCATCAAACGGATGGAAAAGCTTGGAATCATCAAAGAATACACAGCTGTAGTAGACCGTAAAAAGGTGAACAAAGGTATGATGGTGATCTGCATGATCGCCCTGAATGCCCACAATAAAAAAATGGCAGGAAAATTCATTGAGGAAGTGGGAAAACTGAAAGAGGTTGTTGAATTTTACAACATCAGCGGGGATTTTGATTTTATGCTCAAGATTCTCGCCCCTAATATGGATGAATTTCATGAGTTTTTTGTCAACAAACTTTCTGAAATTGAAGGAATCGGGCAGACAAAAAGTATTTTTGTGATGAACAGTATTAAGGAAAGTCCGCAGATATTATAGAGGATGGAAGCGAGAAGATAGAAGTTGGAAGAGGGAAGCTGGAAGTTACTGTAAGACTTTAAATTGCTGATAGATTTTCTATACCAATATTCAATTCGGAGGAAAATGTCAAATTTAAATCATGCAGGATTAAATTTATACGATTGTTTTCAAGAACTTCTGGCTTCCTTTCTTTTAAGAATCTTTTAATATTTTAAATTCCTCATTCTATTCAGGATTGAGTACATTTAATTCATCTAAAAATTCACAAAATATGCCCTGGAATCCTGAAGTTTACAATCAATTTAAAAATATCCGTTTCAAACCCTTTTACGATCTTGCTGAACTGATCGCTGATGAAAAAAACATGAAAGCAGTTGATCTTGGCTGCGGAACGGGTGAACAGACAGCCATACTTACCGAAAAGCTGACTCATGCAACATTTACAGGAATTGACTCATCCCCTGAAATGCTGGAAAAGTCTAAGATGCTGGAAAATGAACGCCTTCATTTCAGACTTGCTACAACGGAAGACCTATTAAAAGCTGATGAACGCTGGGATCTTATTTTCAGTAATGCTGCTTTACAGTGGTCTGACAATCATCAGAAACTTTTTCCAAAACTGATCTCAAGGCTTAATTCCGGCGGCCAGCTTGCAGTGCAGATGCCTTACCAGCCCGGGAATACTTTGAACAACATTCTTTTTGAGCTTGCAGACGAAGAACCTTTCCGGACACAGCTTAATGGCTGGAATCGTCCTTCTGCTGTGCTTACTATTGATGAATATGCCCAGATTCTGTTCGATAACGGTATTGAAGATCTGAATTTATCACAAAAGGTATATCCTATTATTGCAGAAGATCATGAAACTTTATTCAACTTCATTTCCGGATCGGCTTTGATTCCTTATCTGGAAAGGCTTGATGAGGAACAGCAGAAAATCTTTACAACAGAATTCAGGCAACGTATTGCTGCCGGTTTCCCAAAACTTCCTGCGATCTATGCTTTTAAAAGAATTCTTATGTATGGAAGGAAAAAATAAAAAAATCCCTGTTTTACAAATAAACAGGGATTTTCAGTGCCTATTACCTGATCGGCTCATTATTTGAGCCTGGTAATTTGAAATTAGGAATTTTCCTTACCGTATCAGCAAGAACCGTATCATTACCTCTTATTTCAAAGTTTTTCTCATTCAAAGCATAAAGACGGGCTTTGTACTCTTTTTTCTGATGTTTATAATAATCGTTGATCGTTGAAGGATTCTCTTTATAAATTACATTAATCAGGCTGTCTATTTTCATTCCCGGTGGTGCTTTTTTTGAAACAAGCCTCCAGTCGTTTTCATTTAATTCATTATTTGGAAAAGGATTCAGATTAAAAGTCTGTACTGCAGGAGTTTCTGAAACGGTATTTTCTATCCTGACTGTATCATTGCTGTTGTTTTCAACCGCAACGGCTTCTTCTGTAGGTAATCCTATCATTTTTCCGCCATCTATGAAGATGAGGTAACATGCTGCCGCACCCGTCAGCAGCAGAAGAAGACTCCAAAAGGCTATCTTATAACCGTTAAATTTACGTTCCCTGCCCTGACTGTTTCCTCTGCTGAAATCTTCGAGACTATTCCCTAAAGCAGGTTTCACATAAGGCTGATTCACCGGGGCCTGGGAAGCTATCGAGCTGATGGTTCCGATATCTCTTCTCTGCCTGATCTTGTCTGCAAATACTTTTCTGATTTCCAGATGCTGTTTTTTAACTGCTTCAACCTTTCCCTCTGATTTTAAACTGCTGATCAGTGTATTTATTTTTCCGGCATACTGTTCAAATTCCTGATTGATTGCAAGTATTCCGTCTTTGGATTCACTGATCTTCGCTGCATTTTCCTTATGTCTTTTTTCATTCTGTGAAATTTGCTGGTTAAGTTGATCCAGAAGGTGTTTTTTGTCATCATTCAGGTTATTTTTTTCCAATTCCAGATCACTGATATATGTATTAAGCAGACGCGATTTTTCTTCATCTGATTTCTGGATTTCACGTTCAAAACCATTCAGATCTACAATTTTAAAAATTCCTTTCTGCTGTACAAATTCTGCAACTTCATGGTTCCCGGTGAAGTAAATCATGTCATAAGAGTTCAACAAAGCGGTTGCTTTACTAAAAAGCTGCTGCAAAGCACCCGGATTAATTTCACTGTATACCACAAGATAATTATTACCTTGCTGGGCTGCTCCCCCATCTTCAGGCTCACGGATATTCAGACTGATCTTATCATAATCTTTTGGCTTATCAATGGAAAATTTATCGGAATGATTAATGGTAATGGTTCCATCTGCTACGTTATGCTGTTCAAGGTATTGATGAAATTCATCCAGTACAGCTATGGTAATGCTTTCAGACGTTATTTTATCAACAAAGATAAGACTTGAGCCTATAAATGTTCCGCCACGCTGGGAATTCTGCTCTTTGGCAAAAGTATATACGGAATAGGAAATAAGGGAGGACGATCCTGCCGCTTCTTTGCGGATTCCATAAAGCCTGCTACCCGGAAACAGTTTGACAGCATCTGTTTTCAGATCAAAGGTCCTGATGTTTTTAACGATATCTGCATGGCCTCCCAGAAAATAGGACTGGCGGAAACCGTTCGGATTGCCAAAGGTCCCGAATGCAGAAAAAAAGTAAGTGATATTCATCAGCTGGTAAAACTAAATTTTAAACGTTCCCAGAATGTTCCTTCATAATCCAGATCGTAACCCGTAATGCTTCTGTAGAGCCATTTCGACAAAACTTCGGCTGTGGACAGGTTGAGCAGGTTCACTCTTTCCTGCCCTACAGAATTTTGTACGCTTCCGATGGTGTAATAGGATTTACTTAATCCGTAGGTATTGATTCTCTGTGCTGTCATTGGCAGGCGGTCGGAAATAAAGCCTTCAAGTTCTTCGGCACTTTCTACGTCCATTCTTCCGGATTTGTCCCATTTGGAAATGACGAGCACTGCATTGACTGATTTCAGGTTTTTGCCTTTTCTTTCAAGCTCATCAAGGAATTCGTTGATTACGCTGTCTTCTTTATGGGCAGATTCGTAGCTTGTTACAATGATAAAGGTAATTGGCACTTTGGCATTCAGAAATGATTCGATGCTGCTGTGATAGCTTCCTCCTCTTCTGATTTCGTTGTGGTTTTCTCCCGAAGTTTCAAGAAAAGTGAGATCTATCGGAACTACTTTTTTGGATCTGTTGTTAGGTTCAAAAACAAGGTCCATACGGGTTACCTGATCTTTCGTAGTCCTGCTGGGTAAAATTCCCTGCCTGATGTTTTCAAAAAAATCTGATAACAGAACATTGGCTTCTTTGGAATTTGGTGTTCCCAGCTTGGGCCTGAGTACGCCGGCATGGGATTTAAGGTAATAAAGCATAGAGGAAAGTATGACGGACTTCCCTGAATCTGCTGTTCCAAAGAAAAATACGAAGTTGCTTTCTTTATTTTTGATATCATTCGAAATGGTTCTGGCAATGGGAACAAAGTCTTCCTGAACTTCATGATTATTGTCGAATGACAAAGGTTTGAAGGCTTCTCCTCCCTCAGTTTCAAAGGAAAGGGGTTTGAATTTTTCGCTGCTGTTTTCCATGGTTTAGTTATTAGGAATTAAAGTATTTCCGCTTCTTTTGTTATTGAAAACACTGCCTCTGTTGTTTCTGTTGTTATCCGGATTGGTAACCAGTAAAATAATAATAACGATCACAAAATCCAGTAGAATACACCCTGCCAATACTACAAACTGGTACATTCCAAAGTGTTTGATGGCATGTTCAAAGGCAAATCCGATCTTTCCCACTTCCTGTGTCTGTGAAACGATAGGTTCAAAATGGATCTTTTCATTTCCCAGAACGGTCTGAGCACGGCTTCCCAATTTGTTATATTCTGCAAGTGATTCATCTATAACACCTTGTGAGAGGTCATCTTTTTCTTTTTTGGACAATAAGAGAAGATCCTGAATATTTTTATTCCATTTTAAAGAAGCATTATTAAGATCTGTTTTCAGTGCTCTTTCTTCAGGTGAAAGGTCGGAGATCATATTATCAATCTGATGCCCCATTCTTTCGGAAAGATCTTCGTAATCATTTCCTACCGGTGTAAGCAGATCCACTTTCTGGCCTGTAAGTTTCTCAATATCCCTGATGAGCGACTGTGCTCTGGTTCCGATTCCTTTATTCCCTGGATCTTTGATCTGCTCCATCAGCTGTTTTTTCTTGATTTCGATGTTTTGGGTGGTTATTTTGTTGTATTTATAACTCAACTTGGATTCCACATCATTTTCGAGAGCTGTAAAACTTTTATTGATTTCCCTGAGCTCATCGGTATAAATATCCGTTTTCATGAATCTTGTATACAGTGCATTGAAATTCGCGATGAAGCAAAAAGAGGCAATAAACATATAGATTCCCACAAGGCTTCCGGTTGGCTTTCCTTCCAGCTTGGCGCTCCGGAGCATCCAGCACAGAAACAGCAGTAAAAGGGATAAAACCAAAGCGATAACGAATGATGCAGGGCCAAAGATCTGCTGCAGGCCAAGCCATGTCTGATAAAAGCTTACGCTAATGAGCAGCAATGCAAGAACTCCTAAAAAGAGGTCCGCGGGAGTAGTTTTTTTATTCATAATGTTTGAGTTGTTGTTTTCGTTTTATAGGCCGAAACTACGAACAACTGCGGGAGGAAAATTGTGGGAAACCGTAAAGGAAGTTCATTAACAGAATTATTTTGGAAAATTTTGCTCTTATATTCCAGATAATTATAGGGATACTAAAAAAACAGCCGAAGGAAGGACCTTCGGCTGTTTAAATTTCATTCAGAGGGAACTAGTTGTAATTGTTTACAATATATTCAATAATCTGCTTATCTGAATTATAGGATGATGCTCCTTTTCCTCTTTCAATTATGGTAAATTCATCAGCACTGTTATAATCATAAATTACTTTGGATTTCCTTTTTCCAATTTGTGAAATAATGGATTTAGAATGCTCCTGACTGTAAGAAATCTCTGTTGTTATTCCTAATTTAGATAATTTTTTCTGAAGCAACAACGTTCTCATTTCAAGAGCTTTTACACTGTATTTTGATGCATTAAGAAGGTAGACTAAATTATTATCTTTTTCAAAATATACATAGCCTGATAAACGAAATATAAATTCAGGATTATTTAAGAAATATAACCTCCAATCATTTACTGCCGGCTTATACTTATTTATAATGTTTTTAAGATTTTCTTTATCTGAAAGATTTAAATCTGTTTCATCAAACAATTGCTTAAGTACATCTAAAGATTTGGCATATTTTGAATTATCACTTTCTCTGAAAAATCTTTTCCAACTGATATCCCTATTCGTTTTATTGTCAACAAAGTGGAAATTTTTAGAATAAATCAAATAATCTCCAATAGAAAGCATAGCCGATCTAAACAGCTGTTTATCATAATCCTTAACACCATCATTTGTAAAATACATTTTATAAATTGAGAAATAATTTTTCAATGCGGTATACAACAGCAAGGAATCTTCTTCATTCCAATCTAATGAGGGATCTGATTTATAATTATCCCAAATGCCTGAATATTTAAGCAGCAATAATATATGCCCCTGAAGATATGGATCTAATTCAATTTCATTGATAAGAGCGCTCCATTTTTCAGATTTATTAATTAGAATAATTTTGATTTCCTCTTCAGTAATCTGTTCTTTATAAAAACCAGAAACCTCCGTACTGATAAACTGTTGATAAATATCCCCTGAATAATTCTTTATTATACCATCTAAACCTTTCAAACTGTTATTAAGATCCTCATAGTTGTTATAAACATTATTAACACTTGAAAGGTTGGCAATTATTCTTTCAATCCTTAATAATTCTTCTGCCCCGTTTTCCAAATTTCTAACTAAAGGTAAAAAATGCATAACAGCATAAAGCCTTATTCTTTCTGTAGCAAGGAGGCTATAATTATCCTGAAATGCTTTTTCGGTTAAGATATCATTGAGACTGAAGCGATGATTTCCGAAAGAGTTATAACCGGAATATACCTTATACCTCTCAACAAGAAAATCCAAGATGTCAATATAATTTACGATTGTTTCTTCTGTAAGCAAACCTGATTCTATAAATTGATAAAACGAAGGTAAATATTCCCCGGATATAAATTTATTTCTTGTGTTTTCAAAGGAATCGGGTAAGGACAACGCCTGATTTGTCAATGCCACAAAAGATAATAAATTCAGTAATTTATCATCATATATATTGGTTTCTTTATTTCTTAGGTTCCAAAAGAAATCAGACCAAACAGTGTCTACTTTAGTAATAAAGTAGGTGTACATATCAAAATTTGAAATGCCTTCTGTATGCTGATATTCATATAAATACGTAGTATTAAAATTGCTATCCTTTATCAGCTTACTCAATTCTGCTTTCAGATTTTCGAATCCTGTGAGGGAAACACCCCGCGCATTCATTTTTATGTATAAATCGTCTGAAATTCCTAATTCTTCTATATCTAAAAAATTGAATACAATAGGAGGTTCATCTTCATCTATTAATTCTTTTAGGGTAATTCCTGAATTATAAAATTTTGAATGCAGCAGATCAATAACGTTCAAACAGGAAAAGATGGTATTGTCTGCAGACCATCTTGTAAGAAACCAACTTTGATCTTTAATATACTCAGATATGGTATTTTCAGAATCAAAGATACTTATATCAGAAATATTTAAATCCAGGATCTTTCTGAAAAAATCATTGGAAGTCTGTCGGATTTGATACGTAAATCTTGAAAGTTTTTTACTGTAATTGGGTAAAATTCCATCTTTAAAAGCAAGGTACCAATGAAGAAGATATAAAGTAGTTAAACGTTGCTGCCCGTCCAGCGGATAGAAAATATCATTTTGAATATATCCATACACAAAGTCTAATTCCAGGGGTTCGGCACCGCCATTTTTAACTTTAATAATTGAATCTTTTATATCTGATACAAATTGGTTACGAATCTCAACAGATTTCGGATTAAGACGGCCCTGCGCATAATCCCTCTGGATCATTGGAATTGTAATCCCATACTTTAATGAATGATTTTCTACATCATTACTAAGCAGTTTCCATAAAGTAGTTCTCATGCTGTTATTTAAATTTATCTAGTGTGGTATTAATTTTTTCCAAATATGACAGTTTATCAACCACTGTCCAATAAAAAAAGTTTTCAGGCTTGGGAGTATGATATTTCAGAAAGACTCTTTTGGTTTCAATAGGAATGTAGGAACCTTCCTTATCTCTATCAAGTATTTTTGAACGTTTCACATCAAATAATGAATAGCTTAAATGCGAATTGGAATCCTTATCTAATAATGCCAAGTTCATAATTGAATCTCTTTCCAGTAAAAAAGAAAAATCTTTTTCTTCTTCAGAATCCTCTATAACTATAGCTTCTTCAGTTTCTTCTAACAAATTCATCGTCTGAGTATCTATAAATGAAAGCCCGTCTGTATAAATTTTTTCTGAAGATGAAACAATCGCTACAAAATCAATATTGTCAAATTTCCCTCCATTTTCATCATAAAAAGCTATCTGATGATTAACCTCTTTTAAAAGATCAGCAGCTTCTTTATTTGCCGTTTTCTTTTCAATTGATACTTTATTATCACGCAGCCATACTATATAATCTTTTTCTTTAAAATCTTCTGAATTTTGAGCATAAATATGCTCTAAACTCCATTTCTTGGATTTAAAAGAGTCAAATGGAAAACGTGAGCTATTATCTGGAATTGAATAAGTGCTGTCAATATTAACCAAAAGAAGTAATTGAGATATCAATTTATGATGATCCCTATAATATAATTCTTCCACTTTAACTTTCTTAAAATAGCTATAAACTGATTCCTTTAGAAATATATTAAATTCCTTTGTCGATTTTAATAAAAAAGCATCCACTAAATTGGATACAGGAAAATTTAAAGTAATGAGAAATCCAATAAAATGGTAGTAATAATGGTTATTAAACCATTCATCAAAAATTTCAATTCTGGATTTAATTTTATCCCATTCGTATTCAATAAGGGAATAATTCTTATCTGTAAGATCCTTAATGAGCTCTTTATCCTGTTTTGCCTTTTTTATTTTGTCATAAAAATACCGGAAAGATGCATATGTATTTGAACTCATACCTTCAGGTGACAGTAATTCTAAGATATAATCTATTCTTGTTTCGTAGCTTTTATTGGACTGAAGAACAAAATACCAAAACTTATCATTCCGTAGCTTTTTTTCCAGCTGATCCCATTCAAAAGCTATTCTGTTCTGAAGTAAATTAAGTACTTCAGGTTCCCGCTCCTGAAACCCAATCTTCATATTGTCCTTGCTTAAAAAAACTGCTTTCACAAGCTCTGAATTTGTTAAAGCTATTTTACCAACATTAATTCTTGTGAAAACATCTACCGCATTGGTATTTTCCAGTATCTCATACCATATAAATTCAATTCTGTTACCAAAAGCCGTCTGAAGATCGCTGGGAAGAGAAGATTTGTTATCTATTTGTTTCGTAAGCCATGTGTCTATTATCATATAAGCTTGGCTGATGTAATAATAGTCTGGATTAGAATCATTAATTTCGGTAGAAATTTGCTGTAAAAAAGTCTCACTATCAGTTCTTGTCTGATAAGATAAAGAATATGTTTTTAATAACGTATTATATCTCTTTATGCAATTAAGTAGAATGAAAATAGTTGTCAGCCGCTGTTGTCCGTCCAGAACCTCATATCTTTCATCCTGCATCTTTTTTACCACAATAGGCTGAAGACAGTATTTTTCGCCTTTTGTGATATAAATAAAATCATACAGATCTTCCAGTAAATCTGTTATCTGGTCTTTATCCCACCTGTATCCTCTCTGATAGGATGGTATATAGAAGTTGTAGACAGGTTTACCATCTTCCTGTTTCAGTAAATCCCCTACAAGAATGGGATGGAGCTTATTTTCCTTTATTGTCATAGTTATTTGTTTCAAAAACAATTATACTAAAAATCTTTAATTCCTGTTTACGGGAAAACGTAATTTTAAATAAAATTATAAAACAGACTTCATCACTCATCTGAGAATATTTTTTCCATTTTCAGTAATATCATTCCACTTTTTCCGTTTCATGGTAAACTAAAGACCATTTTGCCTCATACTAAAATTTTCATCCGTCTACATTTTCTGTTCTGCGGCCAGCTTAACATCAATCTCTTTAAACATATTATTTGACAAATTTTTACTCCATTAAAATTTAAACTCAATGCAAAAATTGTTTGTTAAAACTGCTGTCACGGCGGCTGTCCTCTGTTTCAGTTCCATGGCTCTGGCGCAGCAGAAATACTCGGTAAGCGGTACTGTGAAAGATCACAAAAACGGTGAACTGTTGATCGGGGTTACTGTAAAAGTAAGTGAAGATCCGTCTGTATCTGTTGTGGCCAATGAATATGGCTTTTACTCATTGTCACTTCCTGAGGGAAATTATACGCTGATCGTTTCCTATCCCGGCTATCGTGATTTTGAATATCCTATAAAAGTAGAACAGAATACAAAGCTCGATCTTCCTCTCGATCAGGAAGAAAAAGGGGATGAAAAAGTAGGAGCAATTGATGAGGTTGTTATTTCAGGGACTAAAAAAGATAAAAACCTTAGCACGGCCCAAATGGGATCTGAAACCTTAAATATCAAGAATATTGAAAAACTGCCGGTTTTATTCGGGGAAAAAGATGTCATGAAAACCATCCAGCTTTTGCCGGGAATTAAAAGCAATGGTGAAGGAAGCAGCGGATTCAGTGTAAGGGGTGGTGCTACAGACCAGAACCTTATTTTATTGGATGAAGCACCTGTTTATAATGCTTCTCACCTGCTTGGATTTTTCAGTACTTTCAACAGTGATGCGCTGAAAGATGCCAGCATTATCAAAGGAAACAGCCCTGCCCAGTACGGAGGCCGGCTTTCTTCCGTAATGGATGTTAAAATGAAGGATGGAAACAACAAAGATTATAATGTAAACGGAGGAATCGGACTGATCAGCAGCAGGCTGAGTGTGGAAGGCCCTATTCAGAAGGAAAAATCTTCATTTATTGTTTCCGGAAGAAGAACGTATGCTGATCTGTTCCTCAAAACTACAGATGATTTTAAAGACAGCAAGCTTTATTTCTATGATCTTAATTTGAAAGCCAATTACCAGATCAATGAAAACAACCGTCTTTACCTCTCCGGATATTTTGGAAGAGATGTGTTGGGCTTAGGCGATACTTTCTCTACAGACTGGGGAAATACGACGGCTACCCTTCGATGGAACAGTATTATCAGCAGTAAATTATTTTCCAATACTTCATTGATTTACAGCAATTACAATTATAAAATCAGCCTCAAAAGCAATGACAATACTTTCGGACTGGATTCCCAGATCGAAGACTGGAATCTCAAGCAGGATTTTACATGGTTTGCCGGGAACAAACATTCCGTACGCTTCGGGCTTCAGTCTATTTATCATACCATTACTCCAAGCAGTGCTTCCGGTACAAGTATAAGCAGCTTTCCGAGAAATCCGAGAAAATCATGGGAGAATGCAGTATATATTAATGATGACTTTAAGGCTACCGATAAACTTACCGTGAATTATGGTTTAAGGCTTTCCACCTTCAGCGTTTTAGGCGGCGACACGTACAATACCTATGAAAATGGTGTTCTTACAGACAGTAGATTTCTGGAAAAAGGAAAATTCGGGAAAACATATTTTAATCTTGAACCGAGAATTTCTGCCAATTACCGGATCAATGAGGTAAGCAGTATCAAAGCGGGATATTCACGTAATACACAGAACCTCCATCTTCTGAGCAACAGCAGCAGCGGAAATCCTACGGACCAGTGGATCGGAAGCAGCTACAGTGTGAAACCGGAAATAGCGGATCAGGTAAGTATGGGGTACAGCAGGAATTTCAATAACAACAATTATGAACTGAATGCTGAAATCTATTACAAATCCATGCAGAACCAGATTGATTTTAAAAACGGTGCACAAATCACATTTGATACTGCTGCAGATGTGGAAAGTGAATTGTTATTCGGTAAAGGAAGAGCCTATGGACTGGAACTGATCGCGAAGAAAAAAAACGGAAGATTAACAGGATGGATCTCCTATACCCTGTCTAAAACAGAAAGAAAAATAAACGGAATTAATGATAATGAGTGGTATAATGCGAGAATGGACAAAACCCACGACCTTTCCATTGTTGCCACTTACGAACTGAATAAAAAATGGTCCGTATCCGGTTTATTCCTTTACAGCACAGGAAATGCAGTTACCTTTCCTACCGCGAAATATGAGCTGAACGGACAAACCATATTCCAGTACAGCAGCAGAAATGCAGACCGTATGCCTGCCTATCACAGAATGGATCTGAGTGCTACCTATGAGCCGGATTCTAAAAAACGTTTCAAAGGATCATGGTCATTCGGGATTTACAATATTTACGGACGTGAAAATGCTTATACCATTACATTCGAGGACAATCCGAACAATCCGGGAACAACACGCGCCATGCAGACTTCACTGTTCCGCTGGGTACCCAACATCACTTATAATTTCAAATTTTAGATCATGAAGAATATTATTTTTATCATATTAGCCCTGTTTTCAGTAACTTCCTGTGAAAAGGAAATAGATATTGACCTGGATGACAGGAGCGGAAACATTGTCATAGAAGGTAATATAACAAACCAGGCCGGACCATATACTGTAAGGATAACAAAGTCTGTGGCATTCACTCAGGCCAATCAGTATCCTGCTGTTACAGGCGCACAGGTCATTTTAAGTGACAATACGGGCCAGACTGAAACTTTACAGTACGTCGGTGACGGAAAATATGTGACTACAGTTTTCACCGGAGTAGCAGGCAGAACGTATACCCTGAAAATACAGGCAGAAGGAAAAGAATATACCGCCCAAAGTACAATGCCACAACCCGTGGAATTTGATGGCCTTACGCAGGATTCCTTTACTTTTGGAGGTGAAACCACGTATACTCTATTGCCTATATTTACAGATCCTGTAGAACTGGGTAACCGTTATCTTTTCAACTTTACGGTTAACAGTATACCGAAAAAAACATTTGAGGTATTTTCTGACAATATCAATAACGGACTGGTGAACCAAAGACCTTTATTTCTTCCCAACGAAGATAATGAGGATGATCCTTCTGACCATAAGGTGGTGCCGGGAGATACTGTTTATGTAGAAATGCAGTCCATCGATAATAATATCTTCACCTATTATTCTGCTTTGCTGCAGATTTCAGGAGATGGCGGGCCTGGCGGAGGAATTACTCCGACCAACCCTCCAAGTAATATCAGTAACGGGGCTTTGGGGTATTTCTCTGCGCATACGATTCAGAAAAGAAGTATTGTGATTCAGTAGGTTATGGTAATAAACTTATATGGCTGCTTTGGGTGACTGAGGCTGCTTTTTTGTTTAACCACCCCGTCAAAAATTCTTTGAATTTTTGCCACCCCTCCAAGGGAGGGGAATGTATCGCCGTTTAAATAGTCTGGATAATAATGGCTTTAAGTTTCTAAGAGAACTTTTCTTTTGAAAATATTTTTAACAGAATAAATAAATTACTAATAATCAACAAATTAAAATCAATACGTATTTCTACTGAAGATTGAATTTGGTTATTTACACGCTAAAATGCGGGGTGTTTTCTTCGTTACTTTGAGTTGTTCAAAACAAAGAATTACAAAATCAACCAAAAAACAAAACCAATGGAAACAATTCAAATTACACAGACTGAGGTGGGTTTCACAGACCCGTTCGAGCGTATTATTTCAACATCAAAAGCGGGAGGAGAATCCAAAGAATCTTATTCTATTGAAGTGGCAGGTGAAGGGCAGCTTACAGGGCTTTCTTATACCGTACCGCCATTTACTCAGGGAAGAATCACTGCTTCTCTTCAGGTATCTGCCATGTCCAGCCAGGATGTAAAAAACCTGAATGACCTGGCCATGAGCATGCTGGATGCCACTTATAAAGAACAGGTTAAAGAGTACGAAAAAACATCTGCAAGTGCCAATCTATCAGTATGGACGTGGTTCTTCGGTGGCGGTGGTGCTTCTGCTTCTTATGAAAAAACCAAAGAATCCATGAAATCCAAAGGGCTTACAGAAGCTCAGATTACTACGTTAATGGATGCATTTCTTGAAAAAGCAAAACAGATGTCTACTGTAAATATTGACTTCTACGTGAATAATTCAGCCAATGATTATGCTGTTTCGGGAGACCTGTATCTGTATACTGTTTCAGGAACTATTAAAACTGAAAAAGGAACGGCACAATACAGAATGCTTGCAGATCAGGCTTCTGCCGGCGGTCCTCCTCCTGCGGGTGGTGGTGCTCCTTCTTCAGGAACAATTAAACTGAACTGATATTAAGTTTATAAGATGATTAGATTCGGGGCGGTTTCACCGCCCGAATCCTAGTTTAATCAATCTGCAAAATATTTTTTCAGATCCGATATGTTTTTTATCTTCAGCTCTTGGGATTGTTTTTTACGCATCATCAGGGCATAGGAATTATTGAATCCAAGCGGTTTCAGCCATTGAATTCCATACTGTTTTTCAAATTCTGAATTGACGTAAGTGTATGTTTTATCTGCGCTTTGAGTTACATTTTCGAGAACCTGCTCCGAAGGTTGTAAAAGCACCAGAAGTCCGGTTCCTGTATATTCGGGATAAAAATCGATTCCGTCATTCATCAGAGCATCAAAACAGATTTTGGTACCTCCCAGCCCTGTTTTTGTCTCTACTTTATAGTCGGTATAGCCTTCAATCAGCATTTTATACATTTCTGTGAGAATATACTGCTCTCCGAAAATTTTTGATCCGATGCGCACTGTTCCGGAATTTCCTTTTCTTGAATTTTTATACAGATCATTTTTAATCAGAAAATCCTTTGCAATTTTTTCCGGTGTCTGGTTGAGGTAATCGGATTTATAATTCAGATCGGTCATAATTGAATCATTGAATTTACCTGCAAGCTTGTTCAACGTTTCTTCCAATCCGGGAAATTTTTCCAGTGTTTTTGTTTTAATGATCGGTGCAGCGTAATAGGGTGGGAATATTTTTTTATCATCATTCAGAACATAGAGATCAAACGCTTTGATCCTGCCATCAGTAGAATATCCGCTGATAAGATCCAGTTCCTTTTCATAGGCTGCCTTGTACATAATGGCATCACTAACAACAACAGGATTTACATTCAGTCCGTAAACAGAGCGTAAACCCAGATCTCCATCTTGCCTTCCCATAAATTCGGGAGTGAAACCTGCTTTAATTGTATTCCGGGAAGCGGAACTGAACAGATAAACCGCACCTACAATCAGCAATATAACTGGAACTATGTATTTCAGTTTCTGAAACAGCTTATATCCTGATTTCTGCACGAGAGCAATCGCCTGATCGAGCAAAATAGCCAGTAACGCAGCAGGAATGGCTCCTGCCAGGATCATATTGGTATTATTTAATGAAATTCCGCCAAAGATAAATTCGCCCAAACCGCCTGCCGCAACAAATGAAGCCAATGTAGCCACTCCAACATTGATAACAGCTGCCGTCCGGATTCCGGCAATAATAACAGGCATAGCGAGAGGAAGCTCAACTTTAAAAAGAAGCTGTCTTCTATTCATTCCCATTGCCTTTGCAGCTTCAATAACGGTAGGGTTTACTTCTGTAATCCCTGTATACGTATTACGGATAATGGGTAAAAGCGCATAAATCAGCAATGCCACAATAGCCGGTTTGGCCCCGATTCCAAAAACAGGGATCATAAAGCCAAGCAGCGCAATACTGGGAATAGTCTGCAAAATACCCGCAGTTCCAAGCACAGAGCTGGAAAGTTTTCTTTTCCTTGCTATGAGTATTCCTAAAGGTACACCAACAATAATCGCCAGAAGTAAGGACAGAAATGTAAGCCCGAGATGCTGTACAATCTGGGTGAGTAATTTTTCCTGCTGCTCAACAATAAACTGCCAAAGACTCTGCTGTGTCATACGATCTGTAATTTTCTGTATTCATTGAAGGTCTTGATCAACTTCTCGTAATATTCTGTATTTTTATGACTGGAACTCAATTTTTGTAAGGCATCCCAGACACTGGTGTTTTCAGTAAAATTCAATTCATTATACAAATTTTCTGAATTTTGGAATGGGTCTACATCTTTCAAAACGGCTGTTTTATATTCCAGTAAAAGCCTGTTTTCGGCAAAAAATTCACTTACAAAGGTATTCTGAGGATGATACAGCATTTCCTTTGGGGTTCCTGTCTGTACAATTTTTCCTTTATCCATAAGGCATATACGGTGACCCAATTCAAAAGCTTCCTGTACATCATGAGTAACCAATATTATAGTTTTATTTTTAAGCTCTTCCAATGATTTAAATTCCGAATGGATGTCAGCTTTGGTGATATTATCCAATGCTCCGAAAGGCTCATCCATCAGCAAAACAGGTGTATTGGCGATCAAAGCTCTTGCAATGCCTACTCTCTGCTGCTGTCCTCCACTCAATTCACCGGGAAACCGGGAAAGAACATCTTCCTGAAGATGAAGTTTTCTGAGCAGTTCATAAGTCCGATTCTCTGTTTTTTTCCTGTCCCATTTCAGCAATTCTGGGACTACAGCAATATTCTGCTTAATGGTATAATGAGGAAATAATCCAGCATGCTGCATCACAAAGCCAATTCCCATCCGCAAATCTTCCGGTTTCTGATCACGGATATTCTTTCCGTCAATGAAGATATTTCCGGAATCTGCTTCTATAAGCCGGTTGATCATTTTAAGAGTAGTCGTTTTACCACAGCCACTGGTTCCCAGTAGCACCAGAATCTCCTGATCATGAGCCTGAAAAGAAATATTATCCACTGCGGGTTTTCCGTTAAAATTCTTTGAAACTGATTCTACTGTAATCATCGGCAAAAATTATTGAGCAAGTCTGATTCCTGTAAACTGCCATTTCAGATTGGTCTGAAAGAAATTCCGGTATGTATTCCTGCTATGTCCGGCCGGTGTTGCTTCTGAAGCCCCACGCAAAACCATCTGATTGACCATGAATTTTCCGTTGTACTCTCCTACCGCCCCGGCTTCTTTTTTAAAACCCGGATAAGGCAGGTAAGCAGAATTGGTCCATTCCCAGCGGTTGCCCCAATTAAAACTATCTGATGCGACTTCCCATTCCGTTTCGGTGGGCAGGCGCATTCCTTTCCATGACGCAAAAGCGGAAGCTTCATAAAAATTGATGTGGCATACTGCATCGTTAAGGTCTATTTCCTGTAAGCCATTCAATGTATAATTCATCCATTCGCCATCTATAAAATGCCAGTACAGCGGGGATTTTGCGTTGTTCTGTTTTACCCAGTCCCAGCCTTCTGCATGCCAGTGCCTGAAATCGGTATATCCGCCGGCTTCCATAAATTCCAGATATTCTCTGTTTGTAACCTGTTGATCTGCAATTTCAAAATCATTGAGGTATACTTTATGCCTTCCCAGCTCATTATCAAAACAGAAACCTTCCCCGTTAAAACCTATTTCATAGACACCTTCGGAAAACCTGATCATTTCAACATTTCCATGATTTTCTTTTTTTGAAACCGCTTCTTTCTTATAAGACGGAAAAAGCGGATTGTGTCCCAGAATGTATTTAATATCCGTAATCAGTAATTCCTGATGCTGCTGTTCATGATTAAAGCCAAGTTCCAATAGTGGTTCAATGGCTTCATTCATATATTGACTCTGAAGAAAAGTTTGCATATGCTCATCGACATATTTCCTGTATTCATAGATATCTGAAACGGAAGGCCGGCTGAGGTTTCCACGGTCTGTGCGGATTACTCTTGCCCCGATGGTTTCGTAATAGCTGTTAAAAACAAAATTATACTGCTCATCGAAAACTTTATAGCCGGACAGATTAGGAATGAGGATGAAAGTTTCAAAAAACCAGGTGGTATGGCCAAGGTGCCACTTGGGTGGGCTTACATCCACGATGGGTTGCACGACATAATCTTCTGTTTCGAGCGGTGAACATATTTCTTCGGAATGTTTTCTGATGTCCATATATTTTTTTACTAAATCCTGTGTGGTGATATTGGGTGTCATATTCTTTGGTTTTGATTTTTGTTTGCAGATTGAGCAGATTTTAATAAATCAATATTTATGTAGGGCTTGCTTGTCTGTGGGGTATTTTTTAACGCAAAGTTTTATCTATTCAGATGTTTTATTTAAGGTAAGCAAAGAGGGCGACTATGTCGCTGATGAAACTTTGGGGCTCGTGATAGTTTTATCTTTTTCTTCTTTTATTCTACCTGCCAGATGACGTCTACAAACCAGTTTTTTGAATCTTTGATTTCCCCTACTCTTTTAAAATCTGATTTTTCTCTTAATTCTTCTATCTTTTCTGCGGAGAACTTCTGGGAAATCTCCATATCGATAAGTTCGCTTTCTTCAAATAAAATACTTTCGTTTCCTATCTTGACTGTTTGCTCTTTTAAACTTACCAGATAGCTTTTGCAGGCTCCGCTTACAGGATCATAAGTTTGATAATGCTGAAACTGTTTCAGATCAAAATCGGCACCGAGCTCCCTGTTGATACGGGTCAGCAGATTGAGGTTAAATGCAGCTGTAATTCCGTTTTTATCGTTATAAGCATTTAAAATGGTATGAGGATTTTTCTTGAGATCGAAGCCAATCAATACCCTATCACCAGAGGACAGATTGCGGTTCAGAGCATGGCAGAAGCTCTCTGCTTCTTCAATATTCATATTTCCGATATTGCTGCCTAAAAATAAAATAACTTTCCTTCTGTGGGACAATGAAGCGGCTTTCTGCAGCATTTGAAAATAATCACCTTCCAGAGCCGATATTTCCAGAGCCGGAAGCTCCCGACCCAGTTTTTCTTTTAATATGGAAAGAATATTACCTGAAATATCGATAGGCATATAAGTGAACTGTACTCCAGTCTCAACAAGATGTTTCAGCAAAAATGTAGATTTCATGGCATCTCCCGCACCCAGTTCAATAAGATCGAACGGCTCATTTTCAGGGTTGATAAGGCGAATGAGATCTGCTGTTTTATTTTTAAAGATATCGAGTTCACATTTTGTAAGATAATATTCAGGCATCACCATGATTTCCTGAAAAAGCCGGTCACCGGTTTTATCGTAAAAGTATTTCGAGGACAGCCTTTTGGGGCTGCTTTTTAGGCCTTTCAGAACATCCGTAAGAAAACTGTCAACATGATGATCCTCAACCTTTGTATGTGGGTTTACCTGTAAATTCATATGTTTTAATTTGTGTGTGGTTCTCAGTTTAATACAACTATCTTGCCGCCTCAACATTAAATTTCCTAAAATATCCTGTGATTTCAGCTTATATAAATATATTAATTTTAAGTTTAGGATAAGAATTAAAAATGCTATCCGGCCGATTGATATTAACTAATAGCGAGTTTTTGACGCAAAGATTGATTTATAAGGCTTCATATTTTAAGAATAGCAAAGGTGGATCAACTTCGTTGACCTGATGAAGCGTTGATATTACCGGATGTTTAATAAGATTGCTAAAAACAGATTGGTTTACTGTAAGATATTATTCCGGGGATTTTTGTTCGGACTTGATCTTATTGATCAAAGGGTTGGCGTACATCGCGAGGAAATATTCTCTGGAAAGGGCATCGGAGGGATCGATACGCATTTCCAGCCTGCGGATGAAGAGTTGTTTTTCCTGTTCTGTATACTGGTCAGCATAGGTACCGGTGTTGTGAAGCAGGTCATATGCTATGTATTTGGTAGGCCAAAGTTTGTAGTTCTGAATGATTGAATCATCAATAATCTGTGCTACAGCCTGAAGCTGTTTGTTTTTGTTTTCAAATTTTACAGCAATATCATCCAGTTCGGTATCTATTACATTTCCTGCGTGCAGGTGAATGCGTTTTTTCTGGCCCAATACCCCGCTGAGCATGGTCATAAAGTCTTCATCTTCACTTTTAACATACTCTTCATCCCTATGCTTGGCCAGTAATTGAGGCATCTTAAGGGAATCTGTAGGATCATATTCATAGGAAATGGAAACAGGAACGATTCTGAGTGTTTTAAAATAATCCGTTAATGACAAATCTCCGGCAGCCATGGCAAGCATTTTCAGAACTCCCTGCTGGGTAGCATCGTTTCCGTCTTTTGTACGGCCTTCACGCTGGGCAATCCAGACAGAGCGTTTTTCATGATGCAGAAGCTCGTCAATATACTCAGACATGATCTGTGAACTTTTGAGCTGCTCACGAAGGGGCAATCCTCTCTGAACTAAAAAATTACGGTTCAGTTTGGCCAGATCATGTAAAAAAGTTTTTTTAACAAGGTTGTCCCCAATGGCCGAAGCTGTCATAATAAGACCGTTTTCCAACAGGACAAGATTGATGAGTGAGGTATCCAATACAATATCCCTGTGATTTGAAATGAAAAGGTATGGTGTCTGCTTATCCAGCTTGTCGAATCCCAAAGTGGTAAGTCCTTCGGAGCTTTTCGCAAGGATCTGGCGAATGGTATGGGCGATAAAATCATGCTGAAAATCGCTTACGGAGTGTATATTTTTAAACTGTTCCCTCCATACCTTTTTATCGGTACCGGGAAAAGTAAAGCCCATCAGCGCATTCATCATAGGATCACGGGAAATTCCCAGTAATGCTTCATTTACCTCGTTATCATAGAAAAACCTGATCTCATCGAACTTTGACATGCAATTATGTTAAATTAAAAACTTTCTGCAAAAGAACAAAAATTTATTGAGGGCACCTTATTACTATATGTTAAAGTATTATGATAAACGTATCAGTTCAAAAGTTTTATTCTTTTATGGATTGGGAAACCTGAAATATGTACAAGGACAACTTTGTAAATACAAAATTTCAATATCTTTCTGTTTTTTACTTACCACAGATTTGCACAGATGTTTATGCTAATACTTTATTGAAGTTATTAAAGTTATACGCAATCATCCGTGCGAATCTGTGAAATCTGTGGTTAAAAAATTCTATACATCATCGTAAATATAAATTGATAATGTCCTCATTTTTTTTAACGCAAAGATTTATTGTAACAGTGGATATTTTGAGGTTGCAAAGAAAGGATCAATCAAGATTGATTTGATTAAGCTGGCTGATTATCCGGCTGTTTTATTGGGACTTTTGCTTTTATTTTACTTTTTCCAGCAGGTATAATTTGGCTCCGGAAAAGGCCAGTTTAGGCATCAGGTTTCCTTCCAGGACCATGGTCTTGTTGTTGACATCAATGACTGAAATGTAATTGCTGGAATTGTATTCTATATAGTTTTCCTTTTCTTTGGTTAAAGGATTTTTGCCGAATTCCATAGAATATTTTACCCAGTCTTCATCGCCGGAGCTGCAGTGTACGGGTTTGAATTTGGATTTTTTAGCCTTAAAAACAATCTCGTCGTAGCTGTCTGTACAGTCTGAAGTGAATGAACTTTCCGGGTTCTGATCTTTTGAAAAGTCCTCGAAAGAGCCTTTATACACTCCTACCACTTTCCAGGTACCATCCACACGGTCTTCATCTATTTTTCCTTTCGCTTTGCTTACGGCCCAGCTGATGCCGTTTACGGTTCCTTTTACGGCTTTGTAACCTACTTTGGCAACTCCTGTCACTACTTTTGTTGCAGTTCTTACTACACAGGAATTCAGTACAAGAACAGCAGAAAGGAGGAATATTGTTTTTTTCATTTGTCAGGTTTTTTATCGTTGCGAAGATAGGGTTTTTGAAAGTGACAATGAAATTTCAGAAAACATCAGGACCACAATTTGAAACGCTTCAGAGATGAAATGTTGAAATTTATATTAAAATATTGACATATAAAATAAACTATGGATTTAAGTCCACGGTGGCAATCTGTGTTCGCTTACACATCCACCTCCTCAACCTCCACACCGGCAAATAAACAAAAACCACAGACAACACCCCCGCCAGCACTCCAATCACCACAGCCATCGCCGTAGCATCCAGCTTATAATATTCAGACAGGTTATATTGCGCTAAAAGCAAAACGGACAACACCAGCAATCCGGTAACAGCACCATGCAAAATACTCAGCTTTGTCATCAGTTTCTTTTTATTAAGCTGTTCGTCTACGGTAAACTCAATGGCGCCCTGCTCGGAAGCGATGATCACCCTGTTGATAATATCAATGGTAAGAACTACTGGAAGAAAAACGGCCATTGGCAATGTAAGACGGGCCAGGTTTTGAGTTCCCGAAAAGAAATGCGTATATCCCAATTCCTGGAAGCTGGCATAGGCAATAATGAAATTAAAGAACACATTTGGAAGGACATAAAATATTGTCCGCCTGATGAGAAAACGTTTCAGTGTGGTTTTCCTGATTTTTTTAGGAGGTGCGGGCTTCAGTTTAAATTTCATAACGACGAGGTCAGGAATTCAATGGCTTTGTCTTTGATTCTAACGGCTTCTTCTTTAGGCAGAAAATGTTCATTGGACATGAATGTAAAATCCATCTGCCTGTTATACGTTGTGGTCACCAGCGTATTAGAATTCAGCCAGGGAAATGCAACGGTAGGACTCATGATGCTTTCCACTTTAAAATTTTTATAGGTATCGGGAATATTGATCCTGCCCATATTGGATAAGGTAACATCGTGTCCCCCTTTACCGGATTTCAGCATGCTGATCATATCTTCAACGACAGGATGCATCTGCTCTCCCACCCACAGAAGTTCTCTCGCCTCCATTTTTCCTGTTTTCTCCACAAGATCTTTTTTGATCTGTCTTGCATGGTCAAGTATATTCTGACCTGCTTTTTTCAGTGAAAGCTCAACGGTCGGCGCAAACGCAAATACATGATCCTTCCTGATCTCCGGTATAAAATGGCGTACATCTACCGGACTTATCACCTTACTTTTAGCCTGATTCCCCTGTATTTCTTTAAAGGCCTGCATAAACGATGCGCACAGCAAAGCATGTACAGAAATGCCATGAACTTTGGATTTTTCAGTTATCTGTGTAGTCGTTTCAGTATTCAGTTTCCAGTGGATCACATAATTTTTTCCGGGATTTTTCCGGCTTTTCCGCTGCATCAGGAAAAAAAGACGGGCCATTATCAGATATAGACGGGCTTTGCGTTTCTTCTTTTTTGTATTGAAATCCAATGGCAGGAAATCATCTGCTGAACTGAATAAATGATAAGTCCCCAGCTCCGAAGAAGGGCCATCCAGCAGGGAAAGAAGCTCTTCCGTAAGATTGACAATCGAGGTTCCGTCACAGATGCAATGTGGAAGTACCCATAGGATTTCGGAAATATTATTCACCCCTTTGATCCACACCAGACGGGCCAATGGTTTATTTTCATCATCAAACAGAAGGAACCATTCTTTTTCGGATTCCTGAAGCCAGTCTTCATCCGTTTGCCGTTCAACGATCCGGAGCGGAACAGGTTCAATCTCTTTATTTTCTATGAAAAACGGATACCGCTCACTGCTGTTATCAATTCTGACCCTCAGTAAAGGATGCTTTTTCTGAATTTTCGCCAAAGCAGTTCTAAAGTTTTCCTCCGGAATTTCTCCGTTAATTCTTACCGTAAAAACACAGTTTACAGGTGTTTCGGGGTCAACGTACATGATCCGTTCCACCAACATTAAATTTCGTCTCATCATAATACTGCAATATGATCTAGCTGTAATTTCACTGTTTTAATCATCTCATCCCGGATAGCCAATGCTTCCTCATACGGTAAATATCCTTCGCTTCCTACAAAAGAAAAATCCATTTCCCCTCTGAATGTGGAAGTAACCATCGTTGTAGTGTTCCCCAAAGGGCCGATCACGGAAGGACTGAAAATAGTTTCAAGGGTAAATTCTTTATACTGATGAGGAATCTGAATGCGCCCTAAATTGGAAAACATACAGTCATTGGAAGATTTTCCATGTTTTAAAAGCTTTGTGAAATTTTTCAGGGCATCGTGGGCAGATTCCATGACCATCATGGTGATGTAAGGATTAAGTTTCGATGTTTTACGCTCTACAGATTCCTGCATCAGGCGTAAATTCTCCGAAAAACTTATTTTCTGATTGGCCGAAACCACGATCATCAACCCAAAAGCAAAAATATGATCTTCCTTGATCTGTTTGGCAAACCTCCTGATATCCACCGGACAGGAAACTTTATTGAAAGCTGCGGCCCCTCTCACTTTTTTAAATGCATGAAGCAAAGCAGCACTCAAGAAAGTATTAACCGTAACTTCCTGCGATTTACAGTAGGAAATCAGTTCCTGGCTTGTCTTTTTATCAAATTTCCAGTGAATCAGGTAGTCGTTTTTTCGTTCAACAGCTTTTTTACCAACAGGAATACATTTAATAGCCGTTGCTGCCAGCCTGCCGATCACTTTCGCTTTCAGTTTTTGCTTCCGGCTCGTTAAGATATCAGAGGGAACCACGTCATGAATTCCAAGTATAGGATTCTCCACTCCTATTTCTGCTGAAGGATGATCCAGCAGCTGTAAAAATTCGTTCAGGAAAGCCATTGCAGAACCTCCGTCGCATAAGCAGTGATGGAAAGAAAAAAGCATATCTGAAACCTTTTCCCCTTTGATCCATACAAACCGGATAAGCGGTAATTCTCCATAATTAAACAGAATCTTCCACTCTCTTCTGGATTCTTCCTGCCAGTCTTCATCACCGTTTCTGGACACAATCCGGATAGGTATGGGCAAATGATTTTCCGGCACTTCAAGCCACGGGATATTGTTTTCATCGTGGATGATGAGGGCTCTCAGCCAAGGATGCTTACCCTGAAGCTGGTCCAGGGCATGCTGAATATCTTCTTCTCTAAAAGTACCGCGCAGCCGGAACGGAATCACCGCATTAAAAGGCTCTGTTCCGTCCCCCAGCAGCATACGCTCGCCAAATAACAATTTTCTTCTCATAGGCTTATACAGAAACTAATGTTGACTGTTCTTTTTGTATACAATTTTCCAGCAGCTCTACTGCCCTGTCGTTGCCACCTGCATTAAGTAAACTTGTTTGCACTTCTTTGGCTGCATTCCTGTATTGAGGATTTTCCAGTAATTCAAAAACAGTTTCCCGGAGTGCTTCCACAAGTAATCTTTTGTAACGGATACTGATTCCACAACCGGCCTTTTCAATCAGTTTGGCAATATGAAAATGATCGTAGGCAATAGGAGTAATTAGCATAGGTAATCCGTTCGTGAATGTATCATTAACGGTATTAAAACCTCCATGACAGATCACTGCATCCATATGGGGCATTAACGCAGACTGTGGAACAAAACCGTTTACGATAAAATTAGACGGCCATTCATTAAATATGTCCGGCGGAGTTGCCGCCACAATAGTTACAGGTTGATCTGCAAATGCAGCAATCACTTTTTCAAAAAAGGCTTTCCTGATATCTACCAGCAGTGTTCCCAGTGATACAAATATCTTGGGTGTGGTGGCTGCTTTTAATCTTTCCCAGTCAAAGGGTGCCGGATTAGGACGTCCTTTTACCGGGCCTACAAATCTCATGTGTGACGGAACTGTTTCAAAACCTGCAAAAGCCTGCGATGTAAATACCAGATTTAATTGATGGGAATGAATAAAAATACCATCATCCGAAATTCCTACCTCTTTCTGAAGATCTCTGATCAGTTTTTGCTGCCACTCGAATATTTTGGGTGCGTTATTTTCGGTATCGCCCATTACATCAGGAGGAACAGGCGTCGTCGTTACGCAGGGAATATTATGTTTATGGGCAAAAAGAGCACCCCCGAAAGTAATACAGTCGTTCACCAGGACATCGGGTTTCCAGCTTTTTACGAGGCGTTCCAATCCGGGCATCATCATTCTGGCAAACGGAACATAGGTTTCTTCAAGGGCCAGTTTCATGACTTCAGGTCCTGAGCAGGCAGGTCCTTCGTCCTGTCTTTTTAAAATACGCTGAATTTCATCTTGAAATGGCACAAGATCTTCTTCGGGATAAAAATAGCTTCCTCCTTCCGGAATATGTTTGCTGTCCAACGGTGTAATTCCAAACCATTTTACCTCATGGCCACGGGCAATGAGGCTGGCTCCCACACTTAATGTAGGGCTGATATGCCCAAAAAAAGGAGGAATCACAAATAAAAATTTAGAGCCACTATTTATTGTTTCTGAAACGGGAATTAGCGCCTTTTCCAGTAAATTAGCTGCGGGGACTGTACCGCCTGCTTCCATAAAAGATTCACGGACTGTTTGTGCAGCTTCTTTATATCGTGGATTATTCAAGATATTCTGAACAGCTTCGTTCAGGTGACGGGATTTAAATCTGTTAAAATTTAAGCGTTCCCCTGCTCCTGTACGTACGACACGTCCTGCAACGTGAGACTGGTCGTAAGCAATAGGAATAACAACCAGCGGGAGAGCGTTTGAAAGGGCTTCGGATACGGTATTATGACCGCCATGACAGATAACTCCGTCCAGATAAGGCAGAAGATCCAGCTGAGGAACCTGCTGACAGACTATAAAATTTTCCGGCCAGTTTTCAAAAAGCTGAGGATCAGAAACCAGTACAACAGTTAAATCTTCATCTTTAAAGGCATCTATTACTTTTTGGAAAAAGGCTTTTTTATGATCATGATCAAAGGTCGTTCCAATACTTACCAGTATTTTTTTCCTAGTAATACTATTGAATCTGTCCCAATCAAATTCGCATGAAATACGGCGTTCGGTAAGAACCGGGCCAGTGAACTTATAATTTTCCGGCAGATCCATTTCACCAAAGAACTCTTTTGATGTTAAAACAAGGGTCAGAAGATCCGAAGAAGCCAGCGAACGGTTTTCTGTAATGCCCAGTTCTTTTTGCAGTTCAATGATCTTATTGACTTCCCATTCATGTACTTTAGGCAGTTCATCCATCATTTTAATGGCTGCAGGAGCCGTAACGGAAGTGCTGTAAGGTAGGTTGAGTTTTTTAGTGGCAATAGCAGCAGCAAACAGCTGATGGTCTCCAATCACCATATCGGGCTGATATTGCTTCAATAAAGCAACAATTCCAATGTAACAGTGTCTGTTTAAGGGAATCAGCACCTCATCGTAAAGAAATTTAATGCTGTCGATACCGTAAACTACTTTTTTGGAAATAATATCGAGATAGCTTTCACTTTCTTTTTTTTCTTCGTCGGTCTGGTCGTATTGAATGAGCAGAAGTTCTCCTCCAGCCGGAAGTTTCGTGTTTAAATTCTGGTCGAGACTGATCCAGGCCACTTCATGCCCTCTTTTCAGTAATTCTGAGCCGATGCTTAAGGTTGGATTGACATGGCCTGTCAATGGCGGAACAACAAATACAAATTTAGCCATGATTTTGTGTTATTAATTTAGATAATGATTGGGATAAAAAATGAGTAATATTTTCAGCGATTTGGACAGGTTCCTGAATCGGGATATTATGGTCCCCGGGAATAAATTTTAACTGAGATTGATTGATTTTTGCATGCAGCCACTCTCCTGTCGGCCTGCAATTCGAATCTGCACCGTACATCAATAATGTGGAGGATTTTAACTCAGAAAAATCTGCTTCATTCAGGAAATCTTTTTCTCTGATCATGTCTGCTTTGATGCTGGTCTGTTCAAACAGGAATTCATACATCCGGTGGTTTTTCTCCATCTGTCTTTTACCCATCTGCACTTTGGTGGTGTCTGTAAAATTGGCGACATAATGCTCGAGAAATTCTTTACTGTATTCATCAATGATGTTGCGGGCCTTTTCGTCCCGTGGATCCGGTGCTTCAATGACAACCAGCTGGCTGATACGTTCTGGAGCCTTCAATGCTGTTTTCAAAGCAATAAGACCTCCGAAACTGTACCCGGCAAGATGTACTTTTTCAAGGTGTAAAGCATTCATTAGGGCCAGAAGGTCGTCCGACATACTTTCCAGATCATATCCATCGGGAAAACGTTCGCTCATGCCGTGGCTTTTCAGATCGTACATCACAACATGAAAATGCTTCGCCAGAACCGGGGCAATATTGAAATAATAAATGGAAAGGTTGCTGAACATCCCATGGATAAGCACCACCGTCTGCTCAGCTCCTTTATTGAGTTCCTGAATATGAACCTGTTTATGATTGATTGTAATTATTGGCATTCGTAAATGTAATTGATGATCATACGAAGATCAAGGTTGATCAGCTCATCCAGATCCATAGAAGACAGCCATCCTGTGAAATCAATCTGCTCACCGAAGTGGGCTTTGATTTTCTCAGAAAAGGAAACGATTTCTATGCTGTCCATTTCCAGGTCTTTAGTGAATGAACTGTCCGGGGTGATATCCATTTCTTCTACAAATTCAGCGCCTATCACTTCGGTGATAAAACCTTTTAAAAGGGTGAACAGTTGCTCGTGATTCAGTTTTAATGTGTTGTTTATAGTGTCCATCCGATAATATAATTTTTATGTTTAATAGTTTTTATTTCTGTTTGGTTGATCCACAGGTGATCTTCTTTGATACTTCCAATTTCAAATGCTTTTGGATTTCCTTTCAATCCTGTTCCGAGGAATTTTGAATAGGCTTCTTTGGCTACCCAGAACCTTGTGGTCCATTCTGCCTGATTTCTGTCTTTTAATAAAGCTAATTCGTGATCCGTAAATACCAGATCGTAAAATCCGGAGCTGCGTTCTTCTATGATTTCCATGTCAATTCCCACCGGGCCGCCATAGCGTGCAATACCAACTGCGTCTTTTCCTTTGTGAGCTAGTGAAATATGGATATTTTCTATAATATTACCCATCAGATAGGGTTTTCCGGCTACATTGGAACGGATCTCAAAAGCGATGGGGAAACAAGGATGATTTTTCTGTTCACGGAGAAGGTTTCGTACGGCATCTTTTACTGCTACACGGCTTACCATCCAGTTTTTCCGCTTGTTAGGTAACAGCTGTTGATGATATTGCTTTTCCGTCTGATTGAAATAACGCTTTAAGATAAAATCCCACGAAGCCACTCTTGTGTAAGCCTGATGAAAGAAAAATACCTCAGGTGCTATTTCCTCCGAAAGACGGTTATGCAAAGGCGACATCGAAACATTCCAGAGAGGCTCATCAATTTCAAGACGGCGGTTCTGCCAGCCTGTAATGGCACACCATACCTTTCCATCTCTTTTAAGAACAATATCTGCTATGGCAAACTCATCATTAAGTTCTGTAAGGATGCAGGTACATTCAAAAAGGCCGTCCTGATCCGTCATATCTCCGAAGAATTCAATATCCCTGATCTTCACAGGAAAGGCAATACGGTCTTTCGTTAAGGTAAGCTGCAGCCACAACCCGAAAAGTTGTCCGGCATTATCCAGCAAAGAACCTTTTCCTCCGTTTCCTTTAATTTTTCCGATAATACCTTTAGTTCCCACCGCTGAAACTTCTGTAATTCCCTGATACAATTCTCCGTGAAACATATGTTTATCATAAATCTCTTCAGGTGTTCTCTCAATTGACAGAAGATCTCCTACCGATACATTGAAGACCGGAGCTGCCGGAGCAGAGGAAGCCAGTAGGATTTCTGCATTGGCAAAGTTCTCAATATCAAGATAGGCATGGTTAGGTGAACGCCACTCTCCTTTTACTGTTTTTTCAAAGGGTTTGGCTACATTCATCCACTGAAATACACTTACATTCATGATTTTATGAACATGTGTACCTGGTATTTCTGCCTGAGCGGTTTCAGCTAAAAGCTCAAAAATCATAGTCATTGGAATCACCGGCTCCATATCTGAAACATGGGGCCATCCTTTAGGCTGTCTTAATAAGCTGTGATCAATGAGATAAGGATGTGTATCTAAATTGATATACAGAAGTTTTGAAAAGTGCTTATTTACTGATATTTCAGGCATCGCAGGTTTTAAAACTGTAATTTCCGGACGGTTTTGGAACAGCGTCAGAACTTCTTCCTGCATCCTGATCATATCTGTAATATTTTCCTGAAAGGCCTGAACAAGAGGATGTCCTGTCTTGGCTCCCGTTGCGGAAATATTGTTTTGCTTTGATAATTCAAAAGACTGAGCCAGCGTTTTAATTTCTTTAAAATCACGGATAATTGGAGAACCTAATTGTAATTTAATTCCCTTTCCTAATGATTTTTTAGATTGATTCTGTACTTCTAAAAAGTCTAATTCCACGGTTTTACCTTCTACAAATAATGCGGCTACAACACGTTGCAGCTGGGCCAGTGCAGATCTTGTGGCTACACTGGAAGCAATGGTACTGAATGCTTTTCCTTTCAGCGTATCATCAATAAATCCTATTAAGCCTCCCGTACCTATCTGGATAAAGCATCTTGCGCCTTCTTCATACAGTTTATCGGTAAGTTCACGGAATCTGACGGGCTGAATAAGATGCTCAGCACTTAATTTTCTGATCGCTTCCTGATCTGAAGGGTAAGGTTCCAAAGTTGTTGCAGACCATAATGGAATTTTTGTCTGCTGAAACTGTGCTTTTTCCATTCCTGCTAGGATCACATCCAGTTTATCTGCAATAAACGGTGAGTGAAAGCCAGACTGAAATGGCAATATCTGGTGAAATACCTGCCTGGATTTTAATAATGGGACCAATTCGTCCAGCGCTGCATTGCTTCCGCAAAGAATAACCTGATTAGGACAATTATCATTGGAAATGTAAAGGTTCGGAATGGTATCAATAACAAGCTTTATGGCATCAATACCCGCTCCGATTGCAATGAATCTGGAGTCTTTCAATTCAAAAGTTTCGGGATTTAAAACATCAATCAAAGCTTTGACAGAGTTTACTTCAGCCAGTTCTGAGGAATATCCTGCGAGCCATTCTCCCAGACTGTGTCCTGCATTCATGTCGGGAACAATTCCGAGCTTTTCAGGGCATTATCCAGAATGCTGCATTTGTTGAAAATTCCTAATGCATCATTTAATAAGCCTTCTCCTTCTGCTTCAATAGGTTCATTTAATCCAAAATAACGGCTGACACTTTCAACTTCGCCTTTTGCCAAGCCATCCAAGCCCGGGAATACGAAGGCTATTTTGCCGCCATCTTTTAGCAAAGGCGTATTGGTGTACCAAATATCCTGTTTATTACGCCAAGGATTATCTTTTGCTACAATTTTAATTGCTTTTTCTATTCTTTCAGGTGTCGGATCGAATAAGGCAATCCGGTAATTTCCTTCGCCTTTTTCTGTTTCGTTATTCTGTAAAGCTGAAAGAAGTTCTTCGTTCGTTGGCCTTGCTAAAATCAAAACACGGTCTTTTTTTGGCATATCATAACCTTCAAGAACTACGTGTGCATTGATGCCTCCAAATCCAAAGGCATTGACGGCAGCTACTTTCGGCAAGCCCGTTTTCGACCAGTTTTTAGGCTCCTGTACGGGGGCAAACCGGGTATTCTGCATATCCGGAACCGGATTTTCACAGTACAATGTTGGCGGTAAGGTATCGTGATGTAAAGCAAGACAGGTCTTAATTAAGCCTGCGATTCCTGCAGCCGGCATGGCATGTCCGATATTGGATTTAACGGAACCAATTCCTGCAACAGGAGCAGCTTCTTCTTTACCGAAAAACTGGGCTAAGGTCTGAAGTTCCGTTTTGTCTCCAAGTGGTGTTCCTGTTCCGTGAGCTTCAAGATAGCCGATCTGCTTTTCGTCCAGATCTGCATTGATCCACGCCTGTTGCAAAGCTTTAAGCTGGCCTTTAACGGATGGACTCATGACGCTGGTTCCATTACCGTCACTGCTCACGCCAACTCCTTTGATTACTGCATAAATCTTATCCTGATCCCGGACTGCTTCTTCCAGTCGTTTTAACACGACAAAACCACAGCCTTCACCAATGAGCAATCCATCGGCATCTGCACTGAACGGTTTGATCTGCTGCTGATGCGACAAAGCTCCCAACTGGGCAAAAATACTCCAGAAAGCTGCATTCTGTCCTGTATGCACACCGCCTGCAATCACCATATCACAACGTCCGCGGTGAAGTTCCTGTACTGCATGATCTACTGCAAGCAAAGCACTGGCACAAGCTGCATCTACCGTAAAGGCGGCACCTCCCAGATTAAACCTGTTGGCTACTAAAGAGGCAACCAGATTGGGAATTAATCCCATGGCTGTATCGGCTGCAAAACGACCTTTCCGTTCCTGAAAAGCATGTTTCACCTTTTCAATATCTTCTGGTGATACCTGGGGCAGCAATTCCTGCAACAGCGAGGAAATCTGTTCTCCGGTACGTACAATTTCAATGGCACGGGTAGCTCCGGGTCCGGTATAGTTCCCTTTTCCTATGATAATTCCTGTTTTTTCAAGGGAAATCTGTTTTTTGAATATACCTGCGTCATCCAAAGCTTTCCGAATCAGGTCAAGGGTTAATAAATGATCCGGCTCCGTTCCTTCCACAGCCAATGGCAGAATACCGAAGGCTGTAGGATCGAATTCATAATCAGGGATAAACCCGCCACGTTTACAGTAAAATCGGTCTACAGGATTTGTCGTATCACTGAAGTGTACAGAATCAATCCGGTCTGCGGGAACTGTTTGGGTAGAGTCTACTTTATTGATAATATTCTGCCAGAAAGTATCGGCATCCTGTGCCCCGGGAAAGACACAGGAAAGACCGATTACGGCAACATCTGTTTTTTTCATGGTTATTGTATGCAGAGGTTTACCAATTATTTCCGGACATGATGAGTACCTGACTTTCGGTTCCGTATTTAATCTCGTTAAGGAAAATTTCTTTTCCCTGATCTAATGGAATTAATGAGATACCGCGGCGTTCATATTCTGTTTCAAGGGTTGAAGAAACCATTCCGGCTCCTTTCCATGGGCCCCAGTTGATGGAAATCACTTTACCTTTTAATTTTTTGTTTAAAGCTTTTGCATAATCATCCAGCACGGAATTGGCAGCAGCATAGTCTGTCTGTCCTTTATTCCCATACACTGAAGCAATGCTTGAGAAGAGCACTACAAACTGACAGTCTGCACGAAGCTGTTCTGCCAGTACACGAAGCGGTTTTACTTTGGTATCAAAGACGCGTTCAAAGGAGCTGGACGTTTTCTGTTTAAATAATTTATCTTCCAAAAGGCCGGCTCCATGAATAACTCCGTCCAAACGGGCATATTTTTCGTAAATATTCTTTATTAAACCTGATAATCTTTCTTCATCACAAAGATCCAGGGATTCATATACCACTTCGTTTCCCAATTGTTCCATATCCCGGATTGTGCGAAGAATCTGATTGTTTTTAAAAATTCTGACTGTTTCTTTTTCTATTTTGGCAGGAGAAGTGAATTTTCCGGATTTGATAAGGTGGCTTCTTATTTCTTCCTTCGTTTTCATTGCTTCAAATTCTCTTAAATCAGCTACGTTCTTTCTCGGATCTGCTGATCTTCCTACCAGAATATAGGTGCATGGGTAAGTTCCTGACATATGTTTTACGAGCTCGGAGGTGATTCCCTGCCCTCCTCCAAGCACCAAGACCACAGATTCCCTGTCCAGTTGGATATGGGCTTCTTCCAGGCTTGTTGACAAAGGCGATGGAATGATATCTACTTTATGTCTTTGGTCATGTTTATAAATAACTTCGGAAGGTTTGTCCGTGGTTAATATTTCTTTCAAAGTGATATCAGTAATCCGGTCTGCTTCCTGTGGTGTGCTTAAACTGATCAATCTGCAATGAGTCTGCTCAAATTCGCGTGCTAAGCTTTTAAAAAGTCCGGGATGCCCTTTGTAATGGCGTAAAAGTGTTGTATCAGTAAGCTCCTGAACGTGTGCCGGAATATCTGATATCAGATAGATCCACTTGGCTTTATCAAGATCCATTTTTTTGATCAGGCCTACATGATCAATGATGCTGTGCTTGATTGGTGAAGAGAATAAATCAAGGATAATGAGCCCGTCAAAACCGGTAAGATCCTTTTCCATATCAACCAATTCAGCTATGGCACCATGTTTTTCAAGGGCGTTTTTGATGGCAAGTGTTTGCGGACTGTTGTCCTGTGTAATGGCAAAGCGTTTTCCTTTTATTAATTCTGTATTCTGTTCTGTGGAAACATCTGTTGGGGTCAGATCAAACCGGAGGCGTGATAATGCGTTTTGTACAGGCTCAATATTGCTGTTTCCGCTCATTTCGTTGATCCACGATGCTAATCCTTTTAATGTTTTTATCGCAGCCAGTTTTTCCATAAGATCATCAGCCTGTTCCCTATCTCCTCCAAAACCGATTTGGGTTTTAAGATCGGCTATAATTTCCATGCGCTTAATGGAATCAATACTTAAATCTGCTTCCAGATCAAGATCCAATCCCAGCATTTCTTTCGGATAGCCTGTTTTTTCACTTACGATATTCAGAATAGTTTGCTGAAGTTCTTCAAGGGTGAGGCCTGCTTTGTCTTGCGGTTTCGAAGTCTTTGTTTCTACCGGCTCGGTTTTTTCAGAAACTGTTGAAGTTCCCATACATTCTGTCAACCAGGAAACCAAACCGTTTAAAGTTTTTATTCCTGCAAGCTTTTCCATCACAGTATCTTCATTACCCTGATCGCTGCTGAAAGATCCCAATTCAGAACGAAGGGTTCCTATGATCTCAACCTTTTTAATGGAATCTATACTCAGATCAGCTTCAAGGTCCATTTCCATGCCCAGCATTTCATGAGGATATCCTGTTTTATCGCTGACAACCTGTAACAGTAAGGTTTTAATATCTTTTTTCAAGGGAACCACAACAGCTTTTTCCTGAATAACAGGCTGTACAGGGACACTTACTACACGCTCATTAGCAGGCTGTGGTATAGATGGAGCATAAACAGGTGCAGGATTGATCTGTGGATTTTGTCCCAAGAAGGAAAGCATCACGTCACGCTGTGCCTGAATAAGCTGTTTCATAGTGTCTAAATACTCCTGCAGCATACGTTCGGCAGCAGGCTGGTGTCCCGTTATTGAAGTCTGGTGGTTATTAGTAAAATTGTTCATTGGAATAGGATTTATGATCGGTAAAGCACCATTAGCCGGTAACTGACCTGTCGCCGGGTGTGCGGTTTGTCCGTTAACACGCCATACAGCAGGACTTTTCTTGTATAGTTCAGATTGATCAATCTGGATCAGTCTGGCATTACGGCCATCGAAGAGTTTTTTAATATTGAAATTCCGGCCAGTTCCCAGATATTGGGCCAGCATAGTAAGAAGGTGGCTTAGTTTATTACGGCTGCTGTCTTCTGCATACAGGGTTAAATGATCTTTCTCCAGGCAGGATTTGGTAAGTCCGGAAAGCACTTTTCCAGGGCCTACCTCGATGAATATTCTGGCTCCGTCTTCATACATTGCCTGAATTTCCTCAACAAATCTTACCGGCTGCACCAGATGATCAGTGAGTCTTTCTTTGATTTCTGATACCGCTGTTGGGTATGTTTTTGCACTTGTATTCGACCAAACCGGAATCTGCATTTCGCTGAAAGGAATATCTTTCAAAACCTCATCATATAAGCCTTTGGATTTGGCTAATAAAGGGCTGTGAAATGCACATGCCACTTCTAATTTTTTGGCAGAAATATGTTTCTCTTTAAGAGCTTCCATTAATTTGCCGATGGCTGGTGTACTTCCTGCCACCACACATTGAGCCGGAGCATTATAATTCACCGGATAACAGTCTTCTGCCTGTTCCAATATGGATTGCAGTTGTTCTCTTGTGGCACTTACCGCTATCATGGTACCCGGATCACCGCCTTCTACTGAGTTCAGAATGGCATAAGCTCTCTGAATACTCAGCTCAACCAGTTTTTCTTCTTCAAAAACTCCGGCAAAGCATAATGCAGGCAATTCACCATAACTATGACCCGCCAGCATATCCGGAACAATGTCCAGTGACTTTAAAAATTTGGCTAAAGCAAGATCAACAATTCCCAAAAGAGGTTGTGCCAGACAGGTATCTTTAATGGTTTCTTTTTGTTGTTTTAAAGCAGAATCATCAAATACAGCCGGCGGAAAAACTACTTTTTCCAGTTCAGGATATCTTCCAATCAATTCACGCATGGCCGGAAAAGCCACGAACAGATCACGCGCCATATTGATGCGCTGGCTGCCTTGTCCCGGAAACAGGAAAGCGACTTTTCCATCATGCTTATTAACTGTAAAAGTATCTTTACTTTCAATGCCGGATAATGCCAGTTCGATGTTCATCATCAGGTGTTCTGCCGTATCGGCAACAATGCTTAACTGAATTGGTTTTTCTGAACCTACAGCTAAACTGTAAGCTATATCTTTCAGAGAAATAGTATCATTAACCTCTAATAAAGATTTGATCTGAGCCAGTTGGATTTTAGCATCTTCATAGGTCTCCCCGCGGAACACGAATAATTCTGACGGCCAGGATTGCAGTACAGCAGAATCATCTTCTTTAGGGTGATTAGTAATAACCGTATGGAAATTAGTTCCTCCAAATCCGAAAGCACTGATCCCTGCATAACGTTTTTTTTCCTCCCATAATCCGCTTTCTGAATAGAATGCAAAAGGGCTTGTTTGGGTATTATAATAAGCATTAGGTTGTTGCAGATGAAGTGTAGGCGGTTTTACACCATGATACACCGCAAGAGAAGCTTTGATTAATCCTGCCAATCCTGCTGCACATTTGGTATGCCCGATCTGTGTTTTCACGGAACCTAAATGAGTCTGGCCCGGTATAGCTCCTGAACGGCTGAATAAATTGGTGAGTGCACTTAATTCAGTCTTATCTCCTACTACTGTTCCGGTACCGTGAGCCTCCACTAAACCAATTGATTCGGGGCTGATTCCTGCCTGAGTGTAGGCACGTTCCAAAGCTCGAACCTGTCCTATTTTCCTTGGAGCAGTAAGACCTAAAGCTTTTCCGTCGCTGGAACCTCCTACTCCTTTGATCACAGAATAAATACGGTCACCATCGCGAACGGCGTCTTCATATCTTTTTAATACGAGAATAGCAACGCCTTCACCAAGGGCAATACCATCTGCCTCACTGTCAAATGTTGCACAACGGCCTTTTCTGGAAAGTGCATGGGTGCTGGAAAACATAAGATAATCATTAATACCGTTATGTAAATCTGCTCCGCCTGCCAGAACCATATCGGATTTTCCCAATACAAGTTCCTGACACGCCAGATCAATAGCTGCCAAAGATGAAGCACAAGCCGCATCTACAGTATAGTTTCTTCCCCCAAGATCCAGACGGTTGGTAATACGGCCTGCAATAACATTGGCTAAAATCCCTGGAAATGAATCTTCTGTGGTATGCGGAAATGCGTCTTTAACCTCTTCATGAAGTTCCCCGAAAACCTGCTTATAATAGCCTCTGAAACTATAGCTGTTAGCCAGATCATTCCCGCCCTCAGCACCTATAATTACAGAAATATTCTCTCTGTTGATCTGTTTTTCTCCATAGCCGGCATCGTCCATAGCACGTTTAGCAACCAATAAGGTTAATAACTGTGTAGGTTCAATGGCTGCGAGAGACTGCGGAGGGATTCCGAATGCCAGAGGATCAAAATCTATTTTAGGAATAAAACCACCCCATTTGGAATGGGATACATCCGGGCCGTCTGAATCCGGATGATAGTAAAGTTCTTTATTCCAGCGTTCATCGGGTACTTCTGTAACACTGTCTCTTCCCCAAATAATATTACGCCAGTATTCTTCCAGATTTTTAGCTCCCGGGAAAATACATTCCATCCCGATAACAGCTACATCCAGGGCTTTTTCTTTAGATTCCGGTTTTTCCGGTAAAGCTGCCTGTTCAATATATTGGTAATTATCAATACTTACGTTCTTGTGAAGGGACGCAAGGGAAATCACCCGGTTTTGCATAGTGGCAACCTGGCCTATCATGTACATACCGAGATCCAACTGCTGATTTTTAGGGATATTAACAAGTTTATCGCCTTGACGGTCAATTCCTTTTGCCGCAATACGTAAACGGCCCACATTTAATTTTTCAAGCTGTTCCCAAACTTCTTTTTTATCTGTTCCGGCTGCCAGAAGCTTGTTCTTTTCAGCACTGAAATGTTTTGCAAAAGCTGTATTTAAACAGCGTGTTTCGTGGCCCGGTGCTGTTTCCAGTAAAACGGTATCTTTTGCCTGCATAGCCTGTACCTGGAATTCTTCCTGAATAGCTCCTGTACTTACTGCTTCTTCAGTGTACAGATATGCCGTTCCTATCAAAACCCCTACTTTTACGCCTCTGGCTGCTAACGGAGCTGCCATTACGGAAACGAATGCCGTTGAAAATGCGTCGTGAATACCTCCGGCAAAAAACACACTGATATTCTCCGGATTGTCTTCTTTTAAAATGCGTTCAATCTGTTTTTCCCACAGGACCATACTTGAAAGCGGACCTACGTGGCCTCCGCACTCACGTCCTTCAAAAATAAAGTTGGCAGCTCCTTCTTTCAGGAAAATATCCAGCAGCGCAGGAGAAGGAACATGAAGGAAGGTGGTTATTCCTGCTTTTTCAAATACTTTCGCCTGTGCAGGTCTTCCCCCTGCAATAAGGACTACCGGAGGTTTGGCTTCCAATATGTATGAAGTCTGTTCTTCTCTCAGTTCCTGAGGGGCAAAACCTAACATACCAACTCCCCACGTTTTTTCACCGGCCAGCTTTTTTGTTTCATTGATCAATTCTTTGGCCTGATTTCCTTTAAGCAACGATAAAGCAACAAAAGGTAAAGCCCCGGCATCTGCCACTGCATTGGCAAATAAAGGAACGTCGCTTACACGGGTCATTGGGCCCTGTGCAATGGGATAACGCAATCCCAGCTGCTTAGCCATTGCATTTCCCTGGCTGATTACCTGAAGTGCTTTTGCCTGTTTCAGGTGCCCGTACATGGCTTCTTTAAATCCGAAAACCATTCTTTTCAGATTCCTGAACTCTTCATACAGATCTACGGCTAAAGAAATATCCTGTCCCATAGGAATGTAGCTTTTGCTTACGTCAAGATCCATAAAATGCTGTTTAAGCTCTTCAGCAGAAGGATTTTCCGGCAATACGGGAGAATTTGGCCTTACCAGCACACGGTGATTGGCTATAATTTTGGTTTCAGTACCATTGAGTTTCGAGCACAGGTCTTTGATATCCTGAGGAACGGAGCTTTCCGGGAAAAGAGCAAGCTGGCTATCCAGTACAACACCGGCTGCTCCCAGCGATTTTACGGCTGCTGCAGTATGCAGACCTATTCCGCCTTGTACCCATACAGGTATAGTTTGAATTTCTTTGATGATGCGCTGGAACAACACAAACGTTGATTCATAGCCCACCAGGCCGCCTGCCTCATTTCCTTTTATAATGATTCCTTCCGCACCTGATTGTTCGGCCAGCCTTGCTTCGTCCGGACTGGTTACCTGATAGATAACAGGGAGATCCGGCAGAACATTCATTAAAACTCCTGACGGAAGAATCGCAAAGCTTACTTTTTTGGGGATCTGAAGGGATATAAATTTGTCGTTGGGCAGATAGATTCCATAAGAAAGTATATCTGTTTTATCAATCTGATGCAGCGCTTCCTGAGCGGCTGTCAAATCATGTCCTAAGCTTAAGATGGGAAACGCACCTGCCTCATACAGTTTTTGCATAAGGTTAACATCCGGCTTTTCAAAAGGCGTTAATCCAATAATGGTTAAGTTTTTCATTGCATTCATGGTATTGAGATAAAAATTGGGAAACACATAACAAAGCACAGATGCTTTCGGCATAATGAGCAATTGTTAAATATGACGGAATAAAAGTAATAAATTAATACAATATTTTCAATAATAAATTAAATTTAATAATAAATTATTAATAATAAATTATTATGAATTTAAATACAATTAAGAAATACACATTTGAATATTTATTCTCAGAAACGAGACGACACAATCTATTTGATTCAATTATAAACATTTATAAATGAATAATATTAAGCAAATATAGAAATAAAAACTAAATATATCAAAAATAAGAGAATTATTTTTCTCAATATTACAAAAACACAACACTTCAAAAAGTGCATAGAATCTATATAAAATAACATCTCGAAAATGCTGAAAATGATCAGAAACTCTGACACGTGAAGTAATTAATGATAAAATCCGGGATAATTTTGTTTAAATGACAATCTTTACCGGAAAGTAATTCCGTGAAAATATTTCAGGCAAATATGTAATTTACCTTAAACTATATGTTACCGGGCATCACAGATGGAATGAAATTTAACAAGATTTTATATTCAATCCGGTTGTAAAGGTAATTTTAAAACAAGCTTAGATCATATTGCTTCACAAAATCCAGAATCATATGATAACCCGCTGAAGAATTTCCATGCTGATCTAAAGCAGGACTGAAAACCCCAATTCCCATTTTCCCGGGAACACTGACTGCAATTCCTCCCCCAACACCGGATTTGCTTGGCAGGCCAACTGTTCTGGCATATTCGCCACTGAACTCGTACATGCCGGCAATAAGCATTTGCGACTGAATCAATTTTGCCACCTCTTCATTTTTATAAGTAGAATCTCCATCAAACCGGACGCATTGATTGGCAAAGAAGTACCCGATTTTGGCTAAATCTTCAGCAGTCAGCTCAATAGAACATTGTCTGAAGTAATTATCCAGCTGTTCTTCATTTCCGGAAATCAATCCGTTGTTTTTCATGAGATAGAACATTCCACGGTTGCGGTGGCCGGTAGATTTTTCGGATTCGTAAACGGATTTGTTATAATCAATTGCATGGTTTTTGGTGATATAGCGGACCATATCCAAAATTTTAAGGAATGGTTTTTCTCCTTCTCCGGAAATTAAAGAAGTGGTAAGAATTGCCCCTGCATTCATCATCGGATTCAATGGTTTACCCGTAGTTTCGAGGTTGGAAAAATGGTTAAAAGGCTTATCGGTTCCAAAATAGCCCATTTTGTCAAATACATTGGCTTCTCCTTTTTCACTGACAACAATCATCAAGGCAATGATCTTGGAGATACTCTGCATGGTAAATTTCTTGTGGACATCACCGGCATTGTGGATTTTACCATTTTTATCCACTACTGAAAAAGCTATGGCTTGGGCGTCCATTTTTCCAAGTTCGGGAATATAATCAGCTACTTTGCCTTCTGTATAATAGGATCTGTTTTTCTCCAGAATGCTGCTTAGCGTTTTCTCTGAAATAGTGGAAATATCTGCTGTTTTCTGGGCATACACTACTGTATTTAAGGAAAGAAAAGCTGCAATACAGATTGCTTTTGCAGAAGGTAAAAAAACATTTTTGCTCATACAGGTATTTTCGGCTAACATCTTATCATCAACCCCGAAAACAAAGATAAAGTATTTCATCCTTTACCCACAAATCTGTAAAAAGCAGATTAAGTATTTCTACCCAGATCAATAATTGGTTATTTGTACTCTAAAAGAGCTGATTTCTTCTTTGTTACTTTGAAATACGAAGAAATTTTCAAAATAACAATAACCAAAAAAATAAATTCAACATGGAAACAGCAAGTGTAAACGCAAATTCGTCCGGCCAGCTTCAGCTGGGTGGAGGGGCTCAGTTCTGGGTCTACCTGTCACCTCAGAACAATACTTCCAAAATGATTTCAACATGGCGCGTAACATTTTCACAGGGAAACTGGAGTGATTCTATTTCGAGTGAGAATCCGACGAAGCAAATCCAGACTCCGAATCTTTCAGGTATCTTTGAAATTAAAGTGGAGCTGTTAAGCGGTTCTACCGGTACATGGCGCCAGATTCCTCCACAGGCAGGAAGCTATAATGAAATAGGCTGTAATTCCAATTGTGCTTCAATGGTGGGTATTGTTACCGACAGTACCAATCCGCCTCCGGGAGCTATTAACGCTCATTTCTGGACGACTTGGGACGCCATGTGTAAAGCACAATAAATCAAAATTCAATACAAAATAAAACGTCTCATTTTATATATGGGACGTTTTACATTTATATTCATGCTTCATTTCAGAAAATGCAGTGTAAATAATAATATGGATTTAAAATAATTTCAATCATCCATTTATCTGATACCGTTCATTATTTTTGCATAATTAATCGATTAAAGCATTATATGGACAGTACATTTTCCGGTAACAATCAAATTGAGGTGGTTTCTACCTTTGCTGAACTTGTGAATACCGATTTCCAGGGAACTATGAATACAATTTGCTGGTACAGAAATTTATCCGGAGATTTTAAAGAAATTGTATCCAAGCTTCAATTAAATGACAATATTACAGAAGTATCCGCTGAAGACCTTCTGGCACTGCAGCTGTCTGAAAACGGTAATATAGCAAGAGAAATTATCCTGAATGATTTACAGCTGTTAACAGATTTCGGAGCATCACCTTCATTAAACCTGCTTAAATGCTATGAACGGGACGAAGAACTGGATTTCATATCAACCGATGTATATTCTTATCACGTAGACCGTTCTCCCATTGGAACCGATACTTTTTTATGTACTTATCATGGTACATCAAGTGACATTATCCCCAATGATCAGGTTGAACAAAAAATTCTGATTCCGGAAATCCGGGCAAAGCTTAAAGAATTGCATGACGGTCCGGAAGAAGATTTTGAAACCTTTCTGAAAGACTATTTCTTCGATCTGCACTATCAGCCTAAACCCGGTGCAAAATCCACCAATTTAGAGACAGGACATCTTTGGCGGCTGGCGGTAGATCATCCTGAGCAAAAAGTCTTACCCTGTGTTCATAGGGCACCGGTAGAAGATGAGGGTGAGTATAGGTTGCTGCTGATCTGTTGAGAGATAATTCAGAAAAATAAAGCCAACACTTTTAACATAATCTTTGGTACTATGACTTCCTGATTCTATAGTTTGCCACTTACCATGCAAAGGCTGAAAATAAAGGAGTAAATGAATATTATTTTCTCATGGTTTAAATTATGTTGTGTTGAAGTTTTAAACCTGGTATTTGTATATGCTTTCCCTTTTTAATTTTAGCTATCTGTAAGAAAAATTTTCAATATCCTTTTTAAGCTTAGACTTTACATTATCATTCCATTCATTTTTCAAAATACTTAACCTTGCAACGTCAATCCTGTTCCCGCTTGCATCTGTACTACAATTTCTTAAAACACCTTCCACAACGCAGCCAATTGCTTTCATTGCATTTATACTCCGGTTATTTTTGCTATTTGCTGCGAATGCAACTCTTTCCATATTTAGTTTTTCAAAAGCAAATTCAAGCAACAGATATTTGCAGTTTTTATTTATTCCGGTCCCCTGATATTTTTTTCCGTACCAGGTGTAACCAATTTCTATAGTCTTATTTTCTATAAAAATTGCATAAAATCTTGTACTCCCCACATATTTTTGTGCAGATTTATCAAAAACAATAAATGGGTATTCTTTTTCAGTTTCTCTTTGCAACAGTGCATTTGAGAGATATTTTTGAAGATTTTCCTTTCCGTTTGCGCCTCCGGAATTGAATTCCCAGATTTCAGGCTCATTTTCCGAATAAGGAAGCAACAGGTCAAAATCAGATGGTTTAAGAGGCTCTAATCTTACCCATTCATTTTCTAAAATATAATTTTCATTAAAGTCGAAATTCATTTTTTGTTTTTGTTTAATATTACAAAAGTATTGCTATAACTGCAACGAAAATAGTAAAAATGTAAAATCTATAAAAACAGGTTATATGTAAGCTGCGAAAGATTTTTTGTACTTTTTTCGATAACAGACCGGAAATGATTAATTTTTCTAATGAATATCTCCCATTAGCTCATTATATATTTATATTTTCTGAAAATTGAAAAATTATTTCCCTATACAAAAATAGTTATGATTAATTATCAATAAGTTATAAAAAATAGAATCAATATAGAATCAAATAAATAACTTTATAGTAAGATAATTTATGCCAATTGATAAAAATTGATTACCCAAAGGAATTACATATCTTTGTTAGCATATATGTTTCAGTAGATATGCCACAAAATCTTTCAGACCATCTATATAAAAGTAAATTTTCTCTAACTTTAGTCCATAAGGCCTCAAAAGCAATCATCAAAAAAGGTGCTATACAATTGGATAAAGATAGTACAAAGCTAACCGAAGGCGAAAAATTAACTTTAAAATTATTTGAATATTTTACCTCTTTACAGAGGGTATTGCAAGATATTGAAAATGTATTGGTTTTCTTAAAAATTGACACTAAAAAAATCAGAAAAGTCTACCCACTCCTTGATACTGACGAGGAATATTACAAATACCATTTCGAAAATTATATTATCAGGATAATCAGCTTACAGGACATTGTTGGAAAACTAGGAAATATTTTATATAAAACAAATATTGATGATGAAAAATGCAATGGATATAATTTCAAGGAAGCACTTAAAAAAAATGGTAATCCAAAACATTCTTACATTTCTGCAATTCTTGAGCAATCTATTGATGTTAAAAAAGTTAGACATAAGAAATTGCATAGAGGGATAGCAGAAATAAATAATCTTAGAGGGGTAGTTTTTTGGGATGATTTAGAAAAGGCTACGAGTAAAAAATTTGACAGAATACTTCATGAAATGTCTGCTGGAGATTTATCCATTCAAATTAATGAAATAGAAAAAGAAACTGTCAAGATAATCGATCTAATTATTGAATTTTTTGATAACTCATTGGATGAGTTAAACAATATATAATGTGTTGAACTGATTATACAGATAGTAATACAACATTATGACTGCTTATGTCAACAAAAAAAAGTACCATTTTAGATATATAAATAATAAAGAGAACCCAACTACCACAATATTATAAATAGTTACTTTTTACCTACTTCTGATTTATCGATATTGATAATTTTATTTTCTTTAAGTGGTCTACCCTCATTTCTTTTCACACAAAACTAAAACTCCCAAAAAAATATTTTTATATTTGGGACTTATACATTATTTATGCCTATTTTAAAACCACAAGAAATACAATCTAATATTCGAGATTTAGAAGCATCTCGTAATAATCAATATAATAGATATTTATTAAATAAGATTTCTGTCATTATTGAAGGACTTGTTAAATCTAAAGATAAAAATCATGGAGAACGCTATAAAGAAATACAGTTGATTTTAGCAGGCTTGCGTGAACCACATGATATTAGTACAGGAAACCTAGTTAATGCTGAGGCAAAAGCTATTATACTTGATCTTTATGATGAGTTAATTGAAATTTTAAAATCTTATTAAACTTTGGAAAACATTAATCATTCAAAATGGTATGGAAGAGAGTTTAAATCCCAAAAAATACAAGAGTGGGAAAATCTTCTCTCTAAAAATTTGTTAGAAAATAATTATCAAACGTATTTGACTGAAAATGCAGGGATTTTTTTAAGCGATGATGATTGCCATTTAGTTATTTCTAAACTGAAACTTGGCAGTGAGTTAGAAACTGATTTTATAACTTTATCAGATGGCTTTAGTAATGGAAACATTTTTGAATTTATTGAAATCAAACAACCGTCAGCCAAATTATTTACGGAAAAGGGATTAATGACTGCGGAGTTTAATAGAGCTACACAACAAATAAGAGATTGGAAAAGATGGTTAATGGATAATCGCAATTGGATGGGGAAATATTTGCCCACTGTCAATACAAGAATATCAAACCCAACCCATTTTAAATTCAAGATAATAATAGGTAGAAGATTATCAAACCATTATGAAGTCGAAAAAAGAAATCAAATAGCCGAGGAAATTGGGGCTGAAATTAGATCCTTCGACTATTTGACAGATAAAATTAAAAGGCGAGAATTTTATCCTATTGCTTGGTTACGGGATGGAACACCTGGACATTATGAAAAGGAACTTGCAAATCCATTTTACAAAGCTTTTACAGATTCTGAATGGAAAAAATTTTGCAATAGTCAAAAGGTTGCATCATCCCATTTTTATAGTGATCATTTTGAAGAAGTTTTAAAAATGAGGGAATACAGTTCTTATTAATCTATTTAATATTATTTTTGACTTTCTGTACTGTTCCTATACTTACATTACAGATTTTCGCTGTATCTCTTATAGAATTTCCTTTTTTTAAATTCTTAACCACTTCTTTATATTTGAAAAGAAAATCTTCAATGCTTTCCGTAGAACCTTTCTCACGTCCTTTGTAGATTCCTTTAGCCTTTGCAAGTGCAATTCCCTGTCGTTGACGCTCTAAAATGGTTTCTCGTTCCATTTCGGCTATGTTAGCCATAACAGAGATAATAAGTTTGAAGGCTTGATTTTCTTTGCCTTTGATTAGGCTTTCTATTCCGAGATTATCCACTTTGAGAATAACGCTCTTTTCTTTGAAGAATTCCAGAGTTGTAAGGATGTCATAAAGGTTTCTTCCGAGCCTGTCAATTGAAGTTACCGAGATATAATTAATCTCATTACCTTCAATAGCTTTTATTAGCTCCTTTCCTTGTTCTCTATTCTTAAAAGGAGTAGAACCGCTAACAATATCAATAAAAACTTTTTCGTCTTTTGTTTGGCGTTCCTCCTGCCTTGCTGTGTTTTGCGCTCCCGTTGAAACTCTAATATATCGTGCTTTCATAATTGCAAAGTATTATAAAGCACCCTGTATTTAAGCAAGGTGCAAAGGTAAATATTGTAGTTAGTTTCGGAAATAATATCCATTAGAACTCATATAATCATACATCAAATGTCTGGCGGTTGCTTCCCAATCAATGTAAATGTAAGATGGTAGGTTTTCGAGAATTGAGCCATCCTGTTCTAAAGTAGTCTGCGCAAAATCTTCATCCGAACTGTACTCGCCATAATATGAATCCGAAAGGTTATCCAATAGGTCGCTTATGTCCTCATGATAATAACTCATGCACTCTGCATAGGCTTCTATAACCTCGAAATCATAATCTGAATTATTAATTTGCTCGGCTATCTCATAAATGTTTGCTGAAAGATGGCATTCACTGATTAGTTTTTGTTTGATGAAGAACTGATTACATTTATAATCCTGAAACATAAACTCTGGTTCGTCTTCATCTTGGTGTAGTTCCCGCATAGTTTCTAAAAGCTCGTCATAATTTGAATAATCTGAAATTTCAAGCCATGAACCTTGTAGGCTTCCATTATTGTACTTTGCGTACGTTCCGACATAGATACTGAAAGTATCAAGACAATTTGTTAACTTTGCCATTGTAAGTAAGTTTTAATTAGCGTTAGAATTTTTTACACTTCCCCGCTCAATATTGGTAGTATTGACGGGGTTTTTTGTTGGTTTTTATTACTCGAAAACTATGCCAAATGTTATAAAAATAGGGTGATATTCAATGAAATAGCAAAAGTGTTTTGAATCCGTAGAAAATTCTTTAGACCCTGTTCTAACTTTGGATTACAGTCTAAAAATATTCAAAAAAATGTCTAGGTTTTTAGGCTTCCCCGAAAACATTTGACTAGTTTTCAAGTGGTGGGGGTACTACCAAAAACTTGTCCTATGGTGGGGTACTTTTGTATAGATACCTCCTCTATTAACATATATATTCCAGATATGGTTAAAGCATACAAAAATTTTATATTTTTACACAATAGTTAAAGCAATGAAAGTAAAATTAGGTCAAGCAGTCAAAATGTTTTTTGGAAATTCATCTTTAGAGATGATTTACTTTGAGGCAATAAGCAATGCCTTAGATGCTGACGCGACTGAAATTGAAATTGAAATTTCAATAGAAGCAATCAACAGACCTGAAACTTTAGAAATAAAAATTTGTGATAATGGACTAGGCTTTGATGATTTCAGATACAAAAAGTTCTCAAACCTTTTTGATGTTGAAGAAAGTTCACATAAGGGACTAGGAAGACTTGTCTATCTTTGCTACTTTGATGAAATTCAAGTAAATAGCATTTATACACCAAATAAAGAAAGAGTTTTCACATTTTCCCAGCAATTTGAAGAAGAGAAATTCTCGATTAATAGTATTGACAAGGATTCAACAGGAACGACTTTATTAATGAAATCCTATACTCTCCAGAAAATTGCAAAATCTGAGTACTTACAGCCTAAAGAGATTAAGAATAAAATACTTGAAGAGTTCTATTCTCGCCTTTTCCAATATAAACAACAAAATAAATTAGTCACTGTAAATATTAAATCAAAAATTGGTACTAGAGAATTTAAAGAAACATTATCTAATTCTGAAATTCCTAATTTATTATTCACTGAATTAGATAGTACACTAAATCTTTATGATAGTTTACATTTATATTACTCTATTGAACCCGTAGATGTTAATGATACTTCCTTAATTTCTGCTATTTCAGTGGATAATAGAACTTTTAAAGTGGAATTAATTGCCGATGAAAATATACCAACAGGCTATAAAATGATATTCCTGCTAATCTCTGATTATTTTACAGGAAAAGTTGATGCAGCAAGACAAAATTTGACATTAACAAAAACTGAATTAAGAGAAGTACAGAAAATCTTCAGAAAAAAAGTCACATCACTAATTGAAGAGAAAATTCCAAAAATAAAAAATAACAATACTAAGATAAAAGAAGGATTAATTAATAGATACCCTCATCTTAATGGCTATTTTGATACAGACCATATTGGATATCTTAAGAGAAATGATATTTTGAAAAATGCACAAGAAGAATTCTTTAAAGCCCAAAAGGAATTATTAGATGCTAATCATTTAACTAATGAACAGTTTGAAAAATCATTGGAAATATCTGCGAGGGCACTAACTGAATATATTCTATTTCGCCAACTTACTATAAAAACACTAAAAGAGTCAACATCTGAAAATTCAGAGGCAGAATTGCATTCACTAATTGCAACAAAAGGAAAAGAAGGGAAATTTGAAAAATCTAACCTCATAAATGATATTTATAAAAATAACTCTTGGTTGCTTGATGATAAATTCATGACCTATGAGGTAACATTAAGTGATAGAGAAATGACTGAATTAGTTGAACACTTAGTTGAAGGAGAAGATATTGAAAAAGATATTGATAGACCTGATTTTGCATTTATTTTCTCTAATAATCCTAATGAAGAAAAACCTTTTGATGTTGTCATAGTAGAATTAAAGAAAAGAGGAGTCAATTTATATGAGAACTTAAAAACCGTAAATCAGCTCGAAACAAGAGCAAGGAATTTAATGAAATATTACAATAATAAGGTACAGAGAATATGGTATTATGGTATTATTGAGTTTAATGACGAAGTTGAACTTGCTCTATCAAGTGATTTTACAGAATTATATTCCACAGGTAAGCTTTATTATAATGAAAAAGATGTTGCTATTTCGATAAAGCCCAAAAGAACTGTACCTGTAGGAATGTTTATCTGGGATATTGATGCTATTGTAGAAGATGCTAATGCCAGAAATAGTACATTTTTAAATTTTATCAAAAGTAAATTTTCAAGCCAATAAAAGCATTCAAATTTGAATGCTTTTTTCATAAAGCTTGTAGCAAAATGTTACGAACTTTTTCATTTCTATCTTCTATTGAATACCAGATTTTTATTACTTTATAATTACCTAAACTTAGCTTTAAGAAAGCAAATGCTTTTACAGCAACTTCATCTAAATCAGTATAATAATCATTATAATCTAGTATATCACCAATATCTAAATCTATATCATCATATACTAAATGATTAAAATCAGACTCAACGGATTTACTTATACATAACCACAATCTTGTTTTCATAGTTTTTATGATTGAATTTATTTTTTGAGATGAATTTATGAAAAGTAGCAATTACTTATTAAATAATTTTCTCATTTTTGCAAAGTATAACTATTTAAACGGTTTAATTATTGATATAGAAAATTTATCTAAAATGCCATCGGGCTATTTTAGAAGACATCAACGATAAAAGTGAAAACTTTTTTTGCTAACGCTCAAGTAAACGGCTAATTTATTGAAAAGCACAGAAAGCAAAAACAAGTGAGCATCTTGCTATATGGCAGGTTGCTTCCTGTTTTTTGTGCTTAGGTTTTAGCCGACCTTCTTGACGAGAGCAGTGGAGTTTACCTGCTTTTTTGTTGCCAAAATTAAACAAAATTTATAAAAATATGAGCAACACAAATGACGGCGGCTGCCTACCTGTATTAGTATTTATTCTTTATGCAATCGTAATTATCGGCTCAGGAGTTCTTTCATGGAATTGGACTGAACCAGAATCTTTTCTCGGAGCAATCGGATTTATGATTGTTTGGGGAATTTTATCCTACATTGGTCACTTCATTCTGCTTGGAATAATAGCAGTAGTATCTGAAAAATAAGTACTATGAAAAAGGTCTACTTATTAATGATTTTTTGCACAATAGTTTGCTGTAAAAAAAGAGATACTGGGGATGATGTCTATACAAATACTGACACCATTAATTTTGGCAACTCCTATCAAGACGTTATAAGCGATTATAACGACTCTACAAGCAACATTCAGGATATTCCAGCAATCGAGCCAATAAAGCCAAAATATGCTATTATCTGGGCTATTATAGCCCCTAATAGTGATTCTATACTCACCAAAGAAAATATGTCTAGCTATCAAAGTATTGGAAGTGATGTCATTGAAATGATTGACGTAAGTGAAGATGCTAAGTACAGGAAAATGGATGAGTTCGAGAAAACATTATATAAGGACGGTGCTGTTCCTACAGGAATGAATATCAGACAGAGAAAAATTCTTGTTTTCGACAGCTACGCCGAAGCTTCAAAACAGAGAGAAGAATTTATCAAATAAGACAATTATTAACAATCAAAAATAATTACAATGAAAAAATTAATTTTTACCTTAATGGTCGTATTACCAACGCTTTATTTTGCACAAGAAGAAAAACCAAAAGAATCACAAATCGCTAAAGAATGTGATTTACCAAAAGATTTCAAAGAGCCAATCAAAAATAACAGATTAAAGAAATTTGTTGCCATTGACAACGGAGTTGACGAAAAAGAGGTAGCCATAATCAGAGCGCAAAATGGATTCGGAAGTGGGATTTTTACAGCCTGTGTCAAGGGGCAACCAATCCAATATCAAAAAATGGGAACTGTGTTTATGCGCGAAGGGAAAAATCCTTTTAACAACGCAAAATGATATTGCAGTTTCAGAGAGCGTGTATTACACCATTTGAATTTAAACCATACAGCATTTGGGATGATGTATCACTTATTTTGATACTGTCAGTATATCTCTTTTTGTATGTCGGAGGTGCTTATTTCCTCATACGAGGTTTGAAACTCACAATCAATGCACTGAAAAAGTATTTCAAAAAAGAAAAATGTTAAATGCTTCAAAACCTGTTTATAACAGGTTTTTTCATTTTATTTTATACAAATACCGTAAAAATACCTAGTAAAAAAATAGAAGTTTTATTTAATTTAGAAAACTTTATCAAAAAAATAACCCTGAATGAGAAAAAATTTTAAAAAAGCATTGTTAAATATCATTAAACATGGAGATACAGATATATTTCCTTTCCCTTTTGAAAGATATCTTTTTGAAGACATGCTGGAACAATGTTTAGATATCCTAGAGGATTACCATAAAAATTTTGAACAATCTTTATCACTTTCTCCTCCTATTAATCTCGAAACACTTAGTCAAGTAGGATATTATGGATTTCGACAAGCAACATTAATTGAACCTTTTTGGAACGCATATTATTTGGGAATAGTAATATCTCTAGCTGAAAAAATTGAAAATAAAAGAATTAAAGAGGCAGATAAAAATGTTTTTTCTTACAGGTACGAATGGAATGCAAAAAAAAGTTCATTATTTAAAGACGCAAATTGGATAGACTATAAAAAACAATGTGTAGAATACTCCAAACAGTTTGATTATGTTTTACAAACTGATATATCTAATTTTTACCCAAGAGTAAATCATCATAAGCTTGAAAATGCTTTAAAAAAAATTGATACTACAGATATTCCAAAAAGGATACTGAAGTTATTAAGCATCTTTTCTGGAACTATATCATACGGATTACCCGTTGGCGGACCCGCATCAAGAATTTTAGCTGAATTAGCTTTAAACAATACAGATCTTAACTTGAAAGCGAAGGGTATTGTTTTTTGTAGATATGTTGATGACTACACAATCTTTTGTAATAGTGAATCCGAAGCATATAAAACTTTAATTCTTTTGTCCGAAAAATTATCAAATGCTCAACTTAGCCTACAAAAGGATAAAACAAAAATTATGTCTTCGGAGGAATTTAGAGAAATTCACTATTTCTTAGATCCAATATCTGATGAAATAGATAATCCTGAAGAAGAACAAAAACTATTAAACATTTCTATTAGATTTGATCCTTATTCGGCTACGGCTGATGAGGATTATGAAACTATTAAACATTCAATCCGTCAAATAGATATTATTGGAATATTATCTCGAGAAGTAAACAAAACCAGAATTGACCAAACAGTTACCAAGCAAGCGATAAATTCAATAAAAGCTTTGACAGAAGAAAACCAAGTAAATGCAGTAAAAATTTTACTAGACAGCAATAATTTATTAAATCTATCTCCTGTTTTTACAACTATAATCAGAGCAGTCAGGAGTGTTTATGATGACTTAGTTGATGCTGGAAAGAATTTTGTTGATAGTGCTTTATTAGAGCTATTTGCTGAAGAAAATTATTTAACTAAGATTGAAATAAATCTAAATTATATTGTTCAAATACTTTCATTAAGACATTCTCCTGCTAAAGAAACCATCTTTATTAACCTTTTTGAAACAGTAACCAATCACTTATTAAAAAGACAAATAATTGTAGCAATGACAAATTGGGATTGTGATTTTTGGCTTGGAGATATAAAAAGTCAATTCACGACTCTTACAATGTGGGAAAGAAGATCAATTTTATATTCATCTTATTATCTAGGAGATGAAGGCAAACATTGGAGAGACCATAATAAAAATTTATTTAGTAAAGAAGAGGTATTAATGAGAGATTGGTTTGCAGATAGAAAACAATTAACAAAACCTGTTTTAGTATGATAAATGAAAGAGATATTGCAGAAAAATTTTCACCTATTTGGAAACAAAGTTTTCCATTTTTGACTCCTAACTTCATAAGAATGGTAAATGGTACTCAGCTTACTGAAGTAAACAGAATATCTATCCCTTCACTTCAAAAAGCTCGCTATGATATTGTTTCTGAGATTGCATTTACTTTATCCGAACAAGTGATTACAACGAAGCAAAAACTTAAAACTGTTTTATCAGACAATAAAACTTTATTAAATACAACAAAGGAAGTTGCAAGTAAAATCTGGAAAAATGGAAATTATAAAGAGGAAGATCTTATTTTAACCAAAGTTGAAATTAATGAAATTGAAAAAATATCAAATAATACTTTAGAGTTTATAAATAAGCAAAACTCAGAAAATATAATTTTTAGACCAACATTAAAAGGATATGGATTTATTCCCAACTTAGAAGCTGATTTATTAATAGATAATACTATTGTTGAGATTAAAACAGTCAATAGAAATTTTAAGAATAGTGATCTAAAGCAATTACTTATATATTTCGCTTTAAAACAGATGTCTGATAAAACAAATTGGGAATTTGGACAACTTTACAATCCAAGAAGTGGATTAGCTTTTAAATTTGAACTTAATGAACTTATTTCTAAAATATCTGGTGGGAAGTCACAAAGTGAAGCATTTGAAAGTCTTCTAAATGGACTAGTAAGGGAGGTACAAATAGATAGTAAATTTTAAAAATTTTAATATGGAAATACAAAAGACAATTCATAATGTAAATTATAATTTCTATATATCATTTGATGTAAAAGATCATCAATATGTCATTGGAAATATTGAGGTAAATAAAAATGTAGAAAACTTTAGGAGACTAGAAAATAGTTCTGAAATTTTAAAAAGCATTTTACATAAAGCGTTGCACGAAAATTTTCAAGCACGATTCTATATCAAAACATCTAATATAGATACAGGAGAGCAATTCATTGGGCTATTTCAAAAAATTATTTCCAGTGGAGAAAATTCCATTGAGATACCTGTAAAATTAGAGACATCAAATACAGTAATTAATGTTAAACTGCAATTATTAGAAGACTTTATAGAATGTACAAAATTAGAAAAGTCACCTTTCAATCATGTGCAAAATTTCTATACTAACTCTTCGGAGTCTTTAGCTTTTTTTGAGAAGATAGTTATTAAGGCGGATATTACGGAAGATCAAAGATTGCCAATAGTAACAAATTACCTTGAAGATTCTTATAAAACAATTGAAAAAGCAATTAATAAGTTCCTTGAAAATTATGATAGTTATAATTCATATCAGATAATAGAAACTTTAACTTGCAATAAATTCGAGCAACAAGTGAAATTTATTGTTATGCCGAGAGAAGCAGAATAAGATTTTAAAAGAGATGTACAATAACAATTTAAATAGTAAATTAACAGAAGATGAAGTCATTCTAATCTTATCTGAACAACTGAAAAATGATGGATGGCAAATAATAAATCAATGCTTCGGACAGTCAAAAGGAAATGATATAGAAGCGGTAAAAGATGGCAAAACACTTATTGTGGAAGCGAAAGGAGCTAAATCAAACGATTACTCACCAACTAAAAAAAGAGATTTTTTTGATAGTGGTCAAATTAAATCTCATTTTGGAAGAGCTTTAGTAAAAATTATGTCTGATATAGAAAAAAATCCTGATAATCTTTATGCTATTGCACACCCTGATGATGAATTAATTAAAAAAACTATTGAAAAAATCATTCCTCAACTTGAAAAACTTAATATTAAGCATTATTGGGTAAAGAAATTATAAGAAAACAGAACTAATTGGAATGGAATCTACATTACATAAAGAAAATCAGAAATTGGAAAGTATCAAATTGCTTTTTAAATCCGTAGAAAATATTAGAATCCCTGCTTATCAACGTGCTTATAGCTGGGAAAATAAACAATGTTCTCAATTTTTAGAAGATTTGTTAGAACAAAAAGGAAAACGTTACTATTTGGGGCAACTACTTTTTGAAAAATCTGATTCAACATTTTTCATCATCGATGGACAACAAAGACTCACAACAACAATTTTATTTCTTTCTGCGATTGTCAAAATAAAAGAAGCTAAAGGACAAGATGCAAACGAAATTAGAAGTACATATTTAACCGATGTATTTAGAACAATTAAGGATGATCATCAAATTTTTAAAAAAATTTCACAAAAACATTTAATTTCAATTATTGATGATACAGAGACAATTTCACAGAAACGAATAATCGAAGCATTTAATTTTTTTGAGATCGAATTGAATAAGCTTGATAATGAAATCATTGATATTGTTCAAGAAACATTGGAGAACGCAATAATTAGTACCTTTTACATTTCAAATAAAGTTGAAGCTACTCAGGTTTTTGAATATCAAAATAACCGAGGTAAAGAACTTTCAAGATTTGAGGTAATTAAGGCATATCTAATGCATCAAATTTATATTCAGAGTAAAGATAGTAATCAAGCAAATAACGATATTTCTGATGTTCAGGATGATATTTCAGTAACTTATCGTAATATTGAAGCTGTTGAGGGATATTTTACTGAGAATGAACTTTTAGATAATTACTGCAATTTGTTTTTTAATATTAACGGAAATATTGAAGCAATAAAGGAAAAATTGAACAATACCGAAGATAAAATAAAATGGATAAAATTATTTTTCGAAAACTTTGTTGAATTAACCCATAGTGCAAAAACCGTTGTAAATAATAGAGGGCAATCAGAGATTTCAAATTTATTCTTCGTTGGCAATGAAGTTAATTGGAAATTAGTATTACTTGTTTTGTTCAATCGAGGTGAAAATAAAGGAGAGATCTATACCAAAATTCTAAAGCTATTAGAAATTCTTTCTTTCAAGCTAAAATTAGGCGATTACAGGACAGACTATTTGCATAACTATGCAAAACAGTACTTTAATTTTGAACAGGCATACAATATAAATGATTTATATGAGGATATAAAAAATGCGACTATAACTGGATTTAAATGGTACTGGAATGATAATGATCATTTTGAAAATATTATTATAAATTATTTTGATAATGAAAAATGGCACTATAATCGAAATACTATAAAATTTGTTTTATGGCAGTATGAAAATCATCTAAGAAAAATAAATCTCTCAGGTATATTGCTTGATAAAGAACTTTATGATAATTATACAATTGAACATATAAAACCTCAAAATCCAGAGGATGAAGAATACTCTGAAGAATTTAAATCCAAATATTTACACATCGTAGGAAATTTAGCACTTTTAACAAAAAATCAAAATAGTAAATTCAGTAATAAATCATTTGATAAAAAAAGTGAACTTTTTCAAGATACAGCACTTTCAAGCTATACAGAAATTAGAGAAAAATATATCTGGACAGAAAAAGAAATTACCGAACGACATAAATCAATTACTGATTTTGCAAAGAGATACTTTAATACTTCAAACTTATAAATCATTTTTAAACCTTTTTATTTGATAATTTAAATACAGTTTTGATAAAAGTAGGCTTGTTTCTAAGTCTACTTTTATTATTTATTCGATGTTAAAAATTAATTTTAAAAATCATTATAAGCATACCATTCAGGGTGTAATTCAACTCTCTTAACATAGTCAACTTGATAATGATGCTTCTTCCATTTTTCCTCCTCTATTTTAGGTGTTAAGCCTGTGTACTCAAAAATGTATTTAGGCATCAAATCCTCTAAAATAAGAGCGTAATTCTCTGTTGTAGACAAAGAGTCATGAATCGAAAATAAAGGCATTTCTGGGTACTCTTTGGCAATTTTCCTTGATACAAAATCAATGATACACTCCGATTCAATATTTTGTAGCAATTTGGAAAAAACAGCATTATCATTTCCCTTAAATAACTCTATTGCATCAACCAAATTTGGAAAAGCTTCTTTAAAAATTTTGTAATTTGAATTTCTAGTTTTTATACCACTGAAAAATAAAGTGAAAATAACTCCTTTCATCAAAGCTCTAACATCATCCACTTTTTTAATCTCTGTTACTTTTTTTCGAGCGTTATATTTATTAGCAAAATAAGAACCTAAACGTTTCTTTGGTTTAATAATACTTTCCATATTTTCATAAATTTCACCATTAAGAACCCATGTTTTAAACATCTTATATTCTTCTTGAAAACTCTCTGTAGAAAGGCGTTTGCGAAGATTCTGCAACATAAAGGAATTATAAGTCTTTTTACTATATACTTTACTTAATATATAACTTATTCTATCATTGTTATTTATAATAGAATCTATTAAAAATATTAAGAAAAACGGTTGCGAATTTTTTAGATCATATCCTATGAGTTCTTGACCTTCATAAGTAATAAAAGGTTTGAATATTTTCTTCAAGTTTGTTAAAGTTGTATGCAAACGAAAATCACTTTCCTCATTTCGGGTTGCATAAAAAGCCTTATGATGCAATGCTAATATTTGATGATTCCAATGAACTTTTTTATGCGTTAAATCAAAGATTTCACCTTCATAATATGATAAATCTTTTATATAGGTTACAGCTCTTTCAAAATCTATCTCCAAACCATCATTAAACCACTTCAAAAGGTGCTTGTTATCTTCATATACTTCGGATTCCTCAATCGATCTCGCCACTATGATTGTGTTGGATTTTAAAGCTTCCATTTCAACTATTTCAGAGCCTGAATCCTCTTTTAAGGATGGTAAAATAAAATTGGCAAAACAATATTTATTTGAAGAATTTCCAGCAACGTAATTTTCAGCCTTGAAAATAACTTCTTGCTCAATAAGCCAATCTATATATTCATTATAGTCTGATTTTATACCCCTTAAAACCGTTGCATTAAGTGCAACAGGAATATTTTCAAGTGCTTTATTTTCATAGGTATTTTGACGCCTTATTATCGTTACAATGATATAATAGAAAAACTCAACTTTTAGTTTGTAGGTAAAAGTTGGGCGATAAACCTTCACGAGCGTATCAATATAGTTTTTAATTACAGAAGGAATTAACGCCAGATTTGCGATTGTAATTCTTTGTTTTTCATTTCTACTTAGCTTTCTAGTTGTTTGATTTTTATATAATATTTTTTTAGACATAATCTCAGATTTTAAATTATACAAATTGTTGGGTTTCAAAATTCTTATTTACTTCAGCTTTCATCATTGAAATTGACTTATAGTGCGTTCCTGAAGTAATTTCTTTGATTAATTCACGCTTCAAAACAAAAAACTTATTAGTAATTTTGCATTTGTAAGCAGGGATCAATCCTGAATTAATTTTTTGAACTATTACTCGCTCGTTCATATCGAGAAGTTCTGCAACATCTTTTACTGTTAAGACAGCTTTTGAGATAGCTATTTCACTCAATTTTTCTAATTCTGTTGCGTAAGCAGTTAAGTATTTAGTTACTTCTGTCTGCACCAATTTTTCGATTATAGAACCGAAATTTTCGTTATGGCTGGTTTTTGTCGTCATGATTTCTTTTGTCATGAATCGGTTACATCAATAACTTAGCGAGTATGCCAAAAACGAAAAAACTCTCACCTTACAGTAAGAGTTTTAAGTGTTTGATTTTAAGTGTATTATAATATTTGTAAAATACTATTTGATTAATCAGCTCAAATTTTATCGGAAAAAATGAAAAAAAATGAAAAAAATTTCAAGGGTGGAGTAGAGATTATGCGATAATTTTTTTCAGTAAGTCAAATGTGCTTTCAAGGTCAGTTAAAATTTTAAAATTGGTTGACTTCTTTTTGCTTTTAAGTTCTTCTCTTGAAATCTCCGAATCATTTTTAAGAATAAAATAATCAGCCAAAATTTTCCAATGTTCTCCTTCCGCATCCTGGATAATTTTATCATCTTCCATTATTTTATAAAATGTAGCTAAAGATGTAATATCTTTCTCCCAAAGGATTTTTGGTAATTCTCGTCTTTTGTTGTCAAAAAGGTCATAAACCTGTTCAAAAGTGGTTATCTTAGAAATGAATCCTTTTTCTATCAAATTTTGTTTAATGGATTCAACAATTTTTGTTCTTGCTTCCATATCCTTTAAATTCTTATAGGTTTTTCTCGGTGCAAGCTTAAACGATTGAACTTCTTTTTTAGAAGGATAAACAAGCTTTTTTAGAGCTTCAAAATTCTCAGTTGTAAGATAATCTACAAAATTGGAATAAAAGTCTCTAAATATTTCTAAATAAACCTCCTTAACAGCCATACCATATTTTGCAAAGACATTTTTCTCTTTTCTTATTGCATCATCTAAATCATAATAATCATTGAAAAGTATTTCAGTGAGCTTATTTATGTATAAGTATTTATTTTTAGATACAATATACTCATGTCGGAGCAGTTTCTGTGATTTAATTTTCTCCTCTATTAAAGCATTGTACAGTGGTTCAAAGAAAGAAACTATTTTTAATTCTCCGTTTTTATCTTCAATACGCATTTTACCTTCAACTTTATATTCAAATTCATACTCTTTAACATGGATAAAATAGTGATAGGCTATAAGGTAAAAATAATCTCCTCTCATGAAGATGTTCTTAAACATGTCAAATCTTTCTATTTTTTCTTCATCAATTTTCAATGTTCTTATTGGGAGTCTTTCTCTATCCAAAAAGAAATATCTAAGCCTGAAAAATGGATACATGCCGAAATCGGTTGCATCTGTATGACCTTCTTCATAATTTTGAAATAATGATGAAAATATAAAATCATCATCTTGAATTGGTAAAAAGTCTATCATAACCCTAAAATAATATTATTAATAGTACTTATCTTTCGTTTATCAACAATTTTTGCGTAAATCTCCGTAGTACTGACGTTTTTATGTCCCAACATTTTTGAAATTAGATAAATATCTGCTCCTGCTTCCAATTGTGCTACTGCATAAGAAGTTCTGAAATTATGAAATGTTACTTTCTTCTCAATTTCTGCTTTTAAAAGCCATTTTCGTAAATTGTCATTTAGCGAATGATAAGCAATTCTTTCGAAAACAAAGTCAGTCCTGTTTTGTTTATCTCCCATAAGATTTATCGCTTCTTGGGAGATAGGATGATATTGGAATGCTGAGGTTTTCTTCATCCTGAAATCTATAAAATCTGTATCATGTCTTCTAACAACATCACCCCATTTTAGATTTGATATATCCGAATATCTCAAACCTGTTAAAAGGGCAAAAACACAATATTTTTTTAAAACTTCATCGGGAAACTCAGTAGCAAATAGGATTTTGCACTCGTCAATTGTTAGAAAATTCTTCATCACTTCTTCCTCTTCAATCCATTCGATTCTTCCTTTGAAGTTTTCAGAAAGATAATTTTCTTCGTAAGCCATTTCCAAGACTTGAATAAATCTGATAAAATAGCTTGCCGCCGAATTCCTTTTCAATTTGTGTTTTTTACTTCTTAATTGAAAGGAATTAAGTAACTTATTTTTAAAATCTTCAATCAACACTTTATCAATATCACTAAAAAGCTTATTACCATAATATTTAGAAAAATACCCATAACTAGCACTCCATGCCCCCGCAGATTTTGTTGCATTTTCTGCTTTTTCCTTAAAATACTCTGTAAAGATTTTCTTCTTATTTTCAGTTAGTTTGAAGCTTTTTAACTCCGCTTCTGTATAAATATCTGGACTAATTACTTCCTTAAACCTCTTTGCTCTGTACAGTTCAATCATTTCATTAGTTTCCCTATTATGATGTTTCTGAGCAGGAGTTAATGTTATTTTTTTCGGATAGCCTTTTTTATCTTTAACAATTTCAATTTTTGACTGTTTCTTCCCATTTGCATCTGTATAATAAATAATTTCACTTTGAAATTCATTATAAATAAAATAACTCGTTTTTTCATACCGAGTCTTTTTTCCAGTTTTTCGATTGAAAACAGGTGGATAAAAATTTAGTGAAAGATTGCTCTTATTTCCTTTTACAAGTTTTTTTAGCACTGTTACTTTTTTACTCATTATTGAAAATTGTATTTACTAAGTTTTTGGGGACATACACATTTTTACCTTTTTGAATTTTCGGAATATTATGTTTTTTACATAAATGATAAAATGAACCTGAACTCACTTTAAATGCGTCTAAGACTTCGTTAATCGTGTAATAATTATCATCACAGAAATATGGTAAATTATATTGTTTTTCTTCTTTATTTTCGGCTTTTTGACTAAAGAGTACATCTAAGTCGATTTTCCTAATCCTAACCGATTTAAAGCCTTCTAATTTGCTTAATCTGCCATCTTTTAACATTCGATAAATTGATGTTCTACTAATATTGAGTAAAAGCATAACTTCTTTGATGGATAAGTAATCTTTCTTTTGGATTTCTTCAATATCATAACCTTTAATTTGTACTTCTAAATCCTTATCACTCGCCTGAATCTTTTCATCACGCTTTCTCTTTTTGTAGAATTTCTTAGCACAGTCATCGGAACAGCATTTTGTTGTAGTCTTTTTAGCTACAAACCTATTTCCGCAGAATTGACAAATTTTATTGACTTCCATAACGCCTAAATTCTCCTCAAAAATGTTTCACATTGTTTCCCCATGTTTCCCACCGTTTCAAAATGTAACATTTTTTAACGATGAAATTACAAATTTTATTCCAAATCAAATTCATAGAAACGAAATAGAAACAAATAGAATGTATATATTCTGCAATATTAAATTTTTAAACAAAACAGAATACAAATAAAAAGCCCTTTAAATACTACATTTAAAGGGTTTTTCGTATTATTGCAATTGTAATCTATATACAATCTAAAACATGGTCTACTTTCCGATACAAAACTTAGAAAAAATATTCCCCAAAACCTCATCATTAGTCACCTCACCTGAAATTTCACCAAGATGTTCCAATGCATTTCTTAATTCATAGGCTAACAATTCTGTGGAAATCTGGAAAGTAATAGCTTCTTTTACTTTATGAGTTGCTTCCAAAGATTTCCGGAGAGCTTCAAAGTGTCTTTGATTGGTAATCACCACATTATTTTCCTGGGACTTTAACTGTTCTACATAAGAAGACAGTTCGTTTTTAAGATCCTGGATGTTTTGGTTTTCTACGGCAGATATTCTGATAAAATCAAAATCCTGGGCAATTTCATTTCTGAAAATGTCTTCTACTGCCTCATATTTCGGAGGAAGTACTTCATCAATTTTTGTAGCACAGATAATCAGTTTAAGGTCATCTCTCTGAAGGGATCTGATCATTTCAATATCTTCCGAATAATCTTCTGTGGCAGCATCTGCCAGATATACAAGAATATTGGCATTTTCTACTTTTTCTTTTGCTTTTTTTACCCCGATAGCTTCAATTTCATCTGCTGTTTCACGAAGTCCGGCAGTATCAATTAAACGGAATGCATGACCTTTGATGTGCAGCACTTCTTCAATGGTATCTCTCGTAGTTCCTGCAATGTTACTAACGATTGCTCTTTCTTCCTTTAATAGGGCATTCAATAAGGTAGATTTCCCGGCATTCGGTTTTCCGATGATGGCAACAGCAGTTCCATTTTTGATAGCATTTCCGTATTGGAAGCTATCTATAAGTGAATCCAGTTTCAATTCTATCTTATCTAACAGGCCGTTAAGAGCTGATCTGTCTGCAAACTCCACATCTTCTTCCGCAAAATCCAGTTCAAGTTCGATCAGGGAAACAAAATTCAGAAGATCTGTTCTCAATATTGATATTTCATTGGTAATTCCCCCTTTAAGCTGATTAATGGCTACTTTTCTGGATGCTTCATTTTCAGAAGCGATGACATCTGCAATGGCTTCTGCCTGTGAAAGATCTATTCTTCCGTTGATAAATGCACGAAGGGTAAATTCCCCTGCTTTAGCCATTCTTGCCCCGTTTTTAATCAGAGTCTCCAGAATTCGTTTTCCGATATGCGGTGAGCCGTGAAAAGCAATTTCCACAGAGTTTTCTGTAGTAAAGCTTTTCGGAGCAAGGAAGATAGAAAGCATCACTTCATCAACAGCTTCTTCGTCATCCATAAAATAACCGTAATGGATGGTATGGGATTTTTGCTTTTCCAGCTTCTTAGACGGAAAACTTTTCTGAACTACAGGTAAAGCATCATCTCCTGAAACTCTTATAATCCCTAAAGCTCCTACTCCGTTGGCTGTTGCCAGTGCACAAATCGTATCGTTATTCATGATGCAAATTTACGTATTTTCAGGCTAATTCCTGAAGCCGTCTTTTATACAGATTGTCTATAACTCTGATTCAATCTTTTGGTTTTGCATACATCATAAAAACATAAAATCTTGCCCGTAATAACAATTTATTTCTGCTTTCTTCCCAGTTCTCCTACTTTCTGAAGCCATTTTGCACGCTGTATTTCCGTAGAATTTCTGATAATGCCTATATAAGTAGTTTTCACCGGTTTTATACCACAAAATCCCAGGGTTGATCTTTTCAGCTGATTAACGCTTGGCCTCCCATAAATAAACCAATAATACCATCCCGGCTGATCAAGCGTTGTAATGATGTGGCCTGTTTTTCCTTTCAACAGTTTATCCCACCAAACCGAATTTTCCCTGTACTGATAAGCGAACCCAGGAAGAAAAAGCCGATCAATAAAACCTTTCATCAGTGCAGGCATACCGCCCCACCACACAGGATGAATCCATACCAGATGATCTGCCCACTGTATGATTTCCCAGGCATTCAGCAGATCTGGCTCCAATTCCATTCTTTTTTGGTATCCAAAATGCAGAATGGGATCAAATTTAAGTTCAGCTATTATAATTTCTTTTACTTCAGCTCCCGATTTTTCTGCCTCTTTTTTGTAAGACTCTGTAATTCCGAAATTAAAGGAATTTTTATTGGGATGTCCGTTGATAATGGCTATTTTTTTCATCCTGTTCATTTTAATAGATTCTTTAGTGTAATCCATCTATTCACAAAATTACAAAACTGCCGCGTACCGTTATAAGACAAATGCCCAAAACCTTTGTACTTTTTAAAAATGCCAGATTCTCTATAGTACACCTTCAGCAAAGTTAAACAAATACAAAAACCAATGCAGGTATTTAAAACTTCCCTGATCCTATTTTAAAGCTATTAGGATTCTTTAACTGATACAACTTTTCACTGGTGACAAAAAATAAAACCATTCCGGAACGAAATGGTTTTACCTGCTTTGAATTTACTAAGTGTATATGAAGATATGAATGATGTACTTTTGCTGATACAAAGATAGGCAGTCGCACATGATATCCTGTCAGGGGAATCCCTAGAATTATATCCGTAAAAATACGGTTGTATGTATAAAAAAGCCCTGCAGATCTCTCCACAGGGCTCCAAAATTATCTAACAATTATTAATGTTCAGTATTTTGAGTTGAAGATGTAAGTCCAGCGTTTATATCCAAAATAATTATTGACAATTGCCCTATACATCATTCAATGTATCCTTTAAAATGGACTTACCAATTCAAGGAACCATGCTTTAACATCTCCTTCAAGGTACGGGCCTATCTTTTGTTCGCATGTTCTGTGGTAATCATTCAGCCACTGAATCTCTTCTTTTGAAAGAATTTCTTTTACGATAGTATCTTTAAAGAACGGGCAGAATGTAAGTGTCTCGAATTCATAGAAGGTTCCGTGAATTGTTTTTTCCGCTTCTTTTACGGCAATCAGGTTTTCGTGACGGATTCCGTATTCTCCTTCCAGATAATATCCCGGCTCATTGGAACATACCATTCCCGGCAGAAGGTCCTGGGGATTCATATCTTTTCTGATATTCTGAGGTCCTTCATGAACATTCATAAAACTTCCTACACCATGACCTGTCCCGTGGTTGAAATCTTTGCCTTCCATCCATAAAGGAAGTCTTGCAATAGCATCAAGGTGAACACCTTTTGTCCCTTTCGGGAATTTTACCATTGACAAACGGATCATTCCCTGAAGCACCAACGTTGAATTTCTTTTGAATTCATCAGAAACAGCTCCCAGAGCAAAGGTTCTTGTAATATCAGTTGTTCCTTCCAGATACTGTCCTCCTGAATCCACAAGGATACTGGCATCGTTCGTAACCTCTTTGCTGCCTTCACTTTTTGCGGAATAATGCATGATAGCACCGTTATCCTTATATCCTATAATGCTTCCAAAGCTTTCTCCTACAAAGTTTTCTCCTTCTGCACGGAAGCTTCTCAGTTTTTCACCGATAGAATATTCATTCATGGTTTCTTTTCCTGCGTTATGAATAAGCCAGTAAAGGAATTTCACCATGGCAACGCCATCTCTTACCATTACTGTCCTGAATCCTTCCAGCTCAGCTTCATTTTTCTGGGCTTTCATTAGATTACCGGGAACCGGCGCCTTTATAAACTGATTGTTTTCTTTTAACGTTTCAAAAATCATCTGGTTAGTGTTCGGGGAAACCAGAACTTTTTCGTTTTTGAATATTTTCAGATAGCTGTAAAATTCTTCGTAAGGCATCATTTTCACAAAAGAATCGTCCATCTGCTTTCTGGCACCTACTTCCAGCTTTTCAAGGCCGGTAAAAAGTACTGCATCATTTTTGGTGATGACGATGTATCCTAAAAATACAGGATTGCTTTGTACATCACTTCCTCTTAAATTCAGTGTCCATGCTACGTCATCAAGACTGGAAACAATATGAACGGTAGCTTCCTGCTCTTCCATTTTCTGACGGATTGCTCCCAGTTTATCCGCAACTGATTTTCCGGCTCTTTCTACAGGATGCACGAAAACCGGATTTTTAGAAGGAGTACCTCTGTCTTTCCATATCTCTTTTAATAATGGAAGGTCTGCCAGAGTTATATTTTTCGACTGCAGCTTTTGCGACAGCAGTTCCCAATTGGTATTTGAAGTGGCAACAGCATTAACAGCCACTTTTCCTCCGGCAGGAATTTCTGAAATAATCCAGTCTATATAATTGGGTGTGCCTTCCATTCCGTCTTTGAAAAGATCTATTCCTGAGCCTTCCAGCTCTATAGCAGCCTGGGTAAAATATCTTCCGTCCGTCCACAGACCTGCTTTGTCTTTTGTAATTACCACAAAACCTGCAGATCCCAGAAACCCGGAAAGCCATGCTCTCTCCTGCCATTCTTCCGGCAAATACTCACTCATATGCGGGTCTGCAGAATATATTATAAATGCATCAACATTATTTTTCTGCATTTCTTCACGAAGCGCAGCCACTTTGTCCTTTGAAGTCATTCTTTTCTTTTTTAAACACCGAAAGTTACGAAAAAATTGAGGTTTGGAAATGAAATCCACAGCCTATTTTAGTTAATGATTTGTTATTTTTTCTTTACAAGTAAATTCTGCCTGCAAGTTGATTTTTCAGATTGAAACCATGTTTATGAACAGAGATGGCTTTTTTATTTCGTTAGTCTTAATAATTACTCTATGATTTACCAAAAATAATCAACAATATTAATTACAGCATACATTTAAATACCACAAAAACAATATTATTATTAAATACACAAAGTTTTGGAAAGATTATTGCTACTATTCTTCGTATGAAAGCACAGAATTATAAAAACCACAGAAAATTTTACCCCCCTCATCATTTCATTTACCTCCCGATATTAATATTACTAGAAATTTATGGGATTTATAAGATATGGGATGATACGGAACATCAATTAACCTGGATATTGTTTTCTATTGTAATATTCCTGCTTTTCTATCTTGCTTTTATGACAAGGCAGCATTATGCGCTGGGACTCCAGAACCGTATAATAAAGCTTGAATTTAAACAGAGATATTTTGAAATTTCCGGACAGAGATCTGATGAAATTACTGATAAGTTAAGATTTGACCAGATTGCAGCTTTAAGATTTGCTTATGACGATGAATTCAAAGAGCTTTTATACAGGGCAATTCACGAGAATATTTCAGGAGATGAGATTAAGCGTTCTATCAAAAACTGGAGAGCAGACCAGGAAAGAGTCTAAAATAACACCCAAAATATGTATACCATGAGAAAATTGACCTTATACAGTATAACCATATTCACTTTGTTAACCTTAACAAGCTGTGAAGCAGTAGAAACTATTTTTAAGGCTGGAATGTGGTGGGGAATTATCCTGGTCGTTGCAGTTGTAGTCATCCTTTTTCTGATCTTTTCGAGGGGTAAAAACTCTTAACCATTCTTTATGGAGAAGAATACTGATCTGGAAATTATTTCCCACTTGAAGCCTTCAAAGATTGTGAAGATCATGAAGGATCCTGAGGCCTCCGCAAAGGCGGTACATCTTGTATATACCACCGATGCGGAAACTGAAGGGATTACGAGGAAAAAAACCGGAAAAAAGTATTCTTATTATAAAGACGGCGAAAAACTTAAGGACAAAGACGAAATTACCAGAATCAATAAGCTTGTCATCCCTCCCGCCTGGGAAAATGTCTGGATCTGTGCTTTGGATAATGGCCATCTTCAGGCTACGGGTTTTGATGTAAAACACAGAAAACAGTATCGCTATCATCCTTTATGGAGCGCTCTGAGGAATCATACCAAATTTTACAGAATGCTTCAGTTCGGATATGCCCTCCCTGAAATCCGGCTTCATGTGGAGCAGGACCTTGCCTTACGAAATTTTGAGAAAAGGAAAATTCTGGCATTAATTGTTAGTTTAATGCAGCATACCAATATCCGTATTGGTAACAATGCGTATGAAAAGCTGTACGGCTCTTTCGGGTTAACAACTTTAAAGGACAAGCATGTAAAAATTAAAGGTCAAAAGATTACTTTTTCATTTAAAGGTAAAAAAGGCATCATGCATACTATTGACCTGAGGAGCAGAAGACTTTCAAAACTTGTGCAAAAATGCAGGGATATTCCCGGCAAAGAGCTTTTCCAGTATTTTGATGAGGAAGGAAACCGTCATTCGGTAGATTCAGGAATGGTAAATGAATACATTAAGGAAATAAGCGGAGAAGATTTCACAGCTAAAGATTTCAGAACATGGTCGGGAACCGTAAGTGCCCTGATTGCCTTTAAAGAGATAGGCTATGCCGAAAGCAACAGCGAATATAAAAAGAAAGTGAAAGAAGCTTTAGAGATTGTAGCCGAACATCTGGGGAACACCAGTACAGTGTGCAGAAAATATTATGTACATCCCCTGGTAATCAATCTTTATGAAAATAATACGATCAAAAAATACTTGGATGAGCTCGAACAAATTGAGGAAAATGACGGAAAAGCAGGCCTGACCCAGGAAGAAAAACTTGTGCTGAAAATCCTGGAAAAAGAAAAGTTGCAGTGAAGTATGGAAGATGGGAGCATGAAGAGGGAAGTTATTGAAGTTAGGGGTTTTAATTTTTAATATTTGATTCGTTTTATGTTATAAAACACTCTAGTTTTTCAGGAGATTATCAGGCATTTATTAAAACTGCCAATACTATATAGTATTATTTCTGGTCATTAAATTTAATTAATTGTTTTAAAGCTATATACTTTGCTGTGAATTTAAAAAATCATGCAAATATTGATCACATTCCATTATTAAATAATAATAAAAACTTTATTTTTTTGAATATAAATCAGTAAAAAGTTCTTTTTTACAGAGGCAAGCTGTTTTTTTTTCTTTGCGTTAATTATTGTAAATTTGTATACCAACATATGGATTAATTTTAAAATAATACAACATAATATGTCAAAAGCAATTTCGCAAGTACCATTTGCAGTAAACGAGCCGGTAAATTCTTATGTACCGGGATCTCCAGAAGTTAAAAGCCTTATCGCCACTTACAAAAAGATGTGGGCTGAAAAGACGGAAATCCCAATGATCATTAACGGAAAGGAGGTAAAAACCAACGAAAAAGTTCAGCTTCAGTCTCCTCAGGATCATGCTCACGATTTCGGATTTTACTATAAAGGTACCATGCAGCATGTAGATGACGCTATCAACGCGGCACTGGCAGCTAAAAAAGAATGGAACGAACTGGGCTGGGAACACCGTGCAGCTATTTTCCTGAAGGCAGCTGACCTTTTGGCCGGGCCTTACAGAGATGTGATCAACGCAGCAACGATGATCGGGCAGTCTAAAAATGTTCACCAGGCTGAAATTGATTCTGCATGTGAATTCATCGACTTCCTGAGATTCAATGTAGAATTCATGACTGAAATGTATTCTGAACAGCCGGTTTCCGACAGCGGAATCTGGAACCGTGTAGAGTACAGACCATTGGAAGGATTCTGTTTTGCAGTAACTCCGTTCAACTTTACTGCGATCTCCGGAAACTTACCTACATGTATGGCCATGCTTGGAAATGTTGTAGTCTGGAAGCCTTCCGACAAGCAGGTTTATTCTGCGAAAGTAATCATGGATGTATTAATTGAGGCGGGTCTTCCTGCAGGAGTTATCAACATGATATTCACAGATGGAAAAGAAACGGCTGAAAAAGTATTGGCACATCCTGATTTTGCAGGCCTTCACTTTACAGGTTCTACAAAAGTATTCCAGGGAATGTGGAAAATGATCGGTGATAATATCCATAATTACAGAACATACCCGAGAATCGTTGGGGAAACTGGTGGAAAAGACTTCGTAATCGCTCACCCTTCTTCTAATGTAGAAGCTGTAGCAACTGCTTTGGTAAGAGGTTCTTTTGAATACCAGGGGCAGAAATGTTCTGCGGCTTCAAGAGCTTATGTTCCTAAATCTCTTTGGGCTGACGTGAAAAAAGTAATGGAAACCCAGATAAATTCTATTAAAATAGGTTCTCCTGAAGATCCATCCAACTTCGTGAATGCGGTAATCGACAAGAATTCTTTCGAGAAATGTAAAGGTTATATCGACAGAGCGAATGCATCCGGTGAAGCTAAAGTAGCCATAGGTGGAAAAGTTGACGATTCTAAAGGATGGTTTGTACACCCAACTGTAATTGAAACAACCAATCCTCATTATGAAAGTATGGTTGAAGAGATTTTCGGCCCTATCTTATCTGTTTATATATATGAAGATCAGGACTGGAAAGAGACTTTAAAACTGGTAGATTCCACTTCTCCTTATTCGTTGACAGGTTCTGTTTTTGCACAAGACCGTTACGCAATTAATGAGGCTTTTAAAGCTTTAGAAAATGCTTCAGGTAACTTCTACATCAATGATAAACCGACTGGTGCGGTAGTAGGACAGCAGCCTTTCGGAGGTGGAAGAGCTTCAGGTACGAATGATAAGGCAGGTTCCAAGATGAACTTGTTGAGATGGACTTCCGTAAGAAGCATCAAAGAAACTTTTGTTTCTCCAAAAGATTATAAATATCCATACCTTGGATAGGAATCAGCCAGCAAACAACCATTGCTCAATGATGAGTAATCTGTAATGAGCAATGAGTAATCATAAAATCCCTGAAAATTATATTTTTCGGGGATTTTTATTTTATACGATGTATAACTAACACCCTAATCCCTATATTACCTATCACCTGCAACCTATACCTTTCTCCCTAACACCTTTTAACAAACTTTATCTATGTTTTAATACTTTATAATACCGGTTAGGAACAATTATTGAACTTTTAACAACAACACCAAAAATAAAATATTATGAGAAAGTTTTTGATAGCAGCCGCAGGTTTAGGAATAATAGCTGTGAGCTGCGGGACCAAAGAATCTTCCATGTCATCCGGTAATGCTGATTCAACAGCAGTAAACAATACCAAAACCGTAATACCGACTACAACGGATTCTACAAAGATGACAACCGATACAACCAGGATTAAGATAGATTCAACGGCAACCGTGCCTCAGACTAAATAGATACAACAATAAGTCTAATTTAAAAATGGAAAATCCGCAGATGAAAGTTCTGTGGATTTTTTTATTCAGATTGCACAGGCCCGAAACAAGCATGCTGTAAGATTAATATGTTTCAAAAATTCAATATTTATATAATTTATCAAACAAAATACTTTCAATACAGAATATATAACCAACAAGTATAAAATGACAGTAATATTATTTATATTTGATAGTATTAAACATCAAAATTAATTATTATGAAAAAATTATGGACAGGAGCTGTTTTGGGAATATTATTTTTGGGAAGCTGCGCCCAGAATAAAGAAAAAAGAGAAGAGTTCAAAGAAGAGCACAATAAGGATTCTCTGAGGAATAAAATGGGGGATTCGGCTGTTGCCAATTCTGAACCGGCCCCGGTTACCCAGGATACCGCCAAAATAAAAACAGACAGTCTGAAGGCAAAATAAAAACAAATCCGCGGCATTGCTGCGGATTTGCACTTAAAAAAACTTGACTGAAAAAAACCGGGCAATCAACCCCGATTATATTATAAATATTTTACCGGCTCTCACCTTCTTAATAAAAGTATTTGGTATCAGATAATCATTTCTGCCATCATTCTTATATCTTGTTTAAATTTCAACAATCTTAAAGACAACGTTACCTCCCTGAAAAAGCTTTGGGGGAAATTCCCCCTCAGCTTCGAACATGTCGTTTCCTTCACAATGATATCCAGGGCCGTATTACCAAAGCAGCAATAGAAAAATACTCCGTAATTACCATCTGTTTAAGGACTATTAAAAGTTTTCATGGCTTATGGTTCGAACGCTGTTCTGCTTTATGGAAATCAGAGATTAAAATGAGTGACAAAGGCAAAATACCTTTCCCCATAAAGCTGGCGCAAAGATATAGATGTGAAGGTCTTACGTAAAAACAATAGGTTAGCCATTTTCACGAAAATGAAAAGACAGAATCCATACAAACACAGTACCTCTTAATTGTTTTCCTGAAAATGAATATTTTTGCCTGATTGATTTTCAGTATCCAGGTATTTAATATACGCGGAAGGAGAAAAATCTGTTACCGCTTTAAATACTGATGCAAATTTACTGTGCGAAGAAAAACCGCATTCGTCTGCAAGGATGCTTATTTTATACTGTCTGTATTTATCATCATTAATAAGCTTGTCTACAATATAGTTAATCCTTAAACGGTTAACATATGTTTTTACATCAGAACTTTTATGCCTGTTGATTACGTAAGACAGATATTTTGTATTCGTATTAAGTTCTGCAGCCAGAAACGATAAAGACATATTTTTATTATTGTACAGCTCTCCTTTTTCAAACTCTTCAAGAAGATCCAGAAGTTTGCATTCTGTCTCGGAGGTCATCAGTGATTCATTTCTGGGTTTATCGGCTTCTTCTGCCCTGTCGTCTACTTCTTCCACAGAAATGTTGGAGAAATCGGAATGTGCTGTTTTTAAAGGAGAAGATCCACTGCCGGGACTGCTCATCCTGAATTGTGTTCTTATAATATTCCTGAATTTTGCCCGCTGCTTTTTCTGCTTGATTCTGAAGAAAATAACAATCATTATAAGAGCTCCAGCCAATATAATAATTGCTGCATTTTTAACAATACTGATCCTGGCATTTTTTTTATTTGGCTTCGGTATTTCAGGGCTTTTAAATGTGAACTCACGGTTTCTGGCTGTAAGACTGTCATAAGCTTTTACATATTTCACGGCATAAAGGGAAGCTTTAAAATTATCCCCTGTCCCTTCATAATAATCGTTGATGTTGGAATACACAGCTTTTTTCAGCTTAAGACTTCTGGAACTGTCTGCTATATTTTCAGCTTTTTTCAGATAGAACTCAGCATCTTTCCAGTTTTTCTGTTTCAGGCGGATACCTCCCAACCCGTTATACACCAGGCCGAGAATACAGCATCTGTTTTTAAGCATCGATTCTGCTTTCCTGTAATAATTCTCAGAAGCCGTGTAATCTTTCAGCTTAAAGTATACATCTCCCAGAAGCTGGTAAGAAGCTGCCACGGCACGGATATTACCCTGGATATCATCCTGACCAAAAGAATTCAGTGAAAGTTCAATATACTTCACTGCTTCCGGATAGCTGCCCTGTTCAATTTCGTAGTAAGCCATTTCCTGGTTCAGCAAACCCACTACTTCTCCCCTTTTTTGAGTATCCCGGATATGTTTTGCAGCCTCCATTCCCTGCAGCGTATATTTCTTTGATCTTTCAAACAGGCCAACCAGCCGGTATTCTTTTGCCAGAAATTCATTGACACGGGAAAACCATTCTGCATCGTTAACCTGGCTCAACAGCGAATGAGCATTTTCACCATAGCATACAGATTTTTTAAACTCACCGGCGGAATGATAAAGCTCGGCCGAAAGTAAAAGGCTTTTTACCTTATCCAAAGGTTTTTGTGCCTTCATATATAAGGAATCAGCAGTTTTTAAAGCTTTAGGAATATCTTTTTGTGCTATCTGCACAAATGTCCTTTCGCAGATCTGATCAAAATTATATTTTTTCTGAGCCAGAATGGGGACAGCGGTAATGAACAAAAACAAAAGTTTCAGCAGACTTTTAGACATAAAAAAGTAAATTATTATTTTGATTTTATAATAATTCATCATTCTCATGAAGTGTCTTTTTGTTTTTTACAAAGCTACTAATATTTTATATTTTATTAAAATATTCTTCAACCATTTAATTTTTTCAATTAAAAAATCACATATCATTTATTTTAATAACAACTTTTGTTAATTATCACTTTAAATAGATTTATTATATATTAAAATTAATATCCGTAACTATTTTCTTTTTGACCCGACTTATTTGTTAACATAATTATTACATTTGTAATCAATAAAAAGTTTTTATGAAAAAATTAGCACTATTTTCTTCAATATTTATAGGAGCCCTGGCATTCGCACAGGGAATTAAATTTGAAGACAGTAATTTCTCTGCTATACTGGCAAAAGCAAAAAAAGAGAACAAACTTATATTTATAGATGCTTATGCATCATGGTGCGGGCCATGTAAACTGATGGTAAAAAATATTTTCCCGCTTCAAACTGTTGGAGATTTCTATAATTCCCACTTCATCAATGCAAAAATTGATATGGAAAAGGGAGAAGGAATAGGTCTTGCCAAGAAATATAATGTAAAAGCATTTCCCACTTATCTCTTCATTAATGGTGACGGGGAAGAAGTACACAGAACTTTAGGCTATGTGGAGGAAAAAGATTTTATACAGTTTGCTAAAGATGCTGAAGATCCAAGTAAAAGGCTTACCGCTTTAAAGCAAAAATTCGAAAACGGGGAAAAAGATCCTGAATTTTTAAAGAATCTGGCTGGTCTCACTATCTATAACGATTCGGAATTTGCAGGAAGAGTACTGGACCGTTATTTCCAGCAGAAAACCGCATTTGATCAGGAAGATGTACAGATGCTGCTTTCAGGGATACAAAGCACGGAAAGTCCGTTATATAAAGTATTTCAGTCAAAAAAATCTGAAATTACCAAGCTATTCCCGGAAGAAAAATACGCAAGATTCGACAAAAATGTAAAAATAAATACCGCTATTAAAAAGTCTTACAATGCAGATTCAAAGTCATGGAATGACAATTATTTCCTGACAGAATCACAAAAATTCCTGACGAAAGATGAAGCTGAAAAGATCTTAAAAAGAGCAAAGGCAAGCAGAGCTTTAAAGGATAAAGATGTTCCAACCTATGAGAAATTAACGCTGGAACTGTATAAAGATTTTTCCGCTGCAAGTTCGGAAGAATTAAATTCACTGGCCTGGAATTTTTTTGAAAACGTAAGCAGTAAAGCTTCATTGGAAAAAGCAGTAAGCTGGGCCCAGGAATCTGTAAAGAAAGATGAAAATTACGCCAACACTGATACTCTGGCTAATCTTTACAACAAGATCGGAGATAAGAAAAATGCTAAGATTTGGGCTGAAAAATCTGTTCAGCTGGCTAAAAGCACAGGACAGGATTCAACGGATACTGAGAAATTGCTGAAAAGCCTTTAGTTGATGTTATTAATATAAGAAAAGACTCGGCCGGGCTTTGCCCGGCCGAGTCTTTTTATTTTTAACCACCCCGTCAGATCTTCGATCTACCACCCCTCCGGAGGAGGGGAATTATCAGTTGGTTATTCAGTTATTTCTCTATTTTGCTATTTTGCTAAAATTAGTATTCAAAAAGTACGCTTCCCCATGTAAATCCGCTTCCAAATGCGGAAAGAAGCACAAGATCTCCTCTTTTGATTTTTCCTTCTTCAATAGCTTCACTTAAAGCAATAGGAATAGAAGCGGCCGTTGTATTTCCGTATTTCTGGATATTATTACGGATTTTTTCGTCTGGAAGTCCGAATTTCTGCTGTACAAACTGGGCAATTCTAAGGTTTGCCTGGTGAGGAATAAACATATCAAGATCTTCAATAGTTTTTCCGGCTTTATTCAAAGCTTCCTGCATCGTTTCAGGGAATCTTGTCACAGCATGTTTGAACACGAAATTACCGTTCATGATAGGATATACTTCCTTATTGGTAACATTTTCAGGTTCTTTTCTCATTCTGTCGCTCCATCCGAATTTGGAACCCGGGAACTGGGTACACAGTTCATCAGCATATTTACCTTCAGAATGCATATTCACCGCTAAAATATCCCCTGCATTTTCATCTTCCGTTGCGGAAAGCACAATAGCTCCTGCCCCATCTCCGAAAATTACGGAAACTCCTCTTCCTTCATCCGAAAAATCAAGTCCGAAAGAATGGATCTCTGCTCCTACCACAAGTATATTTTTGTACGTTCCTGATTTGATAAAAGCATTGGCCACACTCATAGCATATACAAATCCTGAACATTGGTTTCTGACATCCAGAGCACCAATGGTATCACAGCCCAGCATATCCTGAAGCAAAACACCACAACCCGGGAAATAATAATCCGGGGAAAGTGTGGCAAAAACAATATAATCTATATCCTGAGCGGTAAGACCTGCTTTTTCAAGAGCTTTCTGAGAAGCTTTAAAAGCTAAATATGCTGTAGTTTCCTGAGAATCGTTTCTGTTTTTTCTGTGTCTTCTTTCCTTGATACCCGTTCTTTCTGTAATCCATTCATCATTGGTGGTCATCAACTTTGCTAAATCATCATTCGTAACAACATTATCTGGAACATAAAATCCAATCCCTTTTATTGTACTTTTAATCATATAGTTTTTTTAATTTTGGCAAAGATAAAATTATTTAACACATAGTTTTTCAAAATATTAGTATTTTTATTATATGCCAATCGACACGATATACAGAGACTCCCAGTGTGAATGGGTAGATGTAGAGGCTCCCACAGCGGAGGACCTGAAATTTCTTCATGAAAGATATGAAATCAATAATCTTCTCCTGGAAGATACGATGGACCCGAACCACCTTCCGAAGTATGAAGAGGACGGCAATATAAAATTCTTTCTCCTCCGCGAAAGCACGGAACTGGAAAGGAAAAACCTTAACACCATAAGCGATATCAGCACAAAAATAGGGATCTTTCTGCTGGAAAATACCATCATTACTATTCACAGAATGAAAACCAGAAGCATTTCTGAGACAAAGAAACAGCTTGCCGATATGCAGACGGAAGTTTCACCCTCAAAAGTTGCTTTGATGATTGCCCTGCTGGTTATGAAAAGTTTCGATGATGAATCTGTAAGTCTTCTGGAAACCATGGACAATATTGAAAACGAAATTTTCCTTAAAAATACAAACCATACCAACCAGATCAGAAGGCTGTATAAGCTGAAAAGAAAATCAGGACTGAATTCAAGAGTGCTGACCATTTCTACAGATGCTGTAGACAAATTCAAATTATTGAATCTTCAGGATTCCGAAATCGTTGATTTAAAAGATAAACATAAAGATGTAGTTGCGGACTTTGACCACCTGAATATTCAGATTACCAACCTGATTTCAATGTTTCTGGCCTTATCTGATCAGAAAGCCAACCAGGTGATGAAAGTTTTGGCGATCTACTCGGTTTATTTCTTGCCAATTACCTTTATTGCCGGTGTTTACGGGATGAATTTCGACAATATGCCTGAGCTTCATCATAAATACGGTTATTTTATTACATTAGGCATTATGGCTCTGGTAGTGATCTGCACCTTTATTTACGCAAGACGCAAGCAATGGTAGTTTCAGAATACTATTAAATTGGCAGGTTTCGGTTGGCAACCGTGGAAGACTTCCTGGTTATTTTGTATGTTTAACAATAGGAGAAACGGAGTTCCTTTGAATTTAATCAAAAACAACTAAACACCAAACCGTCATGAAAACCGAAATATTAAACAAAATCCTTGAAGAAAATGTTCTTTCCCGGGAATCCAAAGAGAAACTTTTTGCACTGCATGGAAATATTTCTTCCAAAGAGTTTTCTGACCTGCTTGATGCCCGGGGAAACCAATATGTAGAGTTTGTTCAGGAAGGAGGCGGTGTCTGGGGAAGTGCATTGGTAGGTTATCTGTATGGACTGGAGATCTTCGGGGTCCGTTTCCTGAAAGTGGCAGGAACCAGTGCAGGAGCTATCAATACCATGCTTATTGCTGCCTGTAAAACTAAAGAAGAAGCTAAAAGTGAAGTGATTAAAGACATTCTCTTCAGCTGGAATTTCGCAGATTTTATGGATGGGAAAACTTATGTAAAAACAACCATCCATGCTATCCTGAACAATAAGGATTTCTTTAAGATCAATGCTATTATTGCAGCCATTATTATGGTTATCCTGATCATTATTCCTTTTGCTGCACAGCCTGAAACAACGCTTAACGCCAAACTTCTTTTCCTGGTTCCATTAATTCCGGGTATTATTGTTTTTTTCTGCATTAAAAAGTTTTATAATGATTTCCGAAAGCAGAACAGCGGCTTCAATCCCGGGAATACATTTTTACATACCATGGAAAGTGTTCTGGACGGTTTCGGAATTAAAACAGTAGCCGATCTTAATGATAAATTTATTCAGAAAGAGGATGGTCTCCACCTCAACTATCGTTATGGAAATACCCGGGAATATTATACAATTGCCCTGAAAAGTATAGAAGCCATTAAAGAGAAAAATCTTGAACATATTGACCAGACCCGTTACAGGATATTCTATGAAAGTGCTGTCAATAATGATTATTACAAAAACAATCCGTTTTACCAGCTCCGTTCGGAATATGTTGTCATCACTACTGATATTAATGCCAAAATAAAGGTAGAACTTCCTACAATGGCCAATTTATACTGGTCTGAAGAGGAACTGAAACACATAAGTCCGGCTGAATTTGTGCGGGCCTCCATGTCTGTTCCGTTCTTTTTTGAACCTTTTCAGAAAAGGATCAATAAGGATGATGATTCCGTGAAATATGCCTGGAAATTCTGGATGAATACAAAACCGGAAGACATCTACCCTGCCGGAATTTTTATTGATGGCGGAAGTATTTCCAATTTCCCGATTGACATTTTCCATGCCAGCGATGTATTTTATCCCAGAATGCCGCTTTTCGGGGTACAGCTTACGAGTGATTCGGATATTCTTTCCGAGAAAGGGAAAACCAGTGAGGAAATTCTTAAAACACCGTTTTCTTACACTGGAAACATCATCAGTACTTTAAAAGGTTTTAATGATAAAACATTTTTAACCAAACACAGTTTTTACCGTCTTTACAGCATCCAATCTGTAAACTGCGGAACAAGCAGCTGGCTGAATTTCTTTATGAAAAAAGAAGAAAAAGAGGATCTTTTCAACAGGGGTTTTCAGTCCGCTCTGGATTTCCTGAATCAGTTTGACTGGGAGAAATATAAGTATGAAAGAATGATGCTCTCGATGAAAGAGAAAAAGATTTTGAAGGAGGAGGATACGAAAACGGTGGGGTAAGAAATTTTGAGTATTTTTAGAACCCAAACCGATTTATTATGAAATACATCTGCAAATGCTGCGGAAAGGAAATGGAAGACTGGCCCGCAATAGCATATAATGCCCCTTCAATTTATCATCAATTAACAGATGAAGAATTAGAAAGCGCTGAGCTCTCTTCGGACTTATGCATTATAAAATATCCTGATGAAACCAATTATTTTATCCGGGCTGTGCTGGTACAGGAAGTTACTGATAACTGTCAGGATCTTGAATATGGAGTTTGGGTTTCTTTAAGTGAAAAAAGCTTTAACGATTATGCTGAAAATTATGACAATAAAGAGTATGAAACAGGATATTTCGGTTGGCTATCCAATTATTTCCCGGATTATGATTTTGAAGAAAGTATTCCTGCCAATGTAATTGTTAATAACAAGACAGGAAGGCCTTTTATCTATCCTCATGACAGTTTTGAGCATCCTTTTGTTCATGATTTCTACAATGGAATTTCACTGGAAGATGCAGAGGAAAGGATCAACAGGGTTTTAAATCAGAATTAAACAACAGTGGGCGGATACATAGCACTTTACAAAACCGATAACCGTAAAATCCAGGAAAAGCTGTACCCAAAGCTTTCTGACATTACCCTTCCTGAAATATACAACAGTGATCTCGATAAAAGTTTCGGGACTTTTCAGAGCTTCCTGATGGCCAACAGAAATAATCTCGATTATCGCAACGCCAATTACGAAACTATTTTAAAAAAGCTTCAAAACGGGTATTTTACGTTAGAACACGATGAATTTTCTGCCATTTTAGATTGGTTTGCCTGGTATTATCAGGATGAGCATCAGGGTGATGAAAATATTTTTGCGGAATATGGTATGATTAACATCGGAAACCTTAATACCCGATATGAAATTCCTGTATTTTTTTCACTTACTGATAACGGGATCACAGATTTTTATTTACCGCTTCAAAATCCGGCAGAGTTCGTATGGTATAATGACGACTCTTATTTAAGCAGTCAGAAATTACTGCTGATGATTAACTATCTTGCTGCTTTATGCTTTAGTATTGCCGTATACAAAGAAGATCCCTGCCAATACGAAATTGAAAAAGATTTTGGACTTTCTGATTTCGAAAAAAAAGATCCGGGCCTGCAGATCAGTGTTCATACCCATTTAGGATCTTACCTTCAGGGCAGTGAGGACGATCTGAGTGCCATGGAACATCTTTTCGAATACGGTTATACCTACATTCCCGGTATCATATCAGATATTAAAAACAACCTCGGCAACTACCAGGGTACGATTTACAAAGATCATTGTTATTAGTTTACAGAGTATCCAAAAACTCCAGATACATCGGCACACTTTTCCCCACCCATTCTTCTGAAGGATCATTTTCAATTCCGTAATAGACGAAAGGTTCTTTATAATCTGCCCTGATATAATCAAAAGTCAGTTCATAAGGCCGGAAAAGCTCATTCATGGTATATTTATATTTTCCGGATGCGCTGTAACCTTCTTCGTCAATACCTGCCGTAACAGCCAGCGTCATCTTCTTTCCTCCCAGTTTATAGCCGCTTTTGCTTCCGTAAGCCCAACCGTAAAGAAGCACCTCATCAAACCATTTTTTCAAAAGAGGCGGACTGCTGAACCAGTAAAACGGAAACTGGAAAACAATTTTATCATAACTTTCCAAAAGCTGCTGCTCTTTCTCTACATCTATTTTCCCGTCCGGATATGCTTGGTACAATGCATGGACGGTATACTTTTCAGGATATTTTTTCAGCTCTTCCATCCATCTTTTATTGATTACCGATTTTTCGATATCGGGGTGAATAACTATGATTAATGTTTTCATTTTTTTAAATTTCTTCAGCAAAAATAATATACGTAACTTACATTTCCGACAGTAGTATCCTATTGTATGGTACTATAAAAAATGTAAGTAATGACTAAAATAAAGGAAACATCAACCAATTTTGCCAATAAAAAAGCTCTTGCCGACGAATGTCCGGAAATTTATGCATCCAATACAATTGGCGGACAATGGGCGCTTGCGATCTGCTGTTACCTGATCAATGGTAAACTGAGATTTGGTGAACTGAAAAAACGCCTGAACAATATCACAGAAAGAATGCTCACCTTACAGCTCCGCAGGCTGGAAGCAGACAGAATTATCACCAGAACGGTTTACGCTGAAGTTCCGCCACGCGTGGAATACGAACTTACTGAAATCGGTTATAAACTGAAGCCCATTATTTTAGAATTTGAAAAATGGGGCAAAGAGCATAAGGAAATTATGAAAAATGCAGATTCTGTTTCTAATATGAAAAATGCAGATTCTGTTTCTAAGCTATAGGAACTGTAAATCTAAATTTTGGCTAAAGCCGGACTGCATTTGTTTTTATTGAACGGACTAAAGTCCATTCCTATTGATGCAAACAAATCTCTCAGTAATGGAAGCCTATATTTTATTCGGGATTAAAATTCTCATCTATGACCGCGTAAAGAAAATATTTTTTTTCATTTATTTTAGTATATAGGGTTAATAATCTGTAATTTTAGTGGGCTATAATTACCAAAAAACAACCTATGAAAAATTCAATGCTTTTAATTGCCATATCTGCTGCTGTTCTTTCCGGAATCTCCGTGAAAGGGCAGAAAATTTCAGACGGCCAGACTGTAGAAGTCAACGGAATGAGTGTCACTTTCAATATTTTAAACAAAGAAAGTGTTGAAGCAGGCGGAAAACCATATGACCGCTATAAAGTTTCGGCATCTGTAAAAAATACGTCAGATAAAGCCTACAACATCCGTCTTTCCTCTTATCCGCAGATCGTGAGCAATACGGGGCTTGTGGAGCTGGACTGTATCAATGCGACCGGAGCAAAACTGACTTCTAAGAAGATTGAGCTTAAAATGAAGCCCCAAATGATCAATGTAACCTACTCTGCTTACGATAAATCCGGAAAATTTGCAACCAGTACAATTCCTGTGACCGGAAGTTATTATTTTGATCCGGGAGATACCATCAGCGATAATGCCATTTTTATTGTTCCCCAGGGTGAAAAGCCGGATGTTTCAGTAAGAAATCTGAGATAATATGAAATACTCTTTAATCCTGCTTTCTGTAATTTTCCTGTCAGGATGCAGTAAAACCGAAAATAAATCCGTTCAGAAAAACGAACTTCCTCCACAGAATATTGCTTTGGTAATAGACAGATCAATATCTATGTACTCCATAGATTTTAAACCAAACAGGTCAGGAGCCGTTCTGAATGTTCTAAAAAAAGTAATTTCTTCCAAAAAAGATAATCAGGCTTTTTCCATCGTGGTTTTTGCAGGTAACTCCTACCTGATCTGTCCATTGACAAAAAATAAGCAGGAATTACTCACAGCTCTTGATAAAACGGCCAAACAGATAACGCATATAGGACCACTGAAATTCGGCACCAGTTTTTCACATGCATTACTGAACGCATTATACTCCTTAAAAGGTCATAAGGGACAAAATTCAATTCTTTTCTTTTCAGACGGAAATACTACTATAGATTCCTATCCTATCAATATACCTATAGATGAGGCCGTCACCAATAATATTCCTATTAACTCCATTGTAATTACTCCGAAAGACTTCGCAATTTCACCCACAACAATGGATTTAAACTATAAAATGGGATTCGAAAAAGTAAAGGCAATACCTGTTGATACCGTTAAAGCCAAACAAATACCTGCTAAAACAGGTGGGATTTTTAAAATTTTTTATACTCAGAAAGATTTTGATCAATTTGATTTAAAAAATATCATCGATCATACAAATTATCAATTGCCGGCAAAGAAAAATCCCTCCCAAACAGATCCTAAAAAGTTAATAATGATCTATTCAGAAATTGAAAAGAAGAATGACAGTATTGCAAAACTTTATCAATAACAAATTACAGGAATAGTATATTTCGCTACATTATAAGTCTAAAAAATCAGATTCCTGAAACAGTAACCTACTCTATCCAAAGTGGTTTCTGCTCCAGCACATGTTGATAAACAGGACAATTTTCAGCATGAGCTCCCTTCAGATATCCGGTACTCATTAAAAATTCATTGACAATTTCGCCGCCTGTGAATTTAAAGGTCTTTTTGAAAAGCTTCATCCATTCCTGAAGGGTTTTCGGATGATGATGCTCCAGCCATTTTTCAAATGAGCCGAATTCTTTCTGAAGTTCTGTAATGGTTTTAGCGTTTTCAATGGCAGCATTTACTTTCAGGCGGTTCCGGATGATTCCGGGGTCATTCAGTAATCTTTCACGGTCTTCTTCCGTATAAGCTGCAATGGCCTGAATATCAAAATTGCTGTATGCTTTCCTGAAACTTTCTTCCTTTTTTAATACCGTTTCCCAGCTCAGTCCCGCCTGGTTGATTTCCAGGATCAGCCTTCCGAAAAGTTCATTATCATCATGAATCGGAAATCCGTAATGGTTGTCGTGATAGTTTTTATGAAGCTCCTTTTTGTTTTCCGGCTTCATCCCTTCTATTGCTGAACAATAACTCATTTAAATAAATTCTCTGTTTTGGTTAAAAATTGTTCCAATGCTTCTTTAATATCAATACCGGTACGGTCTGCCAATACAATCAGCCACCAGATATTCTCCCCAAGCTTATACTGCAGTTCTGCTTCAGAATCTTTTTTCAGCCATCTCTTTTGGTGCGACATGATATCCCTTCCCACTAATCCTGCATCCGTAAGATATGCAAGTGTATCCTCCTCCAGCGACCATTCCGTGCCGTGATGCTGTTTTTCCAGCTGATGATATTCTTCTCTGATCGCCAGAGAGCGTTTTATGATTTCGTCAAAATTATTTTGATCCATTATTTGTTTTTGAGATTAATGATCCTGAACAATTCAGATGATAAAGATAAGGCAGGATTATGACAACTGTTTGTCAGTGGCATTTTTATTTATGGAATACTTTTTCATTTCAGAAGGATGTATTGAGTTTTTTAACCACTGATTTGCACAGATCATTATGTATAATTCTAATAATTTCAATAATATATAACATAATTATCTGTGAAATTTCTGGTGAATGAAAAAAACAGAAAATATTGAGGTTTTGTTTTTAATGATAAAATATATCATAAATTTCTACATCCCCATCTTTTGTAATATAAAATTTTAAAGAAACACCATAAATTAGAGCTCTCAAAAAAACAATGCATGAAACGTCTTTTGTCCTTTATTTTTATTCTGCTCTTTATTTCCTTTAATGCCCAGACTATTTACTCTAAAGCTTATGGCAGTCCTAAAGGTGTACCTGTTATTTTCATCCATGGCGGACCGAGCGGAAATGCGACATTATTTGAAGGAACTACCGCTCAAAAGCTTGCAGATAAAGGATTTTATGTGATTGTATACGACAGACGCGGAGAAGGCAGATCCAGAGACGATAATGCTTCTATGACTTTTAAAGAAAGTTTTGAAGACCTCAACAGCATTTATAAAACATATGACCTCAGAAAGGCTAATATCATTGCCCACAGTTTCGGAGGGATCATTGGCACTTTATTTACACAGAGCTTTCCGGAAAAGGTAAGCTCATTAACTCTGGCCGGGGCTTTATTTTCCCAGCAGGAAACCTACGATCATATTCTGAAAGAGGCTAAAGAGAAATTCAAAAATGATCCATCGAAGCTAAAAGAAATCTCAGAGATTGAAAGTTTAAGTAAAAACTCAGCAGATTACAGAAAAAGATGCTACAATATTGCCGGCGACATGAAATTCTTTACGATGCCTTTCCCAACCCCTGAAAGCCAGAAGCTAAGATCTGAATATGAAGCCGGTGAATTCTACGCTGCCAATTTCAGAAACCCGGAATCACCATTAAAATTCTACAAAAATGAAAGCCGCAACAATATTGATAATACTTCTGTTTTAAAAGAAATCAGAAAACGGGGAATCCCAATTTTCGCAGTTTATGGTAAGGATGACGGAATATTTTCGAAAAAACAGCTTAATGATATGAAGAATATTGCCGGGAAAAAACATTTCAGACTGATAGATAACTGTTCCCATTATTTATTTGTGGATCAGCAGCAGGAATTTCTGGATTTTATAAGTTCACAGATGAAATAAAAATTTCTATGAGTAAGTAAGGATTTTAAGTTTTTAAGAATATTGAATTAAAATGCTTCGACTCCGCTCAGCATGACATCGCTGTAAATTAATCGCTAATAAAAACAGTTAGTATTAGCAATGTCATGCTGAGCGGAGTCGAAGCATTCCCATATATCAAAAATTAATAATAAGGAAAACTTATTTTCTATAAAATTATTATCTACAAAAAAGCCTCCGAATATTCCGGAGGCTTTGTATTAATTCATAAAATTTAGTGTACGCCACTCAAATCTATTTTTTCTTTGCTTTTTCTTTCTTTAATGAAAAGGATAAATGGTATACATACCAGGAATATTACTCCTAAGTAAAGGAACACATCCATATAGGACAGTACTGTAGCCTGTTTCGTTACGGACATATCCAGCATTTTATAAGCCGCATTCATGGCTGCATCCGGAGTCATTCCTTTTGCGACAAAACTGGCTTTTAATGCATTTAAGCGCTGCTGTACTTCAAAACTGTTCTCATCGAGGTGGGAGATCAGGTTGAGCCTGTATTTCTGGCCTGCGTTGGCAATAAATGTAGTAATTGCTGCAATTCCGAAGGAACCTCCAAGCTGTCTCATCATTCCCGTGAATGCTGCTCCCTGACCAATTTCCTGTCCTTTCAGTGTGCTTAAAGACAATGAAGTGATCGGGATAAACAGAAGTCCCAAACCGGCTCCCCTTACAATCAGCATCCAGAAAAAGGCATCTTTGCTGGTGTCCGGTGTAAGGATTTTATACCCCCAGAAACTATAGATAAAGAAGATAAACAGTCCCAGGGAAACTAAAATCTGCTGTTTTGCTCCTTTGGAAAGAAGTCTTCCGATGATGGGCATCATAAAGGCTGTCGTCAATGCTGCAGGAATCATCAAAGCTCCCGACTGTAAGGCCGTCCATCCCAAAATACTTTGCGTATAAAGCGGTACAATGAAGGTAGAACCATATAATCCAAATCCTAAAACGAATGACATGACGGTTCCGATCCTTAAGTTCCCATTTTTCAATACTCTAAGTTCCACGATAGGATATTTGAAGGTAAGTTCCCGCCAGAGGAAAAGGATAAATCCTAATACTGCAGATACGGTGAATGCCACAATCATTCCGCTTTCAAACCAATCTTCCTCGTGACCTCTTTCCAGAATAAACTGTAAAGATCCTACGGTAACTGCCAGTAAACCGATTCCTATCCAGTCGACATCTGAAACCTTCCGTTTTTCAGCATATTTCGGACTTTTTACGAATTGTAAGGTCATCAGCGTTGCTGCAATTCCAATCGGAATATTGATGTAGAAAATATACGGCCAGCTGAAATTATCTACGATATACCCTCCCAATGGCGGACCTAAAGTAGGACCAATAATTACTCCCAATCCGTAAATGGCCTGTGCCATACTTCTTTTTTCAATAGGATATGATTCTGTAATGATGGTCTGTGAAGTTACCAAGAGTGCTCCTCCACCTATTCCCTGCATCAGCCTGAAAAATACAAGCTCCCAGATATTGGTGGCATTTCCGCATAAGAAGGAAAAGACGGTAAATATGATAATGGAGGCTGCAAAGTAATTTCTACGTCCGAACTGCTGAGACAGCCAGCTCGTCATCGGCACGATAATTACGTTACCGATTGCATAAGCTGTAATCACCCAGCCTACTTCAGAAAGTGTGGCTCCCAGGTTCCCCTTCATCTCGTTCAGGGCAACGTTCACAATCGTGGAGTCCACAATTTCAAGCAGAGCACAAAGGATTGCCGTGATCGTAATGATCACTCTCCGGGCTCCATATTCTACTAATGAATCTTGCATAATATTTTTACAAATGTTTGTATGAATGTAAAATGTAGAATGAATTCATGATCTGAATTTTGGCTAAAGCCAATGGAAATTGTTTTTATATAAGCGGGCTAAAGCCCGTCCCTATTGAATATCTAGATCTTTTACTATTTAGATTCTTCAATCAATCATAAATACATATTACATGAATACATCTATACTATTTCAGTGCTACTTCTGCCTTCACATTCATTCCTGTTCTCAGTCTTTTTGCAATATCTTTATCAAGGTTTACAAAATCTATTTTTACAGGAAGTCTCTGAACTACTTTTACGAAGTTACCGCTGGCATTATCCGGAGGCAGGATTGAAAAGGTAGCCCCTGTTGCAGGAGAGAATGAGCTTACAACACCGTTAAATTCTTTATCCGGGAAAGCATCGATCTCAATTTTCACTTTCTGCCCTTCCACCATTTTATCTACCTGTGTTTCTTTGAAGTTCGCCACTACCCATTTCTGGTCGTTCTTAACCAAAGCAAAAAGCTGGGATCCGGCTTGCAGATACTGTCCTGCCTGCGTGGAAACTTTTCCTACATATCCGTCTTCCGGAGCAAGGATTACTGTGTATGACAAATTTAATTTAGCGTTTTCCACATCTACCTCTCTCTGTTTTGCCACTGAACCGGCTACGCTGATCTGCTGAGAGCTTGCTGCTGTCTGGGAAGATGCAATGGTAGTTTGCTGTGCAATCTGATTTCTCTGGTCAACCAAAACCTGAAGCTGTCTGTCCGCAGATTGTTTTGCTGCTAAAGCCTGCTCGTACTGCTGTTCTGTGATAGAATGATCTTTTACAAGATTGGCGTATCTTTTCAGATCCTGTGATGTTTTCCAAACATTAACCTTTGCTGCTTCTATCTGTGCGTTTGCTGTTGTTACAGCTGCCTGGGAAGAGCTGATATTTTTTGAAGTGGCAGTAGTGGTAGCTTCTGCATTTGAAATATTGCTTCTGGCTGTTGATAAAGCAGCCTGAGCCTGTTCAAGAGTCATTTTCTGATCTCTGTTATCAAGAATCACCAAAGTATCTCCTTTTTTTACGAACTGGTTGTCTTTTACTTTTACCTCTGCTACATACCCCGAAATTTTAGAAATTACCGGTGCCATGTTGGATGTAATCTGTGCATCGTCAGTTTCTTCGTGATACTGCCCGTATGTAAAAGCTTTGTACCCGTAGATTCCTCCACCGATTACTACTACGGCTAAGATGAGAGGAAAAACTAAACTTTTTTTCTTTTTAGGTTCTGGTGCTTGTGTATTATTATTTTCCATTTTGGTTTGAGTCTGATTATTTAATTGTTAAAGTACCTGTTGTCTGTAATAGTTTTCTGTAAGCTAAAGCGGCATCTGCCTTTGCATTGATTACGCCTACGTTAGCCGATATCTGGGCAGCGTCTGCATCCAGAAGCTCTGTCATGGTTGCAAGGCCGTTGTCATATTTGTTTTTGGTAATTCTGTAGTTTTCATTAGCCTGTTCTGCAGTTTTTTCATACACGGTGATTCTTTTTTTAGAATAATCTGCGTTCTGGTATTCTCTGTTCACGTCAAGCTTGATGTTATCATTCAGTAATTCGTCATTGGCTGCAAGCTGCTTTTCTCTTGCCTGGGATTGTCTTAATGCAGAGTTTTCTTTCCAGATATTGGATAAATTATAAGAGATACCAACTCCTACATTTACAGCATTGTATACGGTAAGAAATTTCGGAATATCTGCCGCTACATACCCTCCGGTAAATGCAATTGAAGGAAGATTTTCAGCTTTTGCCGATTTTGTTCCCAGTTCCGCAGCTTTTCTTTGCTGGGCCAAAGCCTGTAAGTCTTTACGGTTTTCTCTGGCTTCATTTACATAGTAATCTACAGCTTTTACTTCAGAGCCTTCATCAATATAATTCTGGTCCACTTCAATTTCTGTAGTTTCCGGAATTCCCAACAGCAGGTCCATATTGATATTCGCAATATTGTAGTTGTTTTTAGCCTCCAATAACTGCAGCTCGATATTTGAAGTCTGAAGATTGGCTTTTAAACGGTCGTTTCTTGCAATAACTCCATTATTTTCAAGCTTTAGAAAAGTTTCATCCCTTTTTTGAGAAGCAGTTAAATTTTCTTCCAAAACTTTAATGGACTGATTGGCTTTAAATAAATTGTTATAAGCCTGGGCTACGTTGTAAGCAATCGCTACTTTATCATTTTCTGTGCTTAGTTTTGATGCTTCCACCAGATATTTTGCAGACTGGATACCATATTTAATTCTTCCGCCGCTGTAAATAGGAACACTAAGATTGGCAGATCCGTAAGCAACCTGATGCACTACCGGACTTCCTTCTCCTGAAGCACCTGAAATCTTCAGATCCACAGTAGGTTTAAGCGGAAGGTACATATAACTTCCCGAAACTTTAAGTTCCGGAAGCTGCCTGTTTTTGGCTTCCAAAAGGTCTGCCGTAGCTTCTTCAATTTTAGCGGCATCTATCTTAAGGCTTTTACTGTTCTGGATACCCAGCTGCACGGCTTCATCGAGAGTGAGCTGTTTTTTCTCCTGAGCATTTATGGTGGCAATTCCCATGAAAAGGGATAATGCGAATACCGAATTATTTATTCTCTTCATAACCTAAAAGGTCTTTTAGTAAATATTTTATATGTTTATTAAGTTCTGTGTAGTATTTTTCTTCGAAAACCTCATCATCTGCAGTATCATTCAGGAATTCTTTATACATTTCCTTAGCATTGGATGCATAGAATAAAGTTCCGCTCACGGTAGCATGAAGTAAGTAGATAGGAGGATTTTTAGTGAATATTCCTTTCTTCAGACCGCTTTCAAGAACCTGGGAATACATGGATATAAAGCCCATCTTGGTTTGTTTCAGGAATTCCACGATCTGCGGATTTTCTGTATAAAGCTGCTCACGCTGCATGATCCTGTAAAAGCATTTGTGATTTCTTACTCTTCCTGAAAACTGGTCTACAATCTTTTCTATCTTCTGCCATTCATTGATATCTGTTCTTTCCAGTATGTCTTTTGAAAAGAACTGACCTTCAGCCATTCTGTATTCAACCAGTTTTTCGTATAATTTTTCTTTGGACCCGAAATAATAGGAAATCATAGAGATGTTTACATTCGCTGCCTTGGAAATCTCCCTTGTGGAAGTTCCTTCAAAACCTTTTTCAGCAAAAAGCCTCTCTGCGGCAAATAATATATTTTCTTCTTTTGAAACCATAGCCATTCTATTTTTCAGGGCGCAAATGTACACAAGATTTTGAACAAATCAAACGATTGATTGATTTTTTAATCTACTTTTAATATTTCATAACATAAAGCACTGATAATTAGTGATAATGAAATTTGAAAAATTAACGGAAATTTAAAATCCGGTATAATAACCGGATTTTTTTGTTGTATAAAACAGAATCTTTGGTCTTAAAAACCAGAAGATATATAATGCGTTACGAATTTTTGTGAATATAACGTGACAATTTTATTCCCAGATCTGTCCAGACAATCTTAGGATTTCCATTTCTTGTCAGGTGAAGGTCTGCCGTATTGATCTCTTCCAGAATACTTTCAATATTGGCTCCGCTTATAAATTTGGAAAAGCCTGTCCAGTTAAATCCTTCCGCATCGATCTTTTTATAAACCAATTTGTCAGATTGATAATTCTGAAGTAAGGCAAGTCTGAATATTTCTGAACAGTAGTTAAGGAAATTTTTCTGCTTCTCCCTGTTCCAGCCTGCAATTTCTCTTGCCCAGAAGATAATACTTTTAAGGAACTGAGGTTTCTTTTTAACCATGAATGCATCTCTCACCCATTGGATAAAAAGCTTTTCAAATTCGTCACTTTTGTGTCCCGAATTTAAAATTTTAAGAGCTTCGTTGAGATCTCCCTGGGCTTCATGAACAACTTCTCTTATCTTGTCTTCTGAAAGCTGAAAGCTCTTTTTAAGGTAATTTTCCAGATCTTCATCACCGATCCTCGGAACTTCCACGATTTGTGTTCTGGAAAGAATGGTGGGAAGAATATCATTGGCGGTTTCAGCAGTAAGAAGTATAAGGGTTTTTGCCGGCGGTTCTTCCAAAAATTTCAGAAATTTATTGGCCGCAGCAATGTTCATTTTATCGGCTCTCCATACGATCAGGATTTTAGTTCCTCCTTCAAAGCTTTTTAAGGAAAATTTTTGATTCTGATCATCAATTTCATCTGCGGAAATAAAAAGCTGTTTGTTTTCTGATTCAAGGAAGGCAGTCCAGTCATCATAGCTTGCATAGGGAGAATCCATAATCATTTCCCGGAAATCCTCGAATTTATTTTTGCTTAAGGAGTTTTTATTATCGGTAAAAACAGGGAAACTAAAATGTAGATCCAAATGGTTCAAATGCTCTACTTTCGAAGCGGCATGCTCATTTTCCTGGCTAAAGATTTCTTTGGCATAGGCCAATACCATTGGAAATGTTCCATATCCTTCTTTTCCTAAAAAAAGCTGGGCATGGCTCACTCTGTTTTCAGCAATGCTTTCCCGAAGAAGTTTTTTCAGATTTTCTTGTCCGGCGATGTTCTCCCAATTCATGTTCCAAAGATAAAAAATCTTATCTCATTGGAGAAAATTAAGTCTGTTTAATATAATGCATGGTTTATTATTCTGGTTTAATTATTGTTTATAGGAAACATCAATAATATTATTAGAATAAATCTCCAATTTAAATTGCGCGCAATATAGTTTTTAGCAATACATTTGTCCGGTAAATTTTACCAAATTATTTTTACAACCAGAACCTATTTCAATCACTTAATACATTAAAAAATGACTAAAGAAACAGAAGAAAAAATAAAAGAAATATTTCAGAAGCAGAAAGCTTTCTTCAAAACCAATCAGACTAAGGATATTGAATTCAGAAAAACACAGTTGAGAAAATTCAGGGAAGTATTTTCCGGTCATACCGATGCTTTGTGTGAAGCTCTGGATATTGATCTGGGGAAAAGCAGAAAAGAGGCAGAATATGTGGAAATCCAGATTGTACTCAGTGAGCTTGATTATCTTTTGGAGAATATTGATGAATGGGCAAAACCTACTCCGGTAGAATCGAAACCGCATCCATCCGGAGCCGAAGTGGTAAGCAAAATAATATATGAACCTTATGGGGTAAACTATATTATCGGGCCTTTCAATTACCCGGTTCAACTGACGTTCAGCCCGCTTATCGGAGCTTTGATTGCAGGAAATACAGCTATTATCAAACCTTCGGAAAATACTCCTCATGTTGCCAAAGTTCTTGAAGATATCATAAGAGAATCTTTTGATGAATCTTATGTAGCAGTGGTTCAGGGAGCTATTGAAGAAAATACATTACTGTTGAGCTTTCCTTTCGATTATATTTTCTTTACAGGAAGTCCTAATGTCGGAAAAATCGTAATGAAGGCTGCTGCCGAACAGCTTATTCCTTTAACCCTGGAACTTGGAGGGAAATCTCCTACAATTGTTCATCATGATGCAGATCTGGATAAGGCAGTAGCAAGAATATCTTACGGAAAATGGATCAATTGCGGCCAGACGTGTGTTGCTCCTGACTATATTTACATTCATGAATCTGTTAAAGATCTTTTCGTTGAAAAATTCATAGCTTATTTAAAAAATACTTATCCTAACGGATCTTTAGGGAAAATAGGAAAAATTGTCAACCAGAACCAGATCAGACATCTTGCAGGTTATCTGGAAGCTGCACCCGAAAAAGTGATCTATGGTGGAAGTTATGATCTTGATACCCGTCATTTTGAAGCTACCCTTATGGATCATGTGACCTGGGATGATAAGGTGATGCAGCAGGAAATCTTTGGTCCTATCCTACCGGTTATGACTTACAACAATATTGATGAAGCGCTGGAAGAGATCAATAACCGTCCAAAACCATTGGCATTATATGTCTTCACGGAAAACCAGGCATTTGCAGATGATATTTTAAGCCGTACAACAAGTGGTGATGCGGAAATCAACAGTGCTATTATTCATGTAGGATCTCATTATCTGCCTTTCGGAGGTGTGGGAACTTCAGGGATGGGGAAATATCATGGAAAGTTCAGTTTTGAAAATTTCAGTCACAGCAGGTCTGTGCTTCAGATAAAATAACTGATGTAAGTCATATAATAATTCATTCTTTGATATTTACCACTGATTTGCACAGATGATTGCGTATAATTTAAACAATTTCAATAACGTATAACCTAAACATCTGTGCAAATCAGTGAAATCTGTGATTAAAAATTTGATGTATTTTTTCGAAATGAAAAACATTCCTGCTTTATCATAATACGCTTCTCTTTTTTCTTGTAATGAAAGATGAAAGGTCTTTTTTGTATCAAATAATTACTGTTTTTATTAGTGAAAATTCAATTTTTCGTGCAGGGAAAGGCCCTTAACAAACTTTAACCACATATAATTTTTACAATTCATTAATATTTAAGATATTTGCGCATTGTTTTAAAAATAAAGAATGAAAAAAATCTTTGCAGTATCATTCATATCAGTTGGATACTTCCTAAATGCACAGAGTATAAGTAACTCTCCGTATGCAACCTATGGAATTGGAGATGTAAAATATGATAATACGATTGAAACTGCCTCTATGGGTGGTATATCTACTGCTTATATCAGTGATTTCACGAGCAGCTTCAATTTCGCAAACCCTGCGAATAACTCTAATTTCGAGCTTACAAGCATCAAGCTGGAGGCTACCAACGAAAACAATTACTTCAAAACAAATTATCATGATACGAAGTCTACCAAACATTCTACGTATCTTTCCAATATTTCATTAGCTTTTCCATTGTCACCAAAGGTAAAGATGGGACTTTCTTATCAGCCTTACAGCTCGAAGAGTTACGATATTGTAAATAGTACTCCTAGATACGTCACCATAGACGATGTTGTCACACAAGACGGATATTACACCAATCGTTTTAAAGGAAGCGGAACTTTGAACACTGCACAGGCAGCTGTTTCATATAAAATCGATCAGAATTTTGCGGTGGGTTTAAGGGCTAACCTTTATTTCGGAAACCTTTACGATTTGAACGAGCTTAGATCTTTCGATAAAGACGGATTTTTAAATGCTGAATACATCAATGGCTACGAAACCAAAAACAGTATTAAAAACTTTAACTTTACGCTTGGTGGTAGCTACCAGAGCCTAAATACACGTACTGACAAAAAATTAACCATCGGAGCTACTGCTACATTTGGAAATACAAGCAATATGACTACTGATTATGTGAACAGTACCTATGTATATTCTGATGCAGCACAAACCGTTAAAGCTCTGGAAACAATCATAGACCAGAAAAGTACAAGTTCTAAAAACCTTCTTCCGTTACAGGCCTCAATAGGTGTTGGGTACGGAAGCGAAAATCATTGGTTCTTTTCAGGACAGCTGGATTATAAAAAGGGAGAAGATATTTCTTATTTCGGAAAAACTTTTGATTTCCAGGATACCTACAGAATTTCTGCCGGAGGATGGTATTTACCGAATTACAACAACTTCAGAAGCTATTTCTCAAGAGTAACTTATCGATACGGAGCATTTTATGAGAGAGGAAGCCTTAAAATAAACGGTACCAGCATCAATAAGTTCGGAATCTCCGGAGGAGTATTGCTACCATTCAAAACGAGCAGTATTACAAGAATGAGCGGTCTTGAACTAGGTGTGGAACTCGGAAAGAGAGGAACTCTTAAAAATGACCTGATCAACCAGAATTACATCAATCTGAAAGTCGGCTTCAATTTTGCTGACAGATGGTTCAGAAAGGCTCTGTACAATTAAAATGAATTTTTCAAAAAAAATATCATATAAAAATATAGCATGCCTTTTTAGTTGTGCTATATTTTTTATACTGACATCCTGTGAAGAAGATCTTACCAAAGCCAACGGCAATAAAAACAAGAACTTCCCGTCACAGATTATCAATAATGCCAATATTATACAGCGGGATTCAGGTTTTATTTCTCTGAAAGCTAAAGCCCCGATCATCGAAAAATATGAACTGATCGACAGCCCCTATGTAGTAGCCAGAAAAGGCATCAATATAGAATTTTACGACAAAAAGAAACCTAAAATACCCGGTAAAATTACCGCTAAATATGCCCGTATTTTTGAGTACAAAAAATTTTATGAGGCAAAAGGTGATGTAAAAATTACTACTAATGAAGGACAGCGCTTTGCCATGCAGAGCATTTACTGGGATCAGAAAAAAAACAGGATTTACACTAAAGATACAGTGTATGTTACTATGGAGGACGGTTCTACGCTGGTTGGCGCCAATGGTATGACCGCCAAAGATGATTTCTCCGAATATGCTTTCTTTAATAACTCGGGAGATTTCAGTACAAAAAGGCTCGAAGAAAAAAAAACACCGCAGTAATATGAAGTTTCAGGCTATTGGGCTTATGTCCGGAACCAGTCTGGATGGTCTGGACCTATGTTTTGCTTCTTTTGAAAAAAAGAATAACTGGAATTTTCAGATTTTAAATGCCGAAACTCTTCCCTATCCCCAGCACTGGGAAGATAAGCTCAGAAACTCTATCCATTTGTCTTCACAGGAATTACTGGAACTTCATTCAGAATATGGTTTTTATTTGGCGGAGAAAGTTAAAGAATTTATCCACCGTAATCAGCTTGAAAATATCGACCTGATCGCATCTCACGGCCATACGGTTTTTCATCAGCCTGAAAAGAAATTTACACTACAGATTGGAGACGGCAGAGCCATTAAAATAGAAACAAAACTTCCTGTTATCTATGATTTCAGAAGTCAGGATGTGCTCATGGAAGGAAACGGAGCGCCTTTAGTTCCTATTGGTGATGAACTGCTTTTTTCTGGATATGATGCCTGCTTAAATCTGGGCGGATTTTCCAATATCTCTTTAAAACAGAACGGCAAAAGAATAGCATTTGATATTGCTCCGGTAAATATCGTACTGAACAGACTTGCCCGGAAATTCAATAAAAACTTTGATGAAAATGGCGATCTTGCAAGAAAAGGCAGAATTAATGATGAACTTTTAGCACAACTTAATTCCTTAGATTTTTACAGCCAGCCCCATCCTAAATCTCTAGGTATTGAATGGTGCAATGAGTTTATTTTTCCACTTCTGGAAAGTAATAAAGCTGAAGATGCCATTACTACTTTTACTGAGCATGCAGCCCTACAGATCTCAGATATTATCAATCAAAACAATTTACAGAATGTTCTTTGTACTGGCGGAGGAAGCTACAACACTTATCTTATTGAAAAAATCAGAGAAAAAACAGAATCGCAAATCATCATTCCTGAAAAGGAGATCATTGATTATAAAGAAGCACTTATCTTTGCTTTTATGGGCGTTTTAAAGATGAATAACGAAAACAACGTTCTTTCTTCCGCAACCGGAAGTACTGAAGATCACAGTTCCGGGGTTTTGGCATAAAAAAACCTTCATTGCTGAAGGTTCTTTTATTATTTATAAGCTTCGATCTTATCTGTTAATGTATTGATAAAGTTCTGAAGCGGTTTTTCTACCATCATTTTGATAAAAGGGTTGAATTTTCCTTCAAAAAGCATCTGAACCTCAGTTTGATTTTCACTCACAGGGTTTAAGGTAGCTGTTAATGAAAAATCCAGACTTGAACTTGCCGATTTCAAAACTGCCTTCTGCTCATTCACTTCATCTATTTTCAAAGCGATTTCCGGCATGCCCTGAAGTCCGAATTTGAATCCGTTATCTCTTGTTTCAAATTTCTGAAGACCGTCTGGCATAAAATCTTTATAGTTTTCAGGGTATTTCAATATTTCAGACAGCTCTTTAGATGATTTATTGACAATAATTTTTCGTCCTTCTAAATTCATTTTTTTATTTTTGTATTTAAATTCTAATTCTTACAAATATATGTATAAAGTTTTTGTGAACGAAAAAAAATTATTACTGTCTAAGCAATCTGAAAACTTAGAAAAGGTACTTAGATATGAAAACGTCACAAGTCTGGAGATCGCTCTGGATCTTCTGGAAAATACATCATTAAAAGAATTAAATGTTTTTGGTGAGAATATTGAAGAAATCTGGGCAGAGTTTCAAAAGCTTTTCAGGATTATAGAAGCTGCCGGAGGTTTGGTAAACAATCCTCAGGGAGAACTTCTCTTCATTAAAAGATTGGGCAAATGGGATCTTCCGAAAGGTAAAATGGAAAAGGGCGAATCCCGAGAAGAATCGGCTGTAAGGGAAATTGAAGAAGAAACCGGATTAAAGGATGTGGAGCTAGTGAAATTTATCAATACAACCTATCACATTTATATCGAAAGAAACGGTGAAAAAATCCTTAAATGTACCCATTGGTTTGAAATGAATTTCAATGGGGAAGATACCTCAAAACCTCAGATAGAAGAAGGGATTACTGAAGTAGCCTGGAAAAACACCACCCAGATAGAGGATGAAGTTTTCCCAAGTACTTTCAAAAACATTAAACTGATTGTAAAGGAATTTCAGTACTCAAGGCTTAAATAAATTCAATAGATTTTTCAAGCGCAATCCCCCGTGAACCTTTTAAAAGGATATTTTCAGAATGAATTTTATTCTGTTGGAGATATTGTATTAATTCTGTTGTATTTTCAAAAGACAGTGACGAAGAATCAACAGTTTTGAAATGCTTACCTACAGTTATAATTTGGTCAAAAGCTAATTCCCTGGCAAGCTTCAGGATATTCTGATGTTCTTTTCCACTCTCCTCTCCCAATTCAAGCATATCACCGATAATAACAGTCTTGCTTCCCTCAAAAGTTGCAAAATTATGCAGAGATGCATTCATAGAGCTTGGATTGGCATTGTAGGTATCCAGAACCAAAGTTCTTCCTTCTTTTTTCACAACCTGCGAACGCATATTCGTTGGAGTATAATTCTCAATAGCATGGCTGATCTGTTCAAAACTGATCCCGAAATGAAGTCCCAGACTGGCGGCTGCACAAAGGTTGGTAAAATTATATTCACCTGTAAGTTTTGAAACTGCTTTTGTATCCTGATATTCCAATCCTACAAAATGTTCTTCGGAAAGTAATCCGAAATGATAATCAGAATTATCTTTCCCAAAGGTAATCTTTGGAGTATAATTTTCAGTTTTTTCTACCTGTATAGGATCATTCTCGTTGACAACAATGGTTTGATGATGATTTTTCAAATAATCATATAATTCAGATTTGCCTTTGATTACTCCTTCAAATCCACCGAATCCCTCTAAATGAGCCTTTCCAAAGTTGGTAATATATCCGAAATCCGGCTGTGAAATAGTGCATAAAAGTTCAATCTCCTTCTGATGATTGGCTCCCATTTCCACTACTGCCATTTCATGCTCCGGCTTGATTGAAAGTATGGTTAACGGAACTCCAATATGATTATTTAAGTTTCCGGAAGTATACTGTACGTTGAATTTCTCAGAAAGAACTGCATGTATGATTTCTTTCGTAGTTGTCTTTCCGTTACTTCCTGTAAGTCCTATAACAGGAATTTTAAGCTGATTTCTATGGTGAATTGCCAGTTGCTGAAGAAGTTCCAGTGTAGAAGGAACATAGAAAATATTTCTGTCTTTATTTTCAAATTCCTGTTTCTCTACAATCACGGCCAAAGCCCCATCATCAACAGCTTTTTCCGCTAAGGTTGCAGCATTGAAGTTTTCACCGGAAAAGGCAAAGAAAATATCATTTTTACCGACTTTTCTGCTGTCGATAGTCACTTTATCTGACTGTAAAAATAAAGGATAAAACTGTTCTATATTCATAGTTCAAAAATAAAAAAACCTTCCGGAAATCCGGAAGGTTTTTTATAAGTATTTTTTGATAAATATTATCTTCTAGTTCTACCTTTATCGTTAGTTCTAGCATCTTGCGCAACACGGAAACCGATCCATCCGTAAGCCTTGCCCTGATTTTTGAATCTTCTTTGTCCCGGATCCAACCAATATGCTGTATCCTGCCAAGAACCTCCTTTTACAACTCTTACATCATTGGATACCGCAGAAGTTCTGTCTTTAGTATCTTTCTGAAGTTTTACTCTTCCTGCTCCATCTACAATAAATCTTTTTTGAGGAGAATTGTACATATCAAATGAAGAAGCTGAGTCTGAAGCTCTGTAATATTCTAAAGAAGACTGTCTGTCACCATCTCTGTAGTTTCTAAGATCGGCAACGGTTTCTCTTTCAAACTGTCCCGGAAGACCTCTGTAAACTAATCTTCCGTCTGATAAAGTATCATATTTAATGGTACCCTCATCAATCATTTTGTAAGTTCCGTCTCCGTTTTTTACGATAGCCTGAGGCATATTACCTCTATAATAGTTGAAATCGCTGAAATCTTCATCAATAATAGGTCTGTATACATCGGCAGTCCATTCAGAAACGTTTCCGTACATACCGTAGATTCCTAAATCGTTAGAAGGGAATTGTCTTACGTCTGCTGTCTGTGCAGCTCCGTCATTTTTCCATCCTGCGATACCGGAATAGTCACCTCTTCCCATTTTGAAGTTTTCAAGGTACATTCCTTTATCTCTTCCTTTTTTACCTGTAAGAGTTTCAATTTCAGGTTTTTTACCTAAATATTGGTTATACTCTCTGTTTTTGGCCATACCAAGAGCTGCATATTCCCATTCAACTTCGGTAGGAAGTCTGAACTTCTGAACCATTGAAGCGTTAGGAGCTCTGTTTGCTGCAAGAAGTCTCTGGTTGGTTGTTTTCATACCGGATTTCTGCTGCATTCTTTTCTCGTTGATATATCCCTGCATTTCCGGATCATTCGCTTTGAATTTATCCATATTGAATGCAGTTCCACCCTGGTTATTGGATTCGTTGATATACAAATCTTTAGCAATAACTCCGGCCTGCATTAAAGCTTTTTCATTCGCTCTGTCTGTAAGCCATTCACAATATCTGTTTGCCTGAGTCCAGGAAACTCCTACTACCGGGTAGTAATCGAATTCCGGAGAACGAAGATAAGTTTCATTATAATCGTTTCTGGCTAATTTGTTGTCCCATAAAAGAGTATCCGGCAAAGCACCGTTGTAGATCTCCTTGAAGCTAGGGTCACTTGGTGGAAATACGTACTTCAACCATGTAAGGTATTCGCGGTATTCGTAGTTAGTAATTTCTGTTTCTCCGATGAAGAATGAACTTACCTGCATTCTGCGCGGTGTGTTATTCCAATCATGCATAACATCATCTTTCACTAATCCCATTGTAAAAGTTCCACCTTCTACATATACCATTCCTGGCCACCCCTTCTGTTTTTGTTGCTTTCCTGCAAAAAACCAACCTTGTTTTTCGTTTGGTTTCCAACCTGTCTTGCTGACAAATTTTTTAGTACCGCCTCCTTTGCTGGTCCCGGATCCGCCACAGCTGGTTAATGCAAGTGTAGAACTTAATGCTATTAATGAAAACAACTTTAGTTTTTTCATAGTCGATATAAATATTTTCAAAGTACAAAGAAAAAATAAATTATTCAATAAATCAAGTAAACATTTGATTTTTTTGAAAAACGTTAACAAATTAATTTTATTGTATCACAATTTAATTCTAAAATTTTCATTTTATTTGTAATTCAGAAATTTCAATAATAAACATGAAACAAAAAATCACCTTTTTATTACTATTCTCTTTTGTATCAACACTTTGGGCCCAGAGAAAAGCCATAGAATGGGAAGGCTCTAAAATCCAGGATTTTGGTGAAACAAAATTAAATCTTCCAAATTTCAAAAATGAAGGTTTTTCGTTCAGCCAAAATAATGTTTTTATCATAACTAAACAAAAAATAGGAGAAAAGCAGCTGAAAGTTTCGGATATGGCCTGGGAAAACGTTTCCAGTAAGGATTTATATGATCTTGACAAAGGCAGGCTACCGGATTACGAAGTTGCAGATGTGGCCTATTATACATTGGAGGGAGAGAGATATGCCAGCATCAGTGTGGCTTTATTTAAGAATGTAAAGGGTCGTATCCAAAGACTTTCTTCATTCAACATTTCTGAAACAGCAGCTCCCAATAATTTCAGATCGGGCAATGCAAATAAAATAGGAACAACTAACAATCCTCTTGCTTCCGGAGGTTTTTATAAAATCAAAGTAGACAGATCCGGGATCTTTAAAATTACGGCACAGTTTTTAAGAGATAACGGTATTAATCCGGCTTCTGTAAATCCGAAAAATTTCAGGATCTATGGAAACGGCGGTGTAATGCTTCCTGAATACAACCAGGATACAAAATACAGCGCACTTCAGGAAAATGCCATCCAGGTGGTAGGTGAAGAAGACGGTGTATGGAATGACGGAGATTATGCCCTGTTCTATGCCCAGGGGCCAAACGGATACAATCTTTATGATACATCTAACGGAAATGGCTTCAAAAGAATAGATACACGAACAGACAGAAGCAATAATCTCAAAAATATATATGAAGATTTTTCTTACTACTTTATTAATTTTGATAAAGGTGCCGGCAAAAGAGTGCAACCGGTTGATGTCAATCTGCCGGCAGGGAGCCTGATTAACAGATACGATAATTATCAGGTAATCAACAATGACCAGATAAATCTTTTAAAAGTAGGAAGAATCTGGGTGGAAGAGGCGCCGTTCAATACAGACAAAGCGGTTACATTTACCACCGGTTCACCTATACAGCCCGGTGATGTTATAAAATACAGAACACAGGTAGTAGGCTACAGATCACAGCAGAATTCAGTTGAATTTAAGATCAATAATCTCAATCCGATCACTCAGTCTGTTCCGGCTAATACCCCAACTTATGGATTTGATTTTTATCAGATGAAATATGACGGAACAATATCCAATCTGAGCGGAAACCAGATTACCCTGAATTATGCTCCTAATATTTCCGTAAATCCTAACGGAGCTTTCCATTTCGATTATGCGGAGGTACAGTATAAAGAAAACCTTACTTTCAACGGATCACAGTTAAGCTTCAGAGATTTCTCGCTTATCAGCGGAACCAATATCAGCTACGGTTTCGGTATTACCAATGCTGCAAACCTTGAACAGGTATGGGATGTAACTGATATTACGAATGCCAACAGAAGAGTAAACAAGGCAGGTGCAGGAAATTTTAACTTCGGTTATATTACTTCAGATCCTAATTTCAATAACGAATTTGTAGCTTTCCGTGCGGATGCCGCCTACAACCCACAGTTTGTGGAAAGAGTTGCGAACCAGGACCTTTCAGGACTACAGAATGTAGATTACCTTATTATTACAGTTCCTGAGATGATGGCACAGGCACAGAGACTGGCCAGCTATCATCAGACCAAAAACAATTATACGGTAGAGGTTGTGGATGCTTCTAAAATTTACAATGAATTCGGAAGCGGAAGCAGGGATCTTACGGCAATAAGAGATTTTGTAACCAAACTTAATAACAGCGCAAGACTTAAATATGTGTTCATTTTAGGAGATGCCTCTTATGATTATAAAAACAGAATCTCAGGGAATTCCAATATTGTTTCCAGCTACGAAGGTGAGAATTCAGCAGATTTTGTAGGTTCTTTTGTAACGGATGATTATATTGTAATGACACAGCCGCAGACTACATCTTCTATTGAAAATAACCTGCCGGACCTGCCTGTAGGGAGAATTCCTGCCGCTAACGTGACGGAAGCCGGAAATATGATCAATAAAACTCTTGCTTATTACAATGCTCTTCCGGGACAGTCATCCCCTTTCGGAGAATGGAGAATGAAGCTTGATTTTGTGGTAGATGATGATAAAGACGGCGGAAGTCCTTTTCATGAAGTAATGAATAATACGTTGTCCAGTATTTTTGAACAGCCCGGACAGCAAGACCTGAAAGAATATAACGTAAGAAAGTTGTATCTGGATGCTTTCCCTGCCCAAAGTACTGCAGCAGGACAAAGATTTCCTCAGGTGACCCAGGCCATTTCAAATGACATCGGGAACAGTCTTTATCTGTTCTATTTCGGACATGGAGGTATCAACGGATGGGCACAGGAAAGAGTACTGACAAGTACCGAGATTCAGAATTCCAATAACTTCTCCAATGTATACAGCAGATTTCCGTTTGTATCTACTATTACCTGCGAATTTACATTATGGGATGAGCCTAATACATCTTCTGCAGGAGAACAGTTTATTAAACTTAAACAAGGGGGTACTGCAGCTATGATTACTTCAAGCCGTGCTATTGGAGTAGATTACGGACGTAACTTTACTGATCTTTATACCAAGAATATTTTCAAATTAGTCAATGATGATTTTGAAACTCTAGGATATGCTCATTTAAATGCTAAAAAACAAAAGGGATCCAGCATCGACCACCTTAAAGTAAATTTACTTGGAGATCCGGCTATGAAACTGAGCAGACCTCAGAGACAGCTTGTAATAGATAACATAGAATCTCCTGTTCCGGGACTTATCAGAGGATTGGATTTCATTAAAGTGAAAGGCCACATCAATAATCCTAACGGAACATTGAACACAACATTCAACGGAAGGGTTTCCATCAATATTTTTGATAAGAGATTAAACAAAAAAACTTTAAATAACGACGGAGTATTAGCTCCTGTTATGGATTATACAGAAGAAGGAAGCGCTATTGTTAAAGCTTCAGGAACAGCTGTAAACGGAGTATTTAACGTGGAATTCTATGTTCCGAAAGATATCAACTATGCTGTAGGACAGGGAAGAATATTGGGTTATGCAGATAACAGGGCAACAGATGTATTCAATAATCAGGCAGTACAGGTAGGAGATATCAATCCCAACGGAATCAATGATAATGAACCTCCAAAAGTAAAACTGTATATGAATAACACCAATTTTGCAGACGGAGGAATCACCAACCAGAATCCGATGCTTTTGGCTTGTATTACAGATGACACAGGAATCAACTCTACAGGATCGGGTGTGGGTCATGATGTTACGGTTTACCTTGACGGACAGATCATCAATACAATTATTCTGAATGATTTCTTTGCCTCAGGGGAAGGAAACGGATGTTTAAGCCCGGGGCTTGCAGATTATCAGAAAGGAAATGTAACTTACCCTTTCAGAAATCTTGCAATAGGACAGCACCAATTAACATTTAAAGTTTGGGATATAAACAATAATTCTACAACTGCTACGTTAAACTTTGAAGTTAAGGATGAAACCGATCAGCATCTGATCATCAACAGACCGCTGAACTGGCCGAATCCGTTTACCAATAAAACATACATCCAGTTTGAGCATAACTGCGATGATATTTTAGATGTAAATGTTCAAATTTATACCATAACAGGAAAATTAGTAAGAACTTTATCTCAGCCGGTAGTTGCAGAACCGTTCCTACAGGGCTTTAGAACGCCACGCCAGGCAATTGAATGGGACGGAAGAGACGATTTTGGGGCAACTGTTGCAAAAGGTACGTATATTTTTAAGATATTTGCAAAAAGTCAAAATCAAGAAAAATGCAAAGGAAGTGCTACAGCTGTAGAAAAAATGGTACTTTTGAAATAAATTAAATAATACATAGATAATAATATTTATAAAAAACTGATAATATATAAAAGACAACATATGAATTTAACTACTAAACTGCTTTTGGGATTTGGTTTAAGTGCTGGTTTTTTAGGCTATTCGCAAGATTTAAGTAAAATAAATCCAGTATTGACCGGAGCTCCTTTTCTAAGAATTGCACCAGATGCAAGAGCTGGAGGTATGGGAGACCAGGGGGTGGTAACTTCACCGGATGCATTTTCACAATTCTGGAATGCGGCAAAATATCCTTTTAGCAGAACAAGTTCTTCTATAGGTCTTAACTATACACCTTATATGGGGAAACTTACCAATGATGTATTTTTACTATATGGTGCATTCCATAAATTTTTAGGACAGGAAGAAAGATCTACAATCTCTGCAAGTATCTATTATTTCAACATGGGTGAAGTAGACCTTACCCAGTTGGTAGGTTCAGAAGTAACTTCTATGGGTACTTCAAAGCCTAATGAATTCTCCATTGACGTTGCTTACGGTCTGAAACTTTCAGATTCTTACTCAATGGCTGTTACCGGTAGATTCATCCGTTCAGATTTAGCCGGAGGTTTCAACACAGACACTACCCTTAAAGCTGCCAACAGTTTTGCCGTAGATGTTTCAGGATACTATACCTCTCCAAGATTTTCAAGTTTCGGAGGATATGACGGTAAAGTAAATGCCGGTTTCGCAATCCAGAACTTAGGTCCGAAATTAGATTATACAGGAAATGAAGAATCCAGATCTTACCTGCCTACTATGGCCAGATTAGGAATTGGATACGATATGTATATGGATGATATGAACAGAATCGGGCTTAGTGTAGAAGGTTCAAAAATTCTTGTTCCCGGATCAGAATATGTAGGAATAGATCCTAATACAAGACAACCCAGATATGAGATTCCTAACGTAGGTCCTATCGCCGGAATCGGAAAATCTTTCAAAAACAAGAACAGTATCATGTACAGTGGTGCTTTGGAATATTCTTATGACAATGCATTCTCTGTAAGAACAGGTTACTTCCACGAAAGTGAAGAGCAGGGAGCAAGACAGTTTGCTACTGCCGGTATCGGATTAAAATACCGTTCTTTCGGGCTTGATGTTTCTTACCTGATCAATATGTCAAAAATCAATACTGCTTTGGATAACACGCTTCGTTTCGGTCTTACCTGGAACATTGGTGACGAAACATCTAATGTAGATTATTAAAAACATTATACAGTATAAAAAAGCCTCATCATGATGAGGCTTTTTTTATGCCGGTAAAGAATTAACTTCAAACTTGTAAAGCAAAATTCACAATTCACTCTCCGGCTATTACAGAAATATAATATATAAGTTTGCAAAAGTCTCACTTTTATAAGGTTTTTGTTGTTTTCAATAATTAATTTTGCAGTATGAATTATTCAGCAGAACTCAAAAAATTCGTTACCAGTCAATATGTATATTCTGCCATCAGAATTACACTGGCAACTGTTCTGCCCTGTTTGGTTCTCGCCCACTTCGGAATCCTGAAAGAATATTTCCTTTTTCCGCTTGGAACCAGCTTTGTTGCCCTTTGTGATCAGCCCGGCCCTTTTATCAGAAGAAGAAACGCTCTAACATTTGCTATAGTCTGTTTTGTTTTTGTGGCGCTTATTGCCAGCCTGGTCATGAATTTTAAAATTCTGGTCATCACAGAAATTATTGTATTCGGGATATTTTTCTCTCTCATTGGGGTTTACGGACAGAGGCTTGCTGCTGTAGGTTCATTATCCCTTGTTGTTTTGGCGATTTTTATCGATGGGCATCTTACGGGAGGTAATATTTTTAAAAGCCTGCTGATCTTCGCATCCGGCTGTATATGGTTCCTGCTGATCTTTCTTATAGTTACAACAATCCAGCCTTATAAACTGGCGGGACAGATGATCGGGGAAAATTATCTCCAGCTTGCAGAATTTTTAAAGATCAAGGCCAACTATTATCAGAAAAATCCTGATTTTGATAAATTAACAACCCAGGTTATTGCCAAGCAGATCGGGATCAAAAACCTTCAGGAAGAAACAAGAGAAACCGTTTTCAAGACCAGAACCATTGTTAATGAATCCACAACAACCAGCCGTCTTCTGATGCTGATGTTTTTGAATTCAATGGACCTTCATGAAAAACTGATGACATCTGAAAGCGACTATCAGAAACTGCAGCAGAGCTTTGAAGACAGCATGATCCTGGTTAATATCCATGATTACCTCAACCTGCTTGCCGAAGAAATTACCAATATCGGGATCTCTTTACAGATAGGAACAAGAGCCAAGCCTATATTCGATCTGGAGTTTGAGCTGAAAAACCTCAATTACCATTATTTTGAGCTTCGCAATAAGCAACTGAGTTCCGATAATCTGGAAAACTTTATGGTTCTCCGCCAGATCCTGATGCGCATCAATGAAATTACCAAAGAGATCAATGAGATTTATAAGGTTTTCTCGCAGGATATTAAACTGGCCAAAAGTCTTTCCACCGGTCTGGATTTAAAAAAATTCATGCCTAATGAAGAAAAGCTCAATTTCAAAGTTCTAAGGAACAATATTTCACTATCATCATCCCATTTCAGACATGCGATAAGAATTACGACCGCCCTTCTGGTAGGGTATCTTTTCTCTATGTTCAATTTCCTGGGACTTGGCCATACATATTGGATACTAATCACCATTACCGCGATACTGAAGCCCGCCTACTCTATTACCAAAAAACGGAATCTTCTCCGTCTTTACGGAACTATTGCCGGTGCGGTTATAGCCTATACAATCCTGCATTTCATCCACATCAACGCTCTTTTATTTACGATTTTGCTTTTGAGCATGATTATGTGTTTCAGCTTTCTGAAAGGACGTTACTTCTGGGCTGTACTGTTCATGACCATTTATATTTTCCTCAGCTTTAATTTTTTAAACCCCGGAAATGTAAATGTAATTTTCAAGGACAGGATTGTAGATACACTCATCGCTGGAGTCATTGCTTTTGCAGTATCCTATATTGTGCTTCCGGTTTGGGAACATACCCAGAATCTTGATCTGATGAAAAAATCTGCCGCAGATAACCTGATCTATTTTGAAAGTGTTATTTCCAAATTCTTACAGGGCAGCTTTGATATTGAAGATTATAAAATGAAAAGGAAAAACGCCATCATTTCACTGGCCAATCTTTCGGATAATTTTCAGAGAATGATCTCTGAACCTAAGAATCAACGGAAAAAACTGGAAGTTGTGCACCAGTTTGTGGCTACATCGCACCTCATCACGGCATATACGGCTTCCCTATCTCAATATTCCAAAAACAATGAAAAATATCCTGAAATTGATGCCGAAAGCTGGAGCAGAAAGATAGAGGCAGAAATGCAGCAGACTTCTGCTCTGCTAAACGGAAACGAGATCAATGAAGCTTTAAAAATGGAAAGCCGCCTGGAACCGGAAGACTCCTCCATTGAAGACATGCTTCTGAAAAGAAAAACGGAAATTGAGGAAAATGATCTTGTTGACAGAAGAGATCCTGATAAAATATCACATTTAACAGAGCTTAAAAACATCCATGATATCCTGGAACTGATCTACGATGTTGCCAAAGAGCAGAGAAAAGTAATAGAAAAATACAAAAACGAGGCAGATTCTACTCTTCCACAATCGTAAAACAATAATCATCAAAAAATTCCACTCTGGCTTTAAACTCATCTGAAAATTGCTCATCATAAACCCTGCAGCTTATTTTATGAAGATGTTTAAGCTCAAACGGCTTCACTTCATAATTTTTCTTGAGAGACCAGTATTTTGAGTGATGGATTTTGTACATACTTTCCTTCACACTCCATATTATAGTATAAAACGTCACGGAATTATTCTCAGGAATAAAACCTCTTTCATTTTCGTAAGTGAATTTATCAATAACCCTCAGAATCTTTGGATTGAATTTTTCAATATCAATGCCTATTTTGTTTTTGGAGATAGCTATCGCGGCAAAAGGAAATGAATGAGTGATAGAAATTTCAGCATCTTTAGGTGACAAAAACGGCTCCCTTTCTTTGTATAATATTTTGGAATGAGGTTTTAAACCTTTTAAAAGTTTACGTACCATCAATACTTCCAGCAGTTTTTTAGGATGGTAATCTTTTACCTTTTCGGCGTTTTCAGGTTCCAGAAGCTCGCTGATATCAAGTTCTTCACTTTCATCATATTTCCATACGAGGATTGTGGCGTTGTCATCTGAAAAATCTCGGTAAAGGGGCATCGTTTTTTTATTCGATAAAAGTAGTGAAAAGATGTGGAAGTTGAAAGGGATGGAAGAGGGATGCAGGAAGAGGGAGGTTACTGGTAGTCTATACAATAACTTTAGACTTTAACTAAGAAAATCTATTCATCAAAAAAAACAAAATCCTTTAGCTTAACCTTCATAAACTTCCTTCTTCCCGCTCCCCTCTTCCTTTCTTATTTAGACTGATGATTCACATCATTTCTATGCTCAAGGATTTCAAGATTTTCATCCACAAAATAAGCACTTCCGAATCCGTTTACGTAAGAACCTTTTACAGGCTGTAAAGCAATAAGGATAAAATCGCCCATTTCAGCAATAACATCTACCACTTTTCCGTGGATTTCTTTTAATTGGGCCACTACAGCATTCCATATTTCAGAGTCTCTTTCTATCTGGGAAGGTATCGTCTCTATTGTTAAGCGTTCACGGGCATAAATCTGTTTCGTGGCAGATTCATCCTCAATAAACATTACTGAAGCTTTTCTTCCTTCCGCAAGGTTTTTGGTATGCTTTGCCATAAAAGATACCAGAATATATAGTGTATGATCTACCTGTACAAAAGGAGCATAGCTTGAATTAGGATTTCCTTCCGCATCTACCGTAGCCAAAATCACACTTTTGGTACGTTCTATCAGTTCCTTTACTTTTGGTGCTACCGGCTTTGCTTTTCTGTTGGCCTCTTCCCGGGTATTTTTATGATTCATAGTATAAAATTTTATCTGAACAAAAATAGTTATTTATATTAAGACTAAATAATATTAATTAATGTTAAATCTCATAAAGAGGAACTTACCCAGCCGTTTTTTTATCTTAATTATTAGTTGTAATTTTGCATTTCGTTATCAACTGAATTTAAACTTATTCATTAACATATGAGTACTACAACACAATACGTTCCTTACAAAGTGAAGGACATATCCCTAGCAGAATGGGGAAGAAAAGAAATTACCCTTGCCGAAGCAGAAATGCCAGGCCTGATGGCTATCCGTGAAGAATACGGACCCTCTCAACCCTTAAAAGGAGCAAGAATTGCAGGATGTCTTCACATGACGATCCAAACCGCTGTTCTTATTGAAACACTGGTGGCTTTAGGAGCTGAAGTTACATGGTCTTCTTGTAATATTTTCTCTACACAGGACCACGCTGCTGCTGCTATTGCTGCTGCAGGAATCCCTGTTTATGCATGGAAAGGTCTTAACGAAGAGGAATTTGACTGGTGTATTGAGCAGACTTTATTCTTCGGTGAAGACAGAAAGCCGTTGAACATGATCCTTGATGACGGTGGAGATTTAACGAACATGGTTTTCGATAAATACCCTGAATTCACAAAAGATATCAAAGGACTTTCTGAAGAAACCACTACAGGAGTACACAGACTTTATGAAAGAATGAAGAACGGAACTTTGGTAATGCCTGCCATCAACGTAAACGATTCAGTAACTAAATCTAAATTCGACAATAAATACGGATGTAAAGAATCTGCAGTGGATGCTGTAAGAAGAGCTACAGACGTTATGCTTGCCGGAAAAAGAGTAGTAGTTTGCGGATACGGAGACGTAGGTAAAGGTACTGCTGCATCTTTCAGAGGAGCCGGTTCTATTGTTACCGTTACTGAAATTGATCCAATTTGTGCGCTTCAGGCTGCAATGGACGGTTACGAAGTAAAAAAACTGGATACAGTTGTAGATAATGCAGATATCATCATCACTACTACAGGTAACTTCAACATCGTAAGAGGAGAGCATTTCCTTAAAATGAAAGATAAAGCGATCGTTTGTAACATCGGTCACTTCGATAATGAAATTGATATGGCCTGGTTGAACAAAAACTACGGTCACACAAAATCTGAAGTGAAACCTCAGGTTGATATCTATACTATCGAAGGTAAAGAAGTAATCATTCTTGCTGAAGGTAGACTGGTAAACTTAGGATGTGCAACAGGACACCCAAGTTTCGTAATGTCTAACTCTTTCTCTAACCAGACTTTGGCTCAGATCGAGTTATGGAACAACTCTGCAGCTTACAAAAACGAAGTATATATGCTTCCAAAGCATTTGGATGAAAAAGTAGCTGCTTTACACCTTAAAAAACTAAGCGTTGAGCTGGAGACCCTATCTTCAGAGCAGGCTGAATATATTGGTGTGGAAGTACAGGGGCCATTCAAGCCTGAGTACTACAGATATTAATATTTTTTAATCTTATATAATAAAAGGCTTTTCAGGTTTCTGGAAAGTCTTTTATTTTTTCCGATGTTTCCTCTAAGTTTCACAACCAACTGCTATCGGGAATCGTAAAATCTTAATTTCTGCCACCGTATTTTACCCATATTTTCGTACCAAGACCCTTATGTCTGGAAAAAATGAATATATTTAGCCCCTCAAACAAAAACATTTAATTAATGAAAAAACAAAGAGTATCGAATGCATTCGTAGCTGCATCATGGGTAGCATTGGGAGCAGGAATGGTGGGCTTCATTGTAGGACTTGCCAGAGCTGAAATGCAGCTGAATGAAAAAGGTTATTATTTTACCATCCTTCTTTATGGCCTTTTTGCTGTAGTTTCCTTGCAGAAAGCTGTACGCGACAGACTGGAAAATATTCCGGTAACAGATATTTATTATGGCATCTGCTGGTTTGCAACGCTTTCTTCCATTGTACTGCTGGCTATAGGACTTTGGAACGCAACCATACTTCCCAGTGAAAAAGGATTTTATGCATTTGCATTTCTCCTTGCACTTTTCGGAGCCATTTCCGTACAGAAAAATACAAGGGACAATATGATCCAGGAATAAACAGAAAACGCTCCGAATGTGGAGCGTTTTTTATTTATCTGAATTTTTATTTACCAACAGTAATTTCCTTGTTTTTTTAAGGATAAAAAAGATGGCAAATTCATAATTGCCTATTCACCATTAATATTACTTGTCATATTGATTAGGATGTTGAGCTTTAATATCATCAACGGTTCCCAGCACTTTATCTTTTAAAGAATCCTGGTATTTCTGAAGATTTTCAGCAATTGCCTCGTCTGCGCTTCCTAAGATCTTTACTGCTAAAATCCCTGCATTTAAAGCACCGTTCAAAGCTACAGTCGCTACAGGAATCCCGCCCGGCATCTGAAGGATGGAGAGTACAGAATCCCAGCCGTCAATAGAATTGCTTGATAAAATTGGCACCCCTATCACAGGTAACGTTGTGCAACTGGCCACCATTCCCGGAAGGTGTGCTGCTCCTCCTGCTCCCGCAATAATTACTTTAAGACCTCTTTCCTTAGCTGTTTTTGCATAATCAAACATTCTTTCGGGTGTTCTGTGTGCTGAAACTACCGTCAGTTCGTATGGAATATCAAGGCTTTTCAAAAAATTTGCTGCCTGTTCCATAATCGGCAGATCGCTCTGGCTGCCCATAATAATTCCTACCATCTTCAATTTTTATTAGATTGTCAAAGATAAAAAATAAAAGTCTTTTTTTAAATAATATCCACGTGCATTCCTAAGTTAAGAAGGTTTAAAGCTGAAAGAAAAAGTTATTGGAGCCGAAAGAAACAACTATAAATCAATATTCTGATCTCCGATCCATAGCAACTTCCCGCATCTATCTTCCTTCTCCCAGCCCCTAATCTTAAATCTGTATCTCCAAAAATCGCAGCAACTGTACCCCTCCGTTTTATTTCATAACAGGTATATTTGTATGTTATACTTAAATTCACATTGAAAGATTATAAACTTATTTTTGCCGTTATCACCGTTGCTGTTGTCTGGGGAACTACCTTTCTGGCTATCCGTGTTGCTGTGGAGACTATCCCTGCATGGTTTGTGGCGGGAATCCGTCAGTTTCTGGCAGCGATCATTATGCTTGTTATTCTTCTTTCAAGAAAAGAATTCAAATGGATAGGCTGGAAAAACCTGGGTTATCAGGTCATTTTTGCTTCGCTGATGCTGATTGTAGCTAACGGAATGACAACCGTAGCTGAAGAAACGGTATCCAGCAGCCTGGCCTCTTTAATCAGTGCCTGCTCCCCTATTTTGGTGTTTTTGGGCAGTGTAGCGGTGGGTTTGCAGAAATTCAGTTTCCGGGCTCTTTCAGGGGTTCTTTTATGTTTCAGCGGGATACTTCTGATTTTCTGGGACGGTATACAGGATCTCGCAAATCCGGAATACAGAATGGGAATGATCTTTTTATTCTGCGCCATTTCCGGATGGGCCTCAGGAACTATTTTTACAAAAAAACTCAATATCCAGAGTGGTAATATTACCCTGAACCTGTTTTATCAGTTTTTATTTGCAGGAGTGGTACAGGTTATTTTTGCATTTATATTTTCAGAAAACTATAATTTCGAAAACTGGACCCTGAAAAGTATTTCCGCAATGCTTTATCTGGCTGTATTCGGTTCTGTTGCTGCATTTTTTGCGTTTCATTATGCTTTAACCAAGATTTCTCCGGTGCAGGTTTCAATCCTTGCTTACGTGAATACGGTGATTGCTATATTTCTGGGCTGGCTCATTATGGATGAAAAAATTTCTCTTAAATTCATTCTGGCGGCAGCTATGATTATCTGTGGGGTTTTTATCATTAATTATAAACCGGAAATGTTCAGAAAGCAGAAAATTGCATAAGATAAAAGCAAAAAAAAGAAAACTAAAAGTAATCCTGCGAGCTCAATATCTCTCTTCTTTGGAGGGGTGGCAAAAATTCAAAGAATTTTTGACGGGGTGGTTCACACAATCCAATCTCAATAATTTCTCTTATTCAAGCATACTATAGGCAAATTTCACATTTTCCTTATTTTTCACTATATTGTTTACTCCAACATTCACAATATGCTTAAAAATACATTTTTTATACTTCTTGCAGGTTCATTTCTCCTGATCAGCTGTGATTATAAGGAAAAGGAAAAAAATCTGACGGAAAGAGAAAAACAATTACTCGAAAAGGAAAAAATATTCGCAAAAAAAGAATCTGAATATCAGTCTCTTTTAAAAATGAGAGACAGTATTTTTGCAAAGAAAGATTCCGTTACAATTGTTCTCTGGCCGGAAGAAATTTCAGGTCCGTGGAGTGGAAAAATTATCTGTACAGAATCCAATTGCAGTGATTATGTAGTAGGTGACCAGCGTACGGATACCTGGGAATTCGACAGTGATTCTATCCATTTATCTACAAAAATCATTAATAACAATAACCTGGTGAGGGTTTATTCCGGTAAATTCGAAAATAATGAGATCAGGCTTACTTTCAAAACAGATTCCATATCCCGGAAACAGGTGGAAATGAATGTCCTGCTTAATGATATTTCCGATACCAAACTGAAAGGCACAAGGACCATTACTACCGACAACGGCTGTACAGCCAAGTTTTCCGTAGAGTTAGTACGTTCCACCAAATAAAAACACCTATGATTTTACTGAGCATACATAATCTGAGTTTTCCTATAGAAGATCCGGTATTAAAATTCCTTTTGGTACTGGTCATCATCCTTGCCGCTCCCCTGCTGCTGAACAAAATTAAAGTTCCGCATCTTTTGGGCCTTATCATTGCAGGAGCCGTAATAGGTCCGAATGGTTTTAATGTACTGGCAAGAGACAGCAGTATTGTGGTAACGGGAACCACGGGCCTTCTTTATATCATGTTTCTCGCCGGATTGGAGATTGATATGGGCGATTTTAAGAAAAACAAATGGAAAAGCCTTACGTTTGGACTTTACACATTTATTGTTCCTTTTGTTCTGGGCTATCTGGGTGGTTTTTATATACTGCATTTTTCAATACTTACCTCTATTCTTTTTGCCAGTCTTTTTTCATCACATACCCTGATTGCTTATCCATTGGTGAGTAAACTCGGAATTGCCAAAAATAAAGCTGTAAACATAACCGTTGGCGGAACAATGATCACTGATATCCTGGCACTTTTAGTACTCGCAGTTATCGTAGGAATGTCGCAGGGCGATGTGGGTACGGAATTTTGGGTTAAGCTTTCCGTTTCCTTTATTGTTTTTGCCCTGATTGTTCTGATTATTTTCCCAATTATAGGACGCTGGTTCTTCAAAAGAGTGGATGATAAAATTTCACAGTATATTTTTGTGCTGGTGATGATCTATCTGGCTGCAATGCTTGCCGAACTTGCCGGAGTAGAAGCCATTATTGGAGCTTTCTTTGCCGGACTTGCATTAAACAGACTGATACCTCATACCTCATCTTTAATGAACAGGGTAGAATTTGTAGGAAATGCCATCTTCATTCCCTTCTTCCTGATCAGTGTGGGAATGCTTATAGATTTTAAAGTTTTCTTTAAAAGCTGGGAAACGCTGGAAGTTGCAGGAATTATGCTTGTGGCATCCATCGGAGGTAAATATCTTTCTGCTGTGATGACTCAAAAGACATTCAGGCTTTCCAAAGAGGAAGGTAAACTGATTTTCGGGTTGAGTTCTGCTTCGGCCGCCGCCACATTAGCTTCAGTAATGGTGGGATACAATATCATTCTTTCTGAAACTGAAACCGGAGAACCGGTAAGGTTACTAAATGAACACGTACTGAACGGAAGCATTCTTCTGATCCTTATTTCCTGTACAATCTCTTCATTTATTTCAATGGCCAGCGCGCAAAAAATTGCAGAAAGTGACAATGAAGATACCGTTTCCGGAGACAGCCATGAGGAAGAAAACATCCTCCTTGCCATTAATCATGAGGAAACTGTGGAAAGAATGGTGAATCTGAGTATTTTAATTAAAGCTCATTCTAATACAGAAAATCTGTTTGCCTTAAATATCATTAATGAAGATAAAAATGAATCTTCCATGAAAAATGCTGAAAAACTGCTTCACCAGGCGACAGATGCAGCGGCAGCGGCTGATGTTAAAATGCAGGCTCTTAAAAGATATGATAATGATGTAATCAATGGGGTGAAAAATGTTATTAAAGAACAGGATATTACCGATCTTATCATAGGGCTGGAAGATGAGAAAGGCTTCTCCCCTTCTTTTGTCTATAATCTTTACAACGGATATCTTCAGAATGATGACGTGAATGTATTGGTGTATCATGCCGCACAGCCCCTTTCCACTATCAAAAAATATGCAGTGATGATCCCGGAAAACGCCCACAAGGAAGCAGGATTCTTTCATGCGCTCCTGAGAGTATGGAATATTGCAAGAAACTCGGGTGCAGGCCTGGTTTTCTATGCTCCGGAAAATATCCTGGATATTCTTCAGAGAATTATTAAAAAGGCCAATATAGAAGCTGAATTCATTATTATGAATACCTGGCAGGATGGTGAAAAAACAGCAGCAAAACTGAAAGAAGATGAGGCACTGATTGTCCTGATGGCCAAACGCGGTATGCAGTCCTACATTCCACGGATGAGGCTTATTCCGGAATTACTGAACAAATATTTAAACAACAATAATTACCTGCTGATCTTCCCGTTCTCGGAGTTTGATGAAAACAGCCCGGAAATACGGTCTGTGGGTAATCATGGTGATTTTGTGGAAATTGGGAATGTGATCCAGAAGATTTTCAAATAACAATAATTAATTTAAATTTATAAAAAATTCATTTGAGAATAAATAAAATACTATTCCTGACCTCTGTTTTAAGCTTTCAATGGTCTTTCTCCCAGTTTGCCAAGATTATTGATAAGGACGGCTATGTGAATATGAGAAAAAATGCAGATGCAAACAGCAATATTGTCATGAAAATAAGCTCGGGGGAAATTATCTACGCTTTTGAGCCTGAAGAGAATAATAAAAACTGGATAAATGTTGATTATACTGACAGAAACGGGAATATTCTTTCCGGGTATATTCATAAATCCAGGATTAAATATATAGAATCTTATGAATCTGTTCCTCCGTCTTCCATAAATGAATATAAGGCCGTTTTCAATTCAAAAAACATAAGAGTTGAAATTGAATCTGCTCCTTTTGATTATAAAGCAAACAAAAAGTATTTTTCTGTCACCGATTATAATGGTCTGAAAGTGGAAGATAAATTTAAAGGAAAGCAGATCTGGGGCACAGACGGAACCATTCCCCAAACGTATTACAAATCGATCTCTGTTAAAACGGGTGGAAAAGTACTTCAAATCCCTTCAAAAGAGACTGAAAATCTGTTCAATATCAACACAGAATTCGCCTCATGTTATTTTGATCCGGAAAATGAGACTTTGTATATAAGTATGGTGAATTCCGACGGGGCTGGCGGGTATGCCGTTCTTTTCAAAATTGTAAAAGGCGAATACAGAGGTAAAACACTCATCATGCCTTTTTAAAAAAATACAAAAAAACAATAAATGAGAATCAAAAGATTATTAATTCCCTTAATCGCTTCTGCATTATTTTCATGCAAAGAAAAAAGAGCTAAGGTTGAGAACAAAGATTTACAACCTTCCGCAACCGATACCGTTGAAACAGTTGCAGCAGCACCTCCCGAAGAAATAAAAACCGATACAGCCAGTTTAAAAAAATCGGAAAGCATACAATCTGGAGAGCTGGAAACAGAGCAGCATACAGTTTCTTATGATTTTGCTTTCAATAAATTCCCATCAGCCAATTACAAATTCATAAAAAAAGCAAAACTGGATTTCTCCAGCGATGAAGGTGCCTACAATTTCAGAACAAGAATTAAAGAAGCTTATGCAGCAGGAAGTCCTGATTTCGCAAGCTATTATATTACCGTTATTTTCGGATGCGGGGCAAGCTGTATTATGGGTATGATGGTGGATGTGCGTGACGGAAAAATTTACAGCCTTCCTCTGGGAGAAGAAACATCCTGCCTGTTTGCAGAAGACAGAGCTATTTTTAATGTGGACAGCAAACTGTTTATCGCAGGAATATGCAAAGAGTCTCCCGAAGCTGAAAATGTTTATTACCACGCCTTTGTATGGAATGAGGAGAAGAAAGCTTTTGAAAAGGTGGATGAGAAAGTTATTAAATAAAGATATTTGATCTTATGAAAAAAGCTGCAATCATTATTAGTTTTCTACTCCTTTTTTTCATCATTCTGTTTTCCATATACTGGAATCTTCCCATCGGAATCACAAGGAAAACAGATATAGAAGCTGGAAATAAAATTATTCAGAATATCGAAAATTATCAGAAAAACAATGGAATGCTTCCTGATAACAATGACTATAAAACACTGAAAAACTTAGGCCTAAAACAGGAAGATTCACAAATTTACCTCGATTATACAACAGATAATAAAGGCAGTTTTGAGCTTACTTATCTTGAAGGCTTCGATGGCCCCTATCTTTTATGGAATTCTAAAGAAAGAATATGGACGATTGATTATCCGAAGATTTATAAATAAAAGACTGCTTTTTCAAGCAGTCTTTTATTTATAAGTTTATTTATTTTGAAATAACTCTTACCATTTCTTTCACCTTAACAAGTTTTTCCATTAATTCCTCTCTGGAATCTGCCAAAACGTTGATATGCCCCATTTTTCTTCCGGGCTTCGTTTCTGTTTTTCCATAAAGGTGAATGTATGTTTTCGGTAATTTAAGAACCTCATCCATTCCTTCGTAAATTACTTTTCCGGAATGTCCTTCTGTGCCTACGAGGTTCAACATTCCACTGTAGGTTAATGTATCTGTATCTGCTAACGGAAGGTTTTTCACAACACGGTACATCTGCTCAAACTGGGAGTTGGCATTTCCTTCCTGACTTTGATGTCCGGAATTATGAAGCCTTGGAGCGGTTTCGTTTACCCATACTTTCCCGTTTTTATCAAGGAATAATTCGATGGCAAAAAGTCCCGGAGAATGAATTGCGTTTAAAAATTTTTCTGTGATCGAATTAATCTGTTCTTCAATTTCTCCGGTTAGGAAAACCGGGCAGATATTGAAATCCAGCAAATTCAGTTTCGGGTCGGCAACCATTTCTGTTACAGGGAAAGTTTTTGTTTCGCCAGTTTCATTTCTTGCAACAATTACAGAAAGTTCTTTGTCGATATCTACCAGTTTTTCAAGCACAGAATCCTGTACCCAAAGATTTTTCATATCTTCTGCTGTGCGGATTACCTGAACTCCTTTTCCGTCATATCCTCCCGTATTCATTTTCTGGACAAATGGCAACGGCATTTTAATTTCGTCAGAACTTCCGTCCATCACTTCAAATTCCGGGCTTGGAATATCATGAGCCTTATAAAATTGTTTCTGAAGAATTTTTTGCTGAATTGTTTTAATAATTTTAGAATTCGGGACTACTTTTATACCTTGATTTTCAAGTTCAGCCAGGGCATCAGCATTTACATGTTCTATCTCAATGGTCACCACATCTTTGTCTTTTCCAAAATTCAATACCGTTTCGTAATCGTTGAAATTTCCTTGTGTAAAATGTGAGATCGTATTGCACGGTGCGTCAGAAGCCGGGTCCAGTGTATAAAACCGGTCATCGTATTTCAGTGCGCTTTGTATCAGCATTCTTCCCAGCTGTCCGCCCCCTAAAATTCCTATTTTCATTCTTACTTTTATTTTTTCTATTAGATTTATTTACAGAAGGTTTTATTGTATTTTGTCAATCTTCAAATATCCCAATCCCATTGGGTTTTCCTGATCTTCTGCATCAGATTTTGTCAGGATGATGGAGTATTTTTCTTTCATTTTTTCGGGAAGAATATCACTGACGTTGAAAATATCATCAATATCAACTCCGTGTTTATCATCGATATGGCTTACAGCTCCTTCAAAGCCCATTGTAGCATAAAATTCGGTAGCTTTTGCCCTTTTCACAATTTCTCCCATGGATTTGCCAACCATCAGGTGCTGTTCATGGAATTCTTCAAAAAAGCCTTTTTTATAACCTCCTAAATTAAGGAAATACAGCTGGTCTTCGGACGATTGATTTGTTTTCTCAACAATTTTCACCTCATATCCGTCAGCAAATTTCACTTCCTGATAGCAGTCCAGGTGGATTTTTCCTTCTGCTTCTTTCCAGAAATCTTTCATATCGGGAACGAGGTCTTTAAGGTTTTCCGCTATCCCGAAAAAAACGTCATGCTGCTCGATATTCCTGCCTTTGGGCGTTGCACCGAGAATGATATAAAATAATTTCATTTCACTTTTCATTTGTGCAAAAATACGTCAAATTTATCTTTTTTAAACGTTTGGCAGACTACCGCAATAGTTTTATATTTGTAGCATGTCAGAAATCATCATTCTGTTTCTCGGCGCAGTTTCCGCCGGTCTTTTGGGTTCACTTACAGGTTTGGGAGGAGGAGTTATTATTATTCCTTTGCTAACGCTGGGTTTCGGCGTTCCGATGCATTATGCCATCGGGGCTTCTTTAATTTCTGTAATCGGTACTTCTTCCGGTGCTGCAGTAGCTTTTGTAAAAGAAGGTTTTACCAATATGCGTATAGGTATGTTTTTGGAAATCGGTACTACTGCGGGAGCTATTATCGGAGCGCTGGTTTCGGGAATGCTTAATCCCAATACGATCGGAATTATTTTTGCGAGTATCCTTTTATTGACGGTTATTTTAAATCTTAAAGGAAAGCCTGACCACCAGGAACCTCTTATCAAAGGAAGCCTTGAAGAAAGATTGAAGCTGTACGGAACTTTTCCGGATAAAGGCGTGGTAAAAAGCTACTCTGCAAGAAACACGGTTCCGGGATTCCTGATGATGCTGTTTGCGGGTGCCATGTCCGGACTTCTGGGAATAGGTTCCGGAGCGTTGAAGGTTCTGGCAATGGATAATATGATGAAACTGCCGTTCAAGGTTTCTACAACAACCAGTAATTTTATGATCGGTGTAACAGCTGTAGCCAGTGCCCTGATTTACTTTCAGAGAGGTGAAATTATTCCTGTAATTGTTGCCCCGGTACTGATTGGTGTGGTGGTAGGAAGTTTTATTGGTTCAAAAACCCTGATGGTATCCAAGACAAAGAAATTAAAGGTTTTCTTTGCTATTGTCATTACAATCTTAGCAGTATATATGATGTATAACGGCCTTACTAAAAGCTTCAGATAATGAGAAAGAATTTTACAGATGGGGATCTGAACCGTTCGGTAGGAAATCTTCTCAGGCTGGGTGTTATTTTGTCTGTGGTTACATCATTAATCGGTTTCATCAAACTTTTTACGGAGGGCTTTAAAATGCCTAAAAAATATACTTCCCTGGATATGGGTTCTTCTTCTGAAAAGGTATGGGGAATGTTCTGGAATTCTTTATGTAAGGGGGAAGGTATGGCCATTATTCAATTGGGAATACTGCTGCTGATCTTTACTCCCCTTGTTAGGATTATTTTTGCACTGATAGGCTATTTGAAAGAAAAAGACTACGTGTATGTAGTCATTTCCTCGATAGTTTTAGCCATTATGGCGATCAGTTTCTTTACGGGTTACGCCCACTGATTTTACATTTCATAAAATTCTAACGGAAGCTGGTCCGGGTCCTGGGTAAAGAAAAATTCTTTTCCGGTGTATTCATCTACACGGATATCTTCACAGGTAAGCCCTTTTCTCACTAAGTCTTCTCTTTTATCCTGTACATTTTCAACAGAAAAAGCCAGATGTCTCAAACCGCATGATTCGGGACGGGATGGCCTTGGAGGCGGATCCGGGAATGAAAATAATTCGATAACGTAATGGTTCCCGATAGCGAGATCAAGTTTGTAAGACTGTCTTTCTTCACGATAGACTTCACGGATAATGTTTAAGCCCAGAATTTCGGTATAGAATTTTTTTGAGACTTCATAGTCTGAGCATATAACAGCAATGTGATGGATTTTCATTTTACAATTTAAATTTTTTCTTTCAACAGCATTTACAGGTAAATCAAATTCCTGTGTTATTTTACTTCCTTACAGTTTTCTTTTCTTCTGGTATCTATAATGTACTGGATTTTCCATCCGGTTTCCTGCTTCACCAGTTGAAAGCTGTTTGCCCCACAATGAGAAAATTTACCTTTAAAATAGAATGAATACGGCGTGAAAACACTTGCAAGCCCGCCATCTGTATGAACGGCATCAATAACAATCCTTTCATCCAGATCATCTTTTGAAAATTTGGAAACGGAATCAATAAATTCCTGTATATTTTCATTTTTCACCGCTCCGTCTTTGGCAATGGTCTGAAGAATGGCTCCTTCTGCAAAAGCGGATTTCATTAGTTCAGGATCTGCATTTTTCATTCCTGAAAATAAATTGCGGATTGGTTTTTCTATGTCCTGATTCTGCTGTCCGAAACAGAATGCAGAGAAAAGCAGGACGGCTGCAACAAGTTTATTCATATTGGGTTTAAATTAATCTGACAGAATAAAAATAGAAAAATATTGTGAATTATTTATTCTCTAAAAATATATTCATCAATGCTTTAACGTATGCAGATGTATTTTTATTAACCTGCTCTTTATCCAACGTGGTTACATCGTCTTTTTTACTAAAAAAAAAGTAGTATTGCGGTAATTCTACAGTTAATATGGTAGCAGCATTTTTAATCAGCTTTCCGTTATTCATAATCTCAGTACTTGCCCATGTACCATACGACAGCCCTTCGCTATCCTTTGTTTTGTATGATCTGTATTGTTCCAGACCTTTTTCAACTGCAGCTGAATCCTGGGGATAGATAGGATTTAAATAGGTAACCTTTGAAAAAATGTATTTTTCCTTGCTGTTTTCTACAGTCCGGGCATAATTTTCATTAACAAAGTTTCCAAAAATAATCCCACCGTTTTCTTTAACTGTTACAGCCATTCTTAACGGTAAAATGGAATCATCATAAAATCCCAAAGCTTTACTGTTGTTGTCTGTTTTAGGATCTGCATAAATTCCGATCTGCTTATAAAGGTTTCTTATTTTTTCATCAGGAATCCAGTCGGCACCTCCATTTTTACAGTGAAGGGATGCAATTCTTGATGGATTAAATTTTTGAGTGGCGTGCAAAAGATATTGGTTTTCAATCTCAATCTCCTGATTATTATATCCTATATGATCTCCTATATTATATACCTGCCCTGCTACTGGCATCTGCCGGTTAGGATCTACACATTCTTCACATGATTTCCTACCCTCATTTAATTTGAATATATTTTGTCTTCCCACCTGAACATTATCCTTAAATACTTCAGGAACAATTAAAACTTTCCATTTGAATTTATTCACTTTAAGTTTGTCTAATTCACCTTTCAGGGCCATCGCTACATCCATCCCGTAAAATTCGGAGCCATGAACTCCGGCAATAATCATTGCTTTATCTGCTTCTGTTCCTCCTTTATTGTAGTAATAAGCATATATGGGCTCTTCGTTTTTATTATATCCTAAAATAATTTTCTTACCCCAGACATTTTTTTCAGCTAAAGTCTTACTGAAGTTTTGCATAACGGTCGACATATCATGTTTTTTGATTTCTTGCGCAAAAACGTATAAACAGGCAAAAAATGCTGTTATTTGAGCTATCTTTTTCATAGGTGTTTGTTTTTATTGATTACAAATTTGGTAAACATACATTAATTTATCAATTACCCGTTTGTATGATTAAAAAAAACTGTTTAAAAAGTAAATGGATCTACATTATTTAAAAATAGATTATTTTTATCCATCTATTTGATATTATGTGGAGTATTTATTTGTTTTTAACCGGATTACTGTTGCTGTTTACATTGTTACCCAAAATTCAGAACGCTCATTGGATATTCAGGGTTCCGGAGTTTGGTAAAATCCAGATTACTTATGCTGTGCTTTTTACTTTTATTTTGGGTCTGTTTATCAGCAGTTCCGGGAATCTTTTATATTCGCAGGGACTTCTGTTTTTAATGTTTGTTCATCATGGAATAACTCTTGTGAAATATACTCCGCTTTATCCTGTTAAAAAGCATACACAAAAGCATCAGTCTTCTCAAAAACTGCATTTCATCTCTGCTAATGTTTATCAGTTCAATAAAGAATATAACAGATTTATCAGCCTGATAGAAAAATACAGTCCCGAAATGTTCCTGACTATGGAAAGCAACGGAGACTGGGAACAGGCCATGCGCATTCTTGAAAAGGATTATCCGTTTCAGCATAAGGTAACACTTGAAAATACCTATGGAATGCATTTCTATTCTAAAATAAAGATTAAAAATGCACAGACACATTATTTTGTAGCTGATGATATCCCAAGCATCGAGGTTCATTTAAAAACGGAAGACGGCTTTTCGTTTGTTTTTTTCGGGGTGCATCCGCCTCCGCCAAGCCCTACCGAAGAGGAAACGTCAAAGGAAAGAGACGGAGATCTTTTGAGTACGGCAAAAAGAGTGAAAGATATCAAAGATCCTGTAATTGTTGTAGGTGATTTTAATAATGTTGCATGGTCAAAATCATCCATATTATTCAGAAAAACGAGTCATTTGATCGATCCCAGGATTGGGCATTCGTTTGTGTCTACTTTTCATGCCAAATACCGCCTGTTAAGGTTCCCGATTGACCTGATGTTCCACAGTGAAGATATTTTCATTAAAGCGCTTAAAACCCTTGAAAATTTTGGTTCAGATCATCTTCCCGTATACTGTGAGTTTTTTATCGATCACCACAATGATGGACAGGAGGATCAGATTGAGGCAGCCACTTCGGAAGAGAAAGCAGAAGCAGAGGAAATGATACAGGAGGGAAAGAAAGAGGATGGGGACCGTGATGAAGTGGTAACGGAAGATTAGATCCTGTTTAATAAAAAAAGACCGTCTTGCGACAGTCTCTTTCTTATTTTAATTTATTTCTAGTGAATTAGAATAATTCTTTTCTGATAATATTCTGGCTTCTTTCCGGCCCTACAGAAACCAGATATACGTTGATTCCCAAATACTGCTCGATGAACTCGATATATTTCTGTGCGTTGTCAGGAAGTTCATCATAGCTTCTTGCTTTTGTAATGTCTTCGCTCCAACCCGGTAAATCATGGTAAATTGGTTCGTAGTTGTATAATTTTTCAGTAGAAGAAGTGAAATAATTGTTGATTTTACCGTCTTCTGTTTTGTAGTGAGTTACTATTTTCAGGTTTTCAATTCCGGTAAGAACGTCCAGTTTTGTAATTACCAGATTATTGATTCCATTGATCATGCAGGCATGCTTCAGAGAAACAAGATCCAACCAACCTGTTCTTCTCGGTCTTCCTGTTGTAGCCCCGAATTCACCACCGATCTGTCTGATACTTTCTCCCAGTTCATTATCCAATTCAGATGGGAAAGGTCCGTTTCCAACTCTTGTACAGTAAGCTTTTGCAACCCCGATCAGGTTTTGAAGCGATGTTGGAGGTACTCCCGCACCTGAACAAACTCCTCCTGTAGACGGAGAAGATGAAGTTACGTATGGATAAGTTCCGAAGTCGATATCAAGCATCAATGCCTGAGCTCCTTCAAACAATACATTTTTACCTTCCTGGATGGCTTCGTTCAGTTCAACTTCCGTATCAACGATTCTGTCCTGAAGCTGTTTTCCGATCTCTAAAAATTCGTTATAGATTTCTTCTACATCCAATGTTGGCTTTCCGTAATATTTTTCAAAAAGAGAGTTTTTAACCTTCAGGTTTTTCTCTATTTTCTCTCTTAAGATCTCAGGATTCAAAAGATCTACCATTCTGATTCCCACTCTTGCTATTTTATCCTCATAACAAGGCCCGATTCCTTTTTTGGTAGTACCGATCTGAGTTCCGCCGTGCTCTTCTTCACGGTAAGTATCCAGAAGAATGTGGTAAGGCATAATAACATGCGCTCTTCTGCTGATAAAAATGTGGTCAGTTCTCAAACCTTTGCTCTCGATCTGGCCAACCTCCTTAATGAAAGATTTCGGGTTTACCACTACTCCGTTCGCAATGATACATTTCCCCTTGCACTGCAGTACACCTGAAGGAAGAAGGTGAAGTACAAATTTTTCTTCGCCCACATAAACCGTATGACCAGCGTTGTCTCCTCCTTGGAAACGAACTACATAATCTGATTTAGCCGATAAAACATCCGTGATTTTCCCTTTACCTTCATCTCCGTACTGAAGACCTACAACTACGTAAGTTGACATATTTTACTTTTATTTTAGATTCATGCAAAATTACTTTTTAAAAATAGGCTGGGCAAATTATGAGGGGATTTTATTTTTGGGCGGGTGGAAATCATGTGATTATCCTAAAATTTTCTTTATGATCTCTCATACATTTTTTTATTTAGTCTATTCACATTCAATTAAAATTATATATATATATTTGAGTATTAACGTAACCATGAAAAAGAATAAATCCCAATTATTAATCTTTGCTGTAATTTCATTTTCTTCAATGCTAATCTCTGAAATAAATTATTTAAAGAAAATTATAATTTTTGAAGAGTTTTCAATTGCAGATATTTTCTTTCTGAATTATTGGATCTTTTTCTTTTTAGCGGGTTATTTATTATTTAAAAGACTTGATTGTGTAAAAAATCTTCAACTTGATAGATTTGAATCAACCGATGATATAAGAGTTTCCAGTAAATCTTATAGTGGAGCAGTTAATAGTATGGAAGGACTTTCTTTAATAAGGTTTTATTTTGACGATGAAAAAATATATCTGGTATACAGAAATTATTTTCCAATAAAAATTTATTACGGTCCTATTATTATTTCACAGAATAAAAATGGGACAGACTTTAACATTGAAAAATTCGAATTAATTAAAAATGATGCGATGCTGGTGATCAGAAATAATGTTGAAAATCACCGTTTCAGGATGATAAACATCAATAAAACTGATATAATAAAATTAAAAAACTATTTTACAGTATAATTATAAATAGTATAGGTAAAACGATTACTTTGTATATTTGATTGTCTTTTGAAATAATAACGACAAACAATATGACATCGCAGAAATCCTCCTACCTCCCCACTACCGGCAAAACACATCTCTTCCACACTCTCTTCACACCGGAAACAGCTCCCGTAAAAGCTACCCTTCTCATCATCCACGGCATGCAGGAGCACAGCGGAAGATACACTGAAATTGCAGAATATTTTGCAAACCGTGGATTCGCTGTACTCACTTACGATCATCTGGGACACGGCCAATCGGTAAAGGATAAAAAAGACATCGGATTTTTCCAGCTGGATCAACCTGATGAAAAACTTATTTCAGACGCCGAAGCAATGACTGAATATCTTCACAAACAATATCCGGATATTCCTCATTTTGTTCTTGGACATTCTATGGGATCATTTGTTACGCGGTGTCTGCTTCAAAGAGCCGGTAATAAATTTGCAGGAGCCGTCATTGTTGGAACCGGTGGTCCTTTGTCAGGTATCAGCTTTATAAAAGGTTATCTTTCATTGGCCAATAAAATAGCACCCTACCATCCGACTTTCCTTAATAACCTTTTTAATCTGGTCAACAACAGTCATTTTAAAAAGGATAAAGATTTCAGTGATACAAGCTGGCTCAGTGTAAATCCTGATAACAGAAAAGCCTTCACCGAAGATGAGCTCTGCGGAATTCCTTTTACCAATAATGCTTTTTATGCGCTGTTCAGTATTTACAAAAAAGCTACATCCGGAAACTGGGCGGCTTCTATTTCAAAATCCTTCCCTTTTCTGTTTGTCAGCGGGCAGGATGATCCTATAGGCGATTTTGGTAAAGGTGTCACCAGGACAATTAAGCAATTAAAGCAGAATGGATTTAAAGATGTTGATATCAAAATTTACCTGGGAATGCGCCACGAAATATTAAATGAAGAAATCAAGGAAAAAGTTTTCAATGATATCTACCAGTGGATTGCAAGACATTTATAACGTAAACATTGTGCTATCTGTGAGTTGTGTATAAATTTTTAGCGCTCGCAGATTTAGCAGATTACGCAGATTTTTTCCAAAATGAAATATATTGGGGTATACAAAAACGCAAGATTTCTTTTATAATACTTCATTTTAATGAAAGCCTTCCAGAATACAACGCAAACATCTGCTTAATCTGCTAAATCTGCGAGACATAATACATTTCATAAAATTTTAATACCCGTTCACATATTATCAGCCTAAAACAACCTCCCGATCCACCCCAATTTCCTCTAAAAATACCTCATCATGTGAAATCACCAGCAATGTTCCTTTATAATCTTTAACAGAAGCCGTTAAAATTTCCACATTCTGCAGATCCAGATTATTCGTCGGCTCATCCAGAATAATCATATCAGGTGCTTTACTGTTTACAGAAAGTCCGCACAGCAAAAGCCTCAAACGTTCTCCTCCACTCAGCATTCCACATTTTTTATCCCAGGTTTCCTTTCCGAACAAAAATCTGGACAACAGGGTTTTCAATTCAGATTCCTGCATCCCGTTATCATTAAACTGCTGGACAAAATCACAAATATTCAATTCCTGATCAATCAAAGAGTATTCCTGGTCTACATAAATTGTATTAAATGCTGATCCTGTCATTTTCCCTTCAGATGGTTTCAGACTACCTAAAAGCAGTTTTATCAGAGTTGTTTTTCCTGCACCGTTAGGACCTTTAACGGAAATCCTGTCTCCGCTCCGGATCTCAAGGCCGATATTATCTTTCCAGAGATTTTCATCTCCATATTTGAAATTAATACCTTCCATGTTGATAAGCACCTTCCCGGAATGCAGGTTAGAATTATTGAAATTCACCTTCATCTGGTCAGTATTTTTTAACGAAGAACGGAGATCACGGAGGTCCCCGGAAATACCATTGATTTTTTCAGTATGAATACCTTTCAGTTTTGATGCATTTTTTTCAGCATTATTTCTCATCGTGTTCATCATAATTCTTGCTACACCGGATTTTTCCTGTTTCTGTTTTCCTCTTGCATCCAGTTTTTGCTTGCGTTCTATAGTTTCCCGTTCTTTTTCTTTTGCCTTTTTCAAAGCTCTTTCCTTAGCATAAATATCATGGTGCAGCGCTTCCTGTTCTATTTCTTTCTGTTCTGCATAAAAATCGTAGTTTCCTCCATAGGTGGATATTCCCTGATTACTCAATTCAAATATAGTATCAGCAAGGTTCAGCAAAGTACGGTCATGACTCACCATAACTACTTCAGCATCCGTTTTTTCAATAAAACTGTATAATAGTTTTCTTCCCTCCAGGTCGAGATGATTCGTGGGCTCGTCCAGTAAAATAATATCAGGCTGGTTGATCTGGATACCTGCCAGAAAAACTTTTGTTTTCTGCCCGCCGCTCAGGTTTTTAAGCTTTTGGGTTAATTCCAGGTTTTCAAGTTTCCAGTAACTTAAAGCACTCAGGCAACGTTCCTCAATGTCCCAGTCGTCATTCAGAATATCAAAATACTCTTCATCTACTTCGCCGTTGGTAATTTTTTGAATAGCATTCAGTTTCTTATCAATTTGAAGACATTCTGCAACGGTAAGATGATCAAAATTGCCAAACATCTGCGGAACATAATACAGATCACCTTTCACGGTAACATTGCCTTCTAAAGGTTGAATTTCCTGACCTATGATCTTCAGGAGCGTAGATTTGCCAACACCATTGCTTCCGGCCAGTGCTGATTTAGTATGGGATTGTACGGTTAAACTGACAGCATTAAAAAGGAGATTCCCTCCCGGAAACCCGTAGGATATATCTTGCAGTAAAATCATTATTTCTTTCTTGGTAATTAATTAAATTAAAACTCCGGCAGCACTTTAGCCACCTTTTGTAAATCGGAAAGAAACTGAATCCTACATGCTTTTATATATCTGGTTTTGGAAATACAAAGATAAGAAATTATTAATTATTCATTTTTTCCAGTTAAAAAACATTAAATCTTCATGTAAAAAATGAAGAGAAACAGTAAGAAAATCTGTTTTTTCCTCAATGAATACAATCAGCCTGTTTAAAGTTCCCTTATATAAAAGGCGATAAATCCGAAGATTTAACAACGTCATTTGAAATAATTACAATTTTTAAACCTGAATTATTTCTGTATAATATTTTAAAATAATGTCTTTATTAAATCCGTAATAAAAGTAGAAAAGATTTTGATCAAAAATCCGTAACTTTGCCGCCTACTAAAATTTTTTATGGAAAGTATTAAAGTTCACGACAAAACTTTCGTTCCTTATCTGAAGGATACCGAAATTCAGGAAATTGTAAAAGAAACAGCTTTAAGGATTTATGAAGATTACAAGGATGAAGTTCCTGTTTTCATCGGTGTTCTGAACGGGGTAATCATGTTCTTTTCAGATCTTCTGAAATATTATCCGGGTGAATGTGAAATTGCGTTCATTCAGATGAGTTCTTATGTAGGAACAGAATCTACCGGAATTGTTTACCAGAAAATGGAACTGACGAAAGACGTGAAAGACCGTCATATTATTATTGTAGAAGATATTGTAGATACAGGAAATACGGTTGAAAGCCTTTTCAAATATTTCACGGAAACACAGCGCCCGAAATCTGTAAAGCTGGCTTCATTCTTACTAAAGCCTGATGTTTATAAGAAAGATTTCAAGCTGGATTATATCGGAAAAGAAATTCCAAACAAATTCGTTCTTGGCTATGGTCTTGATTATGATGAATTAGGAAGAAACCTTCCGAATCTGTATCAACTGGAAGAAGGACAGATCAACCATTAAACGCTGTTGGCTATTAGCTGATAGCTTTTAGCTTAAAAAGTAAAATAAAGAAACTCATTTAATAATAACTTAAAAACGCTAAAGGCTAAAAAAGGTTAGGCTAATGGTAAAAGCCAAAAGTCAGCTGCCAATTGCCGGAAGCCCTTTAACATTATGATAAACATTGTTCTGTTCGGCCCTCCAGGAAGTGGAAAAGGAACACAAGCTCAAAACCTGATCGAAAAATTCAATTTAAAACAGATTTCAACAGGTGATCTTTTCAGATACAACATGAAAAATGACACCGAGCTTGGAAAACTGGCTAAATCTTTCATCGATAAAGGAGAACTGGTTCCGGATCAGGTAACAACGGATATGCTCATCGATGAGCTTAGAAAACCAACGGATACCAACGGATTTATCTTTGACGGCTATCCAAGAACTACCGCTCAGACGGAAGCTTTGGAAAAAATCGTAAAAGAAGAGCTGAACGACCAGATTGATATCTGTCTGTCTCTGGTTGTAGAAGATAAAATTCTGGTAGAAAGACTTCTTAAAAGAGGAGAAACCAGCGGAAGATCCGACGACAGCAATGTAGAGATCATTGAAAACAGAATTAAAGAATACTATACTAAAACAGCGGAAGTAGCCGAGCTTTACAAACAACAGGGAAAATATGTTGAAGTAAACGGTGTAGGAGAAATTGAAGAAATTTCCCAGAAACTTTTCGCTGAAGTAGAGAAAATAAAATAATCGAGATTCGGGATACGGGATGTCAGTTTTTTGATCCCGTAACTCATACCTCGCAACACAAACTATATGTCTAACTTTGTAGATTACGTAAAGATCCATTGTAAAAGCGGACACGGAGGTGCTGGTTCTGCCCACCTTCGCCGTGAAAAATATATTCCTAAAGGAGGACCTGACGGAGGTGACGGAGGCCGTGGCGGCCACGTTATCATGAGAGGGAATGCCCAGGAATGGACTTTACTTCCGCTTCGATACACACGTCACATAAAAGCAGAACGTGGTGAGAACGGAGCTAAAAACCAGCTGACCGGAGCTGACGGTTCTGATATTTATATCGATGTTCCTGTAGGCACTATCGCTAAAAATGAAGAAGGAGAAATTATCGGGGAAATCCTTGAGGACAAGCAGGAAATAGTTTTAATGCAGGGAGGAAAAGGAGGAAAAGGAAACGAGCATTTCAAATCTTCTACCAATCAGACTCCAAGATATGCACAGCCCGGAATGGATGGCGAAGAAGGCTATGTTGTTTTCGAGCTTAAAATTTTGGCAGATGTAGGCCTGGTTGGTTTTCCAAATGCAGGAAAATCTACACTTCTTGCTTCTGTTTCCGCCGCAAAACCTAAGATCGCCAATTACGCATTTACAACGCTGACTCCCAATCTTGGTATCGTGGATTACAGAAATTATAAATCATTTGTAATGGCTGACATCCCCGGAATTATTGAAGGAGCTGCCGAAGGAAAAGGTCTAGGACACAGATTTTTAAGACATATTGAAAGAAATTCCATTTTGCTGTTCTTAATTCCGGCTGATTCCGAAAGCCATTTCCAGGAGTTTAAAATTCTGGAAAATGAATTGAAAGAATACAATCCCGAGCTTCTGGATAAAGATTTCATTGTTTCCGTTTCAAAATCCGATCTTCTGGATGATGAACTGAAAAAAGAAATCTCCAAAGAGTTCCCGGAAAACAGAAAGCCGTTATTCTTCTCCGGTGTTACCGGTGAAGGCCTTGTAGAACTGAAAGATGCAGTCTGGAAAAAACTCCACGGATAAAGGATGATACACTCATTAAAGAAAATAACAGCACCCGCTGTTATTTTTGTTTCATTTACGCTGCCTGCCCTGGCTTATGCCCAGGACAGTGATTCTTTCATGGAAACATTCAAGCAGGAAGAGCCCGCTCCCTTACATGATAAAGCATTCTTCAGGTATGAATTTGATACAAGATTAAGGTATAAATTCATTCATGACAAGGCTGATCAGGGTGCAAATGAAATCAATGAGATTGTTGAATATTACACCAATGAGACCGATCTCACTTCTCTTTATTTTAATAACAGCAGAAATGGCGTAATCTATAATTTAAATAAAAACACCAATCCGGTTCTCCCTATTTTGATCAAGGACGAGAATAAAAATATCAAACCCGGAAATTTCGATTATTTTAAAGGAGATATTCCTTTGGAATCTGAGATTGCCGATATCAGGAAAAGAAAAAAGGCAAAAACCGATCAGATACTGGAGCTTGTTGAAAAGAAAGCCGAAAACGACCTGGTTCATTATAAATATAACCTTATCCGCAACGATAAAGGCAGAACAAATGTAGGGGTTATTGAGCTGGATATTACCAACAGCGATAAAGGCTTCAATAACAATATCCTTTATAATATGGAACCTTTATTTTTCAAAAACAAGATACTTTTTGACAAAGGCGAAATAAAAAGCTATTCTCATTATAATACGGACAAAAAGAGAATAAAGTATTATGAATCAATAGATACAGATCCTGTAATCCTGAGATTATCATTTACTAAAGGCTGCTGCGTTTCATCCCTGGAATAGCTTCAAAGCGGAAATAATTTCATTTGGAATAATTATTGGAAGAACCAGGGAAATTATCCATTATGAAATATATACTGAGTCTTTTTACATTTATATTTTTATTTTCCTGTACAACACAGAAAACCAGTTCAAAATATTCTAAAATTGAATATAAAGCAGGGCCGTGCTTTGGATCATGCCCTATTTTTACCTTGATAATTAATAAGGACAGAACGGCTATACTGGAAGCTGAACATTTCAATTTTTCGAAAGATTTTTCAAAAGGTGAATTTTCAAAACCACGTGAAGGAACTTATAAAGGTACAATCAAGGAAGCAGATTATAATAAATTGGTTTTACTGCTCAATGGCCTTGATATTAAAACCCTGAAAGACAAGTATGGGACAAAAGAAATTACGGATCTTCCAACTTCTTATCTGAAAATTAATTTAGCAGACGGAACTTCCAAAAACATAGAAGATTATGGTAAAAGTGGAAGTGAAAAACTGAAGGAAGTCTATCTTTTTATTGAGGGACTTCGACATAATCAGCAGTGGACAAAAGTAAAATAATCCTCTTAAAAATATTTAAACTACCTTTGCATCATATAATTCCTTCACATTGAGGGAATTTTATTTTAAATTTTAAAAACATTCATTTGAATTTTACAGACTTAAACTTAATAGAACCTATTGCAAAAGCAATTCAGGAACAGGGGTATACCAACCCAACACCCATTCAGGAAAGATCCATCCCTGAAATCTTAAAAGGGAGAGACTTTTTAGGATGCGCACAGACAGGAACAGGAAAAACAGCAGCATTTGCCATCCCGATCCTGCAAAACTTATCAAAAAACAATACCCGCACCAATCATATAAAAGCCCTTATCCTAACGCCAACAAGAGAGCTGGCCATACAGATTGAGGAAAATATTAACGCATACGGAAAATATCTTCCGCTGAAAGAACTTGTTATCTTCGGAGGAGTAAAGCAAGGAAATCAGGAAGCTGCCCTGAAAAGAGGTGTAGATATTCTGGTAGCAACTCCCGGAAGACTCCTGGATTTTATTGCCCAGGGAATTATCAGCTTAAAAAATCTTGAGATCTTCGTTCTTGACGAGGCAGACAGGATGCTTGATATGGGTTTTGTACACGATGTAAAAAGAATCATTAAACTTCTTCCACAGAGAAGACAGACTTTATTCTTTTCAGCAACTATGCCTTCTGAAATCCAGAAACTGGCAGATTCAATCCTTAATAACCCGGTAAAAGTAGAAGTTACGCCTGTTTCTTCCACCGCTGAAACCATCAAGCAATCGGTTTACTTTGTAGATAAAGAAAACAAACTGAACCTTCTTTCACATATTCTGAAAAATGATATTGCAGATTCTGTACTTGTATTTTCCAGAACAAAACACGGTGCGGACAAAATTGCAAGGAAACTTCAGAAAGACAATATCTCGGCAGAAGCCATTCACGGGAATAAATCCCAAAACGCAAGACAGAATGCCCTGAATAATTTTAAGTCCGGAAAAACAAGGATTCTGGTTGCTACAGACATTGCTGCAAGAGGTATTGATATTGATGAACTGAAATTTGTAATCAACTTCGAACTTTCCGATGTTTCTGAAACTTATGTACACAGAATCGGGAGAACAGGAAGAGCCGGAGCTGAAGGGTCTTCAATTTCTTTTGTAGACGGTCTCGACCTTTTAAACCTAAGAAATACAGAGAAGCTGATAGGAAAGAAAATTCCTGTTATAAAGGATCACCCTTTCCACACGGATGACCTTGTCATACAAAAAAGGGACTCGAATAACAAGCCTGCTGCCGGGGGCAGTGAAAGACCTCCAAGATCTCCAAAACCTCAGAACAAGAACAGCAAACCTTCGGGAAGTACTCCTAATACAGGGTTCAAGAAACCTAAGAATAAAAATTTCACCAGAAAGAAATAGAAAAAAGCTTCTCATGATGAGAAGCTTTTTTAGTTTATACAGCCCATTTCAAAAAGGGTATTTTATTTTCAATGTACTGCCGTAAATATTCTGATGAATTTCCAGAGCTGTCATACTGTATATGGAGGTAAAAAACGATAAAGAAAAGGATAGTAATCACAAGCAAAGTAATATTCATCTTTCCTTCTATATGCGGTATTTTCTCTTGACTATCCTGCAAAGCGGCAATGATCAGGATAATAAGCAACAGTGCATAAATATGATTCCACCGGAACCAGTCTGCTCCCAATACATAAATAGGGCCTACCCACACCAGTGATATCAGAATGAAAATTTTAAAGTTTCTGATTTGCTGAGGAAGATATTTTTTCACAAAATTAAATGATAGAAATATCATAAACAGTAGTTCCAGAGCAAACAGGATATATGATTGGTAAGCATTGACCATTCCTCTTCTTTCCTTAGCCACATCATAAGTGAAAATATTGAGCCTCGTAAACTGTATTCCCCGCTGCTTTAAAAGCTCCAGAGATTGTCCCTGATTAATTTCCCCTCCCCAGAAAAACAATATTAAAATAACAATTGTTGAGGCTAAAAACAGGCTTCCCAAATACTTCATATCTACTTTATGAGTCTTCAGAATATAAGCAGCCATCACAAAAGGCAGGTAAAAATAAAACAGCTCATGGATGAATAATCCTATGATAAAACCAATGAAAAGTATATATTTTTTTAATTCACTCTGTTTTCCGCAAAGGAAAAACAGGACCAATGCTATTAATATAATTTCTTTTCTTCCTGAGTTAAAAATATTAACGGGGATAAATAAAAGACAAAGCGGTGAACATAATAATATTAAAATATCCCAATTCAGTTTTTTGGACATCAGCAGACGAATCAAAAAATAGAACATAAGCAGGAAAAAGAACGACTGAATAATAAAAACCTGCGTATTCAGCGGAATCTTTAGATAATCCTGGATAAAAAATAAGAAGCTTCCGGATAATCCTCTTCTTTTAAATCCTCCGTCTTCATAGTTGATCAGCCAGTCGGATATCGTCCAGCCAAGTTCAGGAAGGTGTGATTTGACGTAAAACTGGGCAATTATATAGACTAAGATGATTGCCAGAAATCCTATAAAGCCATAAAATTTCATTTTTTCAGGTATTTTCATCATAGTGCGTTCTTTAAATCATGTGTAAGCTATACTCAACCGAAAATATAGCAAAACAAAGAAGTTGTGTTTAATTCGATTCTTTTATCCCAAATAATTTACCTGCATTTTCTGTAGTTATTCTGTCGATTTCAGAAAAATCTTTACCATAAATATCCACTAATTTTCCGGCTACCAGATCAAGATAAGAGCTTTCATTTCTTTTGCCTCTGTGCGGAACCGGGGCCAGGTAAGGTGAATCTGTTTCCAAAACAATTTTATCCAGAGGAATTTCATTCAGAAACTGGTCTATTTTACCATTTTTAAATGTTACAACGCCTCCGATTCCCAGTATGAAATTAAGATCAATTGCGTGTTTAGCCTGTTCCAGATCGCCTGAAAAACAATGAAAAATTCCGCGAAGTTTCGGGTGTTTTTTTCTTTCCAGTACTTCGAATGTTTCATCAAAGCTTTCTCTTGTATGGATCACGATAGGCAAATCTTTTTCTATGGCCCAGTCTATTTGCTGTTCAAAAGCTTTTACCTGGATATCCAGCGTTGTTTTATCCCAGTAAAGATCAATACCGATCTCTCCTATTGCCGGGAAATCTCTTTGGTCCAGATAGTTTTTAACAGTTTCCAGTTCTTTTTCCCATGATTCAGGTTTTACATAGCATGGATGAAGGCCCATCATAGAGATAACTTTTCCGGGATATTCAGTTTCCAGCTGAAGCATCTTTTCATGGGATTCAGAATCAATGGCAGGGAGATAAAATTTCGTAATTCCTTTATCTAAAGCTCTTTGAATAGCTTCTTTTCTGTCTTCATCAAATTCTTCTGCGTATAAATGGGTATGTGTATCAATCATTTTCTTACAATTTTAACAGGTCTTCATAAGGGTTTTTCAATCCCATCAGCAGCCCGAAGGCAGGTTCTGTTTTCATTCCCTGTTTTTTCAGCTCTATTATTTTATGTTTAAAATCTTCTCCTTTTCTTTTTAATATCCTGTATTCAGCCATCATGTGACGGTAAGCATTCTGTGCAAGCACCGGTTTGTTCTGCCCAAAAATTTCAATTGGAAATTCTTCCAGCATAAAGTTCAGCACAATATTTTTTTCTCCGTTTACGATACTATTCTCAACCTTTACATCAGCATTTGCAGGAATTATCCGGCTGAACATGATATCATCCAGAAAATCTTCTTCAAATCTAAGGTCTACTTCACAAATAATATCCAGATCACTGCTTTCAATATCAATTCCGATAGGAACTGTTCCTGCCAGAACCGGAGAATAGGGTTTTAATTTCTCAAAGACCTGATATTTGGTAAGAACTTCATAAGCTCTTTTCTGTCTTTCATTACCCGATTTCAGATAATCAGGGGTTGTGAAATCAATCATTTAAAAATATTTTATGCCTTACCTTTTCTCTCTGTGCATCAATCCTTTGCTTCAGCTTTTCCTTAAATTCAATATATTTCGGGTCCTTCTCATCTTCGGTTCTGTGTTCCAGCGCTTTATTGATTTTAAAATTTTCTTTGATAAAGTTTTTTGTTTCATCTGAAAAATAAGCCTCACCAAATTTGTCAAAAATATAACTAACAGCCTGAGAAGTTGGATGAATCATATCTTCCTTATAAAAACGGTAATCGCGGAGATCATCCATCAATATTTCATAAACAGGCAGATAATGGCAGTTTTCCAGCTGGGAAACAACTTCATGAACCGCAGTAATCAGTTTAGATTTGCTCAGTTGGTTCTCAACCATGCCGTCTTTTGTATGGCGGACCGGAGAAACCGTAAACAGGATCTGTACATCATCCCGGCAGATATCCTTTAGATTTAAAACCGTATTATAGATGGAATCTGTAAGTTCCTGGTGGGAAAGCATTCTTTTATCAAAAAATTTCTGTGGAATTTTATGGCAGTTGGCAGCCAGTTTTTTCTTTGGAATAAATTCGTAGATAAATGAAGTTCCGTACGTAATAATTACCCAGCCTGCATCCTGAAGAAACCTGTTTCCAATCTCTATTCCGGCATTGATTACGTCTAAAGTCTGGTGGATATACCTTCTGTCAAAACTGCTGTGATGGTCCAGGGAAATAAATTCATCATTAAAGGTAATCAGCTCATCTTCCGTATAAAATTCTGAATCATGAAGTCTTTTTACAGCATTACTGATCGAAAACGGGTTAAAAATGGTACCGAAAGGATTATTAACGGTCTGAAGCTGTCCCTGTCTCATCAGATCAGTCATTTCCGAGGCAAAACAGGACCCTATTGAAAATATTTTATCTTCAACATCGATCTTTTTCTGTGACTCCGGAATGTGTACTTCAGTTCTGAATTTCATTTTTTTCAGGTAGCAGGTGGCAGATAACAGGTAGCAGGTGACAAAATCCTGAATCACAAGTTCTGCAACCTGCTACCCATTACCTACAGTCTTTATTAACTCTCTCTTCTCAACAAATAATTAGCCAGTTCCACGAAAGGCTTTTTCTTTTCTTCAGGAATATCGATCTTCGCCAGGTAGCTTTGGCCTATTTCGTTATGTTTTTCAATCAGGCGCAATGCTTTTTCGTCTACTTTGGTTCTTCTGAAGATCTTTTCAACACCGTATACTTTATCAATATTATCGGTTTTTTTACCGTACCAGTGGTCCAGTTCTTTTCTTTCTTCTTCCGTGGCATGTTCTCTCGCCAAAAGGTAAAGAACGGTCTTTTTATTCTCATAAATATCCCCGGCATGCTTCTTTCCAAACTGAGCCTGATCCCCGAATACATCAAGATAATCATCCATGATCTGGAAAGCGATACCGATATGTTTTCCGAAATTGAAAATAGCTTTGGCATCTTTAAAATTAGCTTTGGCAATAAGCGCCCCTATCTCAAAGGAAGATGCACTTAAAACCCCTGTTTTATAAGTAATCATTCTGATATAGTCATCATAGGTTACATTTTCCTGGGTTTCAAAATTGATGTCGTACTGCTGTCCTTCACATAAGAGAAGTCCCGTATGGGTAAATATCCTGATACAGGCTTTGAAAATTTCAGGTTCAAGATCTTCGAAAAACTTATAAGCTTTCAGCATCAATGCATCTCCGGAAAGGATTCCGACATTAATCCCGTGAAGGGTATGGATGGTAGGTTTGTTTCTTCTCAGAGGGGCCTCATCCATAATATCATCATGAATAAGGGTGAAATTATGAAAAAATTCGATCGCCAGTGCAGGTTTTATAGCCTGTTTGAGATCTCCGCCGAACAGGTCACATGCCATCAGTACCATAATAGGACGAAGACGTTTTCCGCCGTGGGAAATAATGTAGTTCATAGGATTATAAAGTTCCTCAGGCTTGTCTTTAAAAGTGTACTTCGTGATGGCTTCAGCAACGATCTGCTGGTATCTGTCTAAAAATTCCATAAAATCTTTTAATTTGAACAAAAATACAATTTTTCAAGGCTTTATAAAACAAAAAACTTTGCCCGGAAAGACAAAGTTTGTATGATAATTTCAATTTTCAGATTAAGACAGAAACATTACCAGAAGATAAGTAATTCCTGCAACAATAGCTGAAATAGGGATCGTTAATATCCATGCCCAAAGAAGGCTTACGGTGATTCCCCACCTTACAGCAGATACTCTTTTCGTTAATCCCACCCCGATAATGGAACCGGTAATTGTGTGGGTTGTAGATACAGGAATTGAAAGATGTTCTGTAATGAATAACGTAATGGCTCCGGCAGTTTCTGCACTCACCCCTTCTAATGGGGTTACCTTGGTAATTTTTGTACCCATTGTTTTGATGATCTTCCATCCTCCGCTCATAGTACCTAAAGCAATAGCTAAGAATGATACCAGCGGAACCCATAAATAATGCTGTGCAAAATAATTAAAGCGTTCTCCTGATGCAATATTCATATATAAAGGATCATGAATAATATCTACGTGGTAGAAAATGATTGCAGCTCCTATAATACCCATTACTTTCTGAGCATCATTTAACCCATGCGTCAAACTAAACAATGCTGATGATGCCAACTGTAATTTCTTGAATGACTGGTCTGCTTTGTGCGGATTTGATCTTTTATAAAGGTGAACAATGATAAGTGTAATGATTATCGAGATCAGCATCCCGATAAAAGGAGCCAGGAAAATAAACAAGAAAATAGGGATTACTTTATCAAATTTCACCACACTCTGATGGGTAACCTGACTGAAAGCCTCTTTAATTATCTCCCAAAAACTTAAATTTGACTGTGTTGTTGCCACTGCATGATAATCCATCATAAAAGCATGCATTAAAGCAGCTCCTAAAAATCCTCCGATCAGCGTATGTGAAGATGAGGAAGGAATACCAAACCACCAGGTTAAAAGATTCCAGGCGATGGCCGCAACCAAACCTGAAAATATAACTTCCAGCGTGATAAAATTCTCATTAACTGTTTTGGCAATTGTATTACCAATTTTAAATTCTCCAATAACGTACGCGGCCAGGAAAAAAGCGGCAAAGTTCCAGAGTGCTGCCCAAAGTACGGCCTGAAAAGGGGTTAGAACTTTAGTAGAAACAATGGTTGCAATTGAATTCGCAGCATCATGAAAACCATTGATATAATCGAAAATTAAAGCTAAAGCAATAATAACCGTAAGTAAAATCGGAAATTCCATTTCTATATAGTTATATTGTTTTTAAGCGTATTTAATCATGATGTTCTCAATCGTGTTGGCAACATCTTCTGCCTTGTCAGTTACTATTTCAAGATAATTAAGTACAGATGAAACCTTGATAATGTTGATTGCATCATTAGTTTCGAACAGATCCACCATTGAATTGGAAAGCAGGTCGTCTGCAATATTCTCAATAGAGTTTACTTTGATACAAGCTTCTTTTACCTGGTCCATATTCTTGAAACCTTTAAGGTTCTTCATGGCATTCTGGATCTCAAGACATGCTTTGTGGATCAGCAGTGAAAAATCTGAATAGGCCTTCATTTCAGGCGATTTGTATAGGAAGATGTATTTTGTGGAAGCGTAGATGTAATCAGCGATATCATCAAGACCGGTAGCCAGGGTGTGGATATCTTCACGGTCAAAAGGTGTAATGAAGTTTTTTCCTAATTCAACGAAGATCTCATGAGTAAGCTCATCATTTTTATGCTCATAGTCGCTCATTCTTTTTAACATGGTATCGTCATTAAGATCGAAATCTTTGATACCACTGTTAAAGTCTTCAGACATTGCAACTAGGTTTTCAGTTACTTTTTCAAAAAGTACGAAGAAGATTTTATCTTTCGGTTGAAAAGCGTGGAAAATATTACCAATTCCCATTTGTATGTATTTATAATTTGAGTGCAAATTTCCTAAAAAAGGATTTGCCCTGAAACAATATAACATTAAGTTTTGTTAACATTCGGTTAACACTTGATTATCAAATAAAAAAACCGGCCATAAGCCGGTTTGATATATCTTGAGACACCTTAGTTTGCTACTTCAGCTCTCATTTCTTTTCCTTTGAATTTCATTGAAGGAATATTGCTCATCACATTGTCTTTGAATGATTTTTCCACCTCAAAGAAAGAGAATTTCTCTAAGATTTCAATATCACCGATTTCTGCTCTCTTCTTGCTTTTTCCTCCTGCTGTAGCTTTATTGATGATATCTAAAACATCCAGTTTTTTCAACTGATCTTTTTTACCCAGATTAAAGAAGAATCTTACCATGTTTTCATCTCTTTTTCTAGGTTTTCCGCCACGGTCTCTTCCATCTCTGCTTCCTCTGCTGTCACGGTCTCTGTCTCTGCCTCTGTCACGGTCTCTATCACGTCCTCTGTCTCTTCTTGAATAATCATCATCTCTGCTGCTCAGTTTCTGTTCAGCAAGATCATGTTTATCTTTGTAGTACAGGGCAAGATCTTTCAACTGGAACTGTAATAGCTTGTGTACAAGTTCTTCTTTAGTAAAGTTGTTGAGATCCGGGATCAGACTGTCATCAAATTCAAATATATCTTCTTCGTGCTCTGTAAACAGCTTTTCAAAAACACCGCCAACCTGAGCTTTGATAATATCATCACCTGTAGGAATAAACATCTCATTGATCTCAATTTTCGTTGCAGATTTGATCTGTTTAAGCTTTCTGCTTTCTTCAGGCTTGATTAACGCCATTGAGATACCGTCTTTTCCTGCTCTACCGGTTCTTCCGCTTCTGTGAACGAATACTTCGGGATCATCTGGTAAAGAGAAATGGATCACGTGCGTTAAAGAGTTTACATCCAACCCTCTTGCGGCAACGTCTGTAGCTACAAGGATATCAATGTTCTTAAGTCTGAATTTCTTCATTACCGTATCCCTCTGCGCCTGGGAAAGATCTCCGTGAAGCGCATCTGCTGCATAACCATTCTGCATAAGGAAATCAGCAACTTCCTGAGTTTCCATTCTCGTTCTGCAGAAAATGATGGAATACTGGTTAGGATTCGCATCAATAAGTCTTTTAAGGGCTTCTTTTTTCTGGCGGTACCCTACTACATAGTATTCATGCTTAATGTTCTTCTTAACTTCGTTAATGGAACCTACAGAAATACGGTGCGGGTTGGTAAGATAATTTTTAGAAATTCTCTCCACTTCTTTATTCATCGTAGCCGAGAATAAGAAAGTCTGCTTCGTGTCCGGTGTTTCACTCAGAATTGTTTCCAACTCATCTTTGAAACCCATAGAAAGCATTTCATCAGCCTCGTCTAAAACCAGCCAATGAATAGCAGAAAAATCAAGTGCTTTTCTGTTGATAAGGTCGATTACTCTTCCGGGAGTACCTACAATAATCTGTGGTTTCTCCTTTAGAGAACGAATCTGATCCATAATACTGCTTCCACCGTAAACCGCTGTGGTTTTGATGTCTTTCATGTACTTGGAATAGTTTTTTATGTCTTTAGAAATCTGAAGACATAATTCCCGTGTCGGACAAAGCACCAATAGTTGGATTTTGCGACTCGTATCGTCAATCATATCCAAAATCGGAAGCGAAAACGCTGCTGTCTTGCCTGTCCCTGTCTGCGCAAGTGCGATCAAATCGCGAATATCTGAAAGAATGAAAGGGATAGTCTGTTTTTGGATTTCTGTCGGGCTTTCATAGCCCAATTCGCCAATTGCCTTAAGAATATCAGGACTTAAATTGGTCTCCGTAAATAAATTCATTAAATATTTTAAAATTTTTGCAAATATACAACAAATATTTGACTTGTTTTTGAATAAACTTTTAAATATGGAAACTTTAATTCAGAATCTTTTAATATTTTTTTAATTTTTAAAAAATTAAATCCAAAAAAACAGGCCTTAAGTTAAAAACATGTTAAACAATATTTTTTTTTATTAAATTGGATTGATTTTTTCTTTGCTATTAATGAATTTTCAAAAATAACCTCTGAAACCTAAATTTTTCTTTTTGATATTCTTTTTTAAAGCCATAAATCTGTTTTCCCAAACAAACCATTATCCTGCCTTTACTGAAGCGTTAAGATATGAATAGTTTTATGTAATTTTGGTAATCAATAAGTATAAACAACGATCAACCTCAACTAAAAATACAAATTATGTCAGTCACTATTTCTCCTAAAACATTCGATTTCCTGAAAGTCTTAACTCAAAATAACAACCGTGAATGGTTTACAGAAAACAAGAGCTTTTATACGGAATCCCAGGAAAATGTCATCTCTTTTCTCGATAACCTGATCAAAGAAATGGCTGGATTTGATGAAGAATTAGGTAAACTTGACGGCAAAAAAGCATTATTCAGAATTTATAGGGACACCCGGTTTTCAAAGGATAAAATACCGTATAAAACCAATTTTGGAGCTTCATTGGGAATGGGCAAAGGAAGCCAGAAAGGTGGCTATTATCTTCACATGGAACCTGGAAAATCTTTTCTCGCTGGTGGAATCTACATGCCCGAATCCTCTGTTCTGAAACAGGTGAGAAAAGAAATTTCGCTGTATGGAGAGGATTTTCTTAAAATTTTAAATAACAAGGACTTCAAAAAGCATTTTCCGGAGCTTGATCAGGATGATAAACTGGTGAAAATACCACAGGGCTTTGAAAAAGAAGATCCAATGGCTGAATACCTGAAACTGAAAAACTTTATTGTTGTTTACAACCTGAAAGACGAAGAAGTTCTGGATAAAAATGCCATAAAAAACATCACCAAGATCTTTAAACTGATGAAACCTTTCAATGATTTCCTGAATACACCTTTTCAGGAAAATATTTAAAAGTTCTGAATTCTTTTGATTTCAGTAAAAAAAGAATCTGCTTGATCTGCTAAATCTGCGGTGATTTTTATACTCGCAGATTTAGCAGATCAAGCAGATTTTTATAGTATTATTTTAGAACTTCATTACATCTTTTACTACTCCATTTTTCTGGGTGTGTTGCAGCAATTCAGTTTCGATGAATGTCTTGATTTTTTCTTCAGATCCGTCATTCGGGAATAAAAGGTGAACATTTGCTCCTGCATCTAATGTAAAAAATAACGCAAGACCGGTTTCCCGTCTGAAATCCCAGATTTTATTGATTACTTCCAGAGTTCCGGTTTTCATCAGGATAAAAGCTGGATCGCTCATCATCATCATGGCGTGAAGAGTAAGGGCTTCGTGTTCTACCAGTCTGATAAATTCTTCCATATTTCCGCTTTTAAGAATTTCCTTCATGGGAACAAAGTTTTCTCTGGCCTCCTGAAACCTTCTTTCTGCATATGGATTCGTGTTCATAAGACCATGTCCTACGGTTGAAGACACACTTTTCTGCCCTTCATGGATCAGCAGAACCCAGTCATTGAAATTTTTAAATACATCATGAATTTCAGCAACAGGATATTTTACAGCAAACAAATCTGAACTTCCTTCTACCTCATCTGATATTCCCCAGACTACCAATCCGTTGTATAAGCTTCTGCAGGCACTCCCGCTTCCCAGTCTCGCCAGAAAAGATGCTTTCCTTGATGATTCTTCTTCAGACGGGTCTCCTGAAAAACCGGCATCCAGTTTCATCAGGCATTTGGCAATAGCACCAAACCCTGAAGCAGAGCTTGCAATCCCGGAACTGTGGGGGAAGGTATTTTCTGTTTTGATGATATACTTTCCTTTCAATATCCACGGAAGATACTGTTCGATATTTTTAAAATATTTTTCTATTTTTTCAGCAAATTTTACTTCTTCATTTCCAGCCAGGAAGGTTTGTACAGAAAACGGCTCATTGGCCAGGAATTCCATCGAAGTATTGGTCTTACAATGATTTAAAGTATAGCTGATGCTTGGGTTTGCAGGAATCTGGTTGTCGTATTTACCCCAGTATTTGATCAGGGCGATATTGGACGGACAGCTTTCCGAAACTGTCTGATTGTGTATGGTAAAATTTTGTTTTCCCAGAAATTCTTGTGTTGTCATAGTCTAATTTAAAATGATAAAACTCTTTTCTAAACCACAAAAGACGCAAAAGAATTCTGAATACTTAAGTTATTTTTCAAAGTGTTAAAACTTTTTTTACTGAAGTGTTCTAAAGTGTTTAAAAATAAAAAACTTTTGCTCCTTTTGTGGTTTAGATTGTTCTATTTTTTAATACATTTTTTCAATAATGTCTGCATATTTTTTAAGAACTACATTTCTTTTCACCTTCAAAGTTGGTGTAATTTCTCCGGTATTGATATCGAATTCGACTGGCATCAATGTAAACTTTTTCACTTTTTCATAATCTGCCAGGTGAACCTGTAGTTCTTTAATCTTTTCTTTGTATAAGTTAATAATCTTTTCGTTTTCAACTGCTGCTTCCCAATTGGTAAACGGAATATTGTTTTTCTTCATAAAGTCCTGAAGAAACTCAAAATTAGGAACAATAAGAGCTGAAACAAACTGTCTTCCCTCCGCCACAAGCATAATCTGCTGGATAAAATTATTATTGGTCAGAAGATTTTCAATTTGCTGTGGTGCTATATATTTTCCGTTGGATGTTTTCATCAGATCTTTGATACGGTCTGTGATAATCAGGTTTCCTTTATCATCAAATTTTCCGGCATCCCCGGTTTTGAACCATCCGTCTTCTGTAAAAACTTTCTGTGTTTCCTCCGGCCTGTTGTAATAACCTTTCATAATCCCGTTTCCTTTAGCCTGGATCTCATCTCCTTCACCGATACGGATTTCCACTCCCGGTAAAGGTTTACCGCTGGTTCCATGCTCAAAGTGCGTTAATGGGAAAAGGGTAAGGGTTGCTGTGGTTTCAGTCAGTCCATATCCTACTGTGATATGAATTCCCACCGAGTCAAAGAATTTTGTGACTTCCGGCGACAGGGATGCTCCACCACAAGGTAAGAACCATAGTCTTCCGCCCATTCTTTCTTTAATTTTACTGAAAACCAATGTTTCTGCAACAGATTGTTTCAGTTTTAATCCAAAAGGAACCGATTTTTCATTTCTTCTCAGTTCAGCGGTCTGCCATCCTGTTGCCAGTGCCCAGTCAAATATCTTTTTCTTGAATGATGAACCTTCTTCTGCTTTTTCCAAAACTCCGGCATATACTTTCTGGAAAAATCTCGGTACTGCACAAATCATGGTAGGCTTTACCTCTTCCAGAGCTTTGGCTATATTTTTAGGATCTTCCAGGAAATACACCCTTGCACCTCCGTATAAGCAAAGCAGGCTCCAGCTTCTTTCAAAAACGTGGGTAAGCGGAAGAAATGCCAGTGAAAGTTCTTCTTCAAAATTTTTAAACTTAAAAAACTCAAAATGGGAGTCAAAAGCCTTAATAAAATTTCCGTGGGTAAGCATTACGCCTTTGGGTGTTCCTGTAGTTCCGGAAGTATAGATCAGGGTAGCTGTATCGTCATATTCTTTTTTACAGATCTCCAGCTTGGGAGAGGATTTTGCAATAAAGTCTTCAAGGTAAAAGCTGTTAAATTCTTTTTTGATCCAAACGGCTTTTTTGGAAACGATAATGGTCTCCAACTGGTTTTCCTCCTTGTGTAAAACACTCAGACACGCATCATATTGCTCCTGATTGCCCACAAGCACAACTTTTGCTGAAGAATCATTGATGATATATTCTGCCTGCTCCGCATTATTGGTTGAATAAACAGGGACAGTAACAGCGCCTACAGCCATTGAAGCCAGGTCGAAGATCATCCATTCAGAGGAATTATCTGCATAAATGGCCACTTTATCATTTTCCTGAACACCTGCATTTTTCAGTGCATTAGCTGTTTTAAAAACGATCTCACCGAATTTTTTCCAGCTCAGCTCTTTCCATGCTTCTTTCTTTTTAAAACCTATCGCTGATTTTACAGGATGCTTTTCTACATTTTTAAGGATAATTGCTGCTGCAAGATTCATGAATTCAGCTTTTTGTCGTTAATATAATGGTTAAGATGAAAATCAATACTGTCTTTCACAGGAATAAACTGATAATCAAGCTTTTCTTTAATTTTTTGATTGGAAATGGTGTTAAGTGCCGATATAGATTCAATATTTGATTTGGTAATGATTCTCAGCTTCGGAATCAGCCAGCCGAAAAGGATATTGGCCAGTCTTCCCAAATTCAGTTGAAATTTTGTAAGGATTTTTGCCTCTTTCAGACCAAGTTTTGATCTGATCTGTTTTCCAAGTTCCGCATATCTTTTATTTTCGGAAATAAGGATAAAACGTTCTCCAAAAGCATTTTTTTCCATCAGTTCAATAGAAATTTCAGCAACATCTCTCACGTCTACATAACTTGTTCCACCGGAAAATGTAAAGCTGTTTTTTTCAAAAGTGGGAAAAATATCTCCGCTGCTCTGCCCCCAGTTCCCGCTTCCGATAATCATTCCGGGATTTACAATTATTGTATTTAAACCTTCGGCAGAAGCTCTCCAGACTTCCATTTCAGCAAGGTGTTTGGAAACAGCATAGGCGGAATGTTCTTCTTTGGAGTTAAATTCCGAGTTCTCGTCCAGCTCACCTTTTTCATTAAAAATATCCAGAACGGCAATGGTACTTACATGAAGAAATTTTTTCACTCCCGAGCCTTCACAGGCAAATAACAGGTTTTCTGTACCTTTTATATTGGTATGGTACAGTTCTTTTTCATCATGAGGATGAAAGCTTACTTTTGCGGCACAGTGATAAACCTCATCTATACCCTTTAATGCATTCTGCAGAGAATCAAGGTCATCAAAATCTACATCCACCCATTCGATTTTATTAAAAAAATCATCAGGAGTCTCTGTATAGAAGCCGTAAGAATGTCTTACATCGTTTAAATTGCTGCCCGGTCTTTTGGAAGCACGCACGTTTTTCCCTTTTTTAAGAAGTTCCAAAACGATTACCCTTCCCAGAATTCCGGTCGCACCTGTTACAAAAATCATTAATTATTTACTTGATTGCTGACTAAAATATAACAATATTTCCTATCCGGCAATTCTTCTTTTTCCTGTAAAGATTCTATGAAAAACTACCTGTGCAAATTTGCGATTTTTAAAGCAGAATTCCGCCTAATTTAACCAATATTATTAAAAAGCCGGCGAATCTGAATTCCCCTCCTTTGGAGGGGTGGCGAAAATTCAAAGAATTTTTGACGGGGTGGTTCAAAAACAGTCCATTTTAAATCATAAAAAACGGAAAAGTCACAAAAGTGTTTTTAAACACTTTTGTGACTTTTGTTGTAATAGCTATAATGTTTTTTAAGCCATAACCATATTATTTCTTCTTGGAGCTTTATCGCAGAGAACATCCGCGATGCTTTTGGAGATTAGGTTTCCTTCCGTCAGGTTATCCAGCCAGAAAAATTCTCCTGCAGCATTGATCTCTATGAAATAATATTCGTCTTCAGGGGAAACAATAATATCTATTGCACCATAATCTACATTATAAATATCTAAAAGTTCCAGAAGTTTTGCTTCAATATCAGCAGGAAGTTCAGTTCTGACCCATTTAGAGAGTAGATTGACTCCGTCTTTTCTCCAGTCTACTTTGGCATCCTCAGATTGCTGGGAATCTATTTCGAAGGCGTAAACATCCTGTCCTACAACAGTAACCCTAAGCTCTTTTTTCTTTTCAATCTTCTTTTGGAACTGCATCGGGCAATATACCAGTGTATCCAGTTCTTCCAACTTATCTTCGCTCACGACATTGGTGAAAACCACGCTTTCCACCCCGTCTTCATAAATGGCAAAGCCGGTTTGCATTTTAGCGACTACATTTTGATGTTTAAGGATAAACTGTCTTGCTTCTTCGGGATTATTTGTTATGCAGGTTTCGGGAATTTTAAGGCCTAATTTAACGGCAAGTTTAAGCTGTTCTTCCTTACTGTCCAGCCTTCTGTAAACTCCCGGCTTCCCTAATGCATAAGCATCTACAGATTCTATAAACCCGAAAAGTGTATTCCGGATCTCGCCCATTGCGGCTCCATAGAATTTTTTATCCATCTCTTCTTTTACTCCATTTCCGATGTTGTAAGCTCTTCGGTACCAAACTGCGGCAATATCGTCTACACGGTATTTCGTGTCTTTGGTTTCAAGAGTACTTATCCATTCTCCATCCTGATAAATGGTTGACAGTTTATTTTGTATAGGATACAGATCCACATCAAAACGGATGACTTCGCAGCCATTCTTTTCAATGTATTCCGTTACTTTTTCGATTGAGAAATTATCCTGGGTATAGGTAATAATTAATATTTTATTCATGGATTATTGATTCTTTTTATAAGGTTATCGGCAATTCTTTCTGCGATGGGAAAACCAAGCTCTTTCTGAAGCATTCCCCATTCTCCCTGAGGATTTACTTCAAGGAAATAATATTCCCCATTCTTTCCTTTAATCATGTCTATAGCTCCGATGTAAAGTCCCATTTTTTTCATCATGTAAGAAAGCCCGGTTTTTACATTTTCCGGAAGTTCATAGGCTGTCCAGACGTAATCTCCCTGCGCCAGTCTCCAGTCTGCATTTTCGCTGTTATTGATCTTTCCTGCAAAAAACTCCCCGGCTATATAGACAATTCTTAATTCATATTCTTTGTCAATATAGGGTTGAAAGATCATCGGACAGTAAGCAATATCTGAAATATGTTCAAGGGTATCTTCTTCAATGATCATGGTTGAGATAAGATTTTCCCCGTTCATGGTCTTTGCGGTAAGGCTGTGAAGTTTTGCCACTGCTTTTCCATCGCAAAATTCATAAAAAAAGGCCTTAATCTTCTCAGCATCATTTGAAAAAATGGTTTTTGGAATGGTTAAATTACTTTCTTTGGCCAGTTTCAGCTGAAGCATTTTATTACCATCGATCTTTCTTTCGTTTTCATAAGGATTGATCCAGGGAACATCTTCTAAAATGGTGATCAGGTTATACCGGAGGTTTCCGTACCCGCTCAGGAATACTTTTTTATACTCTTCATCCAGTTCTTCAGGAGTACTTATTCCCCATGCCTTTCTGTGCCATACTCCTTTAATATCTTTAGAATGAATGGTATTTCCGAATTCATCTGTAAGTTCAAAAGAATCTTCACTGACACTGATTTTCTGAAAATGATTTATCCGGTCAGAATTCAGTCTGAAGTACTGAATATTTTTAGAAGCCAGATAGTCAAAAAACAGATCGATATTATAAAAATCGTTTGAGTGGGTAATGCAGAGGATCATTTGCCGGTTTTTATTAAAAAAGGAAACTTAATGGTAAGTTTCCTTTGGTATGATTGTATTAATACGATTAATAAGTCACGTCTTAATCCAGTTGAACAACAGGAGCATCGTCATCTCCGTCAGATGGATATTTCATTGTGTGCATCATGTCGTCTTTAGGGGAAGTCACCACATCAATAGACGGCTTGGTGATTGAATCCTGCAAAGCATTGGTAATGACACCTGTTCCTCCTTTAACAGTTTCAGGATCTTTAAGCTGCTTTTCCAGGAATGATGCAAAAAACGGCTTCTTTTTTGAATTTTTGTCTTTCATAATAATTTAGTTTTGGTTGATGATTTTCTTTATAGTTCTGACTTACAAAATATCTATCTCTCCGGACTCATCACTGTCGGACGGGTACTTCATTGTTACCACCTGGTCTTTTAACGGTGTGGTAGCATTATCAAGAAACGGTGATGTGGTAACAACATCTCTTGCCGGTACGGTAAGAACATCTGTGGTAGGTGTAGTAACTGTACCTCCCTGAATTTTCTCAGGATCATTGATCTGTTTTTCTAAAAACGAAGCAAAGAACGGTTTTTTTGAGTTTTTCTTTTCCATAAGGTATTATATTTAGTTTTTATGTAAAACTAAAGTACAAAAAATTCAATACCCGGGGAAATAATATATTGTATTTAAGAAAATTTTAACTTAAACAACAAAAAGACAGAATTAAATTAATTCAAACCTAAAAAATCCTTAACAACTATTGCAAAATCAACCGGATTTTCTGCCTGCACCCAATGTCCGGCATTTTTTACCGTAACAATCTTAGCTTTTGGAAACTGCTGCTTGATTCCATATTCATCCTGCGGGAGGATATAATTTGATTTTTCACCTGCGATAAACAGGGAATCACCTTCGAAAACTCCAAATTTCACTGCATTGGAAACAAATTCGTTATATTTTTCAGATAAAGTTTTAAGGTTGAATCTCCAGTTCAGCTTTTTATTATCATCCCAATACAGGTTTTTTGCTAAAAACTGGATAGTAGATTTTTCAGGAATATACTGACTTAATATAGCCTCAACATCTCCTCTTGAACTAACCGTATTGAAGTCTACCGTTTCAAGGGCTTTGATAATTCCCTGATGATGCGGAGGATAAGCTTTTGGAGAAATATCTACCACAATAAGCTTTTCAACTCTTTCAGGGTATTTCAGGGCGAACTGCATGACTGCTTTTCCACCCAGGGAATGTCCCAGAACATGGGCTTTCTGAATACCGTAATGATCCATATAACGGGCAATATCATCGGCCAGGTCATCATGGGTCATGCTTTCGGAATGAAAGCTTCTGCCGTGATTTCTCAAGTCTATTAAATGAACCGGAAGGTATTCGCCCAGGTCTTTTCCAAAGGTTCCCCAGTTGTCAAGCATTCCAAAAAGTCCGTGGAATACAAGAAGCGGCGTAACGGTAAGGTTTTCGCCGAATATTTTTGAATTAAGTATGTTATTATCCATAATGTATCAGTCTAAAAATGATGAAAAAAATTCTCCGATTCCCTGAAAAATATCCCCCAGATCCAGCCAGGACAAATCAATTTCCGTATCGGAAAGTTCTGGAAAAACAAAATTAAGCCCATCCGAAGAAATGCCTTCCAGCATAGTTTGCTTCATTTCAGTATAATCACAGATTTCTCCTGAAGCCTGATGATAGGAATCAAAATCCTCATGTGAAGAAAAAACAGACATTCCCCAACAGGAATAATCGGCTCCGTTTGTTCCATTGGCCCATGAAGTTTTCTGATTGGCCTTTTTTATTTCTTCAGGTTTATAAAATTCTTTTTTGCCGTAATCTCCTACTAAAATGCTTCCTAAATCTTTAATATATTTCTTCCTGTCTTCAGGTAAGGGTGTACAAAATTCGCTCATTCCATTTAATTAATTACCATTTTGCCAATCGTTTCAAATAAGCCTGAACTGTATTTTCAAGTCCCATATACAATGCTTCGGAAACCAGGGCATGCCCTATTGAAACTTCAAGAAGGTTCGGGATATTATCTGCAAAATATTTTAAATTTTCCAGGCTCAGATCATGGCCGGCATTAATTCCCAATCCGAATTCCGTAGCCGCAACTGCAGTATCGTAGAAAGGTTTAATAGCCTGTTCTTTATTCACAAGATAATTTTTTGCATAAGCTTCAGTATACAGTTCAATTCTGTCTGCCCCTGTTTTTGCAGCATAATCTACAAGTTCCGGCAAAGGATCAAGGAAAATGGAAGTACGGATTCCTGCATTTTTAAACTCTGCAATAATTTCTGTAAGAAAGTCTAAATGCTTTTTGGTGTCCCAACCTGCATTGGAAGTAATGGCATCATCGGCATCGGGAACCAGCGTTACCTGTTCCGGCTTTACTTCCAGAACCATATCAATAAAAGAGCGGTGCGGGTTTCCTTCAATATTAAATTCGGTGGTAACCAAAGGCTTCAGATCATAGACATCTTTTCTTGTAATATGCCTTTCATCCGGTCTAGGATGGATGGTAATCCCTTGTCCTCCGAATTCCTGGATCTTCACTGCTGCTTCTGTTACGCTTGGCGTTTCGCCTCCTCTTGCATTTCTTAATGTCGCAATTTTATTAATGTTTACGCTTAGTTTTGTCATTTCTTTATTGAGATGTTAGATATCAGAAGTTAGAAATTAGTATTCCAGTCTACTTCCGTATCACATTATTATTTTTATTGAGATGTTAAATACCAGATATCAATTATTTATAATTCATTTGCTATAAACGTATGAATTATCTAATTTCTAATTTCTAACTTCTGATATCTAACTTCTATTCTTAAACTTTCACACTCACCTGCATTACCTGAAGGTCAAATTCTTTTGAAGCCACCAGCAGGTGATCAAAAATATCTGCCTGGATCTGCTCAAAGTGTTCCCAATTGGAATCATTGGCAAAGCAATACACTTCAAGGGGAAGTCCCTGAGGGGTAATATCCAGCTGACGGACCATTTTTGCCCCATTCTGGTCTATATCAGGATCATTTTCTATATATTTCTGGGCATAATACCTGAATACCCCAATATTGGTAAGCTGTCTTCCGTTGATGGTTTTATCATTATGTTCCAGATTCTGTTTTTCTTTTTCAATTTCCAGTGTTTTTTCTTCCAGATAATCTGAGATCAGGTTGATTTCTTTCAAACGTTCAATGTCTTCCTTATTCAGAAATTTAAAAGAATTGATATTGAAATAAATAGATTTCTTGATTCTTCGTGTATTGGATTCGGACATCACCTGAAGATTCTTGATCTCCGTTGTAAGCAAATCGTAAGTAGGAATTGTTGAAACGGTTTTATCAAAATTGGTGATCTTTGTTGTCAGAAGGCTTATATCTGTAATATTCCCTTCAATACTGTATTTTGGAATGCTTATCCAATCTCCTACTTTCATATTTTTAGAGGTAGCCACATGGATTCCTGTTACAAAACCTAAAATTGTATCCCTGAAAACAAGGACCAGCACGGCAGTAATAGCTCCCAAACTTCCGACAATGGTAGTTCCTTTGATCCCAAATATAACACAAAGCCCTACTACAGAAAAAATAAAGATTCCCAAAATCTTTACGGTTTCTGAAATGGCATTGAGTGCCATGATCTTATAAAAGTCCTGCTTGATGGTGAAAAAGTATCTGAAACCCGTCAGTGAACGGTAAAGCATTCCGGCAAGAATCAGCACCAATCCTAAATTGATAGCTCTATTGATGAAAATATTTGTTTTAGGCAATGCTGTTGCAGGAAATATGGAAGGATGAATAGCTCCAACAACCAGAAGTGCAGCAAAATGGGCTACAGAATTGGAGATCTTAGACTGATAGATGGACCGTATAATCGGAAATCTTTCATCGCTACGGAAAAATCTGAAAACAAAATTAATAAGGAATTTAAAAATAAAATCCACCACTAAAAATACGGCACATAAAAGTCCCAGCTTAACAATAATATGTACAACCCAATCCATACCGCCGGGCGTTACCTGGCTGATATAGATGTAAAGCTGATCGCTTATTTCCTGCAAAAAGCTTTTGGTATCCTGTATCTCGTCTTTCATTACAGCAAATTTATAAAATTAAGAATGATGATGTTACTATTGACAATCAATTTTCATCCCAAATATCAAAAAGGTTCCGGCAAATTTTCTTTTTTCCTATCTTGCATTGATAATTTTAAAGAATGGATACAACCTTAATTAATGTTCTCTGTCTTATTTTATTGGTTCTCGGAATTCTTGGAACCTTCTTACCTGTACTTCCGGGGCTTTTACTAAGCATCTGCGGCCTTCTGATCTATAAATTCGGGACAAATGCTGACTTGCCAATGATTTATGTATGGGCATTCGGGATTCTTACGGCAATTTCTGCGGTGCTCAGCTATGTGATTCCGGCAAAAACCAACAGGAAATATGGGGGAACACGCTGGGGAAGCATAGGATCAATCATTGGAACTATCGTTGGGATTTTTATTCCTATACCTTTAGGGTTTCTGATCGGGATGTTTGCCGGGGTATTTATCGGGGAACTTCTTCATGACAGCAAGGATATGAATAAGGCCTTACAATCCACTAAAGGGGCATTTATCGGTTTCATTTACGGAACAGGTTTCAGCTTTGTGGTAGGTGTGGCAATGTTTTTGGTAGTAGTTTTAGATATGCTTGATATTATTTAAAAAAGAAATTATGTTCCATAAAGCCATTATCATCAGTCTGGGAATGCTGACCTTAGCAGGATGCAATGCCCAAAAGAAAACGAAAACTCCGGACACAAAAGCCGGAACAACTGCCAGTAAACAGGGAACTAAGTCTCCGTTACAAAAAGGAGGAATCATTTATTTTACTCAAGGAGAAAATAAGTTCCTGAAAGAATACGAAATGAATGTCACTTTCAAAGGTATTTCCGAGGACAGCCGTTGTCCTGAAGGTGTAAACTGCATATGGGCAGGTGTTGCCATAGCACAGGTAGAGGTAATGAGTACTACCTCCAGACCAGTGACCTTAAGTCTTGCCACTATGGACAATGCAGGGAGAAATCTCCATCAGTCACAGGAATTCAACGGATATACTGTTTCACTGGAAGAAGTAACCCCGTTTCCGAAATCGGACGGAGGCGCAAAAGCTCTCGAAGGCAATTATAAAATCGGAATAAAAATCACAAAAGCTGACGAAGCTTCTTCTACCACGAAATAGGCTTCTTCCCTTTTGAGACAAGATATTCGTTAATTTTCGAAAAAGGTTTGCTCCCAAAAAATCCTCTGTGAACAGAAAATGGTGACGGGTGTGCAGATTTTAAAATAAAATGCCTGGCCGGATTGATTAGTTCGGCTTTTTTCTGTGCAAAAGCTCCCCAAAGAACGAAAACCACATTTTCTTTTTTATCTGAAATTTCTTTAATGATAAAATCTGTGAACTTTTCCCAGCCCAGATCTTTATGAGAGTTTGGTGAATGGGCGCGAACGGTTAATGTAGCATTCAATAACAGAACACCCTGTTTCCCCCAATCATCCAGTTCTTTGGACGTTCTTACCACCCCTAAATCATCTTTCAGTTCTATGAAAATATTTTTAAGGGATGGCGGTGCGGTAACCTGTTCAGAAACTGAGAAACATAAACCATTAGCCTGGTAATCGTTATGATAAGGGTCTTGCCCGATAATTACCACTTCCACATCATCAAAAGGGGTAATTTCCAATGCTCTGAATATCTGGTTTTTCGGTGGGAAAACTTTTGTGGTTGCATATTCCTGCTTTACTTTTTCCCAAAGGCCGGTAAAGTATTCTGTATTTTTTATGGGGGCTAAAACTTCTGTCCAGGTCATTTCTTATTTATTTATTACAATATTCATATACTCTGTCTTTGGCTAAAACAATATGATTGATTGCTGCCATCTGATAATCAAGATGTACCTGTCTTGTAGCAACAATATTACTGTTGGCTTTTTCCAGCTGATTATCTGCCATTCCTACCGGATGTGAATAGTTTTTATTAACAATGAAGAGTGTTGCATTCTGATCATCATTAAGTTCCGTTTCATCATATTTAACATAGTCTCCTTTGGTATATTTTTCATTACAGTCAATACTGTTAATATCAAAGTCAACTACCTGCTGATACTGTTTAAATGGAGCAGGCTGAACAGGAAGATTGCAAACAATCATATGGTTATCTTTATTATACGTTCCTTTTTCCACCCCAAAATATTCATCCATATCTTCATCTTTTATATCCATATAAATTTTGAGTACAGCCTGATTGCTCATGATATTGTTTCCGTTATACCACGTGAATACCTGAAGAATGACAAACAAAATAGCAGCCAGTACAATGATACCTGTTAAAATTTTTTTCATGATTAGCCTGATAAAAAATCAAATATAAATTAAAAAAAGGCAATATCAAACTTCTGTCTTACATCAGAAAATATAAAGAATTTAAATTTCATATCAATAGCTTTTTAATTTTCCTGTTTTTGCTGCAGTTCATCTTTTGAAAATAAAATTTTATGCTGATGATCTTTTATAAATTCCTTTTCTCTTTTTGGATAGCGGTATTTCTTCTGAGTTTGCAGGCAATAATGTATTTGTGAAGATTTATTGATTTCAAAAGCTGAAGAATATTTCTGTTTCATTCTTTCCGACAGATCCGAGTCATGTAAATATCTTTCTCCACAAACAAAACAAGGCTGATTTTTACTTTTTGCAATATAACCACAAATTCCACAACTTTCTAAAGTCAGTATTTCATTTTTCTTATATAGGTTGTTTTCAGAAAACAAATAATCCGGTACATTCTTCAATAATTTATAAAAACCCTGTTCAAGTTCAAATACGGAAAAGCTGTTTTCATCCCAATCTGTTTTTCTATTGAAAATATTTTCAGGCTTTAAAAAGAAATTAATACGTAAAACTGTATCAAACTCTGATAATTCCACTCTATCAAGATTATTCCATTTTACAGTAACCCATTTATTTCTCCGATAAAAATTTTTAAATACAGAAAAGCCTGCTGGGTTGATTTTCTTCACAGAATATTTACATTTTATCCTGTAATAACATCTGGCACAGAAAGGATCAGCAAAATCCCCTGCTCTTCCACATTTGGAACAGGTATGATTGATCTTATATTCAAATTCTTCAGCTAATTTTTTAAGGGTTTGATCTTCATGATCGGAAACATTTATTCTTATACAATTATTGCTGTGAATAGAATCAGTCAATTCTACTACAGTATCTGAAACCTGAGGAAACTTTTCTTTCAGTTGCCTGTAAAATTCATTCATCAATCTTTTCTTTCTTCCTAATTTCATCTATTGATCTGATTGCTTCAAACTAAAAACCAAATTATTAGGAAAACCTTCATCCACTCTCCCTTCTTCCAAAACAAAATGATGCTTTAACAGAAGTCCTTTAGAATTTTCATTGAGCTTATTCGTAAAAGCTAAAATTTCCTGTAAATGCAGTTCATTAAACCCATAATCTAATACAGTTTTTAATGCTTCGGACATAATTCCTTTTCTGTGATAATCGGGTAACAATTCATAACCTACTTCCGCTATTTTTCTATCTTCTGAAAAATTCCAGAGGCAAATCGTTCCGATGAGATTGAGTTGGTCTTTTAAAGAAATTCCCCAATAAAATGTTTGATTATTCCTGGTTCTTTCTTTAATAGTTAAAATAAATTGCAACGCATCATAATTGTTTTTCGGAGAATTTCTCTTCACAAATTGATTGGTAACTTCATTACTTCTGATCCGCAAAATATCTTCAACGTAGCTTTCATTGATTTCTTTTAATAGTAATCGTTCAGTTTGTATCATTAATTTTGTAAATATCTCAAATATACATAATAATCACATTTTCTCACTAAATTTGCAGTGTGTATATAAATAAAGAAGATTTAAACGAATTAGAGTTTCCGCAATTGCTCGCGGAGATCTCTCCATTTGCGTATTCTCCGAAAACGAGAGAAAAAATTCTTCAACTTCGTCCGATGGAAATTGACGAGGCGGAACTTTCACTGAAAAAAACGTCGGAATATCTTTCGAGTTTTGAAAGTTCAAATGCAATTCCGTTCGATGAATATGAAGATATCGAAAATGAGCTGAAATTAATGCTGATTGAGAATTACCGATTGGAAAATGGTGCTTTCATTAAGATAAAAATGTTAACAGAGCAGATAGGAAAACTTCAGAAGTTTTTCCCAACCATGCCAGAAACGTTCCCTACTTTGATCAAAGATGTTTCTGTACTTGAATTTAAGAAAGAGATTATTGACAAGGTAGACAAAGTATTTAACCGCTTCGGAGAAGTAAAAAGTGACGCCTCTCCTGTTTTGAAAGAGCTTCGTGCTGAAATTCAGGTGGCTAAAAAGGCTATTCAGGAAAACTTCAACCGGGCCTTATTTAATTACGGACAAAGTGATTTTCTGGATGATATCCGGGAAACGATTATTGAAGACATGAGGGTTTTAGCCGTAAAATCCGGATTCAAGAAAAGAGTGGCAGGAAGAGTTCTGGGAATCTCAAAAACAGGTTCCATTACTTATATTCAGCCGGACAGTGTGGTAAAACACTATTTCAAGTTCCGTGAAAGTGAAGAGGAAGAAAAGAAAGAGATAGACAAGATTCTCAGAAAACTGACTTCAGAACTGGCGGAATTCCAGCCTCAGCTCTGGAGATACCAGGCTTATATTTTTGATCTTGATCTTACCAGAGCAAAAGCTAAATTTGCAGAGCTTGTCAACGGAATTCTTCCGAAGATCAACCGTCACAGAACATTAAAGCTGAAAGATGCATTCCATCCACTGTTATGGTTGAGAAATAAAGCGGAAAACAAGACTATTTTCCCACAAACCCTTAGTTTAACGGATCAAAACAGAATCATCTGTATTTCCGGGCCGAACGCGGGAGGAAAATCCATCACCCTGAAAACAGTAGGGTTACTCCAACTGATGATCCAGACCGGAATTTTAGTTCCTGTACATCCAAGGTCTGAAATGTTCTTCTTTGAAAAGATCATGACTGATATTGGTGATAACCAGTCGATTGAAAATCACCTTTCTACCTATTCATCAAGGCTTAAGAAAATGTCCGGAATTATCCGCGAAGCTGATGGTAATACATTGCTTCTTATTGATGAGTTCGGAACAGGATCTGATCCTGAACTTGGTGGTGCACTGGCGGAAAGTTTCATGGAATATTTCTATGATAAAAAGAGCTTTGCCATTATTACCACACACTATACGAATATCAAACTGGTAATAGAACAGCTGCCTCATGCTGAAAATGCCGCCATGCTTTTTGATGAAGAAACGCTGGAACCTATGTATAAGCTGGAAGTGGGACAGGCAGGAAGTTCATTTACTTTTGAAGTAGCAGAGAAAAACAGAATCCCAAGATTTATTATTCATGCTGCCAAAAAGAAAGTGGAACATGATATTGTGAACCTGGATAAGACCATTGTGAAACTTCAGCAGGAAAAATTTGAGGTTGAAAAACTGAAAACCGATCTTGCAGAAAGAAAAGAATCTGTAGAAGATAAACGTGATAACCTGCAAAAACTGAATGACCAGCTGCAACAAAAGCTTTTCAATTTCCAAAAGCTGTATGAGGAGGAACACCGTAAGCTTCAGTTTGGAAACAAGATTGAAACATTTATAGACAGTTATGTGAAAGGAAAATCCAGAAAAGATGTTGTGAAGGATTTTGTAAAGCTGCTTGAACAGGAAAAATTCAGAAAGATAGGTGCTGATAAGGATGAATCAAAACGTCTTCAGGTCGTTAAAAGAAAGATTACGCAACAGCTTAAAAAGGAAGAAGTGATTGAAAAGATTGCTGAAACCAACGAAAAACTGGAAGAAAAACGTAAGACAGACCGCGCCGTCTGGATGAAAGAAGGCCAGCGTGTTCGTATCCCGGGAAGCACAAGTGTGGGAACTATTGAAAAAATTTCCAAGAATAAAGTAATCGTGAACTACGGGACATTTAAGACGACGATTGATGCGGATGAGCTGGAAAGGATTTAATCACTCACAATTCCATAACTTTTAAAATAATTGATAAATAGCGCTGATTTTTTTCAGCGTTATTTTATTTTCTTCAGGTATTAATTTTATACAGCCGGATTTTATTTTTACTTTTGATTTATGGATAAAGATTTATCAGTTCTCTGGATTTTTTATAAAAAACTAATCATTCCTGCTGTTTTATTTTCACTTTTGATATCTTTCTTAAGTCAGTTCAGTATTGAAAATTTTGGGCTTTGTTTTTTCCTGATCTTTCCGCTTCTCCATTTCTTTATCTATGATATCAGACTTAAAAGTGAATACTTTTTCTATGCCCATTTTGGTTTTTCAAAACTTTTTTTGTGGATGCTCACTGTATCGTTAGGTTTAATTCTTAAAATTATCACTAAATTCTTATGAACAAGCTTCACGTTGACAGTGTTACCAAATCTTTCGGCCAGAGAAAAATCCTCCAGGATGTTTATTTAAGTTGTGAAACAGGAAGAATATCTGCGCTATTTGGTCCATCCGGTAGTGGAAAATCTACCCTGATGGAAATTATTTTCGGAACAGCAAAAGGAGATACACAGTTTATTAAATTTAATGATTCTATTCTCAAAAACCAGTCTGACAGAAAAAACAAACTTGCTTATCTGCCACAACGGTCTTCCTTTCTTCCCAAAGAATGCAAGATCCAAAAGCTTATTCCTCTGTTCTGTACCAAAGAAAATACAGAAGTTCTGTACAGTTTAAAAATGATACAGCCATTTTTAGATAAAACTGTCAGGAATCTCTCAGGCGGCGAGAAAAGAATTGTTGAAACCTTAATTATTACACATTGCGACTCAGCATTTATTCTTCTGGATGAACCTTTCAGTGGGGTTTCTCCAAAATCTGTAGATGAACTGAAAACAATCATTAAAGCCCAATCAAAAAACAAAGGAATCATTATCTCTGATCACAATTACAGTATCATTTTAGATATAGCTGATGATATTTATCTTCTGTCTGAAACTTATCTGAGAAGGATAAAAGATGTTAAAGAGCTACAGCAATTTAATTATCTTCCAAAAAGCTGAAATATATTAAGATTTTTAAAAATTACTCTCAAAATTATAAAATAAGATTCTCATGAAGAGTTTTATATTATTTTTCAGAAAAAATTGATAGTTTTAATCAAATACCATTATATTTTACAGAGCAAAAAGCATTTAATTTATATATTTGAAGGATTAAAAAATTTCATAAAAATGATTTCCATAAACAAGGCATTGTACCTATCCGCTTTCAGTCTTTTTTCCTTAGCATTTGTTAAGGGACAGAATAAAGTTCCTTTTGGTGTTGTAAAAGCTGAAGAAGGTTATGCTAACGTACGTGTCCACAAGGATGACTACAGAAAAATCGTAGACAAAATCCGGATGCGTAAAGGTGATGTATTTGTTTATGTAAAGCCTGCTCCGGGAGAAACGGAATGGGTATGGATCAAATATCCTGAAAAGCAGGATGAGGAAAAACCTTTTGTGAGATACGAAAACCTTGAGAAGGAAGGAATGGTAAATAAGGGCCGAATTGCCTTTATAGACCAGCTTCCGCAATTTACTCCTTCAAAATCCAAGAACGGAAAGTCACTTATTTTTACAGATAACAGCAATCCAAAAATCCCGACAGCCCAAAGAACGAAGGTCGTTATTGATGTTTATCCTTCCAATGCAGGGTACAGAAAGCAGGAAAAGGATGCAAGCGGAAAAATTCTTACTATAGATAAGATAAAGCCGTGGGGAATCAAGGATGCGCTTCCTGAAGGTATGACGGAAATCAAATCCATCAGGGTTCAGCAGCCGGGAAGAGGTTCCGTTTTTGTAAGGGAAGCGATTAAAAATATGTTCCAGCCTACTATGGATTTCAATAATGTTGGAGTAACAGCGCTCGACAATGATCATATCTACCTTTATATGATTAACGGCTCCGGTGAAAACAGGTATGTTACGCTCTGGACCATCAAGGAAGGAAAGGTAATGAGCCAGATTATTTACAATAGTCCGGAATAATTGCCTTTTTTCTCTGTAATATTCCTATTTTTGCAACTGAAAAAGTGTAACGCTAATTCATCACAGAAACTGGTTCTGCTTACCGCAGATTAAAAGGGAACCGTGTGAAAATCACGGACTGTCGCGCAACTGTAAGTAACTGAAGTCTTTATCAAAGATCCACTGTGCAGGGCACGGGAAGGAGATACAAGATGTTACAAGTCAGGAGACCTGCCTATTTCTTTACACAAGAAACTTTCGCGATCTGAAGTTTATTGATCTGATGGACTGCTTCAGGAACTCTTATGATTCCTGTTATTGTTCTGTTATTTTAATAGTATTTCATTTCGCCTTAATTAATAATGAAATATGACTACAGAAGAAAGAATTGCAGCATCCGAAACCAGAATTTTTAAAGCGGTTTTCCCTAACACTACCAACCACTACGATACCCTTTTCGGAGGTACTGCCATGCAGTTGATGGATGAAGTAGCTTTTATCACAGCCACCCGTTTTGCAAGAAAAAGAGTGGTAACCGTAAGCAGCGATAAGATTGATTTTAAAAAACCAATTCCCGCCGGAACAATTGTTGAGCTTATCGGAAAGGTTTCCTATGTGGGGAAAACAAGTATGAAGGTGAATGTAGAAATCTATACGGAACAGATGTATTCTTACGAAAGAGAAAGAGCCATTGTAGGAGATTTTACATTTGTAGCTATTGATGAATTTAAAAAGCCGATCAGAATCTTGTAAATTCTGATTACAGAAGAGTTTCGGGCGGCCTGCGGCCGCCCGAAACTTCAAATCTTATCAAATACGGGTTATCTGACTACTTTTTCAGTCTCCAGGCTTCTATTCAATAGCGTTTCAAAGGCCTCTCCCATTTCGTCCGATGCTCTTGTAATAGCATTTTCCAGCATATTCCTGATCTGTTTCTCAGTAACACCGGCTTCCGTCCAGCTTTTCCCTGAAGTATGGGAATTCAGGATAAACGGCATAATGCGGTCAATGGAACATGCAAAAACGGCATCCGGAGTTTTTTCTTCTTCAAATTCCAGCCACAGTTCAAAAAACTCGGTACGTAAAGGTTCGTCCAGGATTCCAAAGATTTTCTGTGCTGAAACTTTTTCTCTTTCAAATTTCCCTGCCATTGCCTTTTCGTCAAAAAGGAAAGTGTCTCCCGCTTCTATTTCCACCAGATCATGAATGGAAAGCATTCTTATTACCCTTAAAAGATCAATATCTGCACGGTTTTTAGCGTATGGATAAAGGATCTGTGCCAGAATAATAATCTGCCATGAATGTTCGGCGGTGTTTTCCCGCCTGGAATCATCGGCATTATAGTTTCGTCTTTGTACGTTTTTTAAAGCGTCAACTGCCAGGATAAAATCTATTTCTTTCTGAATTTTCATACTGCAAAAATAAGTCATTTGATATTATATGGATTAGTTGTAATTTTAGTTTAAAATTTATTATGAATCCCACATTCAATTATCCTCCCGAAGTTAAAGGAACAAGAAAGCTATATTCTTTATTTAAGGGAGCAAATCACCCTTTGGAAGTTTTTAGCAGTAATCACAGGTTCTTGGGTGATACTTACTATATCAACGCTGTTTTTGTGAAAAGAAAGTTCATTTTTTCGCAGGATAAAGAGTTCATTGAGTATATTTTAAAAAGTAATCATAAAAATTACTATAAATCTCAGATACAGTCCGTTACTCTTGGTAAATATCTGGGAAAAGGATTACTGACCAACAATGGGAAAGACTGGCTCAGGCAGCGAAGATTGATCCAGCCCGGTTTCAGCAAGGTAAAAATTACCAGTCTGGCTTCCATTATAGAAGATGAAACAGAAAAAGCATTTGATTTGTTTACAGCCCGGAATGAAGTTGATCTTTATGATTTCTTTCATACGCTGGCATTCAATATTGTAGCTAAAACCCTCTTCAGTTCTGATATAGATGAAGATACGGTACACAGGCTCAGTAGGATCATTACTGAAATTCAGGAAATTTCCACTAAAGAGATCAGACTGCCGTTTTATGCACAATTTTTAGGTCTTCTGGGGATCATTGAGAAGAATGTTCAGAAAAGTAAAGAGTCAAAACACATCATTCAGGGTATATTGGATAAAAGGAGAACTTCCTCTGAAGAAAAAAATGATCTGCTGGATATGCTGATCCAGGCGAGGTATGAAGACACCCAACTTCCTATGACGGATGAACAGCTGATAGACGAGATGCTGATTCTTTTTATAGCAGGGCACGAAACCACAGCCAATGCATTAAGCTTTATTTTTTATGAGCTCAGTCAAAATCCGGAAGCAGAAGAAAAGCTGAAAAAAGAAATCCAGGAAGAAGGTGATGCTGTTTTCACCCCGGAATCTTTAATGAAAAAATCCTTTACCACAAATATTATCAAAGAAGCCATGAGACTGCATTCTCCGGCCTGGGCAATAGACCGTGAAGCGTTGAATGATGATCAGTTCAAGGAGTATTCATGGGAAAAAGGTACACAGATTATTCTTTATATAAGCGGATTACACAGAAATCCCCAGTACTGGGAGCACCCGGATACATTTATTCCCGGGCGTTTTGATGATGAGAATGCTAAAAATTTGCCCTACTACCCTTTCGGAGCCGGTCCCAGACTTTGCATAGGAGAACATTTTGCGATGATGGAAATGGCGCTTATCGTCCGTAAGTTCTATAAAGATTTCTCTTTTCAATCTCATCAAAACACCCTCAGGAAAAAAGCTCTTGTAACCCTGAGACCTGTCCGCCTCAGTGGAAAAGTAATCAAAAAATAGACGGTAAACATTTTCAAATTAAAATTCAATAAAAATAAATTAACTGATTATCAATATATTACAGTATTTATAAATATTTTTCCACTACTTTGTATTGCATAATACCATTTTATTTACATATCTTTGTAATGTAAAATCAGAATAGGTTCAACTAGCTAGGAACATTTTTCTGAATATATAACTAATTAACAAAACTTATTAAAGATGAATACTGAAAATACCAAAGCGCAAATGCGTAAAGGAATTCTGGAATTCTGTATTTTAAGTCTCATCAATCATCGTGAAATGTATGTTTCCGACCTTATCGATGAACTTAAAAAAGGAAAACTGGATGTGGTGGAAGGAACCCTCTATCCTCTCCTTACAAGACTGAAAAACGGCGAGTTCCTTTCCTACAGATGGGAAGAATCTACAGGAGGGCCACCAAGAAAATATTACCAGATCACAGAAAAAGGAAAACTTTTCTTGGATGAACTTCAAAATACCTGGGCAGAACTGACAGCGTCAGTAAACCAAATCACTCAAAAAATTTAAAAAACAAAGCTATGAACAAGACACTCTCAATAGGACTCGCAGGTTTTTCTTTCACGATAGAAGAACACGCATATATAAAGCTCAGCGATTACCTGAATGCCCTGAGAAGCTCACTGGATGCTTCCGAGGAAGAAGAGGTAATGCATGATATAGAAATAAGAATGGTAGAAATCTTCAGAGATTCTTTAGGAAAACGCGAAGTGATTAATGATACTGACGTTGAGAAAGTAATCGCACAGATCGGAACTCCTGAAAAGATCGAAGAGCAGGAAGAGGCTTATTATTCTGAGAAAAATACGAAAAGAACCAATACATCAGGAACCGAATATTCTGATAAAAAACAATTGTTCCGCGACCCTGAAAGACAGAAAATCGCAGGTGTTTGCGCAGGTCTGGCTCACTACGTAGGAATGGATATTACAGCAATGAGAGCGATCTGGCTGGGAATTTTCATCCTTGGAATTTTTACAGCAGCTATTTCATCAACACTGGTTTTCTTGCTTTACATCATCCTTTGGGCGGTGTTACCAAAAGCTGAAACTGCAGCAGATTACCTGAAAATGAAGGGAAAGCCTATGAACTTCGACAATCTTAAGAATGAGTCTAATAAATTGGTACAGTTTGCCAACGAATCTACTCAGAGGGTCGGAGAAATCTACATCGAAAACAAACCTTACATCAACAACGCCGGAAGCGGATTGTGGAACGTTGTAAGATATATTTTAGGCGGAATCTTCGCCATCATGTCAGTATCTTGTTTAATAGGAGTATTCGTAGTATTTGGTTTCATGGGAGCGGACAGCGACTTTCCTCCTATCAGCGAAATGAATTTCTATTTTGATAATGACAGCATGAAATATATCATCATGGCAATGATCACTTTAGGAAGTTTACTGCCTGCAATGATTTTCGGACTATTGAGTATTAAATTAATCTCTCCTAAAACGAAATTAAGAAACACAGGTTGGGTAATCGGGGCATTATTCCTTGCACTAATCGCTCTTGGAACCTACTTCGGATTCAGCATGGCGAAAAAAGAGATGTTCTTAAAAGGCCATAAGGAAGATACGGAAGAAGTGGCAATCAACACACAATCAGACAGTATTTATGTTGATGTGAAGCAGGTAAGCATTCCTCAGAACTTCAAAGGATACGATAACGATCTTTATTCTGATAAAATCTCTGTATTCGAAAAAGACTGGATCCATGTAGATGTAACAAGAAAGGCCGATATCAAAACTCCTTATTTGGTTATTAAAAAAGAAGCTAAAGGATATAACCTTCCATTGAATGTAAGCGTTCCTGTAGAAATTGTGAACAACAAGGTGATTCTTCCGAACTACGTAAAATACCCTTACGAGCACAGATTCAGAGATTACAGCATTGATTATGAACTGGTAGTTCCTTTAAAAACAGTGGTACTTCCTTCAAAACATGATATGATTAATTTTGATGGAGATTTGAACGCAGACGGAATTAACGACAACGATCAGGAAAAAGACGAAGACGGTAAAATCAGAATAGAAAAGAACAAAATTTCTGTAAACGGTTCTACTATAGAATACAACTCTGACGATAAAGACAGCATCATCATCAACGGGAAAAAAGTTCCGAATTCCCAGGCAGATCAGGTAATTGATTCCATGAAGTCTACCATCAAAAAGATGAACAAAAATGTAGACATCAAAATCAAAGACGGAAAAGACGAAATTTCCATACAAACTAAATAATTAACTTCAGAGAGTGCAGAAGGTGTGGATGGAAGGCAACCGTTTGAAATTCACACTCTTCTTCTCTCAGAAACCAGAAAAAATATCATTATTTAGTTCGCTATGTTAAAAAAATGTTATACATTCGTATAGTTAAAAATAATTAACCAAATCATTAAAAAACATCCTAACCATGGTACAAGTTGCATTAGAAATTGTTATGAAGATCGTAGATTTAATCAGCGGTTTGTTTTAAGAGCGATAATATTTCAATATATTTGTAAAGTATAACCCGTTTGGTTATACTTTTTTGTTTTTAATCTAAAGATATATGAAAAAACTGATAGGTAAACTGATGCTAAAGATGCTGGGCTGGAAAGTCGTCCTGCAAGGCGATGCAAATAGTCTGAACCGATGCATTCTTGTGGTGGCTCCACATACTCACAATATGGAATATCTGCTGGGAAACCTTGCCTACTGGTCTTTAGAAAAACCCCTGAAAGTGATTATTAAAGATGCCCATACCAAAGCATGGTACGGAAGTGTTGTAAAAGGACTTGGCGGTATCGGTATAGACAGAAGCCAGAAAAACGACCTGGTTAATTTTGTAGCTGAACAGTTTGGAAAAGAAGATTTCAGCCTTGTTATCACTCCCGAAGGTACCAGAAGCTGGGTTCCGAAATGGAGAAAAGGATTTTATCATATGGCCCTGGCTGCTAAAGTACCCATTGTATTAGCTGCAGGTGATTTCAAAAGAAATATTGTTTATCTGGGGTATACCATACCCTATGAAAGGATTGCCTCAGTTCCTTTTTCAGAGATCATGGAGGAAATTCAGAACTACTATATAAAATACGATATTGTTCCCAAAATCCCTGCCAACTGGAACCCGAATATTATGGGAAGCGGCACTGAGGAGGAAGTTAGAAGTTAGCAGAATTCCTTTTAATTAATCAATTATCATTCATCACTTATTTATAAAAATGAAAGATCAGACTAAAGAAGAGCTCCTTACGTTCTTAAACAGCTGGGGAAACGGCGTAACCCTAGCAAAAACACTTGAAATACAATTCATAGATATTGACGTAGAAAATGAAACCCTCACGGCCACCATGCCGGTACAGCCAAAGGTACACCAGCCTTTCGGAATCCTGCACGGAGGGGCAAGCTGTGTACTGGCGGAAACCTTAGGGTCAAGCCTGTCCAATATTTTCATTGACGGAAGTAAATATTACGGTGTTGGAACCAATATCAACTCCAATCACCTGAAAAGCAAAAAAGACGGTATGGTAACAGCCACAGCCCGTTTCATCAGAAAAGGAAAAACAATGCACGTTTCCGAAATTGAGATCAGGGATGAAAAAGGAGTACTCATCAACCATACAACAATGACCAACAATATCCTGCTGAAATAACCCGGAATATCAATAAAAAATAAAAGACTCAAAGAAATTTGGGTCTTTTTTATATTCTGAATATGATAAAAGAAATATTTCAGTAAAAACAGTCCTATTAATTTTGACATTTTTAAGACTAATAATACCTTTGTTAAAAGGGAATCATTGGGGCCTGTTTTCGCATTTCCCGGGTAATGATTTTCAAAACCTATCCACAGCTCATGATTTATTTCAAACTTCCTTTCAGCGAAACATTATATTCAACCGATCAGAAATCAAACGAAGAGGCCGTTAGTTTTCATTCTTTTGACCTCTTAAGGCAGATCAGTTTCGAAGGCAGTATTACCAATGCTTCTGAACAGTTTGAACAGGCTGCTATTACAAATGAAGCTTTATTGGAAGATGAAAGCTTTTTCAATGAAGAAACCAGGGAAGAATACATCAGCAGCCTTCACCAGGTCATTGATGTCATTAAAGAATATCACCTTCCCAAACTTGTCTATTCAAGGAGAAAGATCTTCAGGGATTTTAAAGAGATAGATTTTAAAGAGAGTTTTAAAAAGATATGTGAAACCTATCCCAATGCCTTCAGATATATTTTTAACGACGGACAGAATGCCTGGATGGGAGCTTTTTCAGAAACCCTGGGAAAATTCAACAAAACAACCCACGAATTTGAAACCATGAGCCTTGCAGGAACACTTCCCATAGATGAAGAATGGACCGAAAAAGAAATTGAAGAGCAAAAACCCGTTACTTCCTACATTCAGGATACCCTTAAAAACTATTCCGGAAAGATACAAATATCAGAAACATACGACCATATTTCCGGAAATATCAAGCATCTCCGGACAGATTTTAAAGCTCACATTCAACCTGAGGATCTGGACAGCCTTATCAACAACCTCCATCCTACTCCGGCTGTCTGCGGTATTCCAAAAGATTTCTGTAAAAAAAACATCCAGGAGCTTGAAAAATTTCCCCGCGAATTATATTCCGGCTTTATTAAAGTAGAAACTGATGAAAGCGTAATGTATTTTGTTAACCTGAGATGTGCAAAACTTTACAAAGATTCCGTACATGTATTTGTAGGCGGCGGCATTACAGCTCAGAGCAGCCCGGAAAAAGAATGGAGAGAAACGGAACTGAAATCGGAGGCTATTTTAAAGAATCTTGTGGTTAATTAACTGCATGGTGGCTTCGAGAGCCTCAGCCACTCACCACTTTTCCCTTTTATACACTATTATTTATAAATAATCTTGCAGACAATTGCTGGTGGCTGAGGCTCTCGAAGCCACTTCTCCTAAAATCAAAAAAACCTCCTTCCAGGGAAAGAGGTTTATTATATAGAATAATGTGATTCTGAAATTATTTTTTCGCTCCTATTTTACTCCATGTATTCAATACAAAAAGCAAAATAACACCGAGAATTGCTGAAGCGGCTGAAAATACAAACTTCAGGTTATCTTCTGATAAAAGATCCGCCTGCCAGTCCAATGCGTAAAGATTGATGGCAATGAAAATGATAAACAATACTAGAAATACTTTATAAAACTTCTGCATGACTCTTAAAAATTAATATAGTTCTGCACCAATTGGGCAAAGTTAGCGGTGAATAATTTTATTGAAATAGCCAAAAGAATGATCCCGAAAACTTTCTGAAGAATAGACAGGGTAGCCTCGCCCATTTTATTTTCAAGCCACTTCGCTGATTTCAGCACCAAATATACGAAAATTGTATTGAGAACAATTCCTAAAATAATGTTAATGTCATGGAATTCAGCTCTGAGAGATAACGTTGTCGTTAGGGTTCCTGCTCCTGCAACCAGCGGAAATGCAATAGGAACAATGGATGCAGCCTTTGCTTCGGTAGTTTTATTGATCTCAATACCTAAGATCATTTCAATGGCTATGATAAAAATCACAAAAGCCCCTGCAATGGCAAAGGAATTCACATCTACACCGATAAGTTTAAGGATTTTGTTTCCTACAAAAAGAAAAACAATCATAATGAGTCCGGCAGTAATAGATGCCTTTCCGGCTTCTATCTGACCAAACTTCTGCTGAAGGCTTACCACGATAGGAACAGAGCCTATAATATCAATTACGGCAAAAAGAACCATAAAGCAGGTAACAATCTCTTTAAAAGAGAAATCATTCAATATTTCCATCTTTCTGTAATTAAAAATTTCGCAAAAATATGAAAAAAAACTGATTATTTGCTAATCTGTGAATACAAATTAACAACTGCTTTTAAAAGCTCCTCAATCCCTTCTGCTGATTTCAGAGGTGAGTATTTCTCCATTTGGATCCTTTGTAAAAGGTTCCTGTATTCCTCAGCAATAGTCGGACCTTTATGACTTTCAAGGAAGGTTCTGAAGTCCTGTGGAGAATGCTGGAAATACTGGCTCCTCACTTCAACATCCATATCTTCCAGGGTTTCAAAAAACTTTTGATAATCTTCATTATCTTTAAGATTTTCTAAATAACTGAAATAGTCATTAATATCCGTTTTCAGTGTTTCTCTGATCTGTTTTTCTGTTTCGGCTACAGAACCAAGCGGTTTAGCTGCCGTTTCTTTAACCAGTGCTCTTTTTTTCTGCCATGTTTTGAACAGCAGGTACATAATGAATAGCCCGATGAGGATAGAGATATTGGTTAAAAGGATATTCCAGTGGAATTTGCTTTTTTCCTTCACTTTAAATGTAGTCGTCTTCAGAACAGGAGTATCTACCGTCTCCAGAAGTGTATTGGTATATTCATTCACTTTTTCAACTGTGGTACGGGATTCCAGAATCTGGTCATGGGAAAATGCATTCAGGGCAAGAGTTTTCTGCCCAAGATCTACATATTCACGGCTTGCAGGATCAAAAAATGCAAACTGCTCGGTCTGGATAGAAATAGCACCTGCCTTTTTAGGAATAATAACGTAATTAGCAAGAATTTCTCCTTTCATTCCTGTAGTTCCCGGAGCTACTTTGGAGGTAATTTTAGGAGCAAAAACCTCATAATCCGGAGATGAAACAATCTTTGGAAGATGCATATTCGGAAGATTTCCTTCTCCTGAAACTTTTACAATAACATTGATAGGTTTTTCAACCTCTATTTTTTCCTTTGAGGCATTGTATACATCTACGTTGAAATTACCCACAGCATTTTTAAAATACTCAGGCGATCCCTCAGGAAGTTTTTTTACGTTAAGTTTTACCTTATTGGAAAGAATTTTATTTTTATTGGCATAAGAGCTTACCGATGCTGATACGGATGGCACCTCAACATATCCTGACTCATTGGGAAATACCATAAATACAGCGAGAATCTGGGAAGCCATATTGCCTGAAGGATCTATTTCCGACTTGCTGAAGCTTATAGGATGTACATTAATATTATCCTGATGGGGAAGATGAACGTCTTTCACTTTTCTGAAATTGTCCATGTTTTTTGAGTACACCCTCAATACAGCTACTGTAGGCTGATCCTGGTAAACTTCCCGGTCTTCTATTTCCATATTCAGGTAAACTTCGCCGGAATTATTGCTGGCAAGAGATCTTTTTTCAATAATATCCTTGATATTAATATCGAAAGGCTCCGTTTTATAGATCTTATTATTAACCGTCACCAATACGGAACCAATCTTGATTTTACCTCTTTTTTTAGGTTCAAGAGCAATTCTGGATATTTTCTGGGTAACAAGTGTATTGGTGGCAGGATCAATTAACGTATTGGTCATAGATCCGCTGCCTATAATATTGAATTTTGAAAGGTCAGGAAGCTGAAATCTGGTTTGGGGCTCAAGATCGATGCCGTTAAGTTCCAGAACAATGGTAAGGTTTATAATATCCTTTCCGTTGTAATCCGCTTTATCCGATTCCATAAACAGATTTACCTGTCCGTAAGATATTACGGATACCAAAAGGAATAATATGTAAATCAGTTTCTGTTGCATCACCAATCTTTTTCGTTGCTCTGGGGCACCGAATAAGAATTCTTATTTAAGATTTTTCTGGCGGTTTCTTTTTCTTTTTCGCTTACTTTATCTAATATGGCATTTTCAAGATTCTTAGGCATTTTCCCTTCACCATCCTGGTTCTGCTTTGGGGTATCTCCCTCTTCGCTTTTACCTTCGTTCTGCTGGCCGTTCCCCTGATCCTGCTTCTGATCTTTTTTGTCTCCTTTCTGATCATCATTTTTATTCTGATCATTTCCTCCACCGCCTTTTCCAGAATTATTCTGGTCGTTTTTCTGCTGTTGCTGCTTTTCTTTTTCTTTCAGCTTGGCAATTTCATAGTTCTTCCTGGTTGCTTCATTATAAGGATCCTGCTTCAGGGCCTGCTTATAATAATCTGCCGCTTTTTCCGGCTTGTTCATCTGCATGTAGGTATTCCCCAGGTTATGAAGTGCAGCTGTTTTATCAGGTAGCGTTTGAGACAGCTTCTGTGCTTTATCAAATTCCGCCTTAGCCTCTTCATACTTCTTGCTTTTATACAATGCATTTCCCAGATTGTAGTGGGCCGTAAAGTCTTTTTCATTCGCTTTTACAGCTTCCATATACTTTGAAGATGCTCCATCATAATCTTTACCGTTGAATTTCTGATTGCCTTCATACACTAAAGTTCTATAGTTTTCCTGCCCAAACATCAGGTTTGAGAATGAAAAAGCAATAAAAAACGATAAAAAAATGATTTTAGTATTCATTACCTGCAAAATTATTCCTTTATATGTTAATAAACAGACATCTATTTGTTAAAATTCGGTTAAAGTGCTTATTTAAAATCTTGATAAACAAAGTGTAAAAACTAAATATTGAAGTCTTTTTTTGGGTTCAGTATATAAATTAAAAAGAAAAAGAAAATAGAAACAATTAAGAAATACTGATAATAGTGATTGGCATTCTGGGATTTCACCAGGGTTTGGGCAGAAGAGGAGTTTTTATTCATAGCATCAATAATCTTATCCGGAGCTTCATTGATGTTATTTCCGTCTATATAATCTCCACCTGTGGATTCTGCCATCTTTTTAAGGGCTTCCGTCTGCCTTTTGGAAATAACCGTTCCGCCATCCATATCCGTTTTATAGCCCATAAGCTGCCCGAAAACATATTCCGGAACAGGAGCGCCTTCATCCGTACCGATTCCTACAGAAGTTATAGAAATGCCTTCTTTATTGGCCAGTCTTATGGCAGCATTGTCATTGCCTTCATTATCTTCCCCATCACTTAATAAAATAACCTTTCTTGAGCCTTTATTTACGTTTTTAAATTTTTCTGCAGCTGCCTGCATTCCTTTCAGAAAGTCGGTTCCCTGGATTTTCATTGAATTTGTTTCTACAGCACTTACATAAGTTTCGGCAGAACCGTAATCTGTTGTAAGCGGCATAATAGAAACTGCTTCACCGGCAAAGATGACAATACCAATCTTATCATTCTTCATCTTCTGCATAATGTTTATCATCAGGTTCTTGGCTTCCGAAAGACGGCTGGGATCAATATCTTCCGCGTTCATTGAATTGGAAACATCGAGCATAAAGATTACATTGTTAAGTTTCTGGTTGGTTTTCACCTCTTCAGAACCATTCAGTAAATCTGTGATCGAAAATATCAGGAAGAGTGTTCCCAAAAGATATAAAGCCGGAAAAAATTTTGTAAATCCGGATTTTTTCTCAAATAAACTGTCATGAAAACGGCTGTCTGCAAAGATCTCCCTCCTTTTCTTTTTCCATTTCAGAAAACGGACCAAAAAGAAAGATAGCAGCGGCAAAAGCAGCAGCAACAGTAAATACCAGTAATTTCCCAAAGACCAATTCATCAGCTTAAAAATTTATAAAGTACCCATCGCAGCAATGCATCAAAAAACAGCATTCCCAGAGCGATCCAAAGGAAAATTTTAAAATATTCATCATAGTTATACAGCCTGGAAACCTTAATATCGGTTTTTTCCAACTGATTGATCTCATCATAAATTTCCTCCAGGCTACTGTTGGAAGTCGCCCGGAAGTATTTCCCGCCTGTTGTCTGTGCGACTTCTCTCAATGTATTTTCATCAATTGTCACTGCGGTTTCCGTAAAGATCAGATCCCCAAATATATCCTGTGAGGTAGGCATCAGCGCAAAACCGTTGGTTCCTATCCCGATGGAATATACTTTTATATTATTGTTTTTGGCAAGTTCTGCTGCAAGCTGTGGCGGAATTGCATTCTGGACATTACTCACACCGTCTGTCATTAGGATTACCACCTTACTTTTGGCTTTGCTTTTAATAAGGTGATTTACTGCAACAGAAAGCCCTTCGCCAATAGCTGTTCCGGGTTCAAGACCTGCGGAATTGAGGTTTTTAATTTCATCTATAACCACCTGATGATCCGAAGTCACCGGTACTTTGGTAAAAGCCTCCGCCGCATAGGCTACTACTCCTATCCTGTCATTCGGGCGTTTCTGGACAAATTTTACGGCAATATCTTTTAATGCTGTGATACGGTCCGGAGTAAGATCTTTGGCGAGCATACTCAGGGAAACGTCTATAGAGAGCATAATATCTACTCCTTTGGCATCATCCCTGTCCTGGGAAACCGTAAATGTTCTCGGTCTTGCCATGGCAATAATCAGAGCGGAAAGAATGATATATTTTGAAAGTTTCAGTAAAGCAAGCACGGCACGGATCCCTCCACTGTCGTCCATATTCTGAACAGTAGGAACTTTGATGCCTTTTTTTCGCTTTTTTCCTCCCGCATCTTTTATCAAAAGGGGAATGAACAGCAGAAAAAGCAGCAGGAACCACGGACTGTAAAATTCAAAATTAAACATCCTTTCTTAAATTTTCAAATTCTAAATCCTTTGATGATCTCTTCACAAAATCGCGGATATCTGCAAAATCTCTTTCCATAGTGGGCTGATCAGGGAAAGTTTTGGCAAATTTCACCAGGTCTCCTCTTAAAAATACATCTTCCACTATTCTTTCATTTTCCTGGGAAATGGTATTGTTCTTTTTCATGGTATCGATAAGATCGTCTGTAAGAAGAACATCTGCCGGAAGATGATATTGTTTGGTGATAAACGTTCTTGATATCTCTATTAATTCAACATAGAACGAACGGAAATCTCCTCCTTCTATATATTTTTTCTTTTTCAGGGAATCCAGCTCCTTCAAAGTTTGATTAGTGGCAACAACAGGTGAGCTTTTTGATTTCCTTCCCCATTTGATAAACATAATAACAGCAATAATCAGGGCAATAACTGCTAAGGCGGCAAGGATGTAAAATTTATAGAGTTCCCAGTAATCTTTTGTTTCAAGCTTCACTTCCTTGTTATTCATGATATCATTGATCTGGTCTCCTTTCTGGGCTGTATTCACCACATCAATTTCATAAGGAATGGTTTTAAGGATCTTTCCCCCTACATTAAATTCGAGCTCGGGAATGGTAAATTTTCCTTCTTCGTATACTGAAAATTCAATTTTTCTTTCATAGGAATTCTGGTTTTGCCCGATACTGTCTTTAATTTCCTCAAAATGGAAAGGCAGCAGCTCATTTTTAGGTGCAGCGGTTACCTGTAGATCATGGACATTGTCTATTTTGATAACCAGACGGTTAACTTCACCTAAGGCAAGGGTTTTCTTTTCCAGATTGGAAGACAGTATCTGTGAAAAAGCACTTCCACAGATGAAAAAAGAAAGTATGAATAATATTTTTTTCAATTTCAGATGATTGTAATTGCGGCCTGAGCCTTCATTTATTTAGATTTACTTTTTCTGGAAATAATTATACAGCATTTTTGAATAATCCGCACCGGTATTGATATTCATAAAGCTTGCCGAGCTGGTGGCAAAATCTTCTTCCAAAGCCCGCACTTTCTGTTTCTGTGCTTCAGCAAATGTATATCTCCATCTTGCACTGGAAGTATTGGTCCAGACTTCTTTTCCTGTTTCGGCATCATACAAAAGTGCATAGCCTACATCCGGAATTTCATTATCTTTTTCATCATAGATTCTCATTCCCAACAGCTGATGTTTTTTTGAAGCTACACGGAGCATTTTGGAATCATAAGCGTCTTCAAAATCTGAAAACAGGAAAACCAGGGATTTCCTTTTGAAAATTCCCATCATGTATTCCATCGCCTTATCAATTTTTGAAACTGCGGGGACGTAATCTGCCGTCAGAATATTGCTGATGATAGAAAGAATATGTTTTCGACCTTTCTGAGGCGGGATTACTTTATATACTTTGTCTGCGAACAGGATCAATCCTACCTTATCATTATTTCCGGCAGCTGAAAATCCAAGACTGGCGGCAATTTCTGCTACATATTCTCTTTTCAGCTGGCTTTTGGTTCCGTAATCCATAGAAGCTGAAATATCTACTACGATCATCATGGTCAGTTCTCTTTCCTCTTCCATTACTTTCACGAACGGTTCGCGGAAACGGGCTGTTTTATTCCAGTCGATTCTCCGGATCTCATCACCGAACTGGTATGGGCGGACCTCAGAGAAAGTCATCCCCTGTCCTTTAAAAGCACTGTGATACTGTCCCATAAGTGAAGCTTCCGTCTTCTTTCTGGTACGGATTTCTATCTGCTTTACTTTTTTTACAATATCTTTTATTTCCATAAATGTGTTGCGGGTTTTGGGATTCGGGTTTCGAGATGCGCAGGCTTCTATCTCCCCTCTCCCATTTTCTAACCTTTAATCTTTCAGTTCAATCGAAACATTCAGCCATTCATTATCAAATTTCGGACTGTATTTCTTATAAAAATTAATCGCGGGTTCATTCCAGTTCAATACCTGAAAAACCATTCCGCTGTACTGGTTTGATTTTCCGTATTCCAGAGTGGCATCGAACAAAAGCTTTCCGATCTGTTTTCCTCTCATTCTTTCAGTTACCACAAGATCTTCAAGATACAGCCTTCTCCCCTTCCAGGTTGAAAATCTGTCATAATACAGGGAAATTCCCACAATTTCGTTATTAACTTCAGCAACGAAAGCTCCCCAAACCGGAGATTTTCCGAAGCCGTCTTCTATAAATTCATCCAGGGTGATTGTCACTTCATGAAGTGCCTTTTCATATTCTGCCAGTTCCCGGATCAGCTCCAGCATCGGGGCACAATCTTCCTGAACAGCTTTTCTGATAACTACTTCACTCATTATGGTGCCTGAATTTTTGCCAAAATCCTGTTGATGATTTCTTCTGACGAAATTTCTTCCGCTTCTGCCTCGAAAGTAAGACCAATTCTGTGTCTTAATACGTCCTGGGCCAATGCTTTTACATCTTCAGGAATCACAAAAGCTCTTCCTTTCAGGAATGCATAAGTTCTGGATGCGATGGCAAGGTTGATAGAAGCTCTCGGAGAGGCTCCGAAACCAATATAATTTTTAAGTTCAGAAAGTCCGTAATTTTCCGGATAGCGCGTTGCAAAAACCATATCCAGAATATATTTTTCTATCTTTTCATCAAGATAGATCTGGTTGATCAGCTCTTTGGCATCTACAATATCCTGCAGTGATATCACAGGTTTGATGACAGGCTGATGAGAGGTTGAAACCATCCTCATTACCGTTCTTTCGTCTTCAAAATTGGGATAATCTATCTTGCATTTCAGCATGAAACGATCACTCTGGGCTTCAGGCAGCAAATAGGTTCCTTCCTGATCAATCGGGTTTTGGGTAGCCAGTACAAGAAACGGTTTTGGAAGTTTCATGGTTTCATCACCAATGGTAACCTGCTTTTCCTGCATAACTTCCAGCAATGCCGACTGTACTTTTGCCGGTGCACGGTTGATCTCATCCGCCAGTACAAAATTGGCAAAAACAGGTCCTTTCTTTATTGAAAAATCGTTGTCTTTGATATTGAAGATCATGGTTCCCACCACATCTGCCGGAAGCAGGTCGGGCGTGAACTGTATCCTGGAGAATTCGCCATGAACAGCTTCTGCCAGGGTTTTGATCGCCAAAGTTTTTGCCAGTCCCGGCACTCCTTCCAAGAGGACATGCCCGTTCCCAAGAAGACCTACCAGAAGGCGGTCTATCATATATTCCTGGCCAATAATCACTTTATTGATTTCCTGTCTCAGAAGGGAAAATAAGTAGTTCTTTTCTTTTACTTTTTCCGTTAACTGGCGGATATCTTCAGCTTGATATGTATCTGACATAACTTTAATTAAAAATAGGTGGTAAATTTCTGATAAATACTGGCATTAATCAACATAATGAATGCCATTTTAGAGTTAAAGTTTGTTAAATATTCCTTTATTTGTAATATATCCCGGTAATGGATTCAGAGTTTTTAATACAAAATCGGTTACCAGAATAAAAGGCTGTTTTATTAACCCCTTTTAAATCAAAACATTAAAGCAGATAATTCCCATCTAAAAAAAGACATATCAATCCTGATGATAACTTGTAATTACCATTCATGCTGTCTGGTTTTCGCAGGCTAAAGCTTAGTAATGGTAATGGTGAAGACGTTTTCCGGCATATCAACCGTTTCTTCGTAGGCTCCTACATTTATAAAATAATCAGTTCCTGCTGTTGTTGTGAATATGTAGGTTTCTGCAGCACCGCCACCGCCATTATCCACTGCGTTCACACACGACAAGGCGTTACACGCACCACTGTATATATCCATTTGAGGATCGTAAGTACTGCCTGCGGGCATTGTTATTTTAACGGTAAACTGGCCACCATCTCCCGTGAATCTGAACCATGTTCCATCGTTCATCGCATCAGGACATGTTGTTATAAATCCGGCATTGTTGGTAGCAGATACAGCATCATTTTGTGTATAGGTATAAGGAAAAGCAGATGCTGTTAAAGCTCCGGAACAGGCATCATTAGCCGGGACAGGAGGAATTGTGGTGAAAGCAATATTCTCACATCCTGAAGATTCAAGTGCTCCTGCAACGGAAGTTATTTTCAGATAATAGGTGGTATTCGGGTTTAGTGGTGTTGATGGAGAGAAATCTGTAGCAGTTACTGTCTGCTGGTTGATAATATCAGTACCTCCAGCGCTGGTTCCTAATGAAACTTTATAAGAATCGGCCCCGGAAACAGAAAGCCATTTAAAATTTGGGGTTAAAGGAATAAACTGAGCATTATTGGTTGGATAATTAACAAAAGGACATGCGGGTGTAGCTTTGGGGGCTAATCCTGAAATGGTAACCGCAGATTTATAATCCGCTCTTATTCCGCCTGGAGGAGCTGCAGGATCTACCACCATACGGTCTCCTTTGTAATAAAGGGTTGAATTCGGGATATGCGGGTAAACACGAAAAGCTTCATCAAAGTTATTGATATCAATGCTCTGAGAATTTTCCTTTGCTGCAATAACCAGATTATCCGTGTTATTATAAGCAAACGGTGTTGTAAAAGTAACCTCAACTTTATTATTTGTTTTGGTAACAGTACCTGAAAAAACCTGAGTCAGCTGTGAAGCGGGAATCCAGTCTGTACCTGATGCAAATGCTGTCTTTGTGGTATGCCCGATATAAACCGTCCAATCTGAGGAATCATTGATAGTGGCCGAAGGATCAACATAAAATGTAAGACCTGTGATATTCCCTGCAGCAGTGGCATTCAATTCCTGTCTGGGATAGATCTGCTGAACATATGAATATGAAAAGAAACTGCTTACAGGTGCTGTCCCAACGGCTGTACTCCCAATATTTAAATTGATTTGGGCGTTAAACATTAATGCTATTGACAGTAAAGATAAAAGTAAAATTTTCTTCATTACAGATAAATTAATATTGAACATTGTGCTAATTTAAATATAAAATTTCAATTTTTTCAAACAAATGTGAATTTTTATCTTCAATTAACAATATTGTAAATGAATATTTAATATATTTGTAATAAACACCAAAACATGTATCAAAAACTACTTTTTCTGAGTATCCTTTTGGCAGGTCTTTTTAAATCACAGACAACAAACAGGATGAATTTGATTTCAGATGCAGTGTATTACGACGGTTATGCAGCGACCGTTTCTGATCCGGTACCTGCCGGACTCACCAGACTTTCAAATACCAGATATACGAGAAAACTTACGGATGCTGAACTTAATTCATTTAAGGCGAAAATTGCGATGAGAGTTACCATAGGAGCTCTTTGTGATAATTATGACCGTCTGGGAAGTGTTTATTTAACTCTGGTTCCCAAAAATCAGCCTACTTACACCATTGATGATGCTAATGTAAAAAGGATTGAAGTGGGCAGGTATATTACTCCGTTTATGAGTAAAAACAGGACTCCTACAGAAGTTCCTTATACTTATGATTTAAGTAATCTGTACAGCATATTTCATGATACCGCATTACGCACTGCCTATGACATGTATATGGAACTGGACGTTTTTGGCGTTCCCTATGCAGCCCAGACACAGGTTGCGGGTTGTGCCGGCAGAATTGATGTTTTCTCAGGCAGCCTTACATTCTTTTCAACAGATACAGGAGCTACTCCTACAGACTACAATACACTTGTCCCTATATTAAGCTATAACAGACTAAATAACTATAACAGCACTGATGTTACAGGCGAAACTGTTAGAATTGTCAGTTTCAACCTTCCGAATGTCGTTACCAATGCCCGTTTCTATGTAATATCCACTCCACACGGTGCCAATAGCGGTGGTGAAGAATACATAAGAAGGCAAAACTATACTTATATAGATGACGTACAAATGCTTACCTATACTCCCGGAGGAATTTCCTGCGAACCATTCAGGGTATATAATACACAAGGCAACGGAATTTATGGAGCTACTCCAAAATCTCTAACAGAATGGACTTCATGGAATAACTGGTGCCCGGGTAACTCAGTTCCTATCCGGGGCTTTACCATGCCTAGTATATCTGCTGGAAATCACACTCTGAAGCATACAATACCAACAGCAGTTTTTAACCAGCAGCAGGGAGATGTATATTTATCTGTTTACATGCAGGGCAAAAGCAATGCAGCTTTGGATGTAAAGGATATTAAAACCGTAGATGTAAGTATCTACCCCAATCCCACTTCTGATTTTATCAATATAAGATCAAAATCCGATGTGGCCTCGATAAGCCTGTTCAGCATGGACGGGAAAAAATTATCTGAAAATTATGGAGAAAACAGGATCAATATTTCAGCTTACACTACAGGAATTTATTTTCTTAATATTGTTCTGAAAGACGGAACAGCATTCAAACATAAGATCATTAAGAAATAAAATTGCTGATGACTGAGGATCTCGAAGTCACTGGTTTTACATTTTTAACCACCCCGTCAAAAATCCTTTGAATTTTTGACACCCCTCCAAGGGAGAGGAATTCTGATCATACGTTTTTTTTGTCATATTTCAATGCTTGAATATTTGAATAATACTAACTCTCATACATTCCAGTTCTAAAATCATATTCAGATTATTTGAATTTAAAAATAACAACAACTCCTTTGAATACTTTTCAGAGGAGTTTTTTCATGATCCATCAAAAAAATAAAACAATTAACATCTTTTTTCAGGATTTAAGAACATTTAATTCAATCCCTTATCTAAAAAATTGTCACTTCCAGTTTATTAAACTATTTTTGGAGATTAAAATTTTTGCAAAATGAATTATCATTTTCAAGCACACAGACAAGTAAGAAAGAACCTTCTGAATATCCTGCAGAACACTTCCCATGAAGAACTTTTGCTGATTCCTGACGGTTTCAATAACAATATGTACTGGAATATTGCCCATACGGTAGCTACCCAGCAGCTTCTGCATTATTACCTGAGCGGAAATCCTTTCAGAATTGATAAATATTGGATCGAAACCTACAAAAAAGGCACTCTTCCGAACCTGAATGTACAAAAATCCGAAGTGGAAGATCTTGAGTTTTTACTCACCGAAACTTCAAAGATTTTGATGAAAGATTATGACAGCGATTTCTTTTCAGACTATACACCCTACACTACAAGTTTCGGGATGGACCTGAAAAGCATTCAGGATGCCATTATCTTCAATAATATGCACGAAAGCCTTCATTACGGCTATGTAATGGCACAAAAAAGAGCAATACTGGGGGAAATCGGGAGATAGTGAATGCTTGCTGTACAAGTCAATGGTCAAATGTAAATTTCATATAAGCCGGAATTGACTTACAAAGTAGAATTCACATTTCACCATTCACCATATAATTTATAATATACTTTCAATGAAAGACGATTTTATTTTCGGGCTGCGTCCCGTAATTGAAGCTATTGAAGCGGGAAAAACGATTGACAAGATTTTTGTGCAGAATGCACTTCAAGGTCCTATTTATGCTGAGCTGAAAACCATTTTAGCCAAAAATAAAATTCGTCCCAACTATGTTCCGGTTGAAAAGCTGAACCGTTTTACAAGAAAAAACCACCAGGGAGTGGTTGCTTTTATTTCAGATGTTCCTTTTCACAGAGTGGAAGATATTGTTCCGCAGTTATTTGAAGAGGGAAAAACTCCTTTCTTACTGATTCTTGACAGGCTTACTGATGTGAGAAACTTCGGAGCCATCTGCAGAACAGCAGAATGTGTTGGTATAGATGCTGTGATTATTCCTGAAAAAGGAGCGGCACCAATTAATTCAGATGCCATCAAAACATCTGCGGGAGCACTTTATAACGTTAAGATCTGTAAAGAACCGAACCTGGCTCACGCAGTGGATTTTCTTCAGCAGAGCGGTATTTCTGTATTTGCAGCCACTGAAAAAGCCCAAAAACTGATCTATGATGTGAATTTCACAGAACCCTGCGCCATTGTAATGGGAAATGAGGAAACCGGAATTTCTAAAGAAGTAATGCATCATTCAGACGAAAAAATAAAGCTTCCTATTGAAGGGAAAACACAGTCTTTGAACGTTTCCGTAGCATGCGGAGCTATTCTGTATGAAGCGGTAAGACAGAAAATGGCGGCGGCTCCAAATCTTTAAATCAATCAGTACGTGAGTATTTTATCATGATGTTTTATGGTATCGTTATTGATGCACAGAACAGCATATCAGTAAAATTTAAACTTAAAAAAAATCAAATGAAAAACGTAGCAGCATTAATGCTTATCTCATCTATAGCCCTTGTATCTTGTAAAAAAGAAACGGCAACCATCACTAAAGTAGATCCTAAAACCGGGAAAACAGTTACCGTAGAAGTACCTGCCGATTCCGTAGCTAAAGTAGCTGAAAATCCTGCCATTAAAGATTCTGCAGGAGTTTTCACTCAAACGTTCAAGCTGGAAAAAGGAAAAACTTACCCTCTTACCACGTACCAGAGAGATGTAAAAACAATGGAGGACCCTCAGGGGAAAACCATTACAGCAACCAGCGAATCTACAGATGAAATGAACTTCATCGTAAATGATATTAAAGGAAATGTATATGACATGACCCTTAATCTTGTGGCCAAAAGAAATTCACAGAGTGCACAGGGCAAAACAGTGATTGTGGATACCAAGATGGCCATTCCGAAAGAAGATGACCTGAAAATGATCTGGAACATCAATAAAGCGCTTACCGGAAACAAGCTTAATGTGAAAATGGATACCAAAGGAAATGTAATTTCTATTACAGGTTTCGATGCGGTTTACACTAAAGTTACAGCTGCAGTAGGAACCCTGATCAAGGATGCCAACCAGAAAGCAAGTGTTGTAGCCAGCCTTAAGGAAACTTTCAATGAAAAAGTACTGAAAGATCAATTGAATAAAAACTTAACGATTATTCCTAAAAAAGGAGTGAAAATCGGTGAAAAATGGACAACTTCCGAAAATGCTGACCCAAGCGGAAGCGTTAAAGTAACTTCCAATTATGTGCTGAAAAGTGTAGGAAACGGTACCGCTGAAATTTCTATAACAGGAGGAATCCCTAAAAAAACAGAAAAGAAAACACAGGGACCTATCACCCACAGCCTGAGCAGTGAGCTTGCCCAGAACGGAACCATTAAGTTTGACCAAAGTACAGGATGGATTGCCAACCAGAATATCGATGTAAAAACAACACAGATTGAAACTATTTCAGACGGAAAACAGTCACAATCTATGAAAAGTACATCCAAATCTTCTGTAATGGTAAATCCTTCTTCAAAATAATTACAAATAAGTTATAAATTCAAACGACACAATAAGCATGAAAAACTTTTTTTACACAGCATTATTTTTATTTCCATCCCTTATTTACTGCCAGATAACCTTTGAGTCCGGATATATAATTAATGAAAGTGGTGAAAAATTAAACGTTCTCTTAAAAAATCATGACTGGAAGAACAGTCCAAATTCAATAGAATATAAACTTACAGAGAATGGCAAAGCTATAAACCTACAAACTCTGAGCATAAAAGAATTTTCTGTCGGTAATATAAAATATATCAAAGCTAAAGTAATGATTGACAGATCTTCTGATAATATTCAGAACTTATCTGAAACAAAAGAATTTAATAGTAAAGAAGAAACATTATTATTAAAAACTCTGACAGAAGGTAAAATAAATTTATATAGATACAGTGATGGAGCTGTAACCCGTTTTTTTTACAAAAGGGAAGATTCTGAAAATATTATTCCACTGGAATATAAAGAATATTTAGCTTATGACAGAGTTGCTAAAAATGAAAAATACAAAAATCAGCTGAAGCAAGAGTTTTCTGACAACACTAAAATAACAGATACCGATATTCGAAAGCTGATTTATAAAGAAAATGATTTAAAGAAGATCTTCAGTCTTTACAATGGTTCAAATATCATAAGTAATGAAAGTAAAAGCAAAAATTTTCATATTTACCTGAAACCGGGAATAGGATTTTCTAATTATAAAATATTTCCTCTAGCAAATGACAACAGCATAAGCGAATATAAAAAAACCGGTATCCTTTATCGTTTTAGTGTGGAACTTGAGTATGTTTTAAACTTTAATAAAGGCAAATGGGCAGTGATAACTGAACCAAGCTTTCAAATGGTAAACATGCCGGACAATAACTATAACAGAAGAAACTTTGAAATAAAATACTCGTCTCTCCAAATTCCTTTAGGGGTTAAGTATAGTATGTTTTTAAACCAGAAATCTAAATTCTATTTATCGGCATCATTATATTACGACATGATTTTAAATAAGGATGTTTATAATGTGGATAACTCTTCCGTTAAAGCACAGGGCAGAACTTATCAGTCCTTTGCTGCAGGTTATAATTATGATAAATTTGGTATCGAATTAAAATGGGGAGCTATACCTTATTTTTCAAGCGTTTATTATGGTCAACCAAAAGATATAAAAATGAATGGATTTAATGTATCGGCATCCTATAAGCTATTTTAAAAAATAAATTATGAAGTACATTCTTGAGTTAGTACTCACCGCCATTATTATTTTCTTTGTCTGGAATATCCTGAAAAGGCTTTTCTTTAAAACTTTTTATAGCTACAGATTCGACAATAAAAAAGATAATAATACTCAACAGGATCTACATAACTTGAATAAGAATAAACAGAATATCAACTGGGATGCAGAAACAGTTGATTATGAAGAGGTAAAAGAAAATAAAGACAAAAGGTAAAAATTCCAAGAAATAAAAGATAATAACCCACATGGCTAAAAATAAAAACTTAATTTATATTGCAATTTCGTTAGTTGTATTTATAGTTTTAGCATTTTTATACTCCACTCCTGTTTTTTCAGGAAAGCAGCTTTTCCAACATGATATTGTACAGTACAGAGGAGGTGCAAAAGAGCTTCTGGATTACAGAGCCGATACCGGAAAAGAAACCTATTGGAGTGATTCCATGTTTGGAGGAATGCCAACCTATCAGATGGGAAGCCAGTTCAAAGGTGATATCATCAAAAAGATAGACAGCAACCTGAACTTCCTGCCAAGGCCGGTTAATTATCTTTTCCTTCTTTTCGCAGGATTCTTCTTTCTGGGAATGGTTGCCGTAAGAAACTGGAAGTATGCCTTATTGGGAGCCACTTTCTTCGGGCTTTCCACCTATTTTTATATTATTATTGCAGCCGGACATAACGGTAAAGTAAATACCATCGAGTATTTCGCACCACTTCTGGCCGGAATTATACTGGTTTATATCAGGAAAAGTTATATCTGGGGATTTATCACCACCACCCTTTTTATGGGGCTTCAGATTGCAGCCAACCACCCGCAGATGACGTATTACCTGTTTCTGGCTCTGGGCTTCTTATTCCTTTCCGAATTAATAAGAGCCATCCAGAAAAAGACCCCGATGAAACATTTCCTTATTTCCTCAGGAATCATTGCAGCTTCATGCGTGATTGGTGTCGGGATGAATTCCCAAAGGATTATGGCCAATTCCGAGTACATCAAGGAAACCGTACGTGGAAAGCAGATTTTAACGAATGACAATCATACTTCAGGCGAATCAGGATTGGATAAAACCAGCATCCTGATGTGGAGCTACGGAAAACTGGAAACACTGAACCTTTTCATTCCAAGACTGATGGGTGGCGGAAGCCAGGAACCGGAAGCCAAAGAAATGATGAACAAAGTTCAGCAGCTTATCCAGGATAATGTGGGATCACAGGCTGAAATGGACAGGATTTCCAAAGGATTCAACGGGGTAACCTATTGGGGAGACCAGCCGGGAACTTCAGGACCTGCCTATCAGGGGGCCGTTGTATGTTTCCTTGCACTATTAGGCTTCTTCTTTGCATGGAAAAAATACCGTTACTGGATTTTGGGGGCTTCCATTCTGACCATTTTACTGGCGTGGGGAAGCAACTTTATGCCATTATCTGATTTCTTTATCGATTATATCCCTTTCTACAGTAAATTCAGAGCACCTTCTTCCATATTGGTTGTTGTGGAATTACTGTTTCCGTTAATTGCCGTTATTGGAATTTACAGGTTCTTTACAGACGAGAAACTTACCGAGGAATACAAAAAGAAAATTCTTACGTATGTAAGCGGCGGAACTTTAGGGCTTCTATTAATCCTACTCATGTTCGGAAAATCTTTGCTTGGTTTTCATACAGAAGGTGAAAAAACATATTTCCCACCTTTCCTGCTGGATTATCTTACTGAGGAGAGATTCAAATTATTCAGAATTGATGCCTTCAAAGCATTGATTTATGTGGCTATAACGGCAACTGTTCTTTTCCTTTCTATGAAAAAGAAACTGAGCCAGAATATTGCTTTGATTATCATCGGAGCCGTAAGTTTATTCGATCTCTGGACTGTAAACAAACGTTATCTGAATGATGAAAATTACATAGACAAGGTTTTTGCTGAAAATCCGTTCCAGACGGAAAGTTCAGATCTTCTGGCTGAAAAAGTCCAGGGAAACCTGAATCTGGAATCTATTTTAGCCAATACCAACGTTAATAAAACGCTTGAAACCATTGCTGAAAAAGACAAAACCCATTACAGGATTTTTAATAATATCTTGGGAACTTTCAGTGAGACAAATACCTCTTATTTCAAATCTTCAATCGGAGGTTATCATGCCGTAAAACTGAGAAGGTATGACGATGTGATCAATGAATATTTCCAGGTTATGGATTCTGTAAAAGTACCGAATATCCTTAATCTTCTTAATGCCAAATACTGGGTAATGGGAGGACCCGAAGAGCCTCAGGCCATGCCAAATGCAAAAGCAAATGGAAATGCATGGTTCGTAAGCGACCTGAAATTCGTGAACACACCTGACGAAGAAATCAAATCTATCGGGGTGATCGACAGCAAGAGAACAGCTGTCATTGCATCATCAGACAAATCATATTTCAGCAGTAAGCCTGTTCAGGCAGATTCTTCGGCATTCATCAATCTAACGAAGTACCAGCCGAATGAACTTGAATTTAAGTCCCAGTCAAAAACACCTCAATTGGCCGTATTTTCTGAGATTTATTATCCTCATGGCTGGAAAATGTTTGTAGACGAAAAAGAGGTTCCTTACATTAAGGCAGATTATCTTCTTCGTGCCGTGTATGTTCCTGCAGGAAATCATAATATCAGAATGATCTTTGAGCCTGAAGTGATTGAAAAAGGCAAATGGCTGTCATTCTTATCCTTCGGCCTATTTATCACACTGAGTGCATTCGGAATCTTCTGGATGAATAAAAACAGAAAAAAACAGCTTGCTGAGAAAACCGCTTAACATTTAATAGTTATTGTTCAAGATTAAATGGAACAAAAAAAAATACTGATCATCACCTATTACTGGCCTCCTGCGGGAGGTCCTGGTGTTCAGAGATGGCTGAAGTTTGCAAAATATCTGCCGGAATTCGGCTGGAATCCCGTGATCTATACCCCGGAAAATCCAAGCTATCCATTGCTTGATGAAAGTCTTCTGAAAGCTATTCCTCAAAACATAGAAATTGTAAAAACCAAAATCTGGGAACCTTACCAGCTGGCAGAAAAGCTGAATAAAAGCAATAAAAAGTTCAAAGCCGGGCAGTTTGATGTAGGCAAAAACCAGAGCTGGAAATCCAGGCTTTCGATATGGGTGAGAGGAAATTTTTTCATTCCTGATGCAAGGGTATTCTGGGTAAAACCTTCCATCAAATTTTTAGAACAGTACTTAAAAGAAAATAAAATTGATGTGGTTGTTACTTCCGGACCGCCTCACTCACTTCATCTGATCGGTCTGGGTCTAAAAAAGAAACTTCCAAAGCTGAAATGGATTGCCGATTTCCGTGATCCATGGACCGAAATTTCCTATTACAAGCATTTAAAACTTACCAAAAGCTCTGACAGAAAGCACAGACTGCTTGAAAGTGCCGTTTTTAAAGCAGCTGATATAACACTGGCGACAAGCTATACGGATGCTGAAAACTTTAGAAAAGCCGGAGCAAATGCCGTTTGTATTACGAATGGATTTGATGAAAGCGATGCTTCAGCTCCGCTCAATGTGACACAAAAATCATTCACTCTAAGTTATATCGGAGTTCTTGAACAGTTAAGAAACCCTGAGAATCTATGGAAGGCATTGGATGAACTGCTCAAAGAAAATAAAGAATTCGCAGACAGCTTTACTTTGAAATTTGCAGGAAGAGTGGATGATAAAATTCTTCAATGGATTGAACGTTCACCACTGAAAAATCACATCCTGAACCTGGGCTATATTTCCCATGACAAAGCCGTGGAAGAAATGGCCAATTCGGACTTATTACTGATTACCAATTTCCCTAACGAATCTTCCAAAGGAATTATTCCTGGGAAAATATTTGAATATCTGGCAACCGGAAAACAGATCATTTCTTTTGGTCCGGATAAGGCAGATGTTTCAAGGATATTAACAGAAACAGATGCTGGAAAACATTTCAGTTATCAGGATTATGAAATAGTCAAAGATTTTATTCTTGAGAAATTCAGATTATGGAAAGAGGGAAATCTCTCTGAAAACGCTCAGAATATTGAACAGTTTTCAAGAAGGAATCTGACTAAAAAACTTACTGAAGTTTTATCATAATTTTTTTGAACGAATATGCTATAATATAGATGCTTCGACTCCGCTCAGCATGACAATGTCCAAATTGACAGTTATATATTAGAGATGTCATGCTGAGCGGAGTCGAAGCATTATTTCCAAAAACAAATACCTTAAATCGTCCACTGATCATTCACAACAGCAACCAGATATTGCTTACCCTGGAATTTTTCAAAAACAAAACGGATGGTTTTCCAGTCCATTTTCCCATTTTCTTCGGTACCTTTTATATAGTTTTCAGTGAAGTCATTTCCCGGATATATTTTCTTTAAATTATTAAGTGAATTTCCACCACCGAGAAATTTATTTAACGAATACTGTGATGTTGTGAAATCTTTAGAGAAAACCCATTTGGTCAAATAATCATTAATGGTTGCTTTATACGGATCTCCCGATCCATCCTGAGCTCCCCATGTATACAGGTTTTTTGTTGGCTGGTATTTTTCAAAATCTGTCTTAGAAAAATGCATATCTTCTTTGGGGTCAACAAATCCGTACATAGAGAAAGTAATGCCTTTTTCCGGATGGATAAATGCTGCAAAAGCTTTATAATTCTTACTTTTTAAAGCCTGTAAAATTTCATCATTCGTAGACTTTACAGCTACCTCATCCGTTTTTTTCTTCCGGGCTTCCATCTCAATGTTTTTTTCCTTAGCCTGAGCCATAGAATCTATGACATTGGGAATTGGTTTTCCAGGAGTTTTTTCGCAAGCCGTTAACAAGGTTAATCCTAATATTGGAATGATCAGCTTTTTCATCTTTTCAATTTTAATTAAAAAGAAACACCAAAACGGGTGCCAATACAATACTTCCGATAGATAAGTTCTGTTGTCCAACTTTCTTTTAATAAGGTGGTTTTAAGTAAATTTGTCTTATGGAAATTTTAGACATCCTTATCATTGGCGGTGGCCCTATCGGTTTAAACTGTGCTCTTGAAGCCCGGAAAAATAATCTCACTTATCTGGTTATTGAAAAAGGAACTATCGTCAATTCATTATATAACTATCCTTTATATATGCGTTTTTTCTCAACTGCAGAAAAACTGGAAATAGATGACATTCCGTTCATTTCCACCGCTCCTAAACCTGGAAGACAGGAAGCTCTTGAATATTATCAGGGAATTGCAAGGCAGAGGGAAATCAATATTAATCTTTATGAAAAAGTCCTGAAAGTTTCCAAAGCCGGAGATATTTTTAATATTGAAACGTCAAAAGCTGTATATAAAGCAAAGAATGTCATTATTTCTACAGGATTCTATGATATTCCTAATCTGATGAACATTCCGGGAGAAGATCTTCCAAAAGTAAAACACTATTACACGGAACCCTATCCTTATGCAAAACAGAAAATAGTGATAGTAGGATCAAGCAATTCCGCAGTGGATGCAGCTCTTGAAACCTATAGGAAAGGAGCTGATGTAACTATGATCATCCGAAATCCCGAAATCTCAAAAAGTGTAAAATACTGGGTGAAACCTGATATCGAAAACAGGATTACAGAAGGAAGTATTAAAGCTTATTTCAATTCGGAAATAACGGAGATTACTGATAATGCAGTTATTTTTAGAGATAAAAATGGTACAATCAACGAGATTGAAAATGATTTTGTCCTGGCATTAACCGGTTATCTCCCCGATTTTGAATTCTTAAGAAGTTCTGGAATAGAGCTTCAAGGCGACTGCCTGAATCCGATGTATCATCCCGAAACCATGGAAACCAATGTCCCGAATCTGTATCTGGCCGGTGTTGTTTGTGGGGGAAAGGATACGCATCTTTGGTTTATTGAGAATTCCCGTATTCATGCAGAAATGATTGTTGGAAATATTGTTTCCGGAAAAGAATCAGGAGGTAAGACCCGGGAATCAAAATTTTAGATCGCTAATAAAAAATCTGCTTAATCTGCTCAATCTGCGAGAAATTTAATTATATATATTCTTAATATTTATTTCTTCTCTCGCAGATTGAGCAGATTAAGCAGATTCTTTAGTTTCCGGTTCTCTTTTTAAGCATCCAGGGAATGACAAAATAGAATCCGGCAGCAATGCCTACAGCTAATATTCCTGTTCCTATCCACAATGCATTGAATCCGAATTGATTTGCCGTTATTGTCCCGATATATGGTGTAATAATGAAAGCTAAGGCTACGGAGATTCCGTTCATTCCCATGTAGGCTCCTTTATTGTTTTCACCGGAACGCAGAGCGGTTATGGTAGACATAAATGGAAGTGTCCATATTTCACCGATGCACAACAATGTCATGGAAACAACAAGTGTCAGGATCGAATAATCAAAAGCCAGCATTGCATATGATATACCGCACAAAATAGTTCCTATAAACAGGGTAAATGCAAGGTTAAAGTACTTTTCGGCTATCTGTACAAACCCCATTTCCAAAAGCACAATCAGGAATCCGCTGTAGCCAAGAATATATCCTATACTCTGCTGACTTAAATGTGCAGTATCCTTATAAAAGATAGTAAGTGTACTGAACAACTGGAAAAAACAGATCGAAAACAGCATGCAGAAAAAACTGTAAAGCAGAAATTTACTGTCGCGGTATGGAGAGTTTTCTTTTTTAGCTGTAACAGCTTCTTTTACTTTTTTAGGGTTTAATACTGCCTGCCTGTTCCGCTTTCCGAAAAACCTGATATACATTAGCCCTGCCAATAATGCTGCCAATGCATTGCTGAAAAATAAAAATTCATACGAAATAGCAGATAATATTCCTCCCAATGCAGGACCAATAGAAAACCCCAGATTCACAGCCATTCTGTTTAATGAAAAAGCCCTGGTGATATTTTCAGGCTTGGCATATTTAGTGATGGCTACTGAGTTTGCAGGGCGGAAAGTTTCACTTACAATACTCTGGATCAGGATAATGGACGCTAAACCTACTTCTGTTTTAAAAAGTGGAATCATGCAGAACAATGGCACGCTTAACAGCAGGCTCAGACTTTGAACGCGGTATTCTCCTATTCTATCGGTAATTAAGCCACCAAGCCATGAACCCAATACGGAACCTATTCCGAAAAAACTCAGAATAATTCCTGAATTCTCAATACTGAAATGAAGGTGTGCTGTCATATACACTCCAAGAAACGGAAGTACCATAGAACCTGCACGGTTGATGAGCATGACCAGCGCCAGCATCCAGCTCTCTTCTGAAAGTCCTTTGAAAGAACTCGTATATACGCTAATTATTTTCACAATATTATTTTTGAAATAATTCCAGTAAGGGTAAAATTAGGAAAATGGCATGGGCTTCTTTTCCAAAGACACTTCTTTTTATCGATAACATGAATAGAAAGAAAAAAATATGCCCCATTACAAGGAATTAATAGGTAATAAAACAAAAAAAGGCAGGACTTTGTGAAGTCCTGCCTTTATACTTATATCCAATCTTTTTAAGATTATTCTGGTTTAAAGGAATCCTTCAATGTTACTGTACGGTTGAATACAAGATTAGAATCCGTAGAATCCTGATCTTTTGTAAAGTATCCGATTCTCTGGAACTGAAGTGGCTCACCTACAGCTACGTCTTTCAGACCTGGTTCAGCAAATCCTTTAACTACAGTTAGTGATTCAGGATTGATGAAGTTCAGGAAATCTACATCTTTTTCAGCATCAGGCTGTTCAACAGTAAAGAGTTTTTCATAGATCCTTACATCTACAGGGATTGCATGAGTAGCAGATACCCAGTGAAGAGTACCTTTTACTTTTCTTAAGCTTTCTTCCGTTCCGCTTCCTGACTTGCTCTTTTCATCATAAGTAGCATAGATTGTGGTGATCTCACCGTTTTCATCTTTCTCTACTCTTTCGGCTTTGATGATGTAAGCTGATTTCAAACGGACTTCCCCGCCTAATTTCAGTCTGAAAAATTTATTATTTGCTTCTTCTTTAAAGTCTTCTCTTTCGATATATAATTCTCTTGAAAAAGGAATTTCTCTTGTCCCTGCATTTTCCTGTTCAGGATTATTTTCAGTTTCAACCCATTCCTCTTTACCTTCAGGATAATTTTCAATAACCAGTTTCACCGGATCTACAACTGCCATTACACGTTTTGCCACCTTATTCAGGTCTTCACGTACACAGAAGTCCAATAGCTGAATTTCAATCAGGTTTTCTCTTTTGGCAACGCCTACTTTCTCAATAAAATTCTTAATGGATGCTGGTGTAAAGCCTTTTCTTCTCATTCCTGAGATCGTAGGCATTCTCGGATCATCCCAACCTGTCACTGCTTTCTCAGCAACAAGTCTCTGAAGCTTTCTTTTTGAAGTGATCATATAAGACACATTCATTCTGGCAAATTCTCTCTGTTTAGGTGCCAGTTTGGACTCGTCATATACCTGCTCCAGATACCAGTTATAAAGTGGTCTGTGATTTTCAAACTCCAATGAACATAACGAATGCGAAACCTGCTCCAGATAATCCGATTCACCATGTGCCCAGTCGTACATCGGATAAATTTTCCATGTAGTACCCGTCCTGTGGTGAGGTCTTTTCAGGATTCTGTACATTACAGGATCACGTAAATTCATGTTCGGGGAAACCATATCAATCTGGGCGCGGAGAGACATTGAACCTTCTTCAAATTCTCCGTTCTTCATTCTTTCAAACAGTTCAAGGGACTCTTCTGCCGGACGGTATCTGTACGGAGACTCTATTCCCGGTTCTGCCGGATTCTTTCTCTGCTCAGTGATTACCTCAGACGGCTGCTCATCTACGTAAGCTTTTCCTTCTTTGATCATCTGTACGGCCCATTCGTAAAGCTGCTGGAAGTAGTCGGATGCGTACAGCTCTTTATCCCATTTGAAACCTAACCATTCAACATCTTTCTTGATAGAATCTACGAATTCCTGTTCTTCTTTTTCAGGGTTCGTATCGTCGAAACGAAGGTTTACGGGAGCATTGTATTTTTCGCCCAGACCAAAGTTGATACAGATCGCCTTTGTGTGACCTATATGCAGATAACCGTTGGGTTCAGGGGGAAAACGGAAACGGATCTGATCTTTTTTAAGACCGTTTGCCATATCATCTTCAATAATTTGCTCAATAAAATTGAGTGATTTTTTTTCTTCTTCCATTTAAATTTAGCTTTTACAAAAAAAGTTTCACAAAGTTACGGAAAATTTGGGGCTTACGGAAATGATAATTTAATTGATAAAGCGATGATAATTCAATATTTTTTGATTAATTTAGTTAAAACTAAAAACCGTTTCTAAAATTACCGACCATGGCTGTTTATATCCTAAGCAATCGTAAGATCGTCCGTCACAAAGGCGAAAAAGCAGATTCATTTTCCAATGATGAATATTCTATTCCCAATTTCAGGATTGCAAAATGTGATTTTGATTCCTACAAAGAACCAACTGCCGCAGCCAAAAAGAAAAAAGATTACACCAACCGTAACATTTTAAATTACAAGTTATTTTCCGAGCCTGAAAAACAGGGTTACCAGGACGTACTGGACGTTTTATTGAATGAGAAAGGCATTAAAAAATCTACTCTAACGGCCAATAATCTTGGCGGAACACAAAGAATGTTCTATGAACTGTATAAAAATATGTCTTCCACAAAGGACCGGAGTGATGTTCTTATTTTCATTCACGGCTATGCTTACGATTTTGATGATGAATTAAAAGCAATTACAGATCTTAAAAAACTGTTTATTGATAATCCAGAATCACCCGTAGAACACATTCTTTTTGTGAGCTGGCCTGCTTCAAGCAGTATTGTGCCGTTAACATATTTTGATGATAAGGCTTCGAGCGTTAATTCAGGATCATCACTGATGAGGCTGTTTTATTTTTATACCCAGTTTTTAAAAGATATTTTTTCAAACCGCGATCTGGCCCCGTGTAACCAAAGGATACATCTGATGGCTCATTCTCTTGGAAACAGGGTCCTTCAAAGTATGCTGTACAGCCTTAAAAGAGAAAATATCCTCCGTGTTATCGACCAGGTAATGCTTTTAAATGCCGATGTAACGTATAAAGTTTTTGAGGATTCTGAAGATTCCTATAATAAACTTCCGTTGCTGGCCAACCGTATTTCTATTTATCTGAACAGAAGGGATACTGTCCTGGGAATTTCACAATTCACGAAAAATATTCTTACACCGAGATTAGGGAAAAACGGACCAAGTGATATGGAAAAATTGAAAGATATTGTTTCCGTCATCGACTGTACTTTTGTAGAAGATGATATCCTGAGCAGTTTCAAATATGAGGTGGGAAATCATTGGGGATACCTTTCCAGCTCAATGGTTCAACAAGATATTTTTCAAAACTTATATGGTATAGACAGGAATTTAATAACCAATAGAATAAAAAACAGCGAAAATATTTTCACAATTACTTCCTAGAGATTAATTAAAGGAGTATTGTGAAATTAATCATATGTTAAACTTTAAATCAATGTTTAAGTTGGCATAGAGATTGCAATTTTCATTAAACAGAGAAATACAAACTTATCATGAAAAGAATTAAAAGCAGATTTTCTTATATATTGAGCTATATTAAGAAAACAATTTTCGTAAAAGATGTGATTTAATTGTAAGTATTAACCCGAAAAATAAAATTATCCGAGCCTAACATTACTTTAACCTAATATTTCATTTGTTCTCTATCTTCCAATTTCATTTTTTGGAAGTTATTTTAGTTTATTCAATCTTTACAAAATTAGATAAGATCATGGAAAGCTGAACATTCCAGCAATCCAACCAGTGCGGAATTATCCTGCTATATTCTAACTAGTTAATGATGGTCCTTTTATATTTTAAACCACAACAACTCGTTTTTGAGTTCCAGATCCGATTCAAAATTATTTACAAATAAAGCTCCGGTACCCAAACCTTGCGGCATCGGATTCCTTTTTGTGAATGTATACTGTGCAATGGCATTCAAACCAATATTACTTTCCAGAGCGGAAGTAATCCACCAACCGATATTCTTATCTTCCGCAAGGGAGATCCACTCATCTGAGCCGGCAAAACCGCCAACCAGAGCAGGTTTAAGAATAATATACTGAGGCTTGATGATTTCTAAAAGTTTTCTCTTTTCAGCAGGATTGGTAATCCCGATCAATTCTTCATCTAAAGCAATAGGTGTAGGGGTTTGGGCACATAATGCTGCCATATCATTCCAGTTCCCGGCTTTTACAGGCTGCTCGATAGAATGGATGTGAAGGTCGGCAAGCTGTTTCAAAACAATCTCCGCTTCTTCCCTGCTAAATCCGCCATTGGCATCCACCCGAAGTTCCAGCTTATCTTTTGAAAATTTCTTCCTTAATTCGTGAAGGATTTTATGCTCGGATTTCCAGTCAACTCCAATCTTAAGCTTGATACAATGAAAACCTTTTTCAAGCTTCTCCCGGATCTGCTCTTCCATATACTGAACGTCTCCCATCCAGATCAGTCCATTAATCCTGATCGCTGCTTTTCTTTCTGTAAATTCACTTGGAAAATACAGATGGGCTCCATGTTTAAGATTTAAGATTGCCTGTTCATAACCGAACCATATGGAGGGAAAATCTCTCAGCTGTTCTTTCAAATACTGATTATCCCTGTTAATATTTTCGCACAGCCATTGCAGCTTTTCTTCATAATCCGGTCTGTCATCAAAACTCAGTCCCCTGAATACAGCACATTCACCGGTTCCCTTTTTTCCATCATTTTCAACTTCAAGGATGAAGGTTTCTTTTTCATGCAAAACGCCGCGAGATGTTCCGCTCGGGCGTTTGAATTCTAATAAATATCGGGAATATTTTGCTTTCATTATTTTACACTGTCAATCCGCATAAATTCCTCTGCTTTTTCTACCATCTGAATGCTTCCACAGAAAAACGGGATTCTCTGGTGAAGTTCAGTAGGTTCTACCTCGAGAATTCTTCTGAAACCGTCTGTTGCTTTTCCGCCGGCCTGTTCTGCAAGGAATGCCATAGGATTACATTCGTATAACAATCTTAGTTTTCCGTTCGGAGCCTGGGAATAAGAAGGATAAATATAAATTCCTCCTTTCAGCATATTTCTATGGAAGTCTGCCACTAAAGAACCGATATATCTTGATGTGTAAGGACGGTCTCCTTCTTCCATCTGGCAGTATTTAAGATAATTTTTTACACCCTGCGGGAATTTGATATAATTTCCTTCGTTGATGGAATAAATTTTTCCGCTTTCCGGAAATTTTAAATTAGGATGGGAAAGATAGTAGGTTCCTAATGACGGATCCAACGTAAATCCGTTTACCCCATTTCCGGTAGTATACACAATCATAGTGGAAGAACCGTAGATCACATATCCTGCAGCAATCTGGTTGATCCCTTTCTGAAGGAAATCCTCCAGCTGAACCGGAGTTCCGGGTTCCGTTACCCTTCTGTAAATAGAGAAAATAGTTCCCACGGAAACATTCACATCAATATTGGAAGATCCGTCCAAAGGATCGATCAGTACTACATATTTGCTTAAGTGTCCGTTTTCACCACATTTAATGTCAATAAAATCATCATTTTCCTCGGAAGCAATACCACACACCACCTCTCTCTGTGACAAAGCTGTAATAAAAATATCATTGGCAATTACATCAAGCTTCTGCTGTTCCTCTCCCTGAATATTCTGATTTCCGGCAGCTCCTGTTATATCTACAATTCCAGCCTTGTTTACTTCTCTGTTTACCACTTTTGAAGCCAGTCTTATTGCACTCAGAAGACGGGAAAATTCCCCGGTGGAATACTGAAAATCGTCCTGCTTATCAATAAGAAATTCTCCTAAAGTCTGTAATGGTTGATTTGACATATTTTTCTTTTTACGTTTTCTCCAAATTTCGGAAAATTTATCGGAGAAAGAAAGTTTTTATCAGAAAAGACCTTAATTACTGTTTATCAAAACAATACAAAGCAACCAATGATTCACACCTAAAATTATAATAGAATAATTAATCCCCATTTGATGATAATAAATCAATGAAATTATGATAATTTTCCTCAAGTCTCAATTTTAATGAAATCTTAATTCCTTACCGGCGGCGGACACTTTCATATCTCGTTGTAAATTTATAATTTTGACGTCCGTAAAAAACTCATGTAATTTTTAATCTAACAATTTTATTTTAAACAAATTAATGAAAATTTTCAAGTTTGGTGGAGCATCTGTAAAAGATGCCGAAAGTGTAAAAAATGTGTCCATGGTTTTACAAAGCCAGGGGTTTGCCAAATGTCTGCTGGTTATTTCAGCAATGGGCAAAACGACCAATGAGTTGGAAAAGGTTGTAGAACTTTATTTCAAGAAAGATAACTATCAAACTGAGATTGAAAAGATAAAACGAAAACACATCGAGATTGCGGACGGTCTGTTTTCTGAAAATCATGCAGTTTTTGCTGAGATCAATTTATTTTTTGATGATATTGATTCTTTCTTAAGAAGAAACAAGTCTCCAAATTACAGCTTCGTTTACGATCAGGTGGTAAGCTGCGGGGAAATGATCTCTACTAAAATTTTAAGTGAATACCTGAATGAAATTCAGTTTACCAATCAATGGCTGGATGCCAGAGATTTTGTAAAAACCGACAGTTCTTACAGAGAAGGTGTGGTAGACTGGGCAAAAACAGAAGAATCTATTTCAACATTAAATACGGACATCTGCTATGTAACGCAAGGTTTCATAGGTTCTGATGATAATAATTTTACAGTGACTTTAGGAAGAGAGGGGTCTGACTACTCTGCCGCTATTTTTGCCTATTGCCTGAATGCTGAAGCCATGACAATCTGGAAGGATGTTCCGGGAGTAATGACTGGGGATCCCAGAAAATTCAGCGATGTTTCTCTTCTTTCCAATATTTCTTATGAGGAAGCTATTGAAATGGCTTATTACGGAGCAAGTGTTATTCACCCGAAAACTTTACAGCCGCTAAAGCAGAAAAACATTCCATTTTATGTAAAATCTTTTGTAGATCCTGCCAAAGAAGGAACTAAAGTCGGAGCTTCAGATAAAAACCAACATGAAGAATCTTATATCCTAAAAGAAAATCAGGTTCTTTTAAAAATTTCAACAAGAGACTTCTCTTTCATTGCAGAAGACCATATGAGCCTGATCTTCGGATATCTTTCCAAATACAAGATCAAGGTATCTCTGATGCAGAATTCTGCTATTTCATTAGCATTATGTTTAGAAGATAAATATAATACAGCAGATGAGCTGAATGAAGATTTGCAGAAAGTATTCAAAACAGAAGTTGTAAAAAATGTATCTTTATTTACCGTAAGGAATGCGAAGATGGAGAACATTGATAAATTTTACCAGGAAAAAAGCGTATTATTGGAACAGATTTCGAAGAATACGCTTCAAATGGTAACACAATAAAAACTAATTGCGACTAAACACAATATGAGTTTAATTTCGAAAAACGATCTTATAACAGCTTCCGGCTTAAGCAAAATCGGGTTCCTTAAGAATCCGGTTGCATCTGCTGTGATGAGCATTGCCAAAATAAATGAAGTTAATAGGCTATATGATAAATTAAAGGATAAGGAAGGCAAAGATTTTTTCGACTCATTTGTAAGAGAAAGAAACTTAAGTTATGTCGCTTTTGAAGAGGATCTCGCAAAAGTTCCCAAAACGGGACCGTTTATTTTGGTCTCCAATCATCCGCTGGGTGCTATTGACGGAATTTTAATGTGTAAGATCCTTACGGAAGTACGCCCTGATTTTAAAGTGATGGGTAATTTCCTTTTGGAAAAGATCAAACCGATGGAGCCGTATGTGATATCCGTCAACCCTTTTGAGAATAAAAAAGAAGCTTACAGCAGTACTTCCGGAATGCGGGAAACCCTGAAACATCTTCAGAACGGAGGATGTGTAGGTATTTTCCCGGCGGGAGAAGTTTCCAATAAAAATAATCCTTACGGAGAAATTCTAGACAGGGATTGGGAAAAACCAGCCCTTAAGCTCATCCGTATGGCGAAAGTACCGGTGGTTCCTTTATATTTTCATGCTAAAAACAGCCGTTTGTTCTATCAGGTTGCCAAACTTCATCCAAGTTTGCAGACACTGATGCTTCCTGCTGAAATGATGAATGACAGGGAAAAACCTATCAGGATCAGGATTGGAAAACCCATTACGGTAAAAGCAATGGATGAAATGGAAACCATTGAAGAACTGGGTGAATTCCTGAAGCGTAAGGTGTATATGATGAAATCTTATTATGAAAAGAGAAAATCATTGGCCCAAACTATTAATCTTAAAAATTTAACGGTAAAATTCCCTCTGTTAAAAGAGGAAAACATCGTTCAGAATATTATTGATGAAACCCCTAAGGAAGATATCCTTAAGGACATCAACAGGCTGAAAGGGACGGATAAAATGCTTTTCAGTAACGGAAACTACGAGATCTACTTCACTACATATGAAGAAATACCTTCTGTAATGAGAGAAATCGGACGCCAGAGAGAACTTACCTTCCGTGCTGTGGGTGAAGGAAGCAATCTTCCTTTCGACCTTGATGAATATGACAAACATTACCATCATCTCTTCCTTTGGGACAGCAGTGCAGAAAAGCTTGCCGGAGCCTACAGAATGGCTTTAGGTAAGGAGGTGATGAAGAAGTACGGCATCAAAGGATTCTATACAAGTTCTTTATTTGAATTTGAGCAGGATATCCATCCGTTCTTCAAGAAAGTGATTGAAATGGGCCGCGCCTATATCTGTGAGGAATACCAGCAGAAACCACTTCCTCTTTTCCTTTTATGGAGGGGAATTGTTCATGTATGTTTAAGAAATTCCGATCATAAGTTCCTGATGGGCGGTGTAAGTATTTCCAATAAATTTTCTGAGTTTTCCAAGTCTCTGATGATTGAATTCATGCGTTCGAATTATTTTGATTCCGCGGTGGCGCAATACATCACACCAAGAAATGAATACAAGGTAAAACTGCGCGACAGGGATAAGAATATTTTTTTCGAGGAAATGGAATCCGACCTGAATAAACTTGATAAAATTATTGATGACCTTGAACCTGAATTAAGATTACCTGTTCTGATCAAAAAATACATCAAACAGAATGCTAAAGTAATTGCTTTTAATGTAGACCCGAACTTCAACGATGCCATCGACGGATTGATGTACATCAGGATCAGTGATCTTCCTGAAAGTACGATAAAGCCTGTACTGGAGGAGATGAGTGATCATATCAGGAAAGAACAGGAAAATAATTCAGCTGAAAATCAGTAGGTTTTATTTTTATTTTAAAAAAGTGCGGTTAATACTTGCTTCATATAAGAAAACTTACTACTTTTGCATCACTTTAAAACAACGAAGTAAGCCAACAAAAATATAATGGTTTCTTAGCTCAGTTGGTAGAGCAATGGATTGAAAATCCATGTGTCCCTGGTTCGATTCCTGGAGAAACCACTTGAAAACCTCTAATTTATTTAGAGGTTTTTTTGTTTTCATTAAAGATGCTGCTTAAACACAGGAAATACTAATATCACAAGGGTAAACAAAGCTTTATTATAATTCATTCAATAATTTTTCAGAATTCCAAACTGATGCAAACTCATCATTCAAATTGGCAAGAGCTGTTAAATGGATCAGTTCAGCATCATACTTCTCGCCATTGATTCCCAGCCTGTCGAATGCAGCCGTTGCATCCGATATCACATAAGTTTCATACCCAAAATTCCCTGCCATCCTTGCAGTTGTTGAAACACAGTGATTCGTAGTTATTCCCACAATTACCAGAGTATTTATGCCTTGCTCATCTATTCTTTCCTTTAAATCTGTTCCGATAAAGGCACTGTTTACATTTTTTGTAATAACAGGTTCATTATTTTGAGGCAGAACATAATCATTGAACTGAAAACCCGGATCAGATTCGTGCAGTTTAGACTCCGGATTAGCAGAGCTGTGTCTGATGTGGAATACCGGAAGCCTTAGCTCTCTCCACTTTTCCAGTAATACCCCGCTGATCTTTTCAGCATTCTTGTTATTTCTGTTTCCACCCCAGTAATTTTCATCCAAAAAGCCTTTCTGTATATCAACCAGAATCAGGGCCGGATTTTTATCTCTTAATTTTATCATTTATACTATTATTTAATACAATTAAAACATGCGGCTGTAAAGAAATTCCCTGTATCTGCCTTTTAAAGGGGAATCAAACAGATCAAATACATGCAGTGCTCCGGGTATCACCCACAATTCTGTTTCCACACCTGCCCGGTATAAAAGCTGCGAATACTCTATATTCTCATCCCTTAAAGGGTCCAGCTCACAGGCTACTACGGTTGTTCTGGGAAGACCAGAAAAGTCACTGTAATTTGTAAGATCTGCATATTTAATGCTTTTACCGGCATTCTCATCTCCTAAAAAGTGAAGCCAGGCAATTTCTGCATTCTTTTTATTCCATAAGGGAGCATCAGTAAATTCATTCATGGAAAAGGTATCCAGTTTATTGTGGATTACAGGATATAACAAAAACTGGTGTTTTATGTTTCTGATGCCTTTATCATTAGCCATTTGGGTAACTGCTGCTGCCAGATGTCCACCGGCACTGGCCCCAAAAACAGCAATATTTTCCGGATCAATTCCCAGATGTTCTGCCCCATGGCTTATTGCCCATTGCAATGAATCAAAGCCGTCCGTTACCGGAACAGGGAATTTATATTGCGGGGACAGCCTGTAATCAACTGAAATTATTGTAGCTCTGAGATTCTGTGCCATATCAAACATCTGATCATCTACCTGCTCCGGAAGGCCAAAAACGTATCCTCCCCCATGAAAATAAATGATGGTCCGGTTTTTATCGAATTCTTCCGGCTGATAGATATGAAGCCTTATCTGATGGTCATCCAGAGAGCTTTTTATGAAGATATCTTTTACGGTAACGTTATCCGGACCTTTAAAGGGATTTTCCTTTGCAAATGTTTGTTTTTCCTGCTGGATGATTTCGGGATTGTTAAGAAATTCAGCTTCATTGATTTCCAATGAAAACGGGAAACTGTCTATACTTTTCTTCAGGTCTTTGTTTATTCTGCTGAAATCCATCGTATGCTAATTTGTGTGTTTAATAGGAAGGTTTTTCAATACCTCGGCGAATAATCTTTTTATTTTGTAAATTTATATGATGAATATCGTGCCTCCAAACACCCAATCAATTGTGCGGAACGAACAAAAATGTAAGTATGAGTATTAAAGAATCCTCAACCAATAATGAGAATAAGAAGAATTTAGAACAAAGCTGCTCAGAAATATATGCTGTAAACCTCATCAGCGGCAGGTGGATACTTTCCATCTGCTATTGCCTCAAACAGGGAAAGTTAAGATTCTCCGAACTGAAAAATAACATTCCCAATATCACTGAAAGAATGCTCACTATGCAGCTGAAGAAAATGGAAGATGAACAGTTGATTGTAAAGAAAGTGTACGCAGAAGTTCCTCCCAGAGTGGAATATGAATTAACAGAGATAGGCATTCAATTGATCCCTGTTTTAGATGAACTGGAAGTATGGGGCAAACAGCACAAAAAATTAAAAAACGGCTTACTATAAAATAATACTGGCATTCAAACAGATATACTCTATTCTGAAAGTTTTAAAAAGCATGTTTTGAAAATATTATCCATATTTATTAAAAAAACTTGCAGGATATTACAAAAAGATCTATTTTTGCACCCACGTTAAACAACGAAACAATTGGTTTCTTAGCTCAGTTGGTAGAGCAATGGATTGAAAATCCATGTGTCCCTGGTTCGATTCCTGGAGAAACCACAAAAGTTAAACACAATTTAACTTAATCAATCAAAAAAGTCCCTTTTAAACAATGTTTAGAAGGGATTTTTGTTTTAGTGATGTTTAATATTGTTTCATCAAATTTAGTCCTTTTTTGTCCCTATGCTGTCCCTGAGGACAATTTAAAAAGATTTTCGATAGTATCAAAGACTAATTTTGAAACAAAAAATAGAACTATGAACATTGCATTTTTTTTAAAAGAGCCTACAAAGACAACCGAAACAATGGTATATGTTTCAGCAACCTTAAAAGGTCAGAGACTGAAACGCTCCACAGGGGTAAAAGTAAAACCCTCACAATGGACGGGGACAAAAGTGAGACAACTCGCTCCTGAATCAGCAACTAAAAATCTCAAAATCGAAAACACTGTCAAAATCTTAAAAGAGATTGAAAGGGAGTATTTATTAAAGGAACAACCCCTATCTAAAGAAATTTTAGAAAAAGAGTTTGAACACAAAATTACACCCGTCAACACAACAACTGCTAGAAAAAAAGACGCATTAAGCGTTTTTGATGAGTTTATTGATGTTAGGAAACAATCCGTATCGGAAAATACAATTAAGACCTATAAAACGTGTAAAAACCACCTTCTAAAGTTTTCAGCTGAAATGAAATTTGATATGTCATTTCAAAACATTACGCTTAACTTCTATGATGAGTTATTGGCATATTTCATTGAAAAGAATTTTTACAACTCTACTATTGGAAAATATGTAACAATATTTAAAACGTTCATGAATTGGGCAGGAGAAAGACGATTTCATAATAATATGGAATTTAAAAAGTTCTTTGTTTTCAAAGATGATTCTGAAAAAATAAAACTCACTCCTGAAATCGTAGAAAGATTGAGAACAACTGATTTTGAAGATGATTACAGTAATATTGTAAGAGACATTTTCATTTTTAGTTCCTATACAGGTTTGAGATTTGTTGACATTCAAAATATGAGACCAGAGGATGTTACAGAAGATTTTTTACGTCTACATATCAAAAAAGCTAAAGAAATGCTTGATATACCTTTATTAGATGTGCCAAAAGAAATAATCAAAGCTCACACAGAACGCTATGGCAGGTTAAAAGTACCCACTAACCAATTTTGCAATAGAGAAATTAAAAAACTTTTTAAAACGATTGGTTTTGATGATAAGATAAGGTTTGTAAAGTATTCAGGTAAAAATGAGATTACAGTAGAAAAAAATGCTCACGATTATTTAACAATGCATTATGGAAGGGTATTTTTCATTACCAACTCATTGATTAATGGAATGAATGAAGAGTTTATCCGAGAAATTACAGGTCATAAAGATTACAAGTCTTTCAAAAAATATGTTCAATTTTCCCGTGAAATGGTAGCTGATAGTTTACATTCTGCGTGGAAAAAATAAAATCCTATCTTATTGATAAATTCTTAATTTATCCAAAAATAGAATAACAAAAATATTCATATAGATATTTTAAGAGCCTGACTATTACAATTCCATAAATCAGGCTCTTTCATAGATTATCCATATAGCTAAAAATTGTGGAATTTTATTATTTTGAAAAAACTAAATAAAGTACCATTTTAAACATATAGAATTTTAAAGGGAATATGTTTTTAATCTTACTTAAAATGGTAACTTTTCAGCTACTTTTAGATGTGTCGATAGTGATAATTTTATTTTCTTTGAGTGGTCTACCCTCGTTACATCAGATATTATTTTTGACTTTCTGAACAGTTCCGACGCTGACCGAACAAATTTTAGCCGTATCTCTGATAGAATTTCCTTTCTTTAAGTTCTTAATCACTTCCTTATATTTGAAAAGGAAATCTTCTATGCTCTCCGTAGAACCTTTCTCACGACCTTTGTAAGTTCCCCGAGCCTTTGCAAGTGCGATACCTTCACGTTGACGTTCTAAAATGGTTTCCCTTTCCATTTCGGCTATGTTAGCCATAACAGAGATAATAAGTTTGAATGCTTGATTCTCTTTACCCTTAATCAGGCTTTCTATTCCGAGATTATCTACTTTAAGAATAACGCTCTTTTCTTTGAAAAATTCCAAAGTAGTAAGAATGTCATACAGGTTTCTTCCGAGCCTGTCAATAGAACTTACAGAAACATAATTGATTTCATTATTTTCAATTGCTTTTATTAACTCCTTTCCCTGCTCTCTGTCTTTGAAAGGTGTAGAACCGCTAACAATATCAATAAAAACCTTTTCGCCCTGCGCTTGTTTTTCTTCCTGTCTTGCTGTGTTCTGCGCTCCTGTACTAACTCTTATATATCTTGCTCTCATAATTGTAAATGTTATAAAGCACCCTGCAATTATGCAAGGTGCAAAGATTAATATTGTAATTAGTTTTTGAAATAATAGCCGTTAGAACTCATATAATCATACATCAAATGTCTGGCGGTTGCTTCCCAATCAATGCAGATATAAGAAGGTAGGTTTTCAGGAATTGAGCCTTCCTGCTCTAAAATCTCCTGCGCAAAATCTTCATCCGAACTGTACTCGCCATAATATGAATTTGAAAGGCTATCTAAAAGGTCGTCCACGTCCTTATGGTAGTAGCTCATGCACTCTGCATAGGCTTCTATAACTTCGAAATCATAATCTGAATTATTAATTTGTTCGGCTATCTCATAAATTTCTCTTGATAAATAAGATTCGCAGATAAGATTTTGTTTGATAAAGAATTCCGAACATTCGTAGTCCTGAAACATAAATTCGGGTTCTTCTTCGTCTTGGTGTAGTTCCTGCATAGCCTGTAAAAGCTCGTCATAATCTGAATAATCTGATAGTTTCAGCCATGAGCCATAAATACTCCCTGAATTGTACTTGCCATAAGTACCGACATAGATTTGGAAGTCCTCCAAACAATTTTGTAACTTTGCCATTGTAAGTAAGTTTTAATTAGCGTTAAGAATTATTTTACACACTCCCCGCTCAATATTCCAAGTATTGACGGGGTTTTTTGTTGTCTTTTAGTAGTCGAAAACTGTGCCAAATGTTCTAAAATTAGCATACTTTTAAATAAAACAGCAATAATATTTTGAATCCGTAGAAAATCACTTCAAACCTGTTCTAACTTTGGGTTACAGTCTAAAAATGTTCAAAAAAGTGTTGAGGTTTTTAGAGTGCCTGAAAACTTTTGCCCTAACTTTAACAGGTGGGGGTATGGCAAAAACTCGTCTTACACCCTCCCCCTAAGACTAATATGGGTACTCTTCCGATACATATAAAAGAAATTTTCAAAATCCGTAATGAGGTATCAGAATTTTTTATCATTTTTGCAATTCATGAAATTTAAAACGGTTTAATTATTGATATAGAAAAATTTATCTAAAAAGCTATCAAGCTATTTTAGAATAACATCAACGAAAATAAGTGTAAAGACTTATTGCTTTGTAGAAGAAAATTTGGCGATTTTAAAACACACTAAGCAAAAGTCAGACACCCACGATTGGCGTGGGCTGTTCTGCTTTTGTGTGTGGGTAAGCCAAATACCTCTTCTACTAAGCGTGCAGTTCCACGCTTTTGTCGTTTATAATACATTATAAAATGGGGTATCTACACAAAATCATTGAATTAGAAAAGCAAAAGAACTTTCAAGAGATTGCAACAACTCTTTTCATGGAAGCAGAAATCAGCTACAACCAGACTGAATGGAGCGAGAAAAAACCAAACATGAAATATTGGGAGTTTGTAAGCAAAACAAAACACCTTCTTAACAAGGACTTCCATAAAAACATTATGTTTGGCGACTTACAGCCTAACCCATATCTGATAAATGCTTATAAAATGATTGGCGGAAAAGGAGAAATTGCATTTTGGAGAGAAGACAAATATCCCCTTGACGGAGCAATAGCACGTCTCATGTTTACCCCGACAATTTATATTTACGCAAAAGAGTGTTGCGAAGTATTTGAAGAAAAGATAGGTAACAAACCGTTATTTATGAGCGGTTTAAATCCACAGGGGGTAATTAACAAGTACAATTCCGAGAAAAACACAATCAAATCATCATCTACCTACACAAACAACAGCTCACAAAGTGGCTGTATGGGAGTTCTATTGCTAATAATTGGAATTATAAGCCTATTGATATTACAAATTAACTCATAAAATAAAAATATGAAAAAATTAATTTTCACACTTTCATTGGCAATGTTGCCACTATTCTCATGTTCATCATCTGATAATGACGAGCAGACAAACAACCCTGCAACTGTAAACAATAACAAAATCAACCCTCCTGCATGGATTATTGGGAAATGGACGAGTTATTTAGGTGGCACAGCCTACCAATCTTACACCTTTTCAAACGGAGATATTGTTATGTCTATGGGTGGCTATTCACAGAGCTACAAATACATTGCTGATAATGGAGGATATTCTCAAACATCAAGCGATACGGAATTTACTTTTACTCTTGCTAACGGAGGTGTTGCTCAAACTTTCAAATTCAAGAAAGTAACAGCAACAAAACTCAACTTTGATAACGGAAACAGTATTACAGAATTTATAAAAGAATAACAACATGAAAAAATTACTATTTACAGTTGTATTGGCGTTGCCAACACTTTATTTTGCACAGGACACACAGAAAGATAAAAAGTGTGATTTACCTGCAAATTATCAAGAACCAGCTCCCGATAAGAAAATCCAATCTTTTTTGAAAAAAGTTGATGCAACTATTGAAGACCTTAGAAAACACATTGCAATAGACAATGATTGCGAGGAAAAAGATGTTGTTTTCTTGCGTATTTCGGAACAAAAAGGAAATGGATTGTATGATTTGTGCGTAAAAGGTAAAAATCTAAAATACAAAAGGATGGGAAGCGTGTTTATGAAGGCAAACGAAAACCCTTTTGATACAGCAAAATGATATTGCAGTTTCAAAGAGGTTGCATACCGCCATTTGAATATAAACCGTACACCATTTGGGATGACGTATTGCTTATTTTGATGCTTATTGCTTACCTCATTTTGTATGTCGGAGGTGCTTATTTTCTCATGCGAGGTTTGAAACTCATAATCAATGCACTGAAAAAGTATTTCAAGAAAGAAAAATGCTAAATATTTCAAAACCTGTTTGTAATGCGACAGGTTTTGACGTTTTGTCGAATTACATTTACAAGCGATAAAAAGAATTCGATTAAAAATACCGTGAAAATACCTATAACATGTTAAAAACATTTTAATTATAATTGTCACCACAAAACACCAATGCAATGCGAAAATTTTATTTTACCGCTATCTCATTATTTATCTATCAGTTAGGATTTTCACAAATTCCTAATCTACCAACAGTTTCCAGACCACAGGCGAGTGGTTTAGGTAATTACTTCAATAACGATGTTGGGAGTTCGGCAAACAGCAGAAATCCCCAAAGAACCTACACCCCAACCGTGCCGAAACGCTCAACACCCACACAGCAAAATGATTACGGAACACAAGCAAGGTCACAAAATAATGCTGTCATGCAGGATATAGAACGAGACATGGCAGAAGTTAGGGAGATACAATTCCGTGAGTGGGTAGAAAATGGCAGAAATATGTCATATAACCTACCTTCATTATCAGGAAAAGCAGGAACACAATCGTACTATGATGCTTACAACAAGCTCACAGGGATGGATTCCGAAAATTACTCATTGGTAGATGTCAATTTTACCGTAGAAAATGCTTTTTATGATAATAAACGAGATTTAAAGGATTTCAAATCAGGAATACAGAAAACAGCCAAACAATTATTGCAGAAAATGAAAGAACGTAAGCAGGACACGGAAAGCAATGTTTCTAAAAACCTGATGTTGTTTGAGTATTTTTCTAAGGATATGAAATTAGGAGGAACAACCCACAAAGCCTTTGAATATGACTTTAAAGACTACATGGGTGAAAAAGATTACTCGAAGATGTTTGTTTCTAAGCTGTTAAAAACAGGTTCAGGACAATGCCACTCTATGCCGTTGTTGTATTTGATTATTGCGGAAGCAATGGGAACAGAAGCGCATTTATCACTAGCCCCCAATCATTCTTATGTTCGGTTTATGGATGATGAAGGACAGTACAGGAATATTGAGCTTACCAATGGTATGTTTTCAACCGACACATCACTACTTGAATCAGGTTACATCAAATCCGAAGCCCTACAGAATAAAATCTATATGGAGAACCTATCCAAAAAGGAACTGTTAGGAATAGCTTATTTTGATTTGGCGAGAGGATATGTCAAAAAATTTGGATATGATGAATTTGTAGGAAAAGTTATTGAAAAAGCATTAGAGCTTTATCCAAATGGACTTGCTCCGAACATGGAAAAAGCAAATGTGAGCCAAGCACGATTTGCCCACGTAATGAAAAACTTAGGAATCAATCCCGAAGACAGGCGAGATTTGCAGAGAATCGGATATTTCCCAAAGGCAGTTGAACAGCTAAATAATGTTAATCAGCAGTTTAACAAGATTGATGAACTCGGTTATACCGAAATGCCTGCATCCGCTTACGAATCATGGTTGGCAAGTCTGAAAACTGAAAAGAATAAACAGGAAAGTGAAGCACTCGCACAAAAAATCTATCTGTACCAACTTCAAAAGCAAAAGGATAAACAACAGCAGGAAGCCGTAAGAAAGGTACAGGAACAGAAGAAAAAAGACGAAAAACCTAAATACTTCCCAATTGACCCTAATAAATTATGATGAAAAGATTTTTAATTAACAGAACTTTGTTCCTTTCAGCCTTATTGTTAATATGGTTGAGTTCAGGAACAGCCAAAGCACAAAACAATCAGTTTTACAACGATTCCTATCAAACCATTGATAATATGCTGAACGACAAACAGCCATACAGCTTCAAAGAAGCCGTTTTTAGCGTTGAAAATGCGTATTATCAGGGTAAGTTAGATATTGACAAACTAAACGGAGAAATCGGCTTCTTAAAGAACTTTGCTAACTCTATTTTGAAAAGCAGGGATTTGACTTATAAAGAATCAGACAAAGACAAAGTTAGCAAGTATGCAACAGTCTATTCCATTATTTGCCAAACACTTCCAATTTCATATAAAGATACTATAATACAGTATAAACCATTTACCTATGACTTTACCGATGTGTTCGGACATAATGATATTAGTAACCTGTTTGTATCAAAACTTTTGGCAACTAAAAAAGGAAACTGTAATTCAATGCCGTATCTGTACAAAATTTTAGCAGAGGAAATCGGAGCAGATGCAAATCTGGCGTTAGCACCGAATCACGTTTATATCAAGCACAACATTAAAGCAGGAGGTTGGTTCAATACAGAGCTTACAAGCGGTATTTTTCCGATTGATGCGTGGTTGACAGCTTCGGGGTACATTCATTTGGACGCCATCAAAAATGGGGTGTTTATGAAAGCATTAAACAATAAAGAAAGTTTAGCATTATGTTTATTTGATTTGGCACAGGCTTACAACAGAAGTTTCCCGAAGAATGACGGAGAATTTGTACTAAAAACGCTTAACCGAGCATTAGAGATTTATCCAAATTTTGCCAAAGCACTGATATTAAGAGCTGAAACTCACAAAGAACAGTTTACAAGATTGATGGATAGGCACAACCTGAAAACAGATAATGCTGAAAACCTAAAATTAGTACAACAGCAAGACCCAAAAGCCAAAGAATTATTTGAACTCATGAACAAGGAATACGGAAATATTTATGAGATTGGTTACCGACAGATGCCCGAAGAAATGTATTTGGATTGGTTGGTTTCCCTTAAAACAGAAAGAGAAAAATTTGAAAACAAAAAATTATTAGATAACTTTACAAAATAACCAAATGAAAAAAATTTTATTAATTGTCTTTGCCATATTAGCAGGATTTTTTCAGGCACAGACAAAGAAACAGACCACTACAAAGCAGAAAACAGAAAAGAAATGGGTAAATCCTGTTAAACTGACAAAAGAAGAGCGTAACCGTCCATATATGGACGAAGTTTTGAAAACCCGTGATTCATTAACACCGCATGAAGCAGAAAGACGTAGAAAAAATATTGCAGTTGGAAACCCTTTTGCCAAATACGGAGTTTACCCAAAGATTGCAACTTTAAGTAAAGGTAAATATTTGGAGTTTCACGACATGGATAGTGTTGTGAGCATTGGCTCAATTAGATTCAATAGGAAAACCAAATCTATCACAGAATTTAGAGAGATTGATTTGAGCGACCCTGATGCACAACCATATTTAGATACAGCAGGACGTTGGATAAGCCCTGACCCATTGAGTGAAGAGTTTCCAAGTTGGTCTCCGTATAATTATGCGTTTAATAATCCTCTGAAATTTGTTGACCCTGATGGCAGAGCGCCTGAAGAAGTAAACGGATGCTGTTGGTGGCTTAGATTAATGCCATTATTTGAAGAATCGTCAATAAAACCAACTGTTATTGAAACACTTACAAAAACAGGAGAGGTCGGAACTAAAGCGGGAGAGGCTTCGGCACGACAAGAACGCTTTAATTTTGGTAGATATGTTGAGAAAAAGGAACTTGCTAAAATGGGAAGAGAGAAAAATACTGAGACTTACGAATTTACTGACCCTAAGACGGGGAAGACAGGGCGAACAATTCCTGATGCTATGACAGATGAAGGAGGAACAATTGAAATAAAGCACGTTGTAAGACAACCACTTACAAAGCAATTAAGGGGGCAAATAGAAATTTCAAAGGCTAATGGTCAGGAAGCAATATTACATTTAAATAAGTCTGCGGAAATTACAAAGCCACTTAAAGACTCAGGAATCAAGATTCAGAGATATACACCGCCTGCAAGACCTAAAATTGATAATATAAAAGTTACTCCTGCTCCTGCACCAAAACTGATTCCAGTACCAAAACCTAAAGACCCTTGTGCAGGAATTCCAGGCTGTGCATAATTGAAAATTTATTATATTTAAAAATGACTAATATTGAAATATTGCTTAAAGCAGTTAAAGAGCAAGCAGAAAAATTTTTACTTGAAAATGGCGTGTTTGCTCCGTATGCTACCTATGTAAGGGCGAACGGTAAATTAACTTACGTTGGTGTTTACTCAGAATCAACCGACTCAAAAGAATTATATGATACTTTATTAAGTGGAGCTTTTGACGAATTGAAAGATGAGGACGTTCGGGTTTATGCGATTGCTATGGATGGAAAATATCAAGGGAAAGATGTATTAGTTATTGAATTTATTCTTTCACCAGAAGACATATATCAACAAGTCTATCCTTATACTATAGAAAATAAAAAAGTAATATTTGGAGAGAATTTATTCAAAAAATCATGACAAGTAATCCATATTTGACTTTTAAAAATGATGAATTGGCTAAATCGAAAATTTTAGCCAAAGCGCTAAATGTTTCTGAAAATGATTTCATTATCATTCAAAATTGGTTTGACCTATTACTTTTGAAGCATGAAGAAGCAACTAGTGATAAGGAGGAACAATTAAAAACTGAAAAAGAATTAGAGACCCGATTCAACGAGCTGATTTCATCTGAAATTGAAAGAAAAAGCTATAAATACATCCTTCCAAAGTTGTTGCATTACAATAATGTATTTAATGATGCTTTTTTAAGGTCACTATATATAGCAAGGTTAGAAACTTTACTTAGAGATAATCTGATTCCCAAACTTGTTAATGATAAAATGATTGTCTATTCACCAGAAGATTTTTTGTGTGTAACCGTTTATCTTAAAGATAATTATTTTGTTTCTCCCAACAGTAATTTTTTGGAAGATATATTGAAAATAGAACATGTTCGTGGTATTTTTAAACAGGCTACTGCCAAAATTAAATTTGAAACTTTAAAAAACATACTGCATATTATATATCAGAAAACTTTTCACCACGATATTATTTGTTTTAAAAAGATTTTGAAATTGGTATCAGAAGCAGATACAGGACTAATTGATTATTTGAAGAAATTTCAAGTAGAGAATAAGCAGGGTTGCTATAAAATTATTAATGATATATTTAATTTAGAATTAGCAGAGGATAACTGGGATGATTTTCAGATTAAAATTAGCCTAATTAACTTTTTTGATACTGCTAGAGGTGCAAGTCCTGCCCCTAGTTGGAACAAGAAATTTCAAGAACTATCTGCAACAGTTGGTAACAACAAACTTTTACAAACTGCAAATTCCGTTATAGAAAATGAAAATTACAAAATTTATGAGTTTGATTATGGAGCACAATGGAGTGATGATACAGCAAAAAGATTTTTAAAATCTGCCCAGTGGATAAAAAATATTTCGCAATGAATAATCGTGCAAAAATCGAAGAAAACAGTATCTACAACTACAACCTGTATAAAGCTCAAAATACTTTATGGTACTTCAACAACCTGATTAACAATTGTTATAATGATACAGCAATAAAATTCATGGATTCCAATAACGTATATGTGTGGATGGAAAATGTTAAAATTGAAGGGGATTATTATACAGGGGAATTAGCAGAAAATGGTAATGCTCACAAAGTTCCAATTAATGATGTCATAGATTGGATGGTTATTGAGGACGGACGATTAATTGGCGGTTATACAATAAGACATTACAGGAATACTCTTGACGATGAAGCAAAAATGAACTTTGATATTGATTTTGGAGTAAAGATTGACGCAGGAAATGATTTTTTTAAACCTGATTTAACAACTCCTGAAGGAGCTATTATCAAAATTGAGATTTTTTACACAGAAGAGAATTTAGAGGGTGTAATTTCTTGTAAAGATTTTGAAATGGAAGCAGAAAACATGCTAAAAGATAGCGATTTAGAATTAACTGAATCTACTAAAAATGATTTGGCAGAGGTTTTAAAACTTGCATTAATCGAAGATATTAAATCAAACGGATTCCCCCATTTTAATAATATTGAAAGAAATTTTTCACTTATCACAGAACAACAGGACCAAAAATTAATTGAGGAAACTATTATCTTTGAGAATGACACAACAAAACGCAATAAATTTTGGATAGGACAATCAAAAAGCGGAGATTGGAAAGTCTTAAATCTTGTAGAATAAATTATCAAAACGAGAAAGCTAAAAATAATTATTAATTTAGAATCATAAATTTTTAGACCATGAACATAAAAACAGCAACAGTATTAAAAAATGCTTGGGGAGATAAGCCATGTGACCATGAAACTCTTGAGAAGGAATACTTCAATGATATGGCAACTGGAGATTATATTTGTACAAGATGTGGAGAAGCCTTTACAAAATCAGAAAGAGCTGATAAAATAAAACAGGAGCAAGAGGACAAAGAAAAATCTCAGGAATAAAAATAGAAAACAGACTCGTTTTGAGCCTGTTTTTTTTATGTTATTGAAAAAGTTGGTACGTTACCATACTTTTGAGAAAAAACCTCATTAAATCGGCTCTTTACAGCTTCTACATGGTCGCTTGTAGTTGCTATACTATCATGTATTGGAAAAACGGGAATTTCACGCCTGTAATCTTTCGTCAACTCCTTTGCCAACACATCTATAATCATAAATCCTTCCATTTCAAAAAGTAGTTTGCTGATATTTTTATAGCCTTGCTTCTTTTTAGTTTTTAGAAAATCATAAATCACAGGGTAACGCTCGGCAAAAACTTGTTGAACCTTCTCGTATTGCGAGTTTTTCGCAAAGAACATCGCCAATAGTAGTTTCTTTGTTAGTTCTCTGTTTTTCTCATAACAGTTGTTATAATCCACTAAAAACAATCTTTTGTAGGTTTGCCCCCATTCTTCACCGTAGATTTCCATAAGCCTGTCAATGAAAACATCATACACTCCGCCAGAGACACATAAATTTTTGAAGTCCGCAACCTCAGTATCCATACGGGTTTTAAGAGATTCAGAATTCATATATATATGGAAACTATCTTTTATTCTATCTATTCGCTTCTTACTAACTCTATATCTAACAGTAGATAGATAATTAGATAAGAAATATGGAATACTATTCTTCAAATCAATTTCGTGAATTTTTTTATTGTCGTAAAACATTAATTTCCTGATTTCTTTATTCAATCTTGCAAACGGATTATAAAACCTCCCCACTGTTCTATATTCTTTTCCAACTTTTCCGCTACCTCTTGAAAAACTGTAAATCCCATTCATAAATTTCACCATGTTTTTCATCGCCATAAGGTAATAGGTATAGGTTGCTAATCCTTCTTTTTCTGGCTCACCGTGCGAAATCTTGATTGGAAATTTACCTTCCATAAAATAGGCTTCAAAAACATCATTTTCAGCTAAATTCGTATCAACTGAAAACTTGGTGTAGTCGAAATAGTCAATTAAAGGCTTTTCATATTTTTTCACGTAGCTTGTTTTTGTGGTTGTAGACTTCAAATCATCAGCACCTTTAATTTGAATCACTTCCGCAAACACTCTTGAAAAACGGTAAGGCTTTAAAAAACCATACCCAAAACTTTCTTTTCCAACGAGATACGATTTTCGATTAATGTATTTCAAGTCAATTAAAAGTTGAACGTATTCTAAATAGTTTTTCCCGATATGCTTAACCCAAGTTTTGCTGTTAATTAAGCTATGGTGATTGTATTTTTCTGTTTCTGTGGTTTTTACGAACACAACCGAACTATAAATCATACGCCCGATAATAAACTTAATGCAGTTCATATCAAAATCTTTAATTCTTTCCTTCCCTTCATTTTCGATACGGGAATAATCGAGTGATAATGGTAGTAAAACCATTAATTCATTTTTATTTACTGTTTGTCTCATTTAATCATATTATATTAATCCTCAAGCCATTACGGAAATGAGGAAAGATTAATAAAATAGACTTAAAGCAAAAGCAGTAGCTAACATAAGCCTTTGCTAATGCTTAAAGTCGTTCAATAAAATTTTTAGGTGTTTTGTTTTAGGAGAATGTAGAAAATTGTTTTTTTTCGAAACATTACATTTTCTACTTAGCTGATAAAATTATTCCTTGCCTTGCTTTTCAGAATTATAAATATAATTCAAAACATCACTTCTTCTATAAATAGGACTTTTTCCAGACCTACCAACAGGCTTTAATAAACCTTTTTTGTTCCAAAGCCAAATGGTTGTTCTCTTTTTTTTGGTAAGTTCACATACCTCAGCTATTAAAAGATGTTCATCTTTTTCTGATTCCGCAGAATCTTTGTCTTTACTTTCTAATTTTGAAATTAATAAATCTAGTTTCTCGTCTGTTTTGTTTTCTGACGGAAAGGCACTCACTAATTGAGTGATAATTTCCAAGAATTTTTCTTGTTTCATAATGTTTTATTTAGAATTATGATACAAAAATACTTTAGTGAATTATCCTTAATCAATGCCTGTACCTAAATAGGGACAAAAAAGGGACTCAAAAAAATTAAATTAGATACTTAACCTCTTTTTTGGGAGGCTTACAATCTCTCATTAAAGTTTTTTGAATAGTATCTTTTTTAAACTTTTTGTAATCTTCTTCATCATAAAACATAAAGTTTTTAATTATCCATTCCGAAACCTGCTCTTTACTATCAGCAATTAGATGACCTTCATCATAACGTTGTTTAAGAAAATACACAAGCATATTAGAAGCCCCTCTGAAAGTAATTTCATTAACTACATTAGTTAATTCACCAAAAATTAGTTTTCTAAAAGATTCGTTAAATTCTTCGTGAATATATGGAGAGAGTGAATCAAATACATTTTCTGGATAAAGAAATTTTAGTGGTTCTTGGCTTTTAGTAACTTTTTTAGCAGTTGGCTGTTTATTATCTAAAAAATCAGGATAATCAAACCTTAGATTCATCGCTAATTTTGTAATGTTATCTTTATAATTTGCAAGTATTTCCAATTTTGAATAATATTCATTTGCTAATTTTTCCAGTCTCTCATTTATAAAGCTATTATCAGACATTCGGAGCTCAACAACTTCAAGGTGAAATTCATTTTTTGCGTAAATGTATTTTATATAGTTTTCTAACATTTCAAATTGAAAAGAAAAATAATTTTGAATTTTTTGCATAGCACTACTTTCAGATAAATCAGGAATTATCTTACTGTAATCATCTAAAAATCCTACTGTAATCTCTTCTTTTTCACTTCGATGTTCATTTTTTCTGCCATAGTACCAATAGTAAATACGGGAAACAAAGGCAAAATAGTTATATGATAGCAGTTTACTATGATAGAATAGGTTTTGAAACTTTTCAGGTAAATCTGGATTTTTAAAATACTGATAATCTAATTCTATAAATTGCTCGTAATTGTAGTAAGATTCTTTGAGTTTATCCCAAAAAATCATTTCCATCTTATCGGGATTTTCTGTGTACAATTCTTCAAATGCCGTCTTAATATCAAATGGAAACTCTTCTTTATTGATTGAATAGATGGATTCTAGAAGAGAAATATCTTTATCGAAACTTTCAGGACTTGACATTAAAATATTTTGAAACCTATATCGAAGTTCATTAAGAAAATTGTAAAAATTGTTTATCTTTGCTTTCATAGTTTACTAAACAGGGTTAAACAAATATCGGCAAAAAAGACTTAATTTATAAATTATTGTCCCTACTTTGTCCCTCCCAAAAGTAAACATAGATTTAAATCATTGAAAATCAGAATAAAGGGATATTCCTGGAGAAACCACAAACCGTCTTATTAAGGCGGTTTTTTTATTTTAAATCAAAAGATATAAAATTGGATAAATGTTTTCATTTATTCTAAAAAAATTCACTGTGTCTTTATTCTGAAAATCCGTTTACGGAATTTTTTCACTATTTTAAGTTACAGTCTGTATAAAAATAAAACCGCACCAGTCTTAAAATTCGTTAATATAAGCCTTCAAATCCTAAATTCAGCTTCTGTTTTTTGGAAAATACCTATCTTCGCCTACAAATCATTATTTGAAAATGAAGAAGATCATCTCCGGAGTATTTGTTTTCTGCTCTGTTATCACTCTGGCTCAGGAAGCTATACAGTTTCAGGAACTACCATTCAAAGACATCATAGCAAAGGCAAAAAAAGAAAAGAAGCTTGTCTTCGTTGACGCCTATGCTTCTTGGTGCGGACCATGTAAGATGATGGAGAAAAATGTATTTACCCAAAAAACTGTCGGGGATTATTTCAATACCAATTTCGTGAATGCCAGATTCGATATGGAGAAAGGCGAAGGAAGGGAAATTGCAGCAAAATATGGGGTACGCTCCTATCCTACTTATCTTTTCCTGAATGGTGAAGGTGAGCTTATTTCCCAAAACTCCGGCTATATGGATGAAAGTATGTTTGTCACTATGGCTCAGGATGTGAATTCCTCAGGCAATAAAAAAGGCTCATTAAAAGATCGTTTTGCACAAGGCGAAAAAGATCCGGCATTCCTGATCAATATTATGAAACTGAATTCTTCTTCAGACTATGATTTTGCCAAAAAAGCTTCCGAACGGTATTTTGAAAACAAAAAGAAATCAGAAGAAATCTCCAAAGAAGAAATAGGCTTGCTTTTATTCTTTGTAAAATCAACCGAGGATAAAAATTACAGTACATTTTCATCAAGGAAGTCCGAAATCATTAAATATCTTCCGGAAGAAACTTACAATGAATTTGATAATCAGTTGAAACTTTCCAAAATCGTAGAACAGTCTATTGATGATAAGAATAAAAGGATAAACGATGAATATTTCATGAAAACGGCAGAACCGTTAGTAGGAAAACAGCTCGCACAATCCAAACTGAACCAAACAAAGCTCAGCTATTACGAACAAAACGCCAATTTCCCTGAATTTGAAAAAGCAGCCCTGGAATATTATAAAAATTCCGATGCATTCGAACCTAATGAATTGCTGAGGGCAGCATGGGTATTCAGTGATCATATCAAGAATCCTGCATCATTAAAGAAGGCCACAGAATGGGCTGAAAAGTCTGTAATGCGCAGCGAAACACCAGAAAACACATATATTCTCGCAAGACTTTATTTCCTGACCGGGAATAATGAATTGGCCAAAAACTATGCAGAAATGTCAAAAAACATGGCTACTCAAACCAACAAGGACTCCAAACTTGCAGAAGAATTATTGAAACAAATAAAATAAATGCTAAAACACAAATTTCTCACCGCATCTATCACCCTTCTGTCCGCAGCAATGTTTACAGCACAGGAACAAGAACAGGAAAAAAAATTATATATTAAAGGAAATGCTCTTCTGGCTCCAATTGGCGTAATCAATATTGGTCTGGAAAAACAGTTAACCCAGAAAATTACCATGCAGGGTGATGTTCTGGTATCTCCATGGAAGTCTTTTGCAGGCCATGAATTTCAGTATTATTCTGCTTCTTTGGAAGGAAGATATTATTTCAATGAGGCATTCAACCATTGGTATATAGGAGCTAATATTGGGGTATCCTCATTCGTTCTGCAGAAATGGAATTACTGGAAAGATGGCTCTTATATAAATGATCGTAATGAAGTATTCGTTAGATCTAATTTATATCAAAAAGGATTTTCATTTTTAGCAGGTGTTACGGGTGGTTATCAATTTAAAGTATCTGATCGCTGGAACATCGACATTTATGCAACAATTGGCTCATCCACAGATTTCTACAAGGGATATGACCGTACTACAGGCCAGCGGTATGAATCAGCCCAAAAATATAATAAAAGTGGAGAAATCCTACCTTACAGAGGAGGTATCATGATTTCTTATAAATTAAAATAACAGCATGAAACTGTTCGGAAAAAATCATATTATCATTTCAGTAATCACTTTTGTGATCCTTTTTTTAATGAATTATATTGGAAATAACCTGCCTGATAAGCTGGAAAGAGCTCTGATGACAGCTTTTGCCGGAGTAATCGGATTATCGATAGGGCTTTTCATCCTTAATAAAAGCAAGAACGATAACAAACCGCCACAGAATTTTGACTGATAAAAAATGGAACAGTGAATAGTTAATTTGGCTTTGTAAGTGAATTTTATGAGTATCAAATGATAGATTCATTATTGACCGACAAAGCCAAGCTGATTATTAATTTTTAAGGAATCAATCCTTGTACAGAATGTATTTTGTTCTGATCTTTTCAAATTTCTCTAGGTCATTTTTCCATGAAGCTTTGATTTCCTGACCTGATTTTCCAGCTATAATCTGCTTTCTGAATTCATCCGTTCCGGCCAGTTTATCGAAAAACAAATTCTCAAGGAAGAAACCCTGCTGTGGATTTTTATAATTTTTATAAGATTTGATCAGCCATTCAAGGTTAAGCTCTCTAAGATCTTTCGGATAGGCAGAAAGGTCTTCACCATAACAAAGCTTTCCATTCAGGAAAGGATCTTTTGCCCCGAAATTAGGCTTTGGCGTAAACTGATAAGAAAATGACTGTGTCCACGGAGATCCGTAGATCTGGAAAGGTAAACTTGTTCCCCTCCCTACAGAAACTTGTGTTCCTTCAAAAAAGCATAAGCTCGGATACAAATTAATTGATTTATCATTCGGAAGATTTGGGGATGGTTTATCTGAAATGGGATAACGCTGTTTCTTATGGTAATTCTTCATCGGAATCAGGGTATATTTTGCCTGAATACCATTTTTCAGCCACTTTTCACCGTTTACCATTTTTCCATACTCTCCTATCGTCAGCCCGTATACTACAGGAACTTCATGCATGCCGACAAAGCTTGACCATTTTTTCTTCAAAACAGGTCCGTCCGTATAACCGTCATGAGGGTTGGGACGGTCCAGCACCATAATTTCCACATTATTTTCTGCACCGGCCTCCATTAAATAGGTTAACGTTGAAATATAGGTATAAAACCTTACGCCAACATCCTGAATATCAAAAACTACCATATCAAGTCCCTTCAGCTGTTCCGGTTTTGGCTTTTTATTGTTTCCGTATAAAGAAATAATAGGGATTCCGGTTTTGGTATCTACTCCGTTTTTTACCTTTTCCCCGGCATCTGCATCTCCTCTGAACCCATGTTCGGGGGCAAAGATTGTCTTGATCTTAATGTTATTTTTAACTAAAAAATCTACCAGGTAGCTTTTATCACTCATCAATCCTGTCTGATTGGTTACCACACCGATTGTTTTGTCCTTTAGCAAAGGCAGATAAAGTTCAGGTTGGTCTGCTCCGGTTTTAAAATCCTGCTGACCTTGAACCTGAGAATAATATTGGTTGAATACTCCTAAAAAAATTAGGCAAATAAGAAGTAAATTTTTAATTTTGAAATCTAAATTCATAAGCTTGAAATTTCCTTTATATTTCTCTAGAAAAATAGCGTTTTCCAAAGATAACAAAAATAACCTTTCAAGAGTTATCATCTTCATCGGCAGGCTTTCTGTAGCTTTGGGGATCATTGTTTCTTTAATTACTGTAGCTACAGGCTTCGGATCAAAGAAAGCAATTAAGGAAAGGCTGGCAGATTTCAGCGGACATATTACGGTGCGGTCTACAAGATCCAATTCTTCTTACAACACATCTATTCTTGACAATCAGGGACTGGATATCCAGAAAATTAAAAAGCTGCCGGATGTGGAAAGTGTTCAGAAATATGCAACTGTAACGGGAATTATGCGTAATGAACACAATTTTTCCGGCATTATATTCAAAGGGATAGGAAAAGATTTTGACAGTCTGAGATTCAAGAAGTTTTTAGTTGCGGGGACAACTCCAAAAGTTACGGAAAAAGGCTTTAACAATGATGTTACCATTTCACAGAAGATCGCCAATGATCTTCACCTGAAGGTTAACGACAGCATAGTTACCGTTTTTTCAAAAGCAGACCAGAAACCGATATACCGTAAATTCAGGATTATAGGAATTTACAAAACCGATATTAAAATGATTGATGAACAGTTCGTTATCGGCGGTATCAATCATGTAAGAAAAATCCAGGAAATGAAGCCGGATGAAATTGGCGGCCTCGATATATTCTTTAAAAATGTAAATGATATTGATAAAGATTTTCCGGAAATTGAAAAACTCATCGGCTACAAAAATTATGCTGAAAAAGCAACGGAAAAATTCCCGCAGATCAATGACTGGATCAGTATTTTTGATACGAATATTGCTTTAATCATCATCATTATGCTGATCGTAGTAGTGATCAATATTATTATGGTCCTTTTAATTCTTATCATCGAAAGAACCAATTCCATAGGGCTTCTGAAAACGCTGGGAGCCAGCAATTCACAGATCAGAGCTACTTTCATCAATTATACCCTGATTATTATGATTCCCGGGCTTTTGTATGGAAATGCAATAGGTCTTGGTCTTATTCTTATTCAGAAATTCTTCGGCATTATTAAATTAAATCCTGAAAACTATTACGTTAGTACGGTTCCGGTAGATCTTAATCCTGTAGCCATTGTTTCCATTTCATTGGGAATCCTTCTTATTTCAGGACTGGCTCTGATTATTCCGAGTTACCTGATCAGCAAAATATCTCCGGTGAAAGCAATTAAGTATAATTAAAATTGAATTGTCAACAGGCAATGGTCAGTCATTAATTATGTTTACAATATTTGTTATTGCCATTCATCATTCACTTTTTTATAAATCAATCTTAAATTACGCAGCTAATTTTTAAAGCCTTATCTTTGCACCGCTTATAAAACATTTATGAAATACGCAAAAAATATTCTTGAAACGATAGGAAATACACCTCTTGTAAAACTTAACAAAGTATTGGGTGAAGATTTTCCTGCTCTTGTTCTGGCGAAAGTAGAAACATTCAATCCGGGAAATTCCGTAAAGGACAGAATGGCCCTTAAAATGATAGAAGATGCCGAAAAAGACGGCAGATTAAAGCCTGGCGGTACCATTATTGAAGGTACTTCAGGAAATACCGGGATGGGACTGGCTCTTGCAGCCATCATCAAAGGCTACAAATGTATTTTTGTAACCAATTCCAAGCAGTCGAAAGAAAAATGTGATATTCTCCGTGCTGTAGGAGCTGAAGTTATTGTATGCCCTACTGACGTAAAACCTACAGATCCGCGTTCTTATTATTCAGTTTCCAAAAGGCTGGCTAATGAAACAGAAAACGGATGGTATGTAAACCAATATGACAACTTATCCAACAGAGCAGCTCATTATGAGTCTACAGCTCCTGAAATCTGGGAACAGACGGAAGGTAAACTTACCCATTTTGTAGTGGGTGCCGGAACAGGAGGTACCATTACAGGTTGCGGAACATTCTTCAAGGAAAAAAATGCAGATATCAAGGTAATAGGAGTTGACACTTACGGTTCTATTCTGAAAGAATTCCATGAGACGGGTGAACTTCATTACGATCATGCTTACACGTACATCACAGAAGGAATCGGGGAAGATATCATTCCTGAAAATTACGACATGTCTGTGATCGATCATTTTGAAAAAGTAACGGATAAGGACGGTGCTGTTTACGCAAGAAAACTGGCTAAAGAAGAAGGAATTTTCTGCGGATATTCTGCGGGAAGCGCTATTGCTTCTTTAATTCAGATGAAAGACCAGTTTACCAAAGACGATGTGATTGTTGTTCTGCTTCACGACCACGGTTCAAGATATGTAGGGAAAATCTACAATGATGAGTGGATGAAGGAAATGGGCTGGTTAGATTAATCAAAACGAAGGCAAATTCGCCCTTTTAGATAATAAAACTTTGAGCAAAAAGCTCAGAGTTTTTTATTGTTTGATATTTTTCTTTAATACTTGTTTCAGTGTCTCGTAATCCGCCTTGTTCATCGATTTTTTTGGAAACATGTAATTGTATTTTCCTTCCAGCGAAATAAACTCATCATTAGCATCAAAACTTTGAAAATCTTCCCATTTGCTTAATTCTTCCTGATGATTAAGGTTTACGTTAAAAATATCATTATTAAACCGGATCTCATATATGTTGGAATCTTCCAGCGATTTCAAATACTTGTTCACTTCTTTTTTCCACCGCGAGACTTTATTTATGCTCAAAGAAAGATAAACTGTACACAACAGAAACAGAAAGCTCACAAAATACAAGATGCCGAATTTTTCTTTGCTTAAATCATCTTTAAAACAAAACAGAATCAGCAGAATTAATCCTATAACCAAAGTAGTAACCGTCTTTCCTCTCGTAGTTGATGAAAAAAATAAACTTCCCTGATTACCGCTGAAATAAATTTCTTCGAAATCTTTTCTGTTCACATTTAATGTAATGACTTTCTCTCCACTCATTTCTTAGAAAATATTAATTCGTTTTTAAGATTACAAAACTAAATCAAATATCTTCATATTGATCATTTATTGCAGAAAGTTTATTCATCAGATCACGGTTTTCCCTCTTCAGGTCTTTTATTCTTCTCAACATATCATTAATGACCTCCAGACCGGGAAGGTTAATTTCCAGGTCGTAATGCCAGTTGGTAAACCTTTCAAAAACAGGCAAATCTTCATATAGCAAATAATGGATTTCATTCTCTGTTTCTACATTCAGAAGACCTACATCCACCAGTTCGTCAAAAAAAGTGATCTCTATATTGTATATTTTTACGAGTTCTTCCCTCGATATTCTTTCACTCATGGCTTAGGAATTTTTAAGTTGTTCAAAAAGTTCTTTCTGCTTGTCTGTCAGACCGGTTGGTAATTTTACCTCATACGTCACAAAAAGATCTCCGGACTGCCCTTCTTTTTTATATACCGGAAAACCTTTTCCTTTCAGTCGTACTGTAGTCCCGTTCTGAGTTTCAGGTTTTACTTTAAGGCTGACGCTGCCATCCAATGTGTTTACTTTTACATCACCGCCCAAAACAGCAGTATACAGGTCTATCGAAACTTTAGTTTTCAGATCATCACCGATTCTTTCAAAATCAGGATCTATGGGAATATTGAATGTAATGTACAGATCTCCGTTCGGGCCACCGTTAAAACCAGGATTTCCATGGCCTTTCAGTTTAATCTGCTGACCATCATAAACCCCGGCCGGAATTGTGATCCTTACTTTTTTACCATTGATCTCGAAAGTCTGCGGATGGGTTTGTGCAGCATCTTTTAAATTCAGATTTAATTCAGCATGAACATCCTGCCCTTTGAATTTCCCTGACGAGCTTCCTCTTGAGCTTCTCCCAAAACCTCCGCCTGCCCCGCCAAACATACTCTGGAAAAAATCTGAAAAATCAGCCCCTTCCCCAAAATCAGCCCCGGAGTATCCACCGCCACTATAATTCTGTTGCTGATACTGTCTTTGTTGTTGCTGTGCTTTTTCATATTCTTCTCCATGCTTCCAGTTTTCTCCATACTTATCATATTTCGTACGGTTTTCCGGGTTGCTGAGAACTTCATTAGCTTCATTCAGTTCTTTAAATTTTCTTTCTGATTCTTTGTCGTCCGGGTTAAGATCAGGATGAAGTTTTCTGGCCTGTTTTCGGTAGGCTTTCTTGATGTCATCCTGTGTTGCGCTTTTATCTACGCCTAAAATCTTATAGTAATCTATATAAGCCATAGAAACGATATTTACTCAAATTTATGAAATTTGTCCCTGAAAATTATATAACAGAGTGTTAAAAATAAACCTATCTTTGATAAAAAGCGTTGAATGAAAGAGGTACTTAAAAACTACTCGGGAATTATACTTTTACTTCTGGGAATTGTTGCAGGAAGCATTATAGGCATTACAGTTCCGGGCATTGTGGAATATATTAAACCACTGGGAGACATATTCCTGAATCTGCTTTTTGTGAGTGTGGTACCGCTCGTATTCTTCGCAGTATCCAATTCTATTGCTTCCCTGGAACAGCAGTCTAAATTTGGAAAGATCATTCTTGTAATGGCCTTCACTTTCCTGTTCTTTATTTTAACAGCAGCTGTTTTTACGATCTGTGCCGTTTACATGTTTCCTGTTTCAGGAGTTTCCGGCAGTTCGGACGTAATTGCAGAAACTGCGTCTGAAGAAAATTGGGGCAACCGGATCGTCAGCTTTTTCACCGTTGGGGAATTTACACAGCTTTTTTCAAGGCAAAATATGCTGGCTCTTCTTATTTTTGCTTTTATGACAGGGTTTGCAGCCAGAAAGTCCGGGGAGAAAGGATTACCGTTCAGGGTTTTCATTTCTTCCGGATATGAAGTGATGAAAGAATTGCTTTTATTAATTATGAAACTGGCACCTATTGGGTTGGGGGCTTATTTTGCCTATCAGGTAGCGACTTTAGGCCCACAATTGTTTGGGTTTTACGCTAAACCTCTCGGGCTTTATTATATTGCAGGAATTATTTATTTCTTTGTCTTTTTTTCACTGTATGCTTTTATGGCAAACGGGAGGAAAGGGATCAAAAGTTTCTGGACCAATGCAGCTTACCCCACCCTTACCGCTTTGAGTACATGCAGCAGCTTCGCCACTATGCCTGCCAATCTTCAGGCAGCTTCGAAAATAGGTATCCCGAATTCCATTGCCAATCTTGTTATTCCTATCGGGACTACACTTCATAAGAACGGCTCTTCCATGTCATCCATTATTAAGATATATGTTGCTTTCCTGATCATTGGAAAAGATTTTTTTGATCCTTCCAATTTGCTTCTTGCTTTAGGAATTACGGTTTTCGTAAGTATTGTAGCTGGTGGTATTCCCAATGGCGGATATATTGGAGAAATGCTGATGATCTCAGTATATAAGCTACCTCAGGAAGCTGTTCCGGCAGTGATGATTATCGGAACTCTGGTTGATCCTTTAGCCACTGTTCTGAATGCTGTGGGAGATATTGTGGCGGCTATGTTTGTGAACCGGTTTGTGAAGGTCTGATGATGTTTAAACATGAAAAATTTAACCGCAGACTTCCCGGATTTACACAGACTTTTAAGTTAGATTTTATTGTAAGGAATAATAATCTTAACAACTAAATATTAACCTTATTCACTTCGTTGTACAGGTTCTAAATTCTCGTATTCTTCAGGTGTGAAAAGCCTGTAATGTACTTTAAATGTTTTTCCAAGAGGTGTTTCCAGAGAAAATCCGCCCGGTCCGAAACCATCCGTAACATCTAACGTAAAATGTGAATATTTCCAGTATTCGAAAAGATCCCGGTCTATCCAGAACTCGTGATCGTGGATGGTGCCGATCATTGCATCATTCATTCTGGGGAAAAATCCCCCTTTCTCGAAGCACTGCGGCTGAGTTCCTTCACAGCACCCTCCTGCCTGGTAAAACATCAGGTCACCATATTTTTTTTCCAGTTCAAAAATAACGTCAAGTGCAGCTTCTGTAGCAGATAGTCTTGATATTTTTGTTTCCATTTTCTTCTCTTTTGTTTAAACTTAGAAGGACCTTATTTGTTTCATTTAAGATACGAAGATTTAATAAAAGCCCGGCAAAATAAATCCTGCCGGGCCCATCAATCTATCATAATTTAATTTGAGCCTGCAATTTCCTGAACAGCCCGACCGTTTTGCCCCGGCAGCGCCGGGGCAAACGGGCACGCCCTAATATTTAAAAATTAAAAGAAACCTAATTTGTTCTTGTTATAGGAAATCAGCATATTTTTAGTCTGACGGTAATGATCCAGCATCATCTTATGGTTCTCTCTACCGATTCCTGACTGCTTATATCCTCCAAAAGGCGCTCCTGCCGGATAGGAATGATATTGGTTCACCCAAACTCTTCCAGCCTGGATCTGGCGTGGAATATTGTACAGCTGATGAGCATCTCTGGTCCAGACTCCTGCTCCAAGTCCGTAGATCGTATCGTTGGCAATTTTCACAGCTTCTTCTTCGTCTTTGAATGTAGTAAACGCCAGTACAGGCCCGAAAATCTCTTCCTGGAAGATTCTCATTCTGTTATTACCTTTGAAAATAGTAGGCTGAATATAGAATCCGTCCTGTAAATCGTCTCCTACATTGTTTACATCTCCACCCAACAGAACTTCCGCTCCTTCTTCTTTTCCAAGCTGGATGTAGGACAGAATTTTATCTTTCTGGATCTGGGAAGCCTGAGCACCCATCATCACAGTTTTATCAAGCGGATTTCCCACTTTGATGGCTTTCACTCTTTCTATTACTTTTGCAATGAATGCGTCTGCAATATCTTCCTGAACCAGCAATCTTGAAGGACATGTACATATTTCGCCCTGATTCAGTGCAAAAAGAACAGCTCCTTCAATTGCTTTATCCAGAAATTCATCATCTGCATCCATTACCGAGCTGAAGAAAACGTTTGGAGATTTCCCTCCCAGCTCAAGTGTTACAGGGATAATATTCTCTGTTGCATACTGCATTACCAGACGCCCTGTTGCCGTAGAGCCTGTGAATGCTGCTTTAGATACTTTCGGATTGGTTACCAGAGCTCTTCCCAATTCCGCCCCGAAGCCATTAACAATATTGATAACACCGGCAGGTAAAAGATCACCGATAATTTCCATTAAAACCATGATGGAAACGGGAGTACTTTCAGCAGGCTTCAATACAACGCAGTTTCCTGCAGCCAATGCCGGAGCTAATTTCCATACCGCCATTAATATCGGGAAATTCCACGGGATGATCTGGGCAATTACTCCCAGCGGTTCATGAACGATCAGGGAAACTGTATCTTTATCCAGTTCATTATGTGAGCCCTCTTCTGCACGTACCACAGACGCAAAATATCTGAAATGGTCTATGGCGAGAGGTAAATCCGCAGCCAATGTTTCTCTTACTGCCTTTCCGTTGTCTATGGTTTCAACAATGGCAATGTATTCAAGGTTCTGCTCGATTCTGTCTGCTATTTTATTCAGTATAATGCTTCTTTCTGTGGATGAAGTATTTTTCCATGTTTGGAATGCTTTTTCAGCGGCATTTACAGCCAGTTCCAAGTCTTCTTTGGAAGAATGGGCTACCTGGGTGAAGTTTTTACCATTCACCGGTGAAACTACATTGAAGTACTGCCCGTTTACAGGAGGAGTAAATTTACCGTCAATATAGTTATCATATTTGTTTTTGAATTCAGGCCACTGGAAAGCGGTCTCTGATTTCGGTTCTGTCATAGTGCTCATATTAGTATCATTTTTATTTTAGTAATGCCAAATTACATTTCCCGGTGAAAAATAGATAGCACAATCGTATAAAAACACTTCAAAATAGTGCAGATATTTAATTTTATAATTTTATTAACAGCAGTGAAGGTCTAAAATTTATATATTTGAGTGATTGGGTTTTACAAAATGTTTAGAAATGAATAACAATAATAAATTTTTATTAAATACTCCTGAATTAAAGAAGGAAAGCCAGTTATTGAACCTTGTTGAAAACCAGACAAAATTCAATCTAAACAACTGTGAATTTAGTATTTACGAGACTCACAAAGCTGCTTTTGGGGTTAAGCTTCACTTTGAGAATATTGCTTTTACGGCTATGCTGAGAGGCAAAAAACATATGAAGCTGGATAATAAAACAAATTATTTTGATTATTTCCCGGGAGAAAGTGTTCTTGTAGCCCCGGGAGAAACCATGATCATTGATTTCCCGGAAGCGGATGAATCTCCTACCCAATGCATTTCTTTAAGCCTTAATCCTGAATTTATAGAGGATTCTCTTAATTATTTAAATTACAGCCTTCCTAAAGTGGATGAAACTTCACAGTGGAATATCCAGCTGGATGAGTTTTTTCTTTTTAACAATAAATCTTTAGCGTCTGCTACCAATAATATCATGAGAATTGCAATGGATGATAATTCGCAGAAAGATATTATGGCAGATTTCGCATTGAAAGAACTTCTGATCAGGCTTATGCAGACCCAGGCCAGAAGCATGGTAGAAAAAAATATTGCCAAAAATAAATCAAGGATAGGTTTTGCAGTGGATTATATCAGGAAAAACCTTCATCAGAAACTCTCCATAGACAGTATTGCAAAGCTTGCCTACGTGAGCAAATCCAATTTCTTTAAAATGTTCAAGGATGAATTGGGAACTTCTCCCAATGATTTTATTCTTCAGGAAAGAATTAATAGGGCAAAAGAACTGCTTGCGGGACAGAACAGTATTAAGGAAACTGCCTACCAGACAGGATTTTCAGACACGAATTATTTTACACGGGTATTTAAACAGCTGGTTGGCGTTACTCCGAAAAGTTACCAGAATGGAATGATCTTCCTTGATTAGATATTTCTACCATGAAATTCCTGCTCTCTTTTGCTTTTGTATGGTTTACTTCAACACTCTACCATGCCCAATCTAGCGAAAAATATCAGATTTCTCCTGCACTGGAGCAAATTCCTTTATGGCCTCACAACATGCCGGATACTTCGGGTTCAAGGGAGTCTGAAACAATCAGTGATAAAGGATCTGTTACCAATGTTTCAAACCCGAGGCTTATTGTTCATCAACCGAAAAATCCCAATGGTATAGCCATTTTAGTGATCAGCGGAGGCGGATATGCCCACATTGAACTGGGAAAAGAAAGTACTCCTGCAGCCAATTGGCTTCAATCGGAAGGAATAACCGCTTTTGAACTGATCTACCGGTTACCACAGGAAAACTGGAAAACCACAAACGTTCCTTTTGAAGATGCCCAGCGTGCTATACGAATGATCCGCAGCCTTGCCCAAAATTATAATATTGATCCCAATAAAGTAGGGATCCTGGGATTTTCAGCGGGCGGACATCTTGCGGGTTACACTTCAGCCAGGCCAGATCAAAAGCTTTATGCACCTATTGACCATATAGATACCCTATCAGCCAGACCTGATTTTACAGGGTTAATTTATCCTGTGATCTCAATGCTTCCGCCTAATAATAAAACCCATTCTTACAAAAGTATTCTTGGAAAAACTTCTTCAAAAGAACAGGAAATTGCTTATTCAGTGGAAAAACAGGTGAATGAAAATATGCCTATAACTTTCATTACCCAGGCCGCAGATGATCCAATTTCTCCCGTTGACAACAGCTTTTTGATGTATTCAGCTTTAAACAAAGCTCATGTACCGGCGGAAATGCATATTTTCCAGACTGGCGGACATGGCTGGGGATTGGGTAAAAAAGGAAGCCCTGTCAGCAGCTGGCCGGATCTTTTTAAAAAATGGGCACAGCAAAACGGATTCTGGAAGTAAAAAAGCACTCCGGTAGTGGAATGCTTTGCTGTATTGATTATGACTAATAAATTTAGTCTTTGTAATGATAATATCGTGCTCCCTGCAAAACAGGATTTTCAGATTCTACTGATTGTAGCCCGAAACTTTTGTAGTTTTCGTTAACAGATTTTTCAAGCTGTTTTCTGTGCAGTTTTTCGTAAGTTTCAAAATCAATGGCTGTTCTGTTTTTTAAATTTTCGAACAAATTCCATTTGGCAGCAACAGTTTTCCAGTTTTCAGATATTTTTCCGGCAAAAACTTTGGATTTTGAACCGCTCCCATATCCTAAAAACCCGATTTCAGTACCTGCCAGTTCTTCTCCTTCATCAAATGAAACCTGTATTGCGGAAAGCAGCGCCATAAAAATGGAAGCTGTATACATATTGCCTATTTCCGAAGATGCGCGCTGTGATCTTTCAATCTTTTCATTGATAAAGTTCAGGTAATTTTCAGATTTCGCCACTGCTTTCTGTTCATCCGGTGTTGTGTAAGAAAGTCCATTTTCAATGCTGTAGATTTCCGTGAATACTCTTTTACCGTGAAATGCATACGGCAAATGGAAGATAAGATATCTCCAGGCTTCGTAAGGTTTATCTTTACCTGTAATCTCTTTATAATGCTGATAAGCTTCCCTGATCCTGTCCTGATAACATTGGTTGGAATACTGTCCGTCAAAAACAGGCTCATCCGTAAAAATTTCGATTTTATCCGGGAAAGTTTCAGGTGCTGAAGTTAAGTCTTTTTTACTGTAGTTCCTTCTGGGTTTAAAGAAATCGAAAACACTTTCGGTAGCAACTCCCCAGTTATTTTCAATTTCCAGAAGATCCGGTTTTGAGGAAACCAGTAAAGCAACTGCACCACCTCCCTGTGTATATTCTCCGGAAGAAGCCAGTTCGTATTTGGCATAATCGCTGGCAATAACCACGGCTTTTTTGTCCGGATTCACCCTTACAAAATCAAGGGAGTTATGAAGGGCATCTACAGCCCCGATGCAGGCAAAAGTCATATCTACCACATCACAATTCCTGAAGCATCTTTCGCCAAATTCTTTTTCCAGCACTTTTTCCACCATCTGCACAGCATAGGAAGCTGTAGGTTTGGCCGCATCCAGAGCGCTTTCCGTGCCTAAATAAATCCTGGCTATATCTTTGGGATTGAGATCATAATCTCTGATCAGTTTCAATAAAGCTTCTGCCGCGAATGTAGCCGCATCTTCATGAACATCGGGAAACCCCATTTTGTGCAATCCTAATCCTTTTTCCAGTTTTGCGGGTTCAATTCCTCTTTTCTCCGCCAGGTCTTTGATCTCTAAATACAAAGACGGTACATGATAGCCCGCAGCCTCAATTCCAAAAGTCATTCTATTCTAAATTTTTATACGAATTTATAAAATGATGTTTGAATAAGCCTTCAATTTTCACCTATAATTTTCTCTTTTAATATAAAAATCATAAAAAAACCGCTGTTGGGTACAGCGGTTTTATATTTTCAGCAATTTTACTGATCTGTTTATTTAAAATCGGCAATGGCTTTATTTATTGCATCGATTTGTCTGTTGAGGCTTGCAGCACTCTGAGGGTTTTGTCTCAACAGTTCCATTTTTTTACTTAAACCGTCTTTCAGCATCTGGGAAATCATCATTTTTACCTGCGGATTATCTCCCATTTGGCTTTTTGCATGGCTGATGATTTTCGTAATGTTTTCAGTAGCCTTTACATTATCCGAGCTCATGATCCAGTTATATCCTTCTTCTGCAGATTTTCCCAATTCCGGATTCTGGAATTTAATAAACGGATAAAATGCCACTAATGGAGTAATATTGGCCATTTGTGAGGTCACTTTATTTTTTACAATAACCGGAAGCAGCTGGCTCATCAGTTCATCTGAAGCTCCTTCAAGATCAATTTTATCTGCTAATGTATTGGCTTTTGAAGGGTCCAGGGCCAAAACAGCATTTAATGAACTTCCCTTTACAGCATTGGAAACAGCATTTACACCCTTTTCAAAAAGCGGAAGGTATTTTTTATCCTTAGTTTTAGCCAATGCAGCAATAGCGGCAGCCTGAACCAATGTTTTCGGGTCGTTGGAGGCTAATTTCTCAACATCCGTTCCTAAAGCTTTCATCTGCTCAGGGTTTGAAAGATCCATCAGCTTAAGGGCTTTCATTCTTGTTCTGAAATACGGATCTTTTATGGCAGCTGCCAGTAATTTTGTAGCTGCCGGATTTTTTCCTACCTGGTCTTTTATATCGGATAAGGCAAGGTATCTGCTCTTAAATTCCTTGGAATTGATAAACTGCATCAGGTTCTGCTCCGGAGTTTTGGTATCTGTGATATCTGCCAGTAAAATTCCGTCTGCATTGATATTGACTAAATCTGCATTTTTAGAAACATCAAAATTAAATGTATTTTTTGCTGTTGCATTTACCCAGACATTGTATCTTTTCGGCTTCCCGTTGTCATAAACATCAATTGCCAGAGGAAACTGGAAAGGCTGATCCTGTGTTTGCTCGATAACAACAGCGATCTGTTTTTTAACGGGTTCGAAGGTATAAGAATATTTAATTTTCGGGTTTCCGTTTCCAAAATACCATTGATTGAAAAACCAGTTCAGGTCTTTTCCGGAAACTTTTTCTAAGGACAGTCTTAACTGATGTGCTTCTCCGTTCTGGTACTCATATGTTTTCAGATAATCATTCAAACCTGCAAAGAAGGCATCATCACCCAGATAGTTTCTTAGCATGTGAAGAATTCCGCCTCCTTTCTGATAGGTAACCAAATCGAAAACATCTTCACGGGAATCATAATTGAATCTCACCAGGTTTTTCTCAAAATTCCCCGGTGTTGTAAGATACATATTTACGTCTTTCATCTGATGATAATCTGCCTGGTCTTTTCCGTATTTATATTCGTTCCAGAGATATTCTGAATAATTCGCAAAAGATTCATTTACAGTAAGATTACTCCAGCTTTCTGCTGTTACCAGATCTCCAAACCACTGGTGGAATAATTCATGGGCTATAGTATCTTCCCAGGTGTTTTCATCAATAAGCTGCCCCGGTTTCTGTAAAATATCACTTCCGTGAAGTGTTGCAGTAGTATTTTCCATTGCTCCACTCACGTAATCTCTTCCGGAAATCTGTGCATATTTGGCCCACGGATAATCGTAACCTAATTTTTTAGAGAAAAACTCGATCATTTCAGGGGTATTTCCATAGATCTGTTTTGCGTAAGGCTCGTATTCTTTTTCTATATAATAATCAACCGCAATATTTCTCCATTTGTCTTTCACGATGGCATATTCACCTACTCCCATGAAGAAAAGGTAGGTTGAATGTCTCTTATCCATCACCCAGTGATCTGTTCTCAAGCCGTTTGCTTCTTTTTGAGAATCTTTCAACAGTCCATTGGAAAGGGTAACGTATTTATCAGGAACGGTCATGTAGATTTCCTGGGTTGTTTTTTGGTTGGATTTATCAATTGTCGGGAACCAGGCGGAAGAGGATTCCGTTTCGCCCTGCGTCCAGATCTGAGTCGGCATATCGGGATCTTTTCCCTGAGCATTAATGAAATACAGGCCTTTTGCATCATTAATTGCGGCACTTCCCTCCTGTTTTACTTCATTCGGACGTGCTGTATATTTGATATAAACTGTGTAATCCTGGTTTTTCTGATATGTTTTATCTAAAGTAATTTTTAAAACGTCATCTTTATAGTCGTATTTTAAAGGGGATTTTTTACCATTGGCTTCCAATGCCACTTCATGAATCAGCATTCCTTTTGCATCAAGTGTTAATTCGTTGGCAGGATAGAAAAAAGGAGCGGCAGTAAGCCATTCTTCTCCATTCATTTGTTCCTTCTGGTAATCGAAATTTACTTTCAGCTTGGTATGTTTTAGTTCCGTTACTTTGGTGTGAGTGGCTCTGTATACTTTTTCTCTGCCTGAAGTTTCGGTTTGTGCTGATACGTTTGCGGAAAAGAAAATTCCGAGTATAGCAATGGACAAAATTGCCTTTTTCATTTGTTACTTTATTATTTTTTAGGATTATTTTTTGTTAGGATGTCAAAAATATCGTTAACCAAAGTTTCGTAGTCTCCTTTTTTGAGCTGTTCTTTGGTTTTGGCAAAAGCTTTTTTCAGCTCGCTTTCGGGGTTTTCATCATCAATAATTTCTACAGAAACTACGCCTTTCATCTGAAGAATTGCATTCTTCAAAGTTTCGGAATCGGTTGTTTCTTCGGTATTGATTTTTAAATATTTCATATTATTCTTTTGTAAAGGTATTTTTTTTTCCTCCCTGAATGATGACGAACTGTTTTTTCGCAGGATAAAAATCGATGACAACTCCTGCCTTTTCAAATTTAAAACTTGTGTCCGAGGTTGCTTCCAAAGGAAATTCGTCCTGACCTGTTGCCTGAGCCATCAGCTTCTTTTCTTTAATAAAGATATTAATTTTTAAAGGGATATTGGGAGTTGAATACGTCCCTGTAAATTTCTGCAGCTCTGCTTCCGGAAGCTCAAGGGTTTTAAAGCCTGGCATTTGAAAGTCTTTGCCCATTACTGTTTCCACCATCTTAATTGAAATTTCGTTCGTATCCATATCCGATTGATTGGTTGAAAAACCCACTGCAATTTTCAGATCGGGAAAATAGAATAAAGCTGAACTGAATTTATCAATTCCACCGGTATGACCAAATCCTGTATATTGTTCGAAAGGAACTTTCACGAGTCCGTAACCATAATCATCAATAAAATTTTTCATTTTATCCAGGCTTTCTTTTTTGATGAGTTTTCCATTTTCAAGTCCGAGGATAAATTTCAGAAGTTCGGTTGGCGTTGAAATAATGTTGCCTGCCCCGATTGGAATGCTCATATCTGTTTCCGGTGAAACGTGATAATTTCCGTTTATATACTGATAAGATCTTGCCTGGTTTTTCGCAGGGTCAATTTTCCCTCCCGCTTCTGTCAGCTTTAATTGTAAGGGTTTTGCAATTTTATCTTTAATCAGCTCAGCATATGTTTTTTTGTACACTTTCTCAAGAATAAGGCCCAGCAAAATGTAATTTGAATTGCTGTATTCGTACTTTGAGGCGGGTTCAAAATCACTTTTATATTTCTTGATGATATTGATCAGATCACTTTCTGTCTGGAATTTTGTATTGTACTGCCAATACTCCGGTTCATTGGTAAGACTGTGAATTCCGGTTCTGTGCTGAAGTAAATTTTCAATAGTAATTTTATCGGCATTCGGAATTTCAGGATAGAAATCTGATAGTTTTCTGTTAAGGGAAAGTTTTTTTTCTTCAGCTGCCTTCATTACCAAAACTGCTGTGAAGGTTTTACTGATGGAGCCAACCCGGTATTGTGTGTTCATGTTGGCTTTCTGCTTACTTTCTGCATCAGAAAATCCTGTCACTTTTAGGAAAGCCGGCTTATCATTGTCTGCAAACGCAAAACTTCCCATCACTTTATGATGCACAAATAAGGAATCCAGGTAGTTCCCCAATTTTTCCCTTACGTTATTCTGAGAAAAAACAGTACCTGAAATACTGATTACCGAAAGAAGAATTAACTTTTTTAGCATCCTTTTGAGATTTAACCGATAAGTAATAAAAAAGAAAGTTTTGTTACATATCAATACCTATTCTTAGCAGGACATTCAATATGTTTAAATGGCTACAGGAGCTTTAATTCCCGGATGCGGATCATAATTTTCGAGTGTAAAGTCTTCAAAACTGAAACTGAAAATATCTTTGATTTGCGGATTCAGTTTCATAACCGGAAGTGGTCTTGGCTCTCTTGAAAGCTGTTTATTCACCTGTTCAAAATGGTTGTTGTAAATATGAACATCCCCGAAACTATGGATATAATCCCCTACTTCAAGGTCACAAACCTGGGCCACCATCATCAGCAATAAGGCATAGCTTGCGATATTGAAAGGCACTCCCAGAAATACATCGGCACTTCTCTGGTATAATTGTAATGACAGTTTTCCATCTGCCACATAGAATTGAAACAGAGCATGGCATGGTGCCAGCGCCATATTGGAAATTTCTGCTGCATTCCAGGCGGAGACGATCAGCCTTCTTGAATCCGGATTTTTTTTGATCTGGTCTATTACTTCAGTAATTTGGTCCACTACTTTTCCGCCGGCTCCCTGCCAGCTTCTCCACTGTGCACCGTAAACAGGTCCCAGGTCTCCGTTTTCATCAGCCCATTCGTCCCAGATGCTTACTCCGTTATCATTAAGATATTTGACATTGGTATCACCATTTAAAAACCAGAGCAGTTCATAGATAATGGATTTCAGGTGTACTTTTTTGGTTGTCACCATCGGAAAGCCTTTTGACAGGTCATATCTTAACTGGTACCCGAAAACACTTCTTGTTCCGGTCCCGGTTCTGTCCGTCTTATCTGTTCCATTGTCTAAAATATGCTGTAAAAGGTCTAGGTAGTTCTGCATTTCCGAAGCGGTTTTTATGGTTCAAATTTAGAAAAAACTAACCGATTTATACTTATCACAGGTCATAAAAAAGCATTCATTTTCATGAATGCTTTCTATATCAAGTTGTTTGATTTTCAATTAAAAGAATGGGAATTTTATTTTCAGAATTAAATAAAATAATTTTACCAAATCTTCTGAATGGTCTGCGTTATTTTATTAATGGTAAAAATCTCGCCTTCTTTTTTTCCTGACATTGCCTTAATAAGTGGTGATTCTGCAGAAACCGTCATGATTTTCTGATTTTCTGAAATAATTCCGCCCACAGATACGGTAACATAAAAGAGGCCTTTATCTGTTTTTACCAAAGCTCCGTTCTGGACTTTATCTGAAGGCTCTGCTGATATTTTTTGGATAACTGACAGCTGATTTAAAGATTCATTAAGCTGTCGCTGAAGGTTATTGATTTCCTGCTGAAGCATTTCGCGGCCTGTTTCATATTTATCACCCATAGAACTTTTAGTATCATTATTGGAAGCTCTGGTTTCTGCGATCAGGTTTTCAAAAGACCGGATCTTGTCATTGATCTTTGCTTTTATGATGTTTAATAGTTCCTGTTTGTTCATATTATGAAATTCTGGTGAAATAGTTCTTATAAGTTTTGGCTAAAGCCAAATGCAAATGTATATAAAAAAGCGGGCTAAAGCCCGCTCCTATTGAATATTTTTCATAGATCATATATCGTTCATAACAATAAAAGATAATATGATTCTTCTTATTTTAACCTTCCAGTCTTTAACTTATTTTTCAAAAACTGCATAGTCTGAAACTTTGAAGGAGAAGTCTTTTTCACTGTCAAAATCTCTTTTTGTCTTGTCAAAAACATTCCTGAAAGTTCCTGAAAGGTTCTGATCTTCAATTTTGAAGTTTACAGGTTCTTTTGACATATTCAAAACTACCAGAACTTCATCTTTTCCGTTCTTTCTTACATAGGCCAGGATTTTATCGTTGGCTGTGGTATTCAGAAGGTAGGTGGATACATTGCTGTCGCCGCCTTTTAGTGCAGGATTGGTAGATTTTAATTCCAGCAGGGTTTTATAAAAATCGGCCATCTGGTAAGTGTTGGTCCACTTGATAACGTCTTTTTCAAAAAACTCCAGCCTTTTCGTGTTGGGAAGTTCCTGTCCCGAGTATAACAGAGGAACGCCATTCCATGTTGCGGAGAATACGGCCATAGGTTTGGTAATGACTCCGTATTTTTCATATTCTGTCCCGTTCCATGAGTTTTCATCATGATTGGCTGTAAACCAGGCTCTCATTGAAGAATCTCCAATATTTGAATATTGCTTCAGAAGATCTCTAAGTTCCTGTAAAGGTTCATTTTTCTTGTAATAATCTGCAGATTTGTGCATCCACTTCCATGAATAACTTGCATCAAATACTTTTCCGTATTCCGGGCTTTCGATTTCATCAAATTCTCCTAACCAGAAAAGGGGTTTTATTTTTTCAACTTCGGGGCGTGCCTGCTGCCAGAAATCTACTTCTACCCAAGAGGCAAGATCACATCTGAAACCGTCAATGCCTGTTTCTTTTACCCAAAATTTCATGGCATCAATCATGGCAAGTCTCATTTCCTTATTTTTGTAATCAAGTTCAATGATATCATCCATTCCTGAGGCGATGTGGAATTTTCCGTCGGGATCTTTCAGATAGAATTCAGGGTGTGTTTTTGTCCAGATATGGTCCCAGCCGGTGTGGTTCGCAACCCAGTCTATGATCACTTTGAATCCTAAACGGTGGGCTTCGTTCACCATATGCTTGAAATCATTCATTGTGCCGAATTCAGGGTTGATGGATGTGTAATCCGAAGCGGCATAAGGACTTCCGAGGCTTCCTTTTTTATTTTGCTGGGCAATGGGTGTAATTGGCATGAACCAAAGGGTTTTAACTCCCATTTTTTTCAGGCGGGGCATTTCTTTTTCAAATGCTTTAAATGTTCCTTCCTGTGTGTATTGTCTTATATTTACTTCATATATGTTGGTCGAGTGCTTCCATTCCTTCGGCAGATCCATAGTGTTTATTGTGTTTTGAGTGGTACAGGAAACAATTCCAAGACCGATTATTGCTAATAGAATTAATTTCTTCATTCATCTATTTTTAACAAAAGTAAGGAATGTTTTTTTGTGAAAGGTAAAAAGTGAATGATGAATAGTCAATTTTACTTTGCAAAGTAATTTTTAATACTGAAAACAGGGTATAATTAAAATCTATAAACAATCTTAATATTTCACCATTCCCTTTCAAAGCAGAACTAATCATTGACACAAAAAAACCCCGGAAAATCCGGGGCTGTATATTATTCAGATGTTATTATCTTTCATCATCATTGTCGTCGTCATCTTCGAAAACATCATCGTTGTAGTTTTCTTCTTCCTCATCATCGAAGTTGTCATCATCTTCATCTTCAAAATTATTGTTTCCTCCAAAATCATCATCAAAGCTGAAATCATCATCCATAAGCGGCATTGCCGATCTTTTCTTGGATCCTCCAGCATTTCCGCTTCTGCTTGGTGCTTTTAACGGAACGTTTCCGAATCTGTATACGGTAATAGGATAATTAACCCCTTTTGTTTCTTCGATGATTTCCACAAGTTCACAGTATAGCTCCCAAAGATCAAGAAGCCCGTACTGAAACTGTGCTTTGTCGCCTATTTTCCCAAAAGCTTCATCAATATACACATCCGACATAATTTCGCCATCACCATCATCACTCATATCTTCCAGTGGAACACTTTTAATTATTGTTCCGTCATCTTCCAACATATTAAAAGCGGAAAGTTCATCTCCCTGCAGACTGAACGCACTTTTAATTCCCAAATGTAAGTTCCATAGTGACTGTTTTCCTTTTACTTCAATATCTCGGAAAATATCCTCTTTCGCATCTAATATTACGCGGATCTTGTAAACCATATCAGTTTCTTAAATTACTTTTTTTGCCTTAATTATTATGATAAATCTCTGTTGCAAATATATAATAAATGAGATGTGACAAAAAAATATTTCAGGATTTTTTAAAATATTTTTTTTTCTTACATTTTGCCGGAATTATTTACTTTTTTCAAGCATAAAACTGAATTTAGTTCCTTCCAGATAGACACTTTCTACTGTAATATTTTCATTATGGGCTTCAAGGATATGCTTCACAATGGCCAATCCTAAACCGGAACCTCCTTCCCTTCTGCTTCTGCTGGTTTCCACACGGTAAAATCTTTCGAAGATTCTTGGCAGGGCTTCAGCTTTTATTCCCATTCCGTTATCTATAACCTCAATCAGAACTTTGTTTTTGAGAACACTGGTTTTTACGGCTACTTTTGCTTCCTGCCTGTTGGCATAATGAATGGCATTGGAGATTAAATTAATGAAAACCTGTGAAATTTTCTGTTTGTCGGCATCTACAAATATCTGCGGGTTAAGGGTCTGGATCTGCAAAGTAGCATTATGTTTCTCTGCCTCAAATTCAAGAAGTTCAAAAATTTCCTTGATTAAAAGATTGACATCAAATTTTGAAACTGCGATACTTATCTCCCCTGCTTCAAGCCTGTTGATCATATCAAGATCTGTAACGATTGCGATGAGTCTTTCTACAGATTTATCAATTCTTTCAAGGTATTTGTCGCGAATGGTAAGATTGTCTACTCCTCCGTCTCTGAGGGTTTCCACATATCCCTGAATGGAAAACAGTGGTGTTTTAAGCTCATGGGAAACATTTCCGATGTATTCTTTACGGTAACTTTCCATTTCTTTCATCATATCGATCTCTGTGACCTGCTGCTGGTTAAGATCTGAGAATCTTTCGCCAAGTTCCTTAATGGTAATATTTTCGTTATTGTCGTGAACAATTTCCTGGGGAAGCATCTGCGAAAGCCCGCGAACCTGCTTTTTTCCGTAATAGTTGAAAAGAAGCTCAAGAACCACATAATTGATCATAAAAATGAGGACCAGGCAGGTGAAAAGACCGATTTTGAAAAAAGGGGTCTGGTAATAGATATCCTTCAGTGAATCAAAAATGATTACTAAAAGAAACATCACCAGTGTCAGAAGACACGAGGCGACGAGTGTAAGTCTGTAAAATTTCAATTTTACAAGTTTTTATAGGTTTATGTAAAGATAGGAATTTAAGTTATTAAACGATAAGCTTATAACCGATTCCTTTCAGTGTCTGGATGGTATTGATTCCCAGTTTTTCTCTCAGTCTTCTGATATGTACATCGATGGTTCTTTCTCCTACAATCACATCGTTACCCCATACTTTTTCCAGAATTTCTTCTCTTTTGAATACTTTTTCCGTGTTTGAAGCCAGAAGATAAAGCAAATCGAATTCTTTTTTAGGAAGAAGGAACTGCTGTCCGCTTTTGGAAACCCTGAAATTGTCTTTGTCGATTACCAGATCTCCGATCTCAATAAGTTTAGCATTATCTGAAACCTGAGAAGTAAGCTGCAGCAAGGCGTTTACTTTAGAGATAAGAATTTTCGGTTTGATCAGCTTTACAATATAGTCGTTGGCTCCGGCCTGAAATCCTGCCAACTGGGAGAATTCTTCGCTTCTTGCGGAAAGAAATACAATAAGTGTTTTCTGCAGTTCTTTTACTTTACGAAGTTCCTGACAGGTTTCTATACCATCTTTCTCCGGCATCATAACATCTAACAGGATAAGATCCGGGATGATCTCTTTGGCTTTGTCTATACCTTCGTTACCGTTTGTGGCTGTATAGATATCGTAGCCTTCTTTTTCCAGGTTGTAAGACAGAATCTCTAAAATATCCAGTTCATCGTCTATTAAGAGTATTTTCTTTTGGTTCATTTTAAATTTTTACTGAGTCAAAGTTAATAAATTTTAAAGCACAGATGAACAAATGTATTATCGTTCACATAAAGTTAACAATAATATTCTTTTCTTAATGTTTAGTTAAAAAAAAATTAAAATTCACTAAACCACTTACCCCACTAATCTTTTATTCCTTTGCACCGAAAGAATCTAGTAAATAAAGTAAGTAAGATAATGAAAATTAATAAACTTAGCATTGCAGTCGTATTTTTATCCGGATCAATGTTTTACGCTCAGGAAACGAAGCAGGACACGATCATCAAGGAGAAAAAAATTGATGGTGTAGTTATCCAGGGAAGCAGCAACAAGAAAACTGAAACTGCAGTATTGGGAGAACAGAAAAAAGCGGTTATTCAAAAGCAGGCTGTAAGTGCTGAAGAGATTTCCAGAAAAGGGATTTCCAACGTGGAGCAGGGACTTACGAAAGTAACAGGAATTACGACGGTAGAAGGCAGAGGACTTTTCGTAAGGGGACTTGAGGAACGATACAATTATTTATTGATTAACGGTCTTGGTTCGCCATCCAATAACCCATTCCAAAAGATCATTGCCCTGAAGCAGTTCCCTACGGATGTAGTTGGAAAATTAAATATCTACAAGACGTTCAATTCCAATCTTTACGGGGATTTTGCAGGAGCTACGTTTGATATTGAAACGCTTACGATTGACAAAGCTTTTTCAAAAATAGAATTCAGTATAGGAGTAAATACCTTAAGTACATTCAGAAATAATTTTAAAGTAGCTGAGGGTGCAGACGGAATGAACGGATATCTGGGACTTAACTCCAGAGACAGAAGACTTCCTGATGAAATCAGAAATGCAAGACCGGATAACTATAAATTTACTCCGGACCAGTCTTTAAATTCATTCAAGGATTCATGGAATGTGGATAATGTAAAATCAATGCCTAATACAAGCATCGGGTTTACAACTGCACAGAAAGTGAAAATGGGTGAAACCGGGAATTTGGGTATTCTATTCTCTTTGAACCAGGGAAGCAAATTTGAATATAAGGATGGTGACAATAACCAGTTCAAAGGACAGGGAAAAGGCTCATTCATCGAAAACATGAATTTTCTTAACCGTAAACAATACAATTACGAGATAGAATCTTCAGTTTTATTAGGTTTAGGATATAAGAACAAAGGAACAAATGTTAACCTAAATGCTATTTATTTACAGAATGTCAATAATATCATAGAAGATAATTATGGTTACAAAGACGGACAGGTTCTTAACAAGACTACTTTCTTCAGAACCAATCAATTAGATGTTTCAAGATTTTTAGATTTACAGTTAACTGCATCTCAGAAAATAAATGAAAGGCATCAGCTAAAAGCCGGAGCCAGCTATGTAATCAATAATTATCAGCAGCCGGACAGAAAAATCATAGAGGGTAACCGTATTGATCCTACTACAGGAACTTTTCTTTCAGGCAGTAATATTGCAATGCGTTATGGTGGAAACAACATTATCCGCCAGTACCTGGATGTAGATTCCAGATTCTATGGTTCAGCGTTCGCAGAATATCAATTGGCTTTAGGAGAAAAAGGGGACAGAAAAGATTTCCCAATTCAGATTGCATTGGGGTATAACGGGTTTTCAGATTTCAGAAAAACTTCTTACCGATTTATTTTCGGACGTACTGCTACTTCTTCAAACTCTTTTGTTATTAATGTTGATACTCCTCAGGATACCTTTAATGCATCTCTAAGAAATGGAGATTTATATTACCAGGAAGGATCTGATATTTCACAGTTTTATTCAAGCTTCTACCAGATCATCAACGGAGGATATGCCAACGTGAATTTAAAGCCTAATGATTCCTGGGATATCTTATTGGGAGCAAGGTATGAAAATGACATGACTCTGATCCGTTATTCAGAACAAAGTGCAGAAACTAAAATAGATTTAGATAAGAACAAGAACTTCTTCCTGCCGTCATTATCGGTAAAAAAGGCTCTTAACAATAAAAACAATTTAAGATTCTCTTTCAGCAAGACCGTTACACGTCCTATCCTTATCGAGACTATGCCTATTACATACATCAATCCGGATAACGTAAATATTGTCGGTAATCCTGAAATTAAGAACAGTGAAAACTACAATTTCGATCTGAAATGGGAATATTTCCCAACCAATAAGGAGATGTTTGCTGTAAACCTGTTTGCAAAAAGAATCGACAACGCTATTGAACGTTCATTAGTAGCTTCAGGAAATGCAACAGGTTCCACCATTACTTTCTTCAATGCCAAAAAAGCAGATTTATTCGGGATAGAACTGGAAGGAATTTTAAGTCTGGGCAGAATATCAGAGTCTTTAAGAAGCTTTACTCTGGGAGCTAATGCCACTATCATGCATTCCAACGTAGAAAGAAGCCAGGACCAGTTAAATATGGAAAGACCTGACTGGTTCGATCAGACAGGAGAAACATTACGCAAAAGAGGTTTACAGGGAGCGGCTCCTTACACCATCAATGCCGATTTAAAGTATGAACTGAAAAATCGCAACAATTTAGCCCATACATTCTCACTTGTTTACAATGTGTCAGGAAGCAAAATTTATGCAACGGGAGGAGCAGGCACTGACAATTATTATGAAAAACCATTCAACCAGATAGATTTTGTATACCAGGGGCAATTAACGAAAAACTGGAATGTAAAATTTGCAGTACAGAATATTTTAGACAGCAAGTACAAAATTCTAATAGGTGACAAAAATTATCTGCCTACCAATTTCGAGCAAGGTAATAATACACTTACAAATTACTACAGAGGTACTACATTCAACCTTACTGTAGGATATACATTCTAAAACAATTTAATAAAAAATAAAAATAAAGTATAAAATGAAAAGAAGAGTTTTATCATTACTATCGTTAACAACAGTGTTAACATTGGCCTTAAATTCATGTACTATCGATGTAAATGATGGCCTGGGAGAAGGTACGGTTACTACTCCTACCACTCCGGGAACCACTGAAAGTGTACTAAGCGGAAGCGGAACATTATCAGGAACTATTTCAAAAGATCTCCTTATCAAAAAAGGAAACTATACATTAGACGGAATTGTAAAAATTACAAATAATGCCACCATCACTATTGAAGCGGGTGCTACTTTCAATGTAGTAACTTCCAAAACAAGTGGTCTGGTAATTCTTCAGGACGGAAAAATCAATGCCGTAGGTACAGCTTCTGAGCCTATTGTATTCACTACTTCCACTAAAACTCCTGGTGACTGGGGCGGTATCACAATTTATGGAAATGCTCCGATCAAAGCAATCAACGGAAATGTACAGGCTCTTTCTGAGGATGGAAACAACGTTTATTACGGAGGAAGTGATGCCAATTCAAACTCAGGAACCATGAAGTTCGTAAGAGTGGAATACGCAGGTAAAAAGATCGGTGACGGTACTTCTGAAACCAACTCTATGACATTTTATGCCGTAGGAGCAGGAACAACTTTGGAGAATCTTGTAACGTATAAAGGAACAGATGACGGTTATGAATTCTTCGGAGGTACAGTAAGTGCGAAAAATATCGTTTCTTACGGGAACTATGATGATTCTTTCGACTGGCAGGATGCATGGAGCGGACAGAACAATACAAACTGGTATGCTTTCCAGACAGGTACAGGTAACTTCGGAATGGAAATCGAGTCTTCGGGTAATGCTGATAATACGGCACCGAAAATATCAAACATCACATTAATCAGAGACGCAAACACGCTTCCTGAAACTGCCAATTCTCCAGAAATTACTGCAATCCAGTTCAAAAAGCAGGGAACAGGGATTTTCTCAAACGTTTACATCAGCGGTTATAAAAATATCGGTACTCAGAAAGCTTATTCTGTACTAATCCAGGATGCAGCTACGGAAACAAGCCAGGTAAATACAGGAAAAGTAGTGGTTGCTCCTCTTACTTACTTAAACTCTGACAATCCAGGTGTTTGGGGATATGCATTTACTCCGAACGGTGGAAAAACATTCACCAATACTGCTACCGTTACCAAAGTAGCTTTAACTCCAGGAGCTTGGGCTACAGTAGATGGGGTAAACCTTTTAGCAGGACTGCAATAAGTAACTAGTTTCTTCATATCAAATTTTAAGGGCCATCAGGAATTTTTCTGGTGGCTTTTTGATTGCTCAGGTTATTTCATTCCAAATAAGTTTGCTTAAAAAATGAAAGGTTTTCAAAGAACTTAAGTGTAAAAAAACTTTTGGCTCTTGTGGTTAAAATAAAAAAGACCGGATTATAAATCCAGTCCTATATATTTTATCTGTTTAATCTTTTAAAAATAATCAAAATTTCTTACAGCTTCAAGTGTCATATCAATTTCCCTATCTCTGATTGCATCACTGATGAAATAGGTTTCATAGCCGCTTGGCGGAAGATATATTCCATTCTGAAGCATCTGGTGGAAAAAGTTATTGAATAAAGAATGATTGGACTCCGCTGCCTCATCAAAATTGGAAACCCTGTTGGTATGGAAAAACACAGACATCATGGATCCTTTTCTGTTGATTTTATGAGCAATTCCTTTTTCATTCAGGATTTTCCCAATTCCAAAATCCAGTGTTTCCGTTGTTTTATTAATTCTGTTAAAGAACTCTGGATCATTTTTAATAAGCTGTAATGTTTTCAATCCTGCTCTCATAGCCAGTGGATTTCCGCTTAATGTTCCTGCCTGGTAAACCCCACCTTTTGGAGCTAAATGATCCATAATTTCATTTCTGCCGGCGAAAGCACCCACCGGAAGACCTCCGCCGATCACTTTTCCGTAAGTCACTAGGTCAGCTTTTACATTGTACAATTCCTGAGCACCTCCGAAAGCCAGTCTGAAACCGGTCATTACCTCATCAAAAATCAATAAAGCTCCGTTTTCATCACAGATTTTTCTCAGGTTTTGAAGGAAATTATTTTCAGGAAGCACACAGCCCATATTTCCGGCAACCGGCTCAATAATAACCGCTGCAATTTCTCCCTGGTTGTGACGGAACAGATCTTCTACCTGCTCAAAATCATTATAACGGGCCAGAAGGGTATCTTTAGCCGTTCCTTCTGTTACTCCCGGAGAATTCGGGTTTCCAAAGGTGGCGGCACCGCTTCCCGCTTTGATCAGAAATGAATCTGAATGACCGTGATAACAGCCTTCAAATTTAACGATCTTATCTCTTTTTGTAAATCCTCTCGCCAGTCTTACAGCGCTCATACAGGCTTCCGTACCTGAAGAAACCATTCTGATCTGGTCTATATTGGGAACGTTTTCTACGATGAATTTTGCAATTTCTGTTTCCAGTTCTGTTGGAGCTCCGAAAGAAAAGCCTTTTTCAGCCTGCAGCTTCAGTTCTTCCAAAACTTCAGGATGGGTATGTCCCAAAATAGCAGGGCCCCATGAGTTGATATAATCGATGTAAGTATTATCGTCCGCATCGGTAAGATAAGCCCCTTTAGCAGATTTCATAAAAACAGGAACTCCTCCCACGGATTTGAATGCACGGACCGGCGAATTTACTCCTCCCGGAATGTATTTGTAGGCTTCATCAAATAAAGCCGAACTTCTTTGGTATTTCATATTTCAGTTAAGAGTTGAAGGTTCGTAGCTGACAGACAGTTATCTGAAAGCAGGAAACCTGCAGCAAAAATTAATTTCTGGGTTTTTTATCAATTAAATAAATCAGCTGGCCGGCAGAAGGTTTCTGTCCTTCATCCATCCTGTTTTTTGCGTATAATTTATTTAGCTTGATTCCGAATTTCTGGGCAATATCGTGCATATCTTCACCGGATTCGGCTTTATAGGTAGCGGTAGTTCCTTCAGAATTTTTGGATTCCAGAAAAACAATATCGTTTTTCTTTAAAACATCACTGTTAAGTTCATTCCACTTAGCCAACCTGCTTTCGCTTATTCTGAATTTATCTGCAATGAATTTAACGGTAGTATCTTCAGGAATAACGATATATTTTAAGCCTTCGTTCGGGTGGCTTTTGATAAGAATGGAGTTCAGGATTTCAGCCTTTGTTTTGATTCTTTCAACTCTTTTCTGCTGCTGGGCATAAGAGGTCTGTTTATAAGGAACTTCTACAGTTACAGGATCTTTGGCCTTTTTAACCATCATTTTGGAGGGCTCCAATTGTGCCATGAAAGTTCCGTCGTCTTTCAGATCCGGATACATTTTAAGAACGGCATACAGTACTTCTTTGGAATTGGTATTGTCATACTCATAAAGTTTGTATCTTTCAATTTTCCCGATCAGTATCGATGCATATCGGGGATTGGTTGCATATCCTGCTTTTTTAAGTCCGTAGGCCCACGCTCTGTAATCTTTCATGTCAAGATTAAAAAGATTTGCGTAGTATTTTCTTGTGGATAAAAAGATGGAATGGTCTTCGTAAGACTGTCTGGGATCGTCATACACACGGAAACATTCATTGGGAGCATCATCCGTATGCTTCATGGTTTTTCCGGTCCAGTCTTCCTTACATTTTATTCCGAAGTGATTTCTGCCTTCCTGAGCCAGCCTGCTCTGCCCGCCACCTGTTTCCAGGAGTCCCTGGGCTAATGTAATAGAAGCCGGAATTTTGTATTTTTCCATTTCTTCTACCGCATATTTAGCGAATTTTTGAATGTACTGGTCTTCAGTAGCCCAAGCCTGGGCTGAGAATTTTGATAAAACTAAAAGGCTTACGATTGAGAAAAGTCTTTTCATGTTTTTCAATTTTACTTATATAATTAAATTTCTATTCTGTTTTTCCAAAAGCAGATTAGCTCCTTCAATTCCCTGCAGTCCGCCGGTATGAAAGCACAAAACCTTACTGTTCTCAGGGAAATATCCTTCATCTATCAGTTCAAAAACTTTCTGCATCATTTTTCCTGTATACACCGGTTCCAAAGGAATCCCGTATTTCTCTTTAAAATCATTGATAAAACGGATGTTTTCATCTTTTATTTTACCATAACCTCCAAAACATGAATCTATTAGATTAAAATTCTGCCTTGAAGTTAATTCTAAGATTTTATTCTCCAGTGAATCATCGTCAACTACCTTAAATCCTATAACTTCCTGATGCTCTTCACAAAATTTTGCAATTCCGGCAACCGTTCCTCCGGTTCCTACTGCGGTGCAAAGATAATCAAAATCTTTTGTTTGGTCATTGAGCATCATTTTAACACCTTCCACGGCATCTTCATTGGTCCCTCCTTCCGGAACAATTAATGCATCCGGGAACTCTTTATGAAGAAATTCTGTTAATTTTTCTTTATGCCTATATTCTTCACGGGTTACAAATTTCAGGTTCATCCCGTTTCTTTTTGCTAAAAGAAGTGTTGGATTATCCCGCCATTTGTTCTCCAGTTCTTCTCCTCTGATGATTCCCAATGTAGAAATGCCGGACAGGTTTCCCACAGCAGAAACGGCAGCAATATGATTGGAAAATGCTCCTCCGAAAGTAATAATATAAGGATTTTCAGGGGCTTTCTCCAGGTAACTGTTAATATTGTAAAACAGCTTCCAGTATTTATTTCCTGAGATTTGGGGATGGATAAGGTCTTCTCTTTTAATAAAGAGTTTTATATTTTTATGAATGGGTATTTCCTGAATGGGAACAGGTTCTGCCGGAGCTTGTAATAGCATTTCTATGGTTTAACTATTATCTGCAAAATTAGTAAAAGATTTGTTTTTATGAATTGTATTGATTAATGATAAATCAACTGACAGGAGAAATTTAGATTTGACCACAGATTGCACGGATTTACACAGATGTTTGAGTGATAATTGTACGTGATTTCCGGAGAATATTCTAGATTGTTTGTTAAAATATCTGAAATGTGTGTAACAGTTTTGGCTAAAGCCTGGGAATTTTATTTTTTATAAGTGGGCTAAAGCCCACTCCTATTGAATATTAGTAAGAATCTTTTAATCTTTTAATCTTTTAATCTTTTAATCTTTTAATCTTTTAATCTTTTAATCTTTTAATCTTTTAATCTTTTAATCTTTTAATCTTTTAATCTCTACAAATATTTCCTGAAATTCCAGAATTTTCTTCTCTTCAGATAATTCAGATTGTTTTCATTTGCGTAAGCTTCCCGTTCAAATGAGATCTTTTTATAGGCCAGAAAACCGTCTTTAAGTTTAAAAAACCAGTAATAATATTCAATGACATAAAAGATGTAAAAGAAAATAACAAGCATTTCCAGCTGCTGTCTTAGATGGATTTTTTCGTGGTTGATAAGTACTTTATTTTCCTTATCTTCGGGTTTCCTAATGAAGATAAAGGGAAAGAGAGCAATGCCGTTAATTTTTAATTTTTTTAATGGCTTTTGGCATATAATTATCATACTAACAAATATAAAGTTTTTTGACTTAGAGATTTAACTTATGGCCCAATATGACATCAAAGAAGGTGAAGACTTCTACTATAATGAACAGGGGTACAAGGTTTTTACGGAAAAATTCCATCTGAAAAGGGGATATTGCTGTAAAAGCGGATGCAGACACTGTCCTTACGGGTACGATAAAAAGACGGATACATTTATTAAAAACGATAAAAAAAATAAATAAAATGAAAAAATATATTTTTATTTTGTTAGCATCGGCTGCATTAGGCCTTACATCGTGCAGTCCGTTTCAGGTACGTTCAGATTATGCTGAAACAGCCAATTTTATGACTTATAAAACTTATAAAATCAGAATTGACGATCTGAAACTGAATGACATTGATAAAGACAGGGTTTTAAACGAATTATCGAGACAGCTTCAGAGCAAAGGGCTTCAGTCTGGTGAAAATCCAGATCTGATCGTTAATGTAAAAGCCAATCATAAAAAGGTTACGGATATTACCAACAATTCTCCTTACGGAATGTGGGGTTGGGGCGGACCTTTCGGCTGGGGCGTAGGAATGAGCAGAACATGGACCAGCAATTATAATGAAGGAGCCCTGATTGTAGACCTCATCGATTCTAAAACAAATAAACTGGTTTGGCAGGGTATCGGAAGCGGAATTTCCGTAGATTCCCCGAAAGCTAAACAGAGACAGATCCCTGAGATTATGGCCGAAATCATGAAAAACTACCCTCCTCAGAGAAAATAAGATTATTTAAATCAATTATCATATACAACCGCCGGTACATTTTTCCTGTACCGGCGGTTATTATTTTAATAGAACCAATCTTCTATTTTATATTATTTAAAAGATAACCTACTCCGTCATTTCTGTTGGTGACAAATTCTTTTCCTTTTTTATTGATCCTGTATACCAAAACTCCCTGATTATATGTGTCCCATATTTTAAATGTATACACTCTTTGTTTTGTATATATACTGATAAAATATTCTTGCTTTTTTACAGGATGGTTAACCCAGGTAAATTCATCGGACTTTAGTTCTTCAAAAAGTTTATCATGATCTTTAATAGTAACGGATTCATTATTAATAACAATTCCCCTTACATTGGAAAAGGGTTCCCGATTATAGGCATTATATTCTTTAACATCAAACCCTGCCTTGATAAGATATCCGGTAAGCAGCAGAAAATATACAATAAACAGGAAGTAAAAATTGATTTTCTTCTGTTTTGCAAGAGCAGAAAGTAATATTGTTAAAAATAAAAAAACAAAAACAATCCCAATATAAATACTTCCCATAATTTGATTCTCTTCATACAATTTATGCTTTAAAGATAGGCCTTTCAGAAACAATGAGTATGAATAGTTGTTCTTTGAAACCTTCCAATTGAAAAGATCTGTTCAAAACTACATGCTGTACATTTTAAAATTAACAGTAATGTAATTTTTTATTCACGAAAATATAGTATTCTTACAAAAATTTTATTAGTATGAAAAAAATTCTCTTATGTACTGTAATAGCAGGGCTTGCCAATGCCCAGGCTCCTGCAGGATATTACAATTCAGCAAACGGATTGAGCGGTGCCGCCCTGAAAACAGCATTGAGTTCTATTATTTCAAACGGACATCAGGACAAAGGATATAACGGACTCTGGACAGGTTATAAAACAACCGATATTGATAAGAACTATGAAAATGACGGTTCGATCATGGATATTTATTCAGAAAAGCCATCAGGAACAGATCCTTACAAATATACACCGGGAACCAACCAGTGTGGCACCTATTCTACGGAAGGTAACTGCTACAACAGGGAGCATATTGTTCCTCAAAGCTTATTCAGTGAAGCTGCACCAATGGTTTCGGATATTCATTTTATCAGGGCTACTGACGGAAAGGTGAACGGTATGAGAAGTAATTATCCTTTCGGAAAGGTAGGTTCTGCAACATTTACTTCTCAAAACGGCTCAAAACTGGGCAGTTCTTCGTCTTCAGGATATGCAGGAACTGTTTTTGAACCCATTGATGAATTCAAAGGTGACGTGGCAAGGATGATTTTTTATTTTGTAACCCGTTATCAAAGCAAGCTTTCTTCTTTTTCTTCCGGTAATATGTTAGGAAGCTCAACATTTCCCGGATTACAGACCTGGGAACTGAATGTTCTTCTGGCATGGCACAATCAGGATCCTGTTTCATCAGCGGAGATCAGCAGAAATAATGCTTCGTATACCTATCAGGGGAACAGAAATCCGTTTATAGACAATCCTAACTATGTCAACCAGATCTGGGGCACTTCCACCCCGGGAACCACTGATCCGGAGACACCTGCTCCGGGTACAAGCTGTGTAAATGAAACTTTCGCAACAATTCCTGCCTCCAGTGCTTCTTATACTACAAGAACCTGGACGGGAAGCGGTATTTCATGGACAGCTACGGATGCTAGGACTGACCAGACAATTAACAGTCAGGCTATTACAGTAAGAAATGGTTCTTTAACTTCAGGAAGTTCAGCCAATGGTATCGGATCATTAACAGTAACTACCCAGCTTAAATTCTCGGGAAGCGACGGAACTTTTGATGTGAAAGTAAACGGTACAACAGTAGGAACAATACCTTACAGTGCCACTGCTGCAACTACAACAATCAACAATATCAATATTTCCGGAAATGTAACGGTAAGCCTGGTCAACACTTCATCAAGCAACAGAGTGGCTATTGATGACCTTAAATGGACCTGTTATTCGGGAACTGCCAAACAGGCTCAAAAAACATTGTTGGTTGAGGAGAATGTGGCTCAGGAACTTCAGGTTTATCCTAACCCGATCTCCGGACAGGAAATCTTTGTGAAAGGTAATACGCAGAATATCAAAACGGCAGAGATCCTTAATCTTCAGGGAAAAACACTTCAGACGATTAACAGTCCTTTTAAAAATGGAAACTCTGTTAAGATTAAAAATCTTGAGCAGGGAGTTTATATTTTAAAGCTTGATCAGTCTGTTCTGAAATTTATTGTGAAGTAATTCATTTTAATCAAAAATATAGCCGGTTCAATTTCGTTGAGCCGGTTTTTTATTTTTTAATGCAAAGTTTCATTCTTATCATGTTTGATTTTAGGGAGGACAAAGCGTAAGACCAGCTAGACTGATCTTATGAAGCGGGAGCTAAATGCTGAAAATATTAATTATTGTGTTACCTGCCGGAATTGTCTTTTTCTTTAATAATTTTAGACCAGTCTTTAAACATTTTGGTGATGGTATTGGCGTTCATCAGGCTGAAAAAGAACATGCCTGTAAAAACTGTGAGCCAGCAGTAAGTCAGTTTTACGATATCCTTATCGGTTATAAAGAAGAGAACAAAAACAGTAAGGAGGCCCAGCACAAATGTAAACATCAGAGTATACAGCAATACATTGATTACATACATATTGAATGTAAGCTTTCTGAAAACCCAGCCTATGAATGTCACAGGAACCAGCAGAAGCAAGGGCAGGAACAAGGCTGCAAATATTATGAGTTCCGGTTTGTCTGCGATCTCATGTCCGAGCCCGAAAAATATATCAGAACTGAACACCTTCATAATGTTTTTCGGAGTTTGTAACTTCCAGTAAGGTTTTGTCTTTGTAACCTGTCATTTTCGCCAATATGACGTTGGGAAATTCATGGATGCCGATATTGTAAAGATTTACACTGTCATTGAAAAATTCTCTCCTGTCTGAAATTTTATTTTCCAGTTCGGAAATTCTTTTCTGGAGTTCCAGAAAGTTATTATTGGATTTCAGTTCGGGATAGTTTTCGGAAACGGCAAAGAATGATGATAAAGCTCTGGACGTTTCATTCGCCAGCTCTGTTTTCTTCTCCGGATCGGTGGTATGGTTATAAGAGGACCTCAGCTCTGTGAGCCTGGTAAGAATTTCTTTTTCGTAATTCAGAAAATGTCCGGCAATACTTACAAGGTTCGGAATTTCGTCTGCCCGTTGCTTCAGAACAACATCAATGTTCCCGTAAGCTTTTTCCACATTAAATTTAAGCATCACCAGCTTGTTGTATACATTGATGAGAAAGCTGATAACAGCCACTGCTAAAAGTACGAGTAATATAATGGCAACAGTTTGGTTCATTATTGTAAAAGTATGTAAATAATTATTAAAAGGATTACGGAACAGGTAAATAAGAATGATCTCAGCAGCGGCTGATAGGTATTCCATACTGTAATTCCGGAGGCGGAGGTAATTCCCAGAACTTTATAACGATCATCTTTCCTGATGAAAGGAACTCCGTCTTTAACATCTGCATACCCTACGAGCAGCATTTTCTGACCATCTTTTAAAAGGGTTTCTTTGTATCTTTTGCTTCCGTTGCTGCTGATATTGGTTTCTCCCAAAAGAATAAATTCAATTCCATCCGGCTGTACTTCTATAATTCCGGTGTCGTCTTTTATACTGAAAATAGCACACCGGGTTTCTTTATGAACTGTTCTGTAGGATTCCCTGTTATCATCATCTCTTTCAATATCTTCAATGGTGTAGTAATATCCGATGCACAGTTCATGGTCTACGGGAGAGATCAGCGGGTCTTTCATGATCAATGTTCCTTCCAGCTCAACAAGTCCTTTGGCAATTGACTGGATTTTAGAGGTGGGAAGTGAAGCCTGCAGTCTTAAAAAACGTTTGGAGGCAGTAGGCCTGAGTGCATTAAGGAAAATAAAAACGAAAATCAGGACCGGGAAAAAGATGAGCGCGTGGCCTGCATAATCATCATAGTTTTTGTAGATATGATCCAGATATCCGTGAAACGGCATTTTTTCTTTAAAAATCCGCCACAGAATAAAATAGAGAAAACAAAATACAACAATTCCAATGACTGCATACCCTGTTTTCGACATTTTCCTTTTATTCTCCATTTAATTGTTGAGTATTGATGTCTTTTAAATCCAAAAATACTTTTTATTCGTCAGATTATTGGATGTTCAAATATAAAATTACTGATCTGTATTTACGGTTAGTGCCTGAAAAGGAGAACAGATTGACAACCAGCACAAGCCACCCAAAAAAGTCATGATTTTTCCTGATATAAAGTCAACTATCTAATTATATTGTATTTACCTGCTCTTTTATGGATGAAAAGCGGCAGGGAAAATTCTTCGTTGGTTTCTTTGTTGGTATAGTGAATGATCGGCCTGCCTTCTGAATCTGCTAAAGTGCATACTTTACCGTCACCAAAAAATTTCACTTCTGTAGAAGCGGGAAAGTCATCCAGGATAAATTTACCTCCTGAGAGTTCTCCAAACAGTTTGGACAGTTCCAGCCTGTTGTCAACAGCTCCGAGGTACATTGATGTATCAATTTCATCAAATCTGTCTTTCATTTCAGTGTGGATGCTTTCTATATCCTTTTCTTTAAACAGGCCATGAATGAATCTGAAATATTTTTCGATATCATGTGTATTTGCTGTATCAGCACTGAATGAATCTGAGACTTTCCATCCGGCTATCCGGTAGTTTACATCAGCTTTAAAATCGTTGGTTAGATTGATAACCGGTAATTTATTTTCAGAAAAATCCAATCTTTCATATTTGAATGCTTCGACGGTGTTTTCATAATTTTCTGTGGAAGCATCATAGCTGAATACTTTAATGGTGATGAACCCGTCCGGCCTCAGGGAATCTTCTCCTTTCAACGGCAGGACATTTATTCTGATCTTCTGTGAACCCGGCTCCAGCATAAAATGATTGATGGGCATATGTGATGCTACAGCTCCTCCCACATGATGGGTAAAAGCAGGCATATCATTAATGAAAATATCAAAATTACATATGGAGGAATTAAAATCCACCAGGTAATAAGGTTCCTGAAATTGAGTCATTTTTACTGTATTTTATTGGCTTGGGAAATCATCACTAAGTAAGTAATCTGTCCTGTTTATTTAAGCTTTATATACTTATTTTCCATTCCTTCGAATGTGATGGTAAGAGTATCGTTCTTTACGGCGTACTTGCCTTCAGCCTTTTCGTGGGTTTCTTTATCTACTGTAATTATTTTACCATCCTGTGCTTCATAGGTAGATTCTACAGTATTCTGCATCTTCCCTTCTCCTGAATGCTGGAGAAATTTTCCGTCTTTTGTAAATTCCAGGATAATTTTTTCTATCGGGCCTCCGGTTTTTGAATCTTTAAGGGAACCGTCCCATTTGCCGATGAGCCTGTCGTCTCCCTGTTTCTGGGAATTACAGCTCATTGCTAAAAAACATCCTAAAATAATTAACAACTGTTTCATTTTATTTTTCTTTTATTAAATATAATGTTTCTCAAATTTAATTTCATCCGGCATTACCAGCCTGGATTCCCCTTCATAGGTCAGGGTTCTTTTAAAGATACCTAATTTCACTGTTCCAACGGCTACAAATGTGGCTTTAACACCTGCAAATTCTGCTACCGGGGATGCATAAATTCCGTTTTTATCTGCACCCACTTTTACTCCGCCTGTTACAGAGGTTGTTACGTCTGCTTTTACCTCGCCTTCAAAAGCCAGATATCCTACTCCTCCTTTCGCCCACGCTTTAAATTCGGCCACAACCTGTATTTTTCCGGTTGCTTTTACTTCTCCGGAGGTTTCTTTAGGATAGGAAGTATTGATACTTACCTTACCGTCTATGTATATACCGCCGCTTATGCTAATAAGGAAATGCATTCCGGCCTCTTTTCCAAGCTTATCCAGAATCCATGAGATGATACTTCCGGCACCGGGACAGATGGCGTCTCCTCCATACTTCACGAATATTTTCCAGAGATCTACTTCAATTTTGGCTTCTACCAAAGGTTTTGCAGAAACTCCAATGACTACCATAGTGGTAAGATCCAGCGCTGTTTTCGGGGCTCTTTCCAGGTACCACTGTGCTGAAAAAGCAATTTTAGGTGATTCTATTACGAATCTGGCTTTTCCCTTGGAAAGCGGAGAATTTGAAACTCTTTCGGTCATACTTTTCATTTTATTGAAAAGTGTCAGGGTTTTCCTGATTTTGCCATCCCATTTGTGTCCCAGTTCCAAAGTCTGGGGCGCACTTGATCTGCCCTGAGTGATTCTGTTCCATTCTGCTTTTAATGAAAGCGCGAATGACTGTTCCATTTCCCCGTAATTTTTGGACCATCCGCGGTCAAGCTCGGCACCGATTACTTTTTTCTGGCCTTCTTTAATATCGTAAGGGTGTAATTTGTTTCCGAAACTGTAAGCAAACGGCTGATCGTGGTTCCATTTGAATTCAACCGTCCATTTGATGTCCGGGAACACCTTTACCTGTACAACGGCATTATTTTTATTGGAAAACCATCTGCAGGAGTTAACAAAAACATTATAAATGGTAGCGGAACTGCCCATTTCCAACGCATTGAATGTAGGCCAGATATAATTTAAAGGGGCTGCATTGGCCCATGATAACTGTGAATTTACCGGAAATGCCAGTGAACTTGCATTAATTTCATGAGGCTTTGGGTATTCAACGGATTTTACAATGATTTTCTTTTCGTGTTTATCTTTTCCCCTGAAGCAACCTTTGTTGATATGCTGTAAAACATCTATGGTAAGATTGATATCAGAACTCGGCGCGAGTGCTTCATAAACAATGGTCTGGGCATCATGTGCCTGGAATGTGAATGAAATATCTACCCTTCTATTATTTTCGTAGTCTTTTTCATTCTTATACCTGATGTTATCTTTTCCCATTTTGTCATCGGAAGGATCAACTTCTCCTTTTCCGGTGGAAATGATTCTGGAAAGATCCAGCCCTCCGTCTCCGAAGAATTTTTTTACAACATCTGCCCTTCTCTGGGAAAGTCCTTTGTTGTAGTTCTGTTTTCCTATAACACAGGCATAACCGCTCAGATTAATGGTAGAGCCTTTATGTTCCAAAAGAAACTTCAGGATATTATTCAGGACTTCTTCTCCGTCTTTATCTATAACAGTTGAATCAAATTTATAATAGATTGTCCTGTTAATTTTTTCCTGTGGGGCAGTTTTGGCTTTCAGTCCTTTACCATTATCAAATGCGATAACTGTTGTATCGCTTGCTTTCCCGTCTTTCACTACATGCTCTGTGAGCTTAATCATTTCGAACTTGCAGGGCTCATAACGGGCTGTGCTTAGATCGGGTTTGTAAACTTTGGTAGGGGTCTGGTTTTTACTGACATTGGCATTGGTAGTAACTACCTTATTCTTTACATTGAGGTAAATGGCATGAAGTTCATCACCCAGATTGTCTTTAATATATTTTTTGGAGCCGGGATCTTTTACTTTGATATAAAATTCCTCTACATTCTGGATGTTATCCACATAGGCCATCCATGCGTAGGTGTTTTCTATTTTTAAGTTGACTTCCCCATCTATTACCTGTACATTGGTGTATACATGAACCAGCTTATCCGCTTTTGCCAGCTGCTGATTCCAAAGTTCTACAATTACGGTATTTCCGTTCAGTCCTTCTGTTGTAAGGTTAAGATAAACAATGTGTCCGTAAGAGATATAATTGTTCTTATTCTGGTTTTTAATACTGGTTTTGCTTCCTCTTTGTGTGGTCCATTTACTGGTAACAATTTTAGGTTCGCACCAGCCTTTTACATACAGGCCTGTATTGTTTTTGGTGTCTCTTTTACCGGAAAAGCTAGCCTCAATGTAAAACTGATAGCTTCCGCAGAACCGTTTGTCAATACTGAATTTATAACCGGTAGATGACGGAACCTGATAAATAATGATTTTCCTGTCGTTGGTCTGCCTCATCCAGATAACAGGTTTCTTTTTATCTTCAGCAGTGGTATCCGGCAGCCATTCACCAATCTGGAAGGTTACGTCCTGATTAGGCACAATAGTAACCCTTTGCCCGGGAACGGACATTTTCGGATAATAATTACCATGAGTAATCTTTATTTTTTTAACACCTTTTGCCATTTCTTTATCATTTAGATTGCGCTGTCCTGCCCTCCATAATCAGGCTGCTCATTATACATTTCTTCAGAATCTACCAGCGGATTGATCTGTTGTTGCACATCCTGATCGGCATTTTTGAAATTTTGCGGGCTGCCTTCTGTTCTCTGCCCGTGGTCTATGATCTCAATACATGGAGTTCCGGCAATGGCACAGACTGCCTTACTGTTTTCGAGAATAATATATCCGGTATTGGTAAGCTGTACTTTTTCATAATAATCTTTCCATTCTGTAACCATAATTTTGCAGGGCGGCGGCGGGCTTCCCATTTTTGTACAGTTCCCGAAGGTATTCTTTTCAAATGTAGCTCCTCCTATTTCTTTCGTTGTGACGATCAGTTTTTTGGAAGCATTTTTATCATTAGCGTATTCTTTCTGGTGTGAGAGCACTTTGAGTTTGTCCGGCACCTGGCCGAACTGGCATTTGCACATAGCGCCCTGTACTACAATATGTTTTTCTGCCATGGCTAAAATTCTTTATTTGAAATTACTAATCTGGTTAAATATTCATTCCCGAATTCCAGACGGACAAAAGAGGAATTCATCTTAAAGGTAACTACCGTTAATGCCCTGGATGAGTTTTCATCGGTATCAACTGTGGTTTGATAAAGCTGTGCATTGTATCTTGCAAACTTCTGCTTGCATTCGGAAGGTGAACTGTCGTTGAATACCAACCCGTACGGTAATCCTGAAACGCTGTTGTTCCCATAATACTGAATAGCATAGTATTCTGCACCGCCATTCATATTGGCGTAGATCATATTGAAGTCATCAAAATCCCAGTTGGAATATTGTCCGTCCTTACAATCTTTGCACTCCAATTGAGCAGGATCTGTCTGTAACAGTTTTGTAAAAGTATCTGATGTGGCAGGTAACGAAATAAACTGTTTTTTACTGAATAAATTCTGTAATTTTTTTGATATTTCTTTCTTCTGGGCAGCTTTTGCTTCAAACGTGGCAATGTTAGCTGCAGCCTGGGCTGCCGTTTCAGCGGCATCGGTTGCTGAGATTTCTGCATTTTCTGCGGCACTTGCTGCTTCCGACGGTTCATAGGCCAGAAGGAATTCTTTGATCTCTTTTTCCAGTTTACCGGTAGATTTGGTGAGTTTTGTATCCACTTCTTTTTTAGACCAGCTGTCCGGAATTATTTTTTCAAGGAAAACAGTGACTTTGGTATTGTTGGAAGACACTTTTTTCATATTGACATTCCAGATTGCCTGCTGAATGAATTGTTTCGGTTTGCCTCCGCTTTTTACGGCTAAAGCCAGATAGGGATTTTTATTATCTGCATCATCATTTAGATTATAGAGATCAACGGTAGTTGAGAAATCACTATCGGATGCAGCGGCGGCTTTTGCTTCATCTTTTGTAAAATCATTCTGGAAATAAAAGATGGAATTCTGTAAAGTCTCAATATCTTTCGGGATGTTAAATTCTATTTTTTGCCCAAAATACAGACTAAAGCTGAATATAAAGGCCAGTATGGAAAGTTTATGATTTAATTTGGTTTTCATTTCGTTACGTTTTTTATGAGTCTGCCAATCCGGCAATCATTACTGATATTTTCTTTTTCTTTTCAAGTTGTATATCGCATTCCAGATATAATGATTCTGAAAGTAAGGTTTCCCCGTTCAGGTAGTATGATATTCTGAAATTGCCTTCATGATTCATCACAGGATGATCTTCAATAATCATTGAGAAAGGTGCTTTATTCATAAAATCATAAACTGATCTTTCGTCATTCAGTGTTCCTTCTCCTTCTATATGTACCAGGTTATATTCATCCTTCAGGGGATCTATTTCCAGTTTTATTTCATATTTCGGCTCTACGGGATTATTAACAATCGGGAAGCTTACTTCTGTTCCTGTCCGGAAATCCTGTCCGAAACTCTGATACATTCCAAAGAATAATGTCCTGATGAAATAGTCATTTTTTAAATAAAGGTTCATTGCATCGGGCTCTTCTATTATTCTTTCGATCTTCAGGCAATACTCATCTACAGTTTCACCATCAAATTCTTTATATACTTCTTCTTTTACGGAAGACCACCTTTCTTTAAACACGGAAAGGTTTTCCACATCATTGAATTTTCCTTTCTCATCTACGCTTATCTGCAGCGGATATAAGACTTTAGATGTTTTATAAGCCAGCAGGTCTGCTATTTCATTTACTTCTTCTTCATTCAGGTACAGATTTGAAATTCTGTCTATTTCAAAAAAATGGAGCCTGTTCTCTGTTTTCAGCCAGCGGACTGAGGTTTCATATTTCAGTTCGTTTTTCCTGTCATTATTTTCAATGGTAACAATCACTCCGTACTTCATGAATAAATTACCAGGCTGAAAGACCAGACTGTTTGCCCTTCCAAACTTTACCAGCCTATTTTTATCTGTTACCGCTGTTCTGGGAAGAAAGAGCTCTTTCTGTCCTGTAAGCTCAATCAGGATCATGTCCTTTACATTGCAGTGGTTATTATGGAATAACTTTAGCGCACCGGCATCCAGATTATATAATGAGCTTATACTTTTTAAGCTTTCTCCTTTCTGAACAGTATGTATGTTATATTTCTGCATAAAAATAATCCGGTATCCGCATTTTCTGTCAGCACTTTTTATTTAATGTTCTGTATATGAAACAACTTCGTGAAGCAGTACGGCATTGATTACAATCTTATTTTCTTAATTTCCAGATATTCTCCGGATCTATCTTTTGCATCGGAAATTCTTTATCATCCTGTTTGATTATGAGTTTTTTATTGGTCAGGTCTCCATTCATGCGGAGTACAATTTCCAGGGGCTTTTTTTCATCTATCTGTTTAAATAATGAAAAAATCTCATCTTCATCAAAATACTTTACTTCAAAAACTGTCTGCCCGCCATTTTTATCTGCAAACACATAAGACAGCAAACGCGGAATTGCCCTTTCCTTAAATGGATTTGCCGCAAGGGTTTCATTAAATAATGTTTCTTCTTCCCCATTATACATTTCCATATTTATATTCCGGGCAGTATGATCGGGAATTTCTATTCTTGTTCTCCAGTTATATTTTTTACGGTAGGTATCCCAAATTCCTGACTGGATTCCTTTATTTTTCATATTCTCATAGGCTTCGGGAACAGATTTGCTCATATCGAAATACTCTTCCTGAGAAATACCTGGATTTCCGGGAACATATTCTTCCATGGAAACATGGGTTTCTTTAGCCTGATATCTTCCTATTTCCACCTGCTGATCGTTTCCGTACATCCAGACTACAGCAACTCCACCCGGGGCCAGCCCCACCACAACGGATGTATAGCCTTCTTTTTTATTCGTATTCGGGTTCACTGTCCCTTCTTTAAACAGTTTTTTCATTTTGTCTGCCGGCAGATCCCAGCTTCCTTTATAGAACTTATTTTCCAGGAAAGATGCCCATGTTACCTCCAGTTTTACGGGCACAGCCTTCATATCTTCTCCCTGAACATGCCTTGAACCGCTGTATCCCCAGCCTGTATGGGAAACTCCGGAACAGGGAATATATACTTTGCTGCCATCTTCAAGATGCAGATAACCCTGATATATATTCATTGGGTACAAAAGGGGGGAGCTTTCCGTGGGAAGCCATTCGTATTTTTCCATTTTATTTTGACATGAGATTAATGAACTTATAAAAATTAAAAAATAAATTAAACCTGTTTTTATGTTCATCTCTTTTCTTTTTGATTTTCTTAATTAAAATATGTCCTGTGCGGCAGTATAAAATACAGCAGAGCCATGAATACCAATATACACAGATTGGCAAGGAACTTTGTATTGTTTTTCTTATAAAGCCAGAAAAACCCTTCCAGGAAAACATATACTGCTACGGCAAAAAATACATACAATGGGATCTCATCCAGATCATAGGTCTGGCCTTTGAATCCACTCTCTGCATACATGAAATAAAATCCAAGATATGGAACGAGCAGGATAATACATCTTATAATGATATGTTTAACAAGGTTTTTCATGAGTTCGGAGCCATTCTTCTTGATCTGATTACCTGTAAGTTTGCCGTGTCAAGCCTGAAATTAGGCCTGTAACCAATAGCACCGAATTTTGAGTTCCAGTGCAGGTATCTGTTTCTCAGATATATTAATAAATTATGATCTTCCACAATCTGATTGAATTTCTGAGCGGTTATTTTTTTAGCCGCCAGCTGTTTCCGCAGATCTTCAATTTGCCTGTTGGTATAGTAGGTCATGGAAGGAGCTGCTCCATTTACATAATCATCCAGTCTTTTTTTAAGTTTGGTTAAATCCAAAGGGTAGTATTTATCTTCTGATCCGTTAGGAATTTTATATGCTTTTCTTATATTTTCCACATCAATGGTGTCGCTGTAGTTTTTATTGGTCATTTCGCTCATAATATGCAAAGGGATAAAACTGTACCTGTTGCTTATTTTTGCCCTGTTTATAAAGGTTTCATGCCAGGAATTGGGACCTGTAACTTCGCTGCGTTTAAACCATCCCTGTTCTATAAGGTTATTCAAATCATTATTCAGAATGGTATCATACTGCTCATCGCTCAATCCGTCTCTCCAGGTATTATCAAAGTCCATAATCTGTTTATTTTCTGACATATTATGGGTATAGCAGCCTCCGACATCTGAATGTACTCCCGGCAGGAAATAATCTGTCCCGCCTGCAAGCCTTACCCTGGTCAGCATAAAATTCTCTCTGTGTTCATCCGATGCGGCCAGGTGGATAATTTTCTGTGCTTTGAGGGTATTCAGATGCAGCTCTGTAACATCATTGGTAAAATCCGGGCTGATTGTGGATTCCTTAGCGTTAGGATCATAAGAGGAAACGGTATCATATATTCCTAAAAATCTTATTTTAATTGCTTCATATTTTATACCGCCGCCTTCCAGAAGACTGCCAAGCAATCCGTTTTTCGGTTTCGTCTGGGTAACTTCAAACGTAAAATGCCTCGCTGCCGCGGCTCCCCTGCTGAACCCGTAAACATCAAATGTAATGATGTTTATTTCAAAATTTCCTTTTAATGTTTTGATTACATCAAGCGCTTCGGTGCAGCCTTTTTCCACTTTAGCCCTGATTCCTGTGGAACCGGAACCGTAAGCCACACCTTTATGATCCAGCTTTTTATCTTTATCTCCCAGGGAATTTTCGGTCCCGATACCTTCAATATAGATTTTTCCTACAGATTTGCTTTTGTTTTCTTTGTACCAGTATTCCTTTCTTGCCACATTGGAAAGGTCGTTGGTATAGCTGTCATCTTCTTTATTAGAATATTTGTTGTAAGCTTCCCTTTGCTCCGGAGTGGGTTTATGCCCGGGTTCATTTCCTCCGGCCTGTGTATTATTCCTGTTGTTTTGTGTACCATCGAAAAAGATACCTATACGAATATCTATCTGCCCTTTCGGGGGCGATGACGGTGAATAATCTGAAAAAACTATATTTTCCTCTGACATTGATTATTTTTTTAAACAAACGGTTCTACAATTATTTATTCCCTTCGGACATTATTTTTTTATTGCTTGCCAGAACAAGGTTGTTCCTTTGTGCTTCAACATTCAGTTTCTGGGCAATTTTTTCAACTTTTTTACCAACATTCAGCTGATAAGAGTCTGCCACTTTTATCTGTATATTCTTAGCTGTTTTAATGATGGCCATATCAGAAAAGTTTTGATTTTTCAGCACTGTTGAACTCCACAATCTTACCGCTCTGCATCGTCATATTTTCCAGCTCGCTGAACATGGATATTTCTCCGGCTATTTCATTGGATGTTTCGGATTGTCTTTTGAATTCTTTTTCTACCATTTCCGTTCTGGTATCCGATGTTTCGCGGATATCTCCGGCAGCTGTCTGAACGATATCTTTTCCTGCCGTGGAAATAATACTGTCATTGGCAGAACTGTTGATTCCTTCTCCGGCACTGATTGATATTTCTTTTCCGGCGGTCATGCTGATATTATCTCCGGCATTCACTGTGAAATTCTTTGGTGCTGTCAGGCTTATGTTTCCGGCTCCGTCCATAAAGTAGATATTTCCGCTTGGATCCATAATCTTTACACTTCCTTCTTCATCATTCATTAAAATTCTGATCCCGCTTCTGGTCTGGATAGATTTCAGATGGTTATTGATTCCTCCGCCTAAAGCTATCCCTCCATGGAACATTCCTCCCATAACGAAAGGTCTGTCCGGATGGCTGTGAACAAAGTTAACCATAACCTGATCTCCGACTTCGGGGATTGCAACATATCCTCTGTTTTGTGTGATCTGATCTGTTCCTCCCGCATCCGGGCTCATCATCCTGATAAAGTGGGTTGTATCGCTTGTCTGCCAGTCAAACTGCACCTGTATCCTTCCCTGTCCTTCCGGATCTTCATTGGATATTACCACGGCGGTTTGCGGTTCGGCTTTGGGAATTTTGTATTCCGGTCTTGGAAGAAATCCTGTATCTGCGGCTATTCCTGTAAAGCTTCCTTTATAATGTCCTATTGTATCGATCTCATGTTCAGCTTCTGTGATCATGATTCTTGTAAAATAGGAGGTTTCATTAGAGTCCTGTTTTCTCATCTGAACATCAGCGATACATCCCGGATGAAGGAATGGAACCGTTGTATTTCCTGAAATAGAAAAAACATTCACCGCTCCGCTTCCTGAAGCACTTTTCTGTGAATATTCCACATCAAGGTGTGTGGTTGCTTTAATCGGAGCTATCTGAAGTGCAGGGGTTTTGTAAATATTATTGTTATGATCGTAAGCTGTTTTTGCGAGATCACTGACGTGCTGAATGGGAGTAACACCTGAAGTAAGCTTCTCATTTTTGTTACTGTTGTAGCCATAGAACTGAGGTTTTGTATGTATAGCTTTCAGTTCAACTTTGATATCATTGGCACTGCTTCCGTAGGTCAGGATGATAGGTTTGTTCTGAGGCGGCAGTTTTCCGAAATGCAGCACTTCACCGTCATAAAAGAACTGTTCCCCATATGCTTCGGCCATTCTTGCCAGGTAATTGTAGTGTGTTTCGTCGTATTGGCTGCTATAAATGATCTGTGAAAAATTATTGGCATCGATCCTGATATCAAAGCGGCCTTTATCAATTCCCTGCTTGATAACTTCTTCTGCAATAATTCCTATATTGACCGGCTGCCCTCCTCCGAAACTCTGAACATGGGAGGCTCCATCCAAAAGAATAGTAGGACTGCTTCCTGTAAGCACAATATTCCCCAGGCTCATTTTTTCCTGGCTGAAGGCTACCCCGGTAATGATTCCTACAAAGGTTCTTTCCGGGCTGTTATCTATATCTTTATAGGAAATAACTGCGGTGAGACGTTTTCCGAGGAATTTATTGGCTTCTTCCAGGGAATGGGTCTGGCGGTCGCCCAAGCTGTCATGTGCCAGGGTAAGTGTAAATTCATGATGACGCTGGGTGCTCTGCTTAAGTTTAAAGTGCTTATAAAATTTGATAATTTTTCCCTCTATAACTAAGGAAAGCTTTACGAGACGATTGATCCCGGTATGATGATTTTCGGATACCCCGTCTGCATTCTGTGCCGGGCGAAAACTCGTTCCTTTTGATTTTTCAGGTGTACTAGACATATTTTATAAAGTGATTTGTGTTAAAATGTGTATATTATTCATACAAGCGGGAATTTTTGAGAATAAACAAAGATTCCTTACCAGCAAATAGCATTCACAACAGGTAAAAAAAGACCGTCTTGAGGGACAGTCTCTTTGTATTTTGTACTATTCCGGATCTAGCTTAACGGCCAGAATCCGTCATATAATGAATTCCCATAACTGATGCTTTCCGCACTTATTACAAAGCTTACCAGCATATTATTACTGTCGATAGCATCAAAATCCACTTCATGCTGAATTACATATCCGTTCTCCCATTTCAGGGTAATCAGGGTTCCTTCTTCGTGAGATTTATTGAATGTAATTTCACCGCTTGTAGGTTTGTATTTGCTGTTCAATAAACTTTCAAGAATATCAGATTTTTCAGTTGCCTCAACGGTTATTTTTATCAAAGCATTTGAAGGGTCTGATGCCACACGTCCTGAAACATCTGTAGATCTCGATACGCTGTAATTAAGCTTCAACAGCTTTTGTCCTTCTCCTCCATTGAATTTTAAGATTCCTCTTGAATTTCCTGCCATATTCTTATATTTTCATCATTAAAGGTTATACAATTTATAAAGTTATTCTAACAAAGATAGACTTCATGCTCTAATTTAAAAAGTTTTTACCAAACAGATTTATATTTTGTAGTAATTCTACGACTTTTTTTCTACCTACTTCTATTAAGCATTAAAAAAATACAGTACTTACATTGATTTTATCAATGAGAATGGATATAAAAGTGTTTATAATAATAGGATGTGATCATGATGATGAGATTTACCACAACCATGATCATAAGGATTTTGCCATACTTCCTTTTTCTGTCTGTAAAGCTCAGCCCTAAGATAAAAAGAAACAGAAGCAATGTATAAACTGCCGGATACAATTGAAAAGCCTCTGAAAACTTCCCTTCAAATACCAGCAGAATTGCCCTCTGGGCACCACACCCCAGGCATTCTATTCCCAGAAACTTCTTGCTGGGACAGGTAAGCATAAAGTCTTCAATATCCATTCCCTGTATTATGATGAAATTTTTGCTCTTGTGTACTGGTGGGGAAAGAAGCAGTCTTCTTTCGTTTCAAATGATCCTTGAACGGCAATATATGGATTTCTCAGGATCTCCCGTGCAATAAATATGAGATCTGCATCTCCTTTTTGCAGAATATCTTCAGCCTGTTCCGCTTTTGTAATGAGTCCCACCGCGCCGGTTTTTACGTTTGCCTGTTTCTTGATCTGAGATGAAAAAGGAACCTGATAGCCATCAAATACAGCTATTTTAGCCCCATGAATATTTCCTCCGCTTGAAACATCTATCAAATCTACAGAATGTTCTTTCAAGATTTTGGAAAGTTCTGCGCTGTCGTTGATATTCCATCCGTTTTCAGCATATTCGGTACCGGAAATTCTTACAAAAAGAGCGGTATTTTCGTCAAGCTCTTCATTAACGGCATCTACAATTTCAATAAGGAAGCGGATTCTGTTTTCAAAACTCCCGCCATATTCGTCTGTCCTGATATTGGAAAGCGGTGATAAAAACTGGTGGATCAGGTATCCATGTGCTCCATGAATTTCTATGACATCAAAACCGGCTTTTACAGCCCTTTTTGCCGCGTTTTTAAAATTCTGAACCTGTTCTTTAATTTCAGTAACAGTTAAAACATGCGGAATCCTTTCAGCAGGATGATATGGAATGGCGCTTGGCGCTACCGTTTCCCAGCCTTCTTCAAGAGAAATCTGCAGATTATTCCAGGTAGAACCTTTTCTTCCTGCATGGGCAAGCTGTATCCCGATTTTACTTTCTGAACGGGAATGAACAAATTCAACAATTTTCTGCAGCTCTTCTGCCTGCTGATCGTTCCAGATTCCCATACAGTGGTTGGTAATCCTCCCCCGTGGTTCCACACCCGTAGCTTCAACCACGATAAGTCCTGTTCCGCCCTGGGATCTGCTTCCGTAATGTACGAAATGGAAATCGTTTGCAAGTCCGTTTTCGCATGAATACATACACATGGGAGACATTACCCATCTGTTTTTCAGCTCTATATTCCTGAATTGTATTGGTGTATATAACATTATTATCTTTTTGAATTTCAATTTAATGGATGAATAAAAAAAACGTTGTCCAACTGGTGAAAAAGGAGTAATTTTAGCCCCCATTTTTTAGTCTGACTAATATATGAAAAAAGACATACAGATCGGTTACGAGCACTTTAAAAACAGCAGTGAACTGAACGAAATAGAAAAAAAACTGTTCGAAAGAGCCAAAGAGGCCCGTGAAAATGCCTATGCTCCTTACTCGAATTTCCTTGTAGGATGTGCTGTCCTGCTGGAAAACGGTGAAATTTATTCCGGGAACAACCAGGAAAACGCGGCTTATCCGTCAGGGCTTTGCGCAGAAAGAACCACTCTTTTCTGGGTAGCAGCCAATTTTCCTGATGTAAAGGTGAAAAAGATCTTTGTTGTGGGAGGCCCAAAAGAATTCCATGAAAAAAATCCTCCTATCCCACCATGCGGAGCCTGCAGGCAAAGTTTAATAGAATATGAAACCAAGCAGCATGAAAACATCGATCTTTATTTTTCAAGCATGAATGATGAAGTGGTAAAGGTGCATTCTATTAAGGATCTGCTGCCGTTTTATTTTGATTCATCATTTTTGTAGGATGAAGTTTTGTCAATAGTGAATTTTGCTTTGCAAGTGAACATCCGGATTTGAAAAAGTCGTTTTATATTTCTCTTCAAAGCAAAATTGATCATTCATAATTCACAATTGACTTTTACCTTTTTTGTGGGATACATTTAAAAAGTTATCTTTGCAAAAATTTTGGTTTCCAGCATTTTGGAAATAATAGGGAATTGGGTGAAACGCCCAAACTGTCCCCGCAACTGTAGATCGCATTAAAAATTTCTGTAAAAAGTCACTGTTTACACGGGAAGGCACAGAAAGCGAAAGTCAGGAGACCTGCCAGAATTATAACTAAAAACGTATTACTTTCGGAGGAAAAGTAAAATAGTATGGATATAAAAAGGTCTTTATTACTGCTTTGTACATCTTACGGCAGCTTTCTTTTCGGACAGGAGAAAGCCATTGATACTATTTATATTTTCGACAGCCAGATGAGTAAAGTGAAACTTTTTCATCCGGTACGTACTCTTACTCCAAAAGATGTAGAAAAAAATTCAACTAATCTTTCTGAACTTTTACGTTTCCAATCTTCTATTTATGTTAAGGAAAACGGTCGTGGAGCTGTTTCTTCACCGTCATTCCGGGGAACTACTGCCCAGCAGACCGCTTTTGTATGGAATGGAATCAATATCAATTCCAGTTTTCTGGGACAGGGAGATGTGAATAATATTCCCCTTTTCGGATATGATCAGATTGATGTAAAAGCCGGTGGAGGAAGTGTGGTTTATGGAAGTGGTGCCATTGGAGGAAGTATTCATTTAAATAATATTCTGGATTTCAACAGAGGATTTAAAGCTTCTGTTTATTCGGAAGCGGCTTCTTTTGATACTTATAATAATTTTGTCCAGGCTTCTTTCAGCAATGATAAATTGAGTGTGAAAGTTTCCGGAAGTTATGTAACGAGCCAGAATGATTATAAAGTTCCTGAATTCGTTGTGGGAAATACGGGATTCAGTAATATCAACGGAAAGTATTATAATACTTCTGCAAATATCGGAGTATCCTATAAAATTGCTGATCATCAGACTATTTCATGGCAGAACCAAATGTTTGATGCCTCACAGCATTACCCTATTTTTGAGCAGAACGGCAATAAGACAAAATATAATGCACAGACTGTAAGAAGCCTGATTGCATGGGATATCAATAAAAGTAATCTTTCCAACAGCTTAAAAGCAGCTTATACGGAAGATAATTTCCAGTATTTCTCAGATCTTAACCAGCCTAAAACAAGCGGTGCGGAGGGAAAGAATTATATTTTCAAAAATGATTTCAACTACTTCATTTCCCCAAAAATAAACATCAATGCAATCGGTGAATTTCAGGTGAATAAAGGCAAAGGCTATCAGTCCGGAATTGGTTCTATCAGCAGAAATGTGGGTTCCTTATCCGGTTTGGTAAGATATTTTGCAACGAAAGATCTCCGTTTTGAAGGAGGAATCAAAAAGGATTTTGTAGAAGGTATTTCTTCTCCGCTTCTGTATTCTTTTTCAGGAAAATGGGATGCTTTACAATGGTATCATTTAGGGATTAATTTTTCAAGGAACTTCAGATTTCCTTCTTTTAATGATCTTTACTGGCAACCGGGAGGAAACCTGGATTTAAAGTCTGAAACTTCTACGAATGTTGACATGAATAATGAGTTCAGCTTCGGGGATTTTAAAGTGACTTTAAGTCCTTATTATATGGACATCAGGAATCTTATTAACTGGCTTCCGACGTCTTATGGATATTGGGCTCCCTTCAATACATCCCGGGTTGAATCTTACGGTCTGGAATCCCAGGTTACCTGGAATAAAAATTTCGGAAAACATGCTTTGAAAGTGGATGGAGGCTATACTTATTCGAAATCAATAAATAAAGAATCCCAAATGCAGATGATGTATGTTCCGGTTCATAAAGCTGTCGGAAATATAGAATATGGATATTCTTTCTTTAAGCTGTATGCTCAGGGATTATTTAACGGTCTTACCTATACTACTAGTGATGAGCAAAGATCAACAGCAATTGACCCTTATTTTATTTTAAATGCAGGAGTTTCTGCCACACTTTTCAAAAAATATACTTTAGGATTTAAAGTAAATAATATAACCAACACTGTTTACCAGACGGTATCTTATTATCCGATGCCGAAGAGAAATTACAGTGTTTATGCAGCCATTAATTTTTAAACTTAAAAATATTATGAAACTGAACAGATTTCTACATTTTCTTTTTGCTTTTGCACTTCTTTCGGGCATTGTGTCCTGTAACAGTGACAGTAATGATGAGCAGGAAATATTCTACGGCAACGGTTTTCTGATTGCCAATGAAGGTACTTTCGGGAAACCGGAAGCAGACGTAACGTTTGTAAGTGCAGACCTGAACCTTAAACAGGATAACGTTTTCGCCCTTAACAACGGTGGTGCCAAATTGGGTGACGTTTTACAGATGGTTGCTTTCAACGGTGAAAATGCTTATCTGCTATTGAATAACTCGAATAAAATCCAAATCGTAAACCGTTATAATTTCAAAGCAAACGGCGAAATTACAGCCGAACTTAATACTCCACGTTATATGGCTTTTGCCAACAATAATATTTATGTAACAAATGATAAATATTTAGGGGATAAGTTTGTGAGTATTTACAGGGTTTCAGACCGTTCTTTCATCAAAAAAATCTCTTTTACGGATGCTGCTGAAAGGATTGTGGAGGCAGGAAACAATATTTTCGTACAGAATGCTTCATTCGGTTATGGAAATAAAATTTCTTACATCAATACTTCTACTAATGATGTTCAGTCCACCATTACATTACCGGCCGGAAATATCAACAAGATCATTTCAAACAATCAAAATGTATATGCTATTGCAGCGGGAACTGCAGATTCTTATATCTACCAGATTTCAAGCACAGGCAGCATCACAAAAACAACTACTTTAACAGGTATTTCGAATGCTACCAATCTCGAAATTTCAAACGGTAAATATTATTTCACTTCAGGGAAAAAAGTATACGGTATGGATATGAGCGCCACAACAGTGCCTGCATCACCTTTGTTTACTGTTGCGAACGGTGTGGATGATTTTTCTCCTCTATACGGATTCAGCGTAATCAATGACAAGATTTTCACTTCGGATTCAAACGGATTCACACAGGCCAGTAAAATTGTAGTATACAGCACTTCAGGTTCTGTAATCAGATCATTTACTGCAGGTATCGGTTCAAATTCCGTTTATGCTAACTAAGAAATTTAATACTCCGGTATTATAATATAATTTTTTATTTTTTTTCATCATTTGTGTTTTTTTCCGGCTGCTTCTACGAAGCAGCCGGATTTTATTTCGGGGATTATTAAAAACGGGCTACGGCGGGACTTTGTCCCGCCGTAGCCCGTTTTTTTTATATTGTAAGTTTAGCTATATTTCAGCCCCAGTTTCTCAGCTTCGGCAATAACAAACTTTTCAGCTTCTTCTTTTTCGTTGGGAATCTCACCTTCCAGGATTGCTTCTTTCACTTTTTCTTTCAGAATTCCGATCTCTTTTCCAGGCTTAAGATTAAACATCTGCATAATCTCTTCTCCTGTGATCGGTGGCTGAAAGTTACGTACCTGATCTTTTTCTTCCACTTCTTTGATCTTCACTGCTACGTATTCGAAATTCTTTTTAAACCGTTCCTGTTTTCTGGAATTTTTGGTTGTAATATCTGCTTTACACAGGGTAAACAGGTCTTCCAGATCTTCACCTGCATCAAATAAAAGTCTTCTCAGTGCAGAATCTGAAGCGTCATCTGTAATCAGAGCAATGGGACGGGATGACAGTTTTACCATTTTCTGTACGTATTTCATATCGCTTCCCAGCGGCTGTTTCAATCTCTGGAAAAGGGTCTTTACCATTTTTGAGCCTAAGAATTCATGGCCATGGAAAGTCCATCCGGTTCCTTCAACAAATTTTTTGGTAGGAGCTTTTCCTATATCATGCAATAATGCTGACCAACGAAGCCACAAATTATCTGTATTTTCAGAAATATTGTCTACTACCTCCAATGTATGGTAGAAATTGTCTTTATGGGTCTGTCCTTCTACTTCTTCTATTCCCTTCAGTTCTATGAGTTCGGGAATAACCAGCTTTAAAAGTCCTGTTTCTTCCATTAATCCCAATCCTACGGAAGGTTTTTTGGACATCATGATCTTATTGAATTCAACCATGATTCTTTCCATAGAAACAATTTTGATTCTTTCTGCTTCCTGCTTTATAGCGTTCAGGGACTTTTCCTCAATTGTAAAGTTTAATGTTGAAGCAAAACGAACGGCTCTCATCATCCTCAAAGGATCATCAGAATAGGTTTGAGCGGGTTCCAGCGGAGTTCTTAAAATTTCTTTTTCCAGATCTTCAACTCCATTAAAGGGATCTACCAGCTCTCCGAAATTGGCTTTATTCAAAGAAATTGCCATCGCATTGATGGTAAAATCTCTTCTTTTCTGATCATCTTCCAGCGTTCCGCCTTCCACTTCCGGCTTGCGGCTGTTCTCGGTATAGCTTTCTTTTCTGGCTCCTACAAATTCCAGCTCAAGATCTCTGTATTTAATCATGGCAGTTCCGTATGTTTTGAAGACAGAAACTTTTAATTTAGGGTCAATATCCTTTGCAACAGTCTGCGCAAGCTCGATACCGCTTTGTTCTGTTACAAAATCAATATCCGTAGACGCTGTTCTTTTCATCAGAAGGTCACGGACATAACCGCCGACAATATATACCGACTGGTTGTTTTTTTCCGCAGCTTCAGCAATGATCTTGAAAAGCTTTAAATTTTTATTCTGGGCAAGATTAATTTTCATCTTTAATAAATAGGTCGTCCTTTTCTAGCAATGCATCTTTTCCATTAATCATAATGGGCATACATTTTATTAATTTTTCCTTCTTCATCAAAAAACATAACTTCCACAGCATGTTTATCCATAATAGATTTGTAAAAAAGTGCCACCGAATTTACTCCTCCTGTAGATTTTATCAGCTCAAAATGCAGGTCCGGAAATTTGTCCAGTGCTTTTTTCCAATATTCACGGACGGCATTCTTTCCTTTTAATGTACTTTCTTTTCCTCCCGTAGCTATTACGATCATGGGTGTTGTAATTTCAATATCTTCTGTATAATGAGAAAGTATATCTTCAAGGTCATGGGAATTCCAGGCACGGATCCATTCTTCAGCAAACTTTTGGTGGTTCATGGCATGTCTTTTATCAGTTGAAGAATGCAAAGATAGAAATTAAAAAAAAGAAATCCTGCCGGTATACACTGACAAGATTTTAAATTGAAGGAATTGTTGCAGAATTTTACTCTCGAAGCACCTTAATCCTGTTGTCGTTCCATATTTTTATTACTGAAGAACCTGAATATTTTGAAATCTTTTCCCTGTCTTCTTCTACCGCATAATCTACCAGCTTAATGATTTCCGCTGAAATGTCAGAAAACTTCAACGGACTTTTATCACCACTGAAATTGGCAGAAGTTGAAACAAGAGGTTTATTCAGTTTTGTAATCAGTTTTCTGCAGAAATCTGTTTTTATCAGTCTGATTCCTATGCTTCCGTCTTCAGCAAGAAGTTCTTTTGGAAGTCCGCGGGGATTTTCATAAACAATAGTTACCGGCTTTTCACTAAGATCAATAATTTCCCAGGCCATTTCCGGCACATCCACAAGTTCCTGAAGCCTCTTTTCAGACTCTACAAGAATAATCATGGATTTGTTTTTTTCCCTTTTCTTGATGTCAAATATTTTATTGACAGCTTCTATATTGGTAGCATCACAACCAATTCCCCAGATAGTGTCTGTAGGGTAAAGAATTGTTCCACCGGATTTTAATATTTCAATAATGTTTTCCATAATTTTCCAGGGCCTAAAACCTGCGTATAAAGGTAAAGAAACAACGAGATTCGGCCAAAAATATGAGGATAAATGTTCTGTTTAGATTATTAGATTTTGGCTAAAGCCCTATTAGAATTGATTTATTAAAAAAACGGGCTAAAGCCCGTTCCTATTGAATGATATACCGTTTAAATCTTTAAACCATGTTTTAGTATTTCAATCCTGACAGATGTCTTACCGAAAAAACCAACATATTCAATAGAAATGGGCTTTAGCCCATTAACAAAAAACATAAATTATCAAGGCTTCAGCCAAAATTTATTTAAAATTATTCTTTTCAAGAAATTCCTGATATTCTTCTGTAAAACTTTTTCTCTGATGATGTTTCTCTTGATTCTTAATATACTCTCTTACAGCTTCAACCTTCGACTCAGAAACGGACACAGCAAAATATTCGTCCTGCCATGAAAATTTATCTGCTGTAAGTTGATTTTTATTAATCCAATAAGAAGATTCACCTTTCAGAAGTTGAACTATCTTTTCTATATTTTGACCGGATCCTAAAGAAATCAGGCAATGACAATGATCAGAATAACCATTCACCATATCTAAAAATATTTCTTTTTTTGAAGCATTCTCTTTAATATGCCTCCATACTTTTATTCTTAAATCAAATGTATTCAAGTGAGGTATCCGGTTTTTTGTTGAAAAAACAAGATGAATATAAATTTTGATAAATGACATTTGTGTTGTTTTAACCAAAAATAATATTTTTTATTTAAGTTTTGGCTAAAGCCGGATTTAAATGGTTTTCATTAAAAAAACGGGCTAAAGCCCGTTCCTATTGAATTATGTATATCATTTAAATTTTTAATCTAGGTTTTATTTCAATCCCGGCAGATATCTTTCTTCAATAATATTTACATGATGGTAATTGTGTCCTACGATCAATTTTCCGATTGTCTCTGCTGCCAATTCATTTCCATTGGCAACTCCTATGCTCTTGAGAGCAGATGGTTCAAGGCTTTCAATAAGAATTTGGGAAGATTTTCTGACAAGTTTATATTCTTCCAGTAGAGATTCCAGGGATCTTTTATCTGCAAAAGAACTGGCGGCATAACCTTCTTCATCAAAGCCAGGCAATTCAGCTTTTTCGCCTCTTGCAAAAGCCAGAATCCTATATTGAAATACTCTTTCGGTATCTGATAAATGGAGTAAAAGTTCTTTCAGCGTCCATTTTCCTTCGGCATAAGCAAAAAGAGACTGTTCTTCTGTAAGGTTTGAATACAGTTTTACCGTTTTCTCACCTGAAATTTTTAATTCTTCGATCCAGTTTTCAGAAGGAATCTGGTCTAAATATCTTTGTACGTATTTTTGAAAATCTGACATATTTTTTTAACTATAAATGATGAGTAATAAGCAATGGGTGATCATTAACTAATATCGTAAAATTTACTATCGACCATTCCCATTTTAATTCTCTCTGTTCGTCCATTCATAAAAGTTCACAGCATCATAAAGCTCGAAGCCGCATGCGGGATATAACCGGTTCCCTACATCATTGCTTTTTCCTGTTTCCAGAAGGACTCCGCAGGCGTTTGATGATCTGCAAAGTTGTTTTGCTTCATCAATCAGTTCTTTGGAATAGCCTTTTCCTCTGTGGTTTTCATTTACATAAAGATCGTTCAGCAGCCAGTAACGCTGCATTCTTGTGGAGGAAAATATAGGATAAAGTTGAACAAATCCCGTAAGTTCACCATCTTTTTCTGAAACAAATATTTCGGAATCTTTATTGTTAATTCTTTCCTGTAGAAAGTTTCCAGCAGAAGAAATATCTGATTCTTTGTGATAAAAAATTCTGTACTGGTCAAACAGCCCTGCCAACTGATTCAGGTCTTGAATGGTAGCTTTTCTGGTATTTTTCATATTGATTATAAATGATGGTCGTAACTCAGTACTCTTTTCATTTTCCACTGTTTATTCTCCAGAAGCCATAAAATAGTAAATTTTGCACGGCTTCCTTTCACCCATTTTGCATTGGAAAATTCAAAAAATTCATGCTCTCCTTCCTGTACAAAAGCATACAGGGCATTATTGCTGTATAACGGGTAAACTTTCATGCTGTTGGGAACAAGATCTCTTCTTACTTTATTCGGACTTCCGCAGATATTGTTTTTAATGGAAGCAATGAAAGCTGTCTTTCCCTCTGTGATTCCGCCTTTATCATGATAAAATTCCAGATCATCACTGATGACAGTATCATAATGAGAAAGATCGCATTTATTAAATCCTATATCAAATATCAGGCTGTCCAGCTTTTTAGCTGTTTTATACAATTCATCGGTAGTTTTTACCTGAGAATATGCAATCTGGCTGAAAAAGCTTAAGATTAAAAATAACTGAATCCTTCTCATGATGATTGATGTTAAAGGATTAAGAAAATGCTCTCTCAAGATCTGCAATAAGATCTTCCGAGTCTTCAATACCAACGCTTAAACGAACCAAATCGTCTGTAATACCCAGCTCTTCACGTTTATCTGCCGGAATGGAAGCATGTGTCATCAATGCTGGATGATTCGCTAAAGATTCTACTCCTCCCAAAGATTCAGCCAAAGTAAATACTTTTAGTCTTTCCAGAAATTTAACAGCATCTTCTTTTTTACCTGATTTGAATGTGAAGGAAACCATTCCCCCTGATTCTTTCATCTGGGATTTGGCAAGTTCATACTGAGGATGAGATTCTAAACCAGGGTAAATTACTTTATCTACTGCCGGATGGGTTTCAAGATATTTTGCTACAGCGAGTCCGTTATCTGAATGACGCTGCATTCTTATTGCTAAAGTCTTGATTCCTCTTAAAACAAGGTAAGAATCGTGCGGACCTAAAATACCACCGCTTGCAAACTGAATAAAGTGAAGTTTTTCGCCCAACTCTGCATCTTTTGCAATCAAAGCTCCGGCAATTACATCGGAATGTCCGCCTAAATATTTCGTAGCTGAGTGCATTACGATATCTGCTCCAAGGTCAATAGGTCTCTGGATATAAGGTGTTGCAAAAGTATTGTCAACCGCTACAAGGATATCTTTTCCTTTCGCTATTTCAACTACTGCTTTAATATCTACCAACTTCATCAATGGGTTTGTTGGAGTTTCTATCCAGATCAGTTTTGTTTTGTCTGTAATAACATCTGCAATTTTGGAAACATCATCAAAATTCACGAACGTAAATTTAAGCTGATATTTTTCAAAAAGTCTTGTAAACATTCTGTAAGTGCCGCCATAAAGATCGTCTACCGCTACTACCTCATCTCCCGGATTTAATAATTTTAAAACACAGTCGATGGCAGCAAGTCCTGAACCGAAAGCAAGGCCCCTCGCTCCGTTCTCTATGCTCGCCAGAGAATCTTCCAAAGCCTGTCTTGTAGGATTGGCAGCTCTTGAATACTCATACCCGGAATGTACACCCGGACTTTTCTGAGCAAATGTAGAAGTTAAAAATACAGGAACATTTACAGAACCTGTTGCAGACTCGTGGTGCTGCCCTCCGTGAATTACTTTTGTATTAAAATTCATAACATTTTTATTTTTATAAGCCTGTCATAAGCAAATCAAGGCTTTTGAAAGTATTTTGTGACTGATTTGGTTACATTTTTATAGCAGATTTTACCGCAAATTCTTCAGCAATCTGCTCTATCCACTGTGCCACATCTTCTTCTCCGGTTGCTCTCTGGTAAGTATTTCCTAAAGATACCAAAATCTGATGGATAAACATCTTCATCTGATCTACCGGCATTTCTTTCGTCCAAAGATCAATTCTCAGAGCCTCCATTGTCTTGTCGTCCCAAACCGAGATCATTGTAGCTTTTGTTTCTTCTTTTTCCACACCGCCATCCTGGGCATTCCATGTTATACTTTCGGGAATGTGGTTCTCATCCAGCTCTACATCTATTGTAATCTGAGTTTTTCTCATATCAATTTAAAATTTTCCGCAAAGTTACTACTTCTTCGGCTTATCTAAAATTCCTTTGAAACTATCTTCACTGGTAAAAGGGATATTATATTAAAAAAAATAACCTCCAAATTGCTTTGAAGGTTATCATTTATTTTAACTATTATGGTGTTTTAGGCTTATACACTGCTTCATTAAATATTTTTGTGGCATCAAGCTTTAAAAAATCAACCAGTTTGGTTTCTGGTTTTTGTCTGAAATAGGCTTTACAGATTTGCCAGCCTGTAAAAATTCCGATCTGGGGGGAAGATTCGTTATCGATTTCTGTATAAAATTTCGAGAATGGCCCGGGAGAAATGAAACGTTCTACCAGTCTTGGATCATCTCCGAAGATCAGGTTACTTTCTACAAAATAATTCCAGATATTAGCTTCATTGGCTACTGCCCAGTCGTATTGTTTCTTGGTATAGTTCATTTTCAGGTAATCCGGTGTATCGGGAAGGAAAGCGTCCTGCAGTATCATGATTTTTCCGTTCAGAATAACCTGGTCAATGAATTTCTGATGATCGGGAGATTCCGTAACAATACTTTCAGCAAAGATCTGGGAAACTTTGGGAACGATATTCTGTGGATTCATTGATTTCTGGAAATACAGTTCAAGCCCTTTGTAATTGGCATTGCCATCCCCCATAAATCCGGTAATATCTATGAACAGAAGATTTCCCTTTGAATCATAAAAGATAGGGTCCTGAACCATCTGAAGTGCCGATGAAAAAAGGTAAACCTTAGGACTTTTAAACTGTGGAAAATAGTATTTGATGTGGGAAAACAAATCCTGAAGCTCATTCTGAAGTTTTGCCTGGTCTATTTTACCCGCTGCTTCTTTATAAATCCTGATTTCTTCCGCATCTGCGCGTCTTTTCCCAAAATCTGCATCGGAAACGGTTCCCTGAAACCACGGAAATTTAGCCTTAAACTGCTCTAAAGAAATATTCTGGTTATAAAATTCTTTGGAAATATCTGTAACTTCAATTTTTTCAGCAGGTGCTTTTACTTCTACTTTCCACTGGTTTTCGGCCTCTTTTTTGCAGGAATGCAAAGCAAGAACTAAAATGGAGGAAAGGGCAATAATTCTAAAAATCTTCATTATTTTTACATGAAATTTAAGGATACAAAAATAAGGATTAAAAACACAACCGATGATGAAAATGAAAATATTTGCAACTTTTGGTCTTGTTATTTCAGGATATTCACTTTTCTGTGCCCAAAAGATTAATTTCAAGGATCCTAACTTTGAAAAAGGCGTACTTGAAAATTTTGACCTCAACAAAAACGGCTCGCTGGAAAAACTGGAAGCTGATATGGTTACCAATTTATTTCTGGTTCAGAAAGGCATTACCTCGGCTGATGATGCACTCTTTTTCACCAATGCCAAAATGATTGTGCTTGATGATAATGCCATTCCTAATGTTTCTGTTACCGGTTTGCCCAATCTTGAACTGTTTTCATGTACGGGATGCAAAATTTCCTCTTTCAAGGCAGAAGGTCTTAAAAATTTAGCCTCCCTGTATCTTGACAATAATCTTCTGGAGAATATTTCATTAAAAGGAACTCCAAGAATTGACCAATTAACATTATCTTTAAATCAGTTAAAAACAATTGACATCACCTCTCTTAAAAATTTAAGAAAATTAAATATTGAACACAATAAAATCCAGAAACTTGATATTTCGGGAAATCCTGCCCTCCAAACACTGAATGTAGGCGGAAATACCATGAAGGAAACCGATATCAAGAAGGGAGCAAAAACAGATGTAACTATTTTTGGATTTGAACAATAACCATACTATGAAACTGGAAACAGAAAGACTGATTTTAAGACAACTTGAAGAAACGGATGTTGAACGTATGTTCCTGCTGGATTCTAACCCGGAAGTGATGAAATACATCGGTGTTCCGGTACTTACAGAGCAAAGCGAATCATTAAATGTAATCAGAATGATCCGGAAACAATATGAGGACAACGGTATAGGAAGACTTGCTGTCATTGAAAAGGAGACCGGACTTCTGATCGGCTGGAGTGGCCTGAAACTACTGACACAGGAAGTCAACGGTTATAAAAATGTAATTGAACTCGGCTATCGTTACCTGCCCGAATCATGGGGAAAAGGCTTTGCAATGGAAGCAGCAAAAGCATCGCTGGAACTTGGTTTTCATGAGATGAAGGCAGAGGTGATTTATGCCTATGCTCATTCAGAAAATGCAGGTTCCAATCATATTTTAAGGAAATTAGGCTTTGAGAAAACCAGTGAATTTACAGAACCTGACGGGATCTGTAACTGGTATGAGCTGAAACGTGAAAAATATGTACAATAATATGCTGACGATAAGACAGGAAGAGGAAAAAGACTATAAAAAAGTATTCAAGCTTACGGAAGAAGCTTTCAGAGGTATGGAACACAGTGATCATCAGGAACATTTCCTTGTGGAAAAATTAAGAAAATCTGATGCTTTCATTCCTGAACTTTCTCTTGTTGCCGAAACTGAAAATGGCGAAATTGCCGGACACATTCTGCTCACAAAACTTAAAATAGAGAACAGCCCTGAAATTTTCGAATCGCTGGCTTTGGCTCCTGTTTCTGTAAAACCTGAATTTCAGAATCAGGGAATTGGGGGACAGCTTATCCTGCGCGGTCATTCAATTGCCAGGGAACTTGGTTACCGTTCGGTTATTTTAATCGGGCATGAAAATTATTATCCTAAGTTTGGTTACGAAAAAACCAGTAATTTTGGAATTTCTTTTCCGTTTGAGATTCCTGAAGTTAACGGAATGGCAGTGGAACTGATCAAAGACGGATTAAAAAACATAACAGGCGTAGTAAAATACCCTAAAGAATTTGGAATAGATTAAAAAAAATAAATAATGCAGACCCAAAAAGTAATAAATCATATTGTAAACTGGTTAAAGGATTATGCTGTAAAAGCTAATGTAAAAGGATATGTTGTAGGTGTTTCCGGAGGAGTAGATTCCGGGGTGGTTTCTACACTTTGTGCCATGACAGGGCTTGAAGTACTGCTTCTTGAAATGCCGATCCGCCAGAAAGAAGACCAGGTAAACCGCGCCCAGGATCATATTGAAGACCTTAAGAAAAGATTCCCAAATGTTCAGGGAAAAACAATCAACCTGACTCCTACTTTTGAAGCTTTTGAAGATGTTGTTGAAAACCACGTTGAAGGAAGATGGAGTAATAATTTAGCTCTTGCCAATACCAGATCACGTTTCAGAATGGTGACTTTATACTATTTTGGACAACTGCACGGTTTATTGGTTTGTGGAACAGGAAATAAAGTGGAAGATTTCGGAATTGGCTTTTATACAAAGTATGGTGACGGAGGTGTAGATGTTTCGCCAATTGCTGATCTTTATAAAACTGAAGTTTACAAGCTTGCCAAAGAATTAAATCTTATCGAAAGTATCCAAAATGCAATCCCTACAGACGGACTTTGGGATTCCGACAGAACAGATGAAGACCAAATTGGGGCAACTTATCCTGAACTGGAAAAAATTCAGAAAGAATATGATACTAAAACTGTTGATGATTATGAAGGACGGGACAAGGAGGTATTTATCATTTTTGACAGAATGCATAAAGCGGCAAGACATAAAATGGTTCCTATCCCGATTTGTGATATTCCCGAGGAATGGAGAAATGATTAATATTGAGCTATAAATTATAAGTTTATATGAACGGTAAAACAAGATCAGTCTTTTTTATTTGCCTGGGACTTCTTTTCGGAATGTCTGTAATGTATATCTACAATAATTTTATTGCGGATAAAAAGGGAAATACAGAGACCGTGAACTATGGAAATACTTCTGCAGATTCTCAAAATATTCCCGGAAAATCTTCCTCACAGTCCATTGACCAGCTGACAGAGGAAAAAACGGTTATTAATTACGTAAAACAGCATCACACACTTCCCGATTATTATATCACCAAAAACGAGGCAAGAAAGCTGGGCTGGAATGCTTCCAAAGGAAATCTGTGTGAAATACTGCCCGGAAGAGCTATTGGCGGGGATAAATTCGGAAACAGGGAAAATAAGCTTCCCCAGAGTGAAAAATATTACGAAGCCGATGTTAATTACAGTTGCGGAAACAGAAATGCAGACCGGATTATCTTTACAAAAAACGGTGATGTTTACCTGACTAAAAATCATTATAAGAGTTTTGAAAAGCAGTAGTTTTTATATACTTATAGCATTATTCTCAGTATTTTCATGTTCGGAAAAGCAACAGAAGCATCTAGAGAATAAGCCGATGACCATATTGATTCAGCCATTCAAAGATTTCAGCGCTGAAAATGTGACTGAAACAGCAGAAGGAATCAGAAAGGTTTATCCGAATGTGAAAATTCTTAACGCAATTGACCTTCCGGAGAACGCTTATTACAAAGACAGAAACCGCTACAGGGCAGATTCTATTATTAAGTTTCTGGATGGAAGGACAAAAGAAGGCTTTGTAACTATTGGACTAACCTCAAAAGACATCAGTGTTACAAAAGGGAAAATAAAAGATTACGGCATTATGGGACTGGGCTACAGACCCGGAAAAGCCTGTGTAGCTTCCACCTACAGGCTGAACAAAAATAATACTGATGAACAGTTCTTTAAAATAGCCATTCATGAGCTCGGGCATACGCAGGGGCTAAAACACTGTCCTGAAAAAACATGTTTTATGAGAGATGCAGAAGGCGGAAATCCCACTAATGAAGAAAAAGATTTTTGTCCAACATGCAAAACTTTTTTAATCAATAAAAACTGGAAATTTAATTCTATATGAAGACAATATATATCGATTTTACAGACATAGGCGACTACGAAGATTTTTATACCCAATTAAAGGAAAAAGTAACGCTTCCCGAAGATTTTGGAGACAATCTTGACGCCCTGTCTGATGTTATTACCGGAGGACTGGAGCTGCCGCTTCACATTGAATTTGTTAATATGACGGTGGATCAGCTTGAGATTTTTGAAGATCTTCTTACTACCCTTGAAGATGCAGAAGATGAGACAGAAGATTTTACTTTCAGCTATTATCTGGAACAATATGAGGATGAGGATGAAAACGGTATTGAAGACGAAGAATAATTTTAATTCCATACAAACAAAACTCGCAGAAAAATTCTGCGAGTTTTTTAGTCAAGTCTTCTAAGTGTTTCTAATTTTTATTTTACTGCCTGATAAATTTAAAACTTTGTGAAGCTTCCCCCTTCACGAAAATCTCCAGAATATAATTTCCTTTTGATAAAGAAGAAACGTCTACTCTGCTTTCCACAGCATTGTCTGTTTTTACTTTCTGACCGACCATATTGTAAATTTCCACCTTATCAATCTTACTGATTCCTTTAATGTAAAGAACATCTTTTACAGGATTAGGATAAATGGATATAGTATTGTTATGTTTTGTACTTTCATTGGTAGCAAGCAGCACCTTAGAAAGATCCAGGAAAAAGGCAACAATCTGGTTGGATGCATTGGTTCCAACTCCTGCTATTCTTCTTCCGTCCTGGGATATTGCCAGAGGAAGTGACATATTCACGCCCTGGGTATTAATTCCCATGCTTACAGCATAATCATTCAGGTTTACACGTCCTCCTGCTGCTGTCCATATAAAGCCTTCTCCAGACATGGGAGGTGCTGCGAAAGGTCTGAAAAATCCGACTACTTTTTTACCGTCGGCAGAAATTCCGGTTGCTCCCCCTCTGAAGAAGGCTGAGGAATTTGGATGTGTTATGTATGTAAGACCGTTTACGCTGTTCCATACGTATGGATTAGGCATTGCGGCTCCTATGATTGTAGTTCCGTCTGCTGAAACATCTCCTGCTTCGCCTACATAATTACCGTTACTGTCGGTGATAAAGCTTTCTGCCCCGTTCACCCATTTGACACCACTTCTGGTTCCGTTATCCTGATCCTGCCATCCGACAATTACAGACCCGTCGGAATTGATGGCATTGGCTCTTGAGCTTCTGTTGGGCACAATGCTTCCAAGATCTGTTACTCCACTTGCAGCATTCCATTTTACGGCATGTGCGGTTCCTGCGGTAAGCCATCCCAGTCCTACAATTGTATTTCCGTCTGAAGTCATATCCCATGTAGAGCTTACGTGTCCGTCCCAACCGGTGGGAACCAATCCTCCGTGATTACTCCATGATGCTGAAGCCGTGTTATAGGTTGAAATTTCGTTAAAACTGGTTACGGTATTCGTGGTGGAAGAACCTATTTTAGTTCCATCGGCAGTGATGAGTGTTCTTCCGGCAGCGGGATATCCGTTGGATATAGAGCCTATTTGAACCAAACCATTTAGCTCGTCCCATTTATAGATCTGACCGGCACTTGTATGCATGCTGACAATTCCACCATCAGAAATACCGCCTACTGTATAATTTCCTACTGCCATGATGGTCAGCTGGGCATTAGCTATATAAAATCCAAACAGAAAGCAAGTATATAAAGCTTTCATTAAAATTTTGTAAATCTTTTTCATAATTACTTAAGTTTAATATTTTGAATTGGCTGAAACAATATTAATATTATATTTACCCTTTCAAAAGATATTGGCTTTCACAATTCGTGAAATTCAAAAGACTAAAAAATATAAATCATTAAAATACAACCATATAACAAAAATCTATTTTGAGGACAGATCATAGGGAAGCTGTAAGGAAAAAATCAAAAAAATCATCGTTTTGCCTAAATAACCGGATTCGAAACATTAATTTTCTGTTCATTATTCTGTGTTCAGTTTTTATCAGAGGACAGTCGGGGCCGGATTTCAGTATGTTGGCAGATAAGGCTTTTCAGAAATTATATCAGAATCCAGATGAGTGCATCAATTATTCCCAGAGCCTTCTCATCAGCGATCAGAATCCGGAACACAGGATTGTGCTGCAGAATATTATTTCCCAGGCTTATGCCATGAAAGGAGATTATGTGCAATCCGTGAATATTTACAGCCAGAAAGAAGATTCGCAGGAAAAAGAAAAGCTGTCCTATTTTCTTCAGGTAGCCGGTGATTATAATCTGGCAGACCAGTACCAGAATCTGGATCTTTACAACCAGTCGCAACAGATTATTTCCGGCCTTTTGGCTGATCCTAAATTACTAAAAGGTGATAATCCGAGGCTCAACGTGATTACAGGTAAACTTTACCAGCTTCAGGCTATTAACTGCGGGATTAAAAGAAATTATGACGATGCCCGGAAAAACCTCATCAAAAGTAATCATTACCTCAGTTTTAATAACCAGGAAAACCGGATCCTGAAAATAGAGAACATGATATTCGAAGCTTCTTTTTTAATGAAACAGAATAAACCGGAGGAAGCCAGGCAAATTTTAGAAAGCACACTTGCAATAGCTGAAAAAAATAAAGGCTACTACTTTCTTCAGGCATTTGCTTATGAAAATCTGTCACGGTATTATTTTTTAAAGGAAGACTACCGCACTGCCAACAAACTTCTTGAACAAGGACTTTCAAAAATAGAAAGTATTCCTTACAACAGTTTAAAAGTAAAGATCTATGAATCTTTATCCAAAAATTATTTTGCTCTCCGCAATGATGAAAAATACCATCAGTACAACAAACTTTATACTGAACTCCGGTCTAAATCAGATTCAAACACCAAAGAAGGCATACGGTATATTGTAAAACTGGTGGAAACCAATCAGAACAATAACCTGGAATTTCAGAACCAGAAACAGCTGAAAAAAATAAGCTGGATTTCTGTCACATTTCTGATTGTCATCATCGGGCTTCTGGCCTGTTTCATGATCTTAAAAAGCAGTCATAAAGACCTGAAAAAACAGTCTGAATTCTTTGAAAAACAGAAAAAACAGGAACTTACTTCACAGAAAGACATTCAGGATGCAAAGGAAATAGCTGAAACCAGCAAACCCCTCGAAAAAGACCCGAATAAAATATCTAAGGAAAAGGAAGATGAAATTCTTCAGAAGCTGGAAGAATGGGAAAAGCAGCAACGTTATCTCGACAAAAGCATGACCCTTTCCGTACTGTCTTCACAAATGGGTGTAAATACAAAATACCTTTCTGAAGCCATCAACAGCAGCAAAGGAAAAAATTTTAACAGCTATATTAATGAGCTAAGAATCAACCACATTGCACGTCTTTTGAGAACAGATCCGGTTTATCTCAATTATAAGGTAAGCTATCTCGCGGAATATTCAGGATTTTCTTCACACAGTGCTTTTACGACTGTTTTTAAATCCGTAACCGGAATGTCTCCAAACGTTTACATCCAGGAAATCAGTAAAAGCAGAGCATTATGAAAATTGTATTAAGAATTATTCCCGTCATTCTTTTATGTTTCCAGATCACGGTTTCGGGACAGAAGGTTCCTTTTGACTCTATGATGAAAAAAGCCCGCCTTGAAATCTTCGATAATCCGGACAATGCTATTAAAATTGGCAAAGATCTTCTCAGAAATGAAAAGGATATTCATAAGCAGATCAGTATTTATCAGCTGCTTTCCACTTCCAATATTGCAAAAAGGGATTTCGACCAGTCTTTACTCTATCTTTTAAAAGCTAAAGAAACGGCACAAAAAACAAATGATCTGAAGGTCCGCACCAGCGTATTGATCTCAGCTGCAATACAGTATCAGCAGATGGAACTTTTCAGCAAAAGTCTTGAAACCCTTAATGAAACAGATCAGCTTCTGGCTAAACTGCCTGACGATCTGCCTGAAAAACGTATTGAAACAGCAAGAAGCTATGCTATCCGCGGAATGATCTACAAAAGTCAGTCGAATCCTGAAATTGCGCTTGAAAAATTTTTGACCTCTATTAAGAATTTTGAAAAGATCAAACATAACCCAACCACGTATTCTAATATGAGTGTGGTTTACTATAATATAGGCTACTGTTACCTCAATCTGGCTCAACTTGAAAAAGCCCACCAGGCATTCATACAGTCTGCAGAATATGCCCGGAAAAACAAAGCGAAAAGCCTTGAAGCATTTGCTTTAAAAGGAATGGCGGAAATGTACAAACAGAGTAAAGAAAATGAAACAGCCCTTCAGTTATTGATCAAAGCAGAAGATCTGAGCAAAAACACAGGCGATCTTATCCTTAATGAGGGCATATACAAAGAAATGTCTGAAAATTATCTGGCTACCGGAAACCCTGAACTTTATCAGAAATACAGCAAAAAGTATTTTGAAATGCGTTTTCAGCGGGAGCAGAATGAATTAAAATCCATCAACCATTCAATTAATGACCATAATATGGAGACTCTTAAGAAAAGTAGTGAAATGAAGACCCATTATCATTATTTTACAGCAATTATTATTGGTACCGGCATTCTTGTGATTGCTGTATTGCTTTCTTTAATTTTCAGGATCAGGAGACAGAATTTTAAATACAGGAAAGAAATTCAGAGGCTGATAAGGTCATAAATAATGAGTGATGAAGTATGACTCACAAAAAAGCATTCCCAAAAGGAATGCTTTTTTGTGATTTTATTTTCCAATGACTTCTGTAATCGGGTTTCCTACATTTCCGCTCGGGAACTGGATTTTCAGCAATGATGAAACGGTAGGCGCAATATCAGTCATATTATAAGCTTTATTGCTTTCTCCTTTCTGGATTCCCCACCCCATAAAGATTAATGGAATGTGCGAATCATAAGAATTCCATACACTGTGTGTAGTTCCTGTCTTGGAATATGGAGGAAGCATTGAATCGTGGGAGATCAGCTGGATATCCCCGCTTCTCTGTCTGTTGATTCCGTTAATGATCCTCTGCTTGATGGGCTCCGGAATAGTAGCTTCCTGAACTTCATCTACAGATACTGCATATAAAACGGTAGGATCTTTCTGTAATTCCCTGATTGTGAAATCTCTCAGATCATCCAGTTCAATTTTATTATCCTGCATCAGCTTTCTGTCAAAATAAATCTGGTAATTGTCTACTGCATTGATCAGCTTATCAACTCCGAATTTATCCTTCAGCTTCTGATTAATGTCTTTTTCCATTCCTTCTCCGAAGAATCCTGTAGTGATTTTATGTTCTTTCAGGAATCCTACTGAGTGGGCTCCACCGTGGTCAGCGGAAAGAAAAACCGTATATTCCCCTTTTCCTACTTTTGAATCCAGGTAATTGAAAAATTCGGCAAGATCCTGATCAAGTCTTAAATAAACATCTTCCACTTCAATAGAGTTCGGGCCGAACTTATGTCCGGCATAATCTGTAGAAGCTAAATTGATTGCTAAAAAGTCAGTAATCTGGTCACCTCCCAATTTTTCTCCTTCCACAGAAGCTTCAGCTAGCTTAAGTGTCAATGTATTTCCAAAAGGTGTATAGCGGATGTTATCTTTTTTTGCCTGATAATCCTGAGCCAAATTACTGTAAGGAAAAACAGGTGTTTTTGCACTTCCCAGCAATCCTTCCCATGAAGAATTATCCGGTGAACTTTCTGTGTACTGATTGATCGGAAGTAAGGTGTTCCATCCGTTTGCCACTAATTTTTCAGGCAGGTTCTGTGAGTTGAATGACTTCATCCACTGAGGCAAATCATTCATATACCATGTACTTGTAATGAAGTTACCTGTACTGTCGTCAAACCAGAAAGCTCCGTTTGGCGTATGTCCTGTGGGAAGAATTGAAGCACGGTCTTTTAATGAAACCCCGATTACTTTTCCCTGGAAGTTGGTAGCCAGTCTTAATTCATCCGTTACCGTTGTGGACCAAAGGTTTTTCGGTGAATGACTTCCTGTTCTGGTATTGGTTGTTCCTACGGGTTGAACACTTTCATCTGCGGTACAGTAAACGTTCTTTCCGGTTTCCTTATCCGTCCAGTCGTTTCCGGCAATGCCGTGAATTGCAGGTACGGAACCTGTATAGATGCACGTATGTCCCAAAGCTGTAATAGTAGGTACATAATTGATATGAACATTATTTAAAGAATATCCGGTATTCAGAAGTCTTTTAAAGCCATCATTCCCGTATTTATTATAAAAACGGTACAGATAGTCCCACCTCATCTGGTCTACCACCAATCCTACGACTAATTTGGGTCTTTCTAACTGAGAATTTTTGTTCTTCTGAGCATTGATTGTAATCACGGACAATAAAGCTGCCGCCGCAATTGAAATTTTCCTAAGCATCTAGTAAATTTTTGTTGACCACAAATTTAAGAGTTTTGAAAGTTTTGGAGTGTGAAATTTTATTTAAATTTGAATTAATCATCTGTATAAAGCTTTGGAAAGGAATACGCATTTAATAACAGTCAATTCAATACATGAATTTCCCGATATTCATTCTTTACAGAAGAAATCTTCTGAATGAGAATTACTGGTGAAAATTTACCTAAAAATTTAATAAAATAAAATCCCCCATTTTCATGGAAATAAAAAAATTAGAGAAGCTGATTGAAAATCCCAGTTTAGATTGGGGAATAAACGGCTACACTACAGATAAAATACTTGCCATTTCTGCTGTAGAATTTGCCGGTTCTTTTGAATTTGTTCTAAAAGAAAAATCCATACCCTATTCCAAAACCTGGGAAACCGTTTCAGATGATATTGAAGAGCTTAATGAAATCATTAAAAAAGGACATTCTTTCGGTATTTATGAAGATGAAAAATTATTAGGCTGGATCATTTGTGAACACAGAACATGGAATAACAGTTTTTATATTGAAAATATTCTGGTCAGTGAAAATGTAAGAAGACAGGGAGCCGGAGCCCGGTTAATAAAAAGTGCTGTCCGGGAAGCCAGAACTTTAAATTGCAGGCTCATTGAACTTGAAACACAGAATACCAACTATCCCGCAATACAGTTTTACAGGAAAATGGGTTTTGCTATCACAGGATTGAATACAAGGCTTTATGAAAATACGGAAGAAACTGCTTTATTTATGACTTTGGACTTATAACATGATTCACCAATATTTTTTAACACACTTTTTGGTGTTTTAAAAATATTTTATATATTCGTAATAAGTTGAGTGGGATTAAATGCGGATGTGTTTACTTGAAAAATATTGTTAGTTGATAAGGGGCGGTTTTTACCGCTCTTTTTTTTGATATTACTTCTTGCCTGTTTTGGCTACGAGAAAAGCAGATCCGGCTACATTTACTTTTTGATAATTACGGAATTTTGTTTCAACAAAAAACAAAGTCAAATGAAAATTATCGTAACAGGTTCATTAGGAAATATCAGCAAACCGCTGACGAAAGAATTAATTAGCAAAGGACATTCTGTAACCGTTATCAGCAGCAGCAATGAAAGACAGTCTGAAATTGAAGCTTTAGGAGCAAAAGCAACGATCGGGTCTATGGAAAATGTAGATTTTTTAGCGGAAACTTTCAGAGGGGCAGATATGGTATATGCCATGGAAGCTCTGAATGCCGGGGTCTTTTTTGATCATACTGTTGATTTCATAGAAGCCAATACCCAAATCGGAAGAAACTACAAAGAGGCTTTTGAAAAGTCAGGAGTAAAAAAAATTATTCATCTGAGCAGCATTGGAGCACATATGAGTGAAGGAAACGGTATTCTTACCTTTCATTATAATGTAGAACAAATATTAAATGAACTTCCGGGAGATGTTTCTATAAAATTCATGCGTCCGGTCGGATTTTATTACAATATGTTTTCCTTCATTCCCACAATTAAATCACAAAACTTAATTATCCAGAATTATGGAGGGGATAAAAAAGAGCCCTGGGTCTCACCTCTCGACATTGCCCATACAATTGCTGAGGAAATTGAAAAACCATTCAACGGAAGAGAGATCCGCTACATTGCAAGTGAAGAAATTTCACCTGACGAAATTGCCCGAACATTGGGTAAAGCCATCGGAAAAAACGATCTTAAATGGCTTACTGTTTCTGATGAAGACCTCCTGAATGGCATGGTGAACGCCGGAATGAACCCAAAAACAGCCAAAGGTTTTGTGGAAATGAATGCAGCAAGAGGAAACGGTATTTTATATGAAGACTATTACCTGCACCAACCTGTTTTAGGAAAGGTAAAGCTGAAAGATTTTGCAGAAGAATTTGCAGCAGCGTATCATCAATAATAACTAGTTTTGTGATATGAAACAGCCCGTAAGAATCAAAACCATCAGTGAATTTCATCAGTTCCGGGGTTTGGCAAAACCTGAGCATCCGCTTATCAGTGTTGTAGATTACAGTAAAATAAAGGATGATGCAAAGGAAACCGAACTGAGCTGGATACTGGATTTTTATTCTATTTCCGTTAAAAGAACTTCTGCCACCAAAATAAAATACGGTCAGCAGCAATATGATTTTGATGAGGGCTTTATGTTTTTTATGGCTCCGGGACAGGTTTTCAGGATTAAAAGAGATCCGGATTCGGTTGTGAAACATACGGGATGGATCCTGCTCATTCATCCTGATTTTCTTTGGCACACTCCTTTGGCAAAGACCATAAAAAATTATGAATACTTTGATTATTCCGTGAATGAGGCTTTGTTTCTATCCGAAAAAGAAGAAAATGTAATTTATAATATTGTTCAGAATATTCATCAGGAATATCATTCCAATATTGATACATTCAGCCAGAATATTATTATTTCACAGATTGAAACCCTGCTTAATTATTCGGAACGCTTTTACCAGCGGCAGTTTATCACCCGTAAAATTTCCAACCATAAAATCCTTGATTCCCTGGAAACAGTACTTACCGATTATTTTAACAGTGAAGATCTGGTTACCAAAGGACTTCCAGGCGTTCAGTATATCGCGGACCAACTGAATGTATCTCCGGGTTATCTAACGGGACTGCTAAAAGTACTTACCGGCCAGAATACCCAACAGCATATTCACGAAAAACTGATCGGAAAAGCAAAGGAAAAATTATCCACCACCCGGTTATCGGTTAGTGAGATAGCCTACGAATTGGGGTTTGAGCATCCTCAGTCATTCAGTAAATTATTTAAAAGTAAAACAAGCCTTTCTCCTCTGGAATTTAGAAAGTCTTTTAGCTGAATGTTTTCATATACTTATTAGAAACGCACCTGTCCGGTGCGTTTTTATTTCATATCCATACAACCGATATTGTATAGTCAATTTAAATATCTTTTATATTTTGATTTCTTTGTGGAACACTGTCAATTTCAGTGTAGTAAAGTTTTTGTTTTATCGGTTTTTACCACGGTATTTCACTGGTTTCAGGATTATTTTCCTCACTAAAAAATTTCCCTGTGGCTCCGTCATTACCAATCAAAGCATATTTTACAATCCTTTTCCCGGCATCTTCTATACTTCCCGGCCCGCGGTGACCATTGAAATCTGTTTTGGTATATCCCGGACAAACAGCATTTATTTTGAAAGCGGTGTTTTTTAATTCGTAGGCCAGAACAACGGTAAACATATTCATCGCTGATTTTGAAGAAAGATACACAACTCCTTTGTAGTCGTAGTATTTATATGCAGGATCGCTGTGAAGGGTAATCGAACCCTGGCTTGAGCTTACATTTACAATACGGGGCTCCGGAGATTTTTTCAGCAAATCAATAAATGCCTGCGTAACTCTTACTACGCCATAAAGATTTGCATCATAAGTTGCTTTAAACTGGTCAATAGTTGCGTCAAGTGCAGTTTGTGGATACCCTCCGTAAATACCTGCATTATTAATAAGTATGTCCAGTACTTTTGTTTTACTGCCTATTTCTGAACGGGCATTTTTTACTGATTCGTCATCTGTAATGTCAAGCTGAATAGCTTCTACATTGTTGAGCCCTTCCGCTCTCAGTTTATCAACGGCTGCCATACCGTTTTGTAAGTTGCGGCTGCCGAGGTAAACATAAATTCCTTTCTGAGCAAGCTGCTTTACTACTTCAAAGCCAATGCTTTTGTTTGCTCCTGTTACTAATGCTGATTTCATTTCTTTGTTTTAAAATTATGAAGCAAATGTATGGTGCCAAACAAGAAGTGAGATGGACAAATCATTTTATTTACCCGACAAATCCCGGGTGTTTTCTAAAAACTCGGTCACACTTTTTCCTGTACATTTTTTGAAAAGCTTAGAAAAATAATCTGCATCGTTAAACCCTAACTCGTAAGCAAGCTCTTTTACGGAAAGATTAGAATAATGCAGTTTTCGCTGTGCTTCTATCATCAGGCGGCCAGTAAAAAAATTCTTGGGTGAAACACCTGAATATTCTTTTACAATGCGGTATAAACTATTGGTGGTAAGGGCTAGTTTTTCAGCAATGGTATTGATGGAAGGCTGCTCAATGAGATGTGTTTCAACCGCTAATTTAAACTCAATAAATTTTGACAGGTTGGCGTTTAAAATATTTACGGGTTCTTTATTTTTGAAATAGGCGCTATTTAATTCTGTCAGTAATGAGTTCAAATAAGCTAATACTACTTCTGTATCCGGTTGGTTTTTATCTGTTTGAAGCAATTGATTTAAAATTTCAAAAACTTTTTGTATACGTTGCCTCGTGACATCATCAAATATTATTTTTTGCGTGTTTAAAGGATTGACTAAAAAAGAAAATTGCTGCGGAAGCAATGCCAAGGTGTTTTCATCAAACAGCACCTTAAAATATTTAAGACCATCTGTATTATCCGGCGGTGTAAAAACCTGATTGGGCATTGCAAAAAGCAATTGTCCGTCTGTGAGAGTAATGTCCTGCAAATCCAATTTATAACGGATGGAACCACTTTCAATCAGTACAATAAAATATGAAGACAACTTACCGGGCTGAAGGAATTTTTGCTGAATATCAGCAGAAAGGTAAGGGTTTTCAGCTGAATTGAATTGTATGCCCAACTTATCGTGCTGTTGTACACTGTCATGCATTCCGTCTGTTTTTTTCATGCTGTATATATTAATGGTTATAGAGGTGCATTGCTGCTCTCTTTGTATTGTAAATTTATAACTTATCCGCTTGATTTTCATTTAGATTGATGCAATTTTTCAATATTGTAGCCGTAATATTATCATCAAAACATACATCCTGATAACTGATGAGCTTTTCAAATGATATTTTTACAGTTTAAAAGGATCTGCAGATATGTGCAAACTTCACAGCAGATTAAATGACCGGATTCTGTTTTTGTATTTTTATAAGTAATAAACCATCTTACTTAACTGTTATTATAATATGAAAACGATCCAATCAATTATATTTCTTTTTCTTACAGCTATTTTTGTCTCCGCCCAGAGTCATGGCAATAAAGATTTTTTTGAAACCTCCGACCATGTCAGAATTAAATATGAAGTTTCAGGAAAAGGAGAAGCCTGCATTTATATTCCGGGAGGCCCCGGCCAGGGATACGCTTCTTTTGAGCTGTTGGGAGGAAACAATCTGGAAAAAAATATGCAAATGATTTACATGGATCAGCGGGGATCAGGAAAATCCGGGACATCAGAAAATTACCATCTGGAAGCAATGGTTCAGGACATTGAAGAATTGAGGCAACATCTGAAGCTTGACAAGGTTTTTCTGCTGGCTCATTCTTTCGGGGGAATTATTGCAGTAAACTATGCTAAAAAATATTCGCAACATACAAAAGGACTTATCCTAGCTAATATCACGCTTCATTTTCTTAATAACGAATCTCTGAAAGAACAGATAGAATACGGAAACAGCCTTCTTCAACAAAAGAATAAAATAATTTCCGAAGACAGTCTTTCTTCAGAATTATCAAAAGTCAGTGCTGCATTGAGAAAGAAAAGAATTGGGTACAAATTTCTCACCGAAGATATTGAAACCATCAAGCAAATGGATAAAATAGATTCTCTTCATCCCAGAATTATAGATTTCGGTATGGCCGTTATTTCCAAGCCTAAAGATTTCCCGGAGTATTATGCAAATTATGCTCCAATCACTAAAGATATTAAGGTTCCGACATTAATTATTACCGGAAAAAGGGATAAAGCCGTAGGAACTCAACATTATAAAACGTTTCAATTTCCGGATCAGAAGGTGGTTTCTATTGATGGCGGACATCTTCTGTATTATGAAAAGAATAAGGATTTCGTAAATGCTGTAACCGGTTTTGTGAACAAAATAAAGTAGTATAAACATTTAGAATTTTACAGTAAGTGGGTTTCGGCGCGGCTTTCAGCCGCGCCGAAACAATTTATATTTTTAAGAATATGGGTTTCCATAATTTCCAATGATCGAATATTCTTATATTTAAAAATTACAAACTACAAATTCCTATGAAGAAAATCATTACAACCTCATTCTTTTTGCTTTTTTTACATTTTTCCGCACAGCAAAAAGATCAATCAAATTCCAGCACAAGAAAATTCATTAATGGTGCTGATTTTACCCAAGTCAATAAAAATTGGAATGTTACCGCTGATTTTAAATCAGGCATTGGAGAAGAAGTTTCATTCTTTCCGGTTGAAGCAATTGATTTAAAAACAAATCAGAAAATGAAATCTATTCAGATAGACATGGATGCAAAATATGATTTTATGGGAAAGTCAAGACGTTTTTTTAAAACTTCATGGCTTGATTTAAATGAAGTAGAAGAATTTATTCAGTTTATAGAATTATATGTTATACCCAACATAAATGATAAGACAGAAAAAAAACAGTCCACAACTTATATTTTCAATTCTAAGGAAATTTCTTTCAATTTTTATATTGAAAAAAATACAAAAAGAATTTCAATTTATTTAAAAGATTCTGGTATAATTGATAATGACCATTATTTCTGGACCGAATCACAGGTAAATAAAATCCCTGAGTTATTAGAAGTTTTAAAACAAATAAAATGAATCTACTATAAAGAGTTCAGGGCGGCCTTCGGCCGCCCTGAACTCTTTTAAACAATATCTTTCACTTATCCTTTAAATCCTCACAATCTTTAAAAATCGTAGCTTGTAAAATCCTGAATGTGAGTTTCCATAATCATACGATCAATAAAAATTATATATTTATAAGCTAATAAAAAAACCAATATTTACTATGAAAAAAATATTTCTAATTGTATCTTTCTATGCATTAATAAGTTGCAGCAATGATAAAAAGAATGAAACCATAACAGGTGAAGATGAAGCTGTAACAATCCAGACTAAAGAAATAAATCCATCTGAGCTAAAAAAATATAAGTCTGTAAAAGAAATGTTGGAAGATGCTCATGATTTTACAGTTGAGCAGGGAACATTAAAATTTATAAATAATGATGAAAATAACTTACATATTCAGGTTTCAAAACCTATTTTGGAGAATGATTCAGACAAAATGATCAATGATATAGTTAAAAGGGACATTGTATATGCTGCATTTCAGTCGTTTGCTCAAACTCCGATTAACAAAATTACGATAACATCAATTCCTATTGATCTCAATAACAAGAAAAAATATTATAACGAATACAAAAAAACGGTTATAGTAACAAAAGAGAAGGCAGACCGAATCATGCAGAAGGAATTTGGCTCTACTGACTATTCCATACTTTTTACTACTTTAAATGGACTTCAGGTTCCTGGTGATAAATTTAGTAAATTGAAATTTCAAGATCTTGATTTCGTTTATAAAGAATTATCCAAATAGAAACACAATTTCTAAGCAGAATTTATTTTAAAATAAATACATAAAAAATCGCGCCCTTTGGGCGCGATTTTTAATATAAAGTTTAATTTGATTAAAACTTAAGATCTCCGTTTATTTCTCTTACAGCGTTAGCCGCTTCAGCAAACTTCAATTGCTCGTCCGCAGTAAGCGTTAAGTTAACAATTTTTTCCACTCCGTTTGCCCCGATAATGGCAGGAACACCCAAGCAGATATCGTTTTGTCCGTATTCGCCTTCAAGCATTAAAGAACAAGGGATCATTTTTTTCTGATCGCAGGCAATTGCCTGAACCATTACAGAAACTGCTGCACCTGGTGCATACCAAGCTGAAGTTCCTAATAATTTTGTTAATGTAGCACCTCCAACTTTAGTTTCCTCGATTACATATTTTTGTTGCTCATCGCTTAAGAATTCAGTTACAGGAACACCATTTCTTGTAGCTTTGCTTAATAATGGAAGCATTCCGGTATCACTGTGTGCAGCGATTACCATACCGTCTACGTCAGAGATAGGGCTTTCCAGTGCTTCAGCCAATCTGTATTTGAATCTTGCAGAATCCAGTGCACCACCCATTCCGATGATTTTGTGCTTAGGAAGACCTGAAGTTTTGTGTACAAGATATGCCATGGTATCCATTGGGTTAGAAACCACAATAATGATTACCTCCGGAGAATGTTTTACCAGGTTTTCAGTAACCTCTTTCACGATACCTGCGTTGATACCGATTAATTCTTCTCTTGTCATTCCCGGTTTTCTTGGAATACCTGAAGTAATTACTGCTACGTGAGAACCTGCAGTTTTGCTGTAATCTCCTGTTGTTCCGGTAATTTTTGTATCAAATCCGTTAAGAGATGCTGTCTGCATCAAATCCATTGCTTTACCTTCAGCAAATCCTTCTTTAATGTCTACTAAAACTACTTCCGAGCAGAAGTTTTTCATTGCGATGTATTCTGCACAGCTTGCTCCTACAGCGCCTGCACCTACTACAGTTACTTTCATATTGTATACTTTTTTTAAATTATTTTTTAGTTCAGTTTAAAAATTGAAACCCCCAAATTTAACAATTCCTGAAAAAATAGGCAATTTTTCAGGAATGTAATTGGGGTTCAATATAATTAATTGACGTTCAGTAAAAATTTATATAGTTTTTTTGCTCCCGACAGGACTTCATTATAGTTTTCCTCAGCAACTTCAGTGTCCAGAACCTCTTTAAAGTTTTTCCACATCGGTCCCGTATTTTCCTGGTAACATCCGAAGAAATTGAAGGTGATATTATCAAAACCTTCTGTTTTGGAAAGCTGTTTTGCAATTACATTTCCACCTAAAGTAGACCCCTCAATCACATACATTGCTCCTAAAGCCTCATGTTCGTTATCAAATTCCAGATTGTGGGAAGCCGTCTGATTTTCCAAAGAAAGACTTTCGAGATCCTTCTCAATAAGAGAAAGTTTCTTTCTGTTGCTAAGCTGAAGCTTTTCCGAATATTTATCCGAAAGACTTCTGAATATTTTATCTTCACTGTGAAGAAGCATCAGGTAATTGGTATTGATGATCTTTCTGTAATCTTCCAGTGTGAAGGTTTTATTAAAAATTTTCTCAGAATTGAAAAGTTTCTCCGCAGCATCGTGATATTCCGCTGTATTCTGCTTAAGATACTCTGATACCATAAGTAAGGTTTTAAAGTTTCCCAAATTTACGGTTTTTTAAACGTTAAAATAAAGCATGTTCCCTCTTTATTGCTCTCATAATCCACATTTCCCCCTATCCGGTTCATAATTCTGTGTACAATAGACAATCCTACTCCATTTCCTTTGAATGTTTTGGCATTATCCATCCGGTTAAAAATTTTGAACATCTTATGTTTTTCCTGCTCAGGAATTCCAATGCCGTTGTCCGAAATCCTGTACACAACAGTTTCACCTTCCACGGTTCCGCGGATTTCCACTTTTGGCTCTTCCTGGTGGGAAGTATATTTTACGGCATTATTGATGACATTCAGAAATACCTGGTTAAGCATCGTTTTATCCGCAAGCACTTCAGGGGATTCTTTGATCACAACTTCAGTTTTCGGACTGTCGAAAGTGATTTTTGCATTTTCCGATATCTTACGGATCATATTCACAGGAGCCAGACGCTCAAGCTCTATCTCACTGTGTTTGGCCCGGCTGAGCTGAAGTACATCGTGCATCATTTCCGCCATATTGTCGATTTCCTCAACAATAGAGTTCAGCTTATTTTTATTTTTTTCTGTTTCTTCAAAATTCGCAAGCAGCATCTGTGCATTCAGCTTCATTACAGTAAGAGGAGTTCCCAGATCATGCGAAATTGTATATGAAAAACTGTCAAGCTCTTCATTTACCTGTCTCAGTTCATTATTCAGCGCTTTGATCGCGTTATACTGCTTATGTGAAGTCTCCAGGATTACGTCCCTTACAGCCTGCACGGAACTGACATTCCGGGAATTCCACCTCTTTGAATTTCCTTTAATGTTCTCTGTAAAAATATGGAAAGAAGTTCTTGGCGAGACCATCTGTTTTTCTTCCCCATCTTTCATGAATATTTCAATTTTTTTCTCAGGATTCCCGGCCCAGTTGATATGTTCATCAAACTCTTTACGGAACCAGATCAGCATTTCTTTCTTACTTCTCTCAATAAAATAGATAATGACTCCCGCAACATTTTCATCTAATTTCAGTTCCTTTCCGTAATCTTTAAGGAAACTCCTGCTTACAAAAATACTTTCCGTCGTATTCTCAAGGGCCCAATGAGCAACAGCATCAATTGTTTCATTTTCAGGAACTGCTCCCACAGTGACTGTATTTCCTTCTGAAATAATAGCAAGACCGTCCGCTTCAGGCAGCTTCATGATCTTTCCTTTATTTTCTGCAAGGGAATCAAACAGATTGTTATGTTTCAAAAATTCCGCTTTCAGCTGAGATGCTTTTTCGTTCAGTTCCAGGCGGTATTTCAGTTCATTTTTAGATTTGAATGAAGAATAGGCATTGGAAGCCAAAGCCGTGAAAATTCCGGCCTGTACCCTATCTTCAAGGTCAATATGTTTAAACTCAGAATTCTGGCAGGTAACCAGTCCCCAAAGATAATCATCAATAATAATAGATATACTGAAACTGGAAGCCGCTCCGGAATTTTTAATATACTGCCCATGAATAGGCGACATTCCACGGGAAGCCGCAAAAGTAAGATCTATGTTTTCTTTAGACCTGCTTATAAGCGGAACCGTTTCTGCATATACGTTACTGAATATTCTTTTTCTTTTTCTTAAATAAAGCTCTCTTGCCTGTCTGGGAATATCAGATTCCGGATAATGAAGCCCCATGTAGCTCTCCATATGATTATGCCTTCTTTCTGCCACTACCTTTCCTGAACCATCCATCATAAATTTATAAACCATCATCCGGTCATAATTCACAATTTTAGAAAGTGTGCTCAGCAGCTGTTCCCAAATTTCCTTTTCATTGTCTATAGCATAGAAATTATCATACTTATTGGAAATACGTTTATTCGGATTTTCCAGTACCTCTTCAAACTCAAGGAAGATATGTTTACCGCTTCTGAAAACAGAAAAATGATATTCTTTTTCCCCAATAAATACCTTATCAAAGTGGGTTTCATTTTCTCTTTTTGTAAAGCTATGAAGGGAAGCATAAAGATCCGAATCAATAACAGGCCGGAAGATTTCAGGAAAATCCGTAAGCCTCCTGTCGAAAAGCTGTTCTGCATTTCCGATTCCGAATATATCCGTGATATTCCTGCTGAAAAAAGTAATGGAGTGCGACTCTGCATCAATGCCAAACAGGTATCCGAAACTTTGTATATACCCAGGAATATGGATGGGCTCCTCATGACACTCTACAAAATTCATATTTTTCTTTAATCTATCAAATATAATGATTTTTTTAACGGCATATTACTTTGTGGTATGAAATCACGGAAGTCCTTAAAACACCATTATCCCTGTAATTAATGAGTGAAGTTCTGCCTGGATTTCACCTGTCGGATGATCCTGATTTATCAATATCCATTACAGATTTTGAATTATAATATAGTAAAATTTTCATGAAAGGTCAAGTCTGATTTTCAGATCATGATTCATCGCACAAATCCAAGATTAAAACTTAAATAATTATGTTAATTAAACAAAATTTATTAAATTTATATCACCAAATAATGAATACATTTAAAGATTGTTGATCTTTTTTACATTATTTTTAATAAAACCTTCACTTAAATTCAAATAATATCGCTATGAAAAAGTTCCCTTTAATTATTCTCACATTCATCCCTGCATCAGGAATGAATATGAAAACTGCACAGTTACAATTTCCAGACCTACAACGGAAAAGTGAACAGGGATTTTAAGTAATCACTTCTTTTAAATTTCCCGGCTCTTAAATAATACATTCACTAAACACAAATACTATGACCCTTTTTTCAATAAAAAAGAGATGCCTCTTACTATGTGCTTTACTGGCTGCTTTTTCAGTCAGTGCACAGATCCAGGATTCACTCCGCCCCGACAAGCAGGAGGAAGACCAGGTGAAATATCCTGTCCTCCAGATCAAAGGTCTTTTTCAGGCACGTTACCTCGTAGGTATGTCCAAAGATGTAGATGTAAACGGCCTGCATCATGCAGACGGATCAGGAACCAGCAATAATTTCATGCTCAAATACATGAGGGTTCAGGTACGTGCGCAGATCAGTAAAAGAACCGAAGTGGTAGCACTTGCCAATCTTGCCGACTTTAAAAACGATCCCAAAAGCAGGGTACTTGAAAATGCTTATCTGAAATATACTTTCAGTCCCAAATTAGCCTTTACCGCCGGGCAGTTCAGACCCTGGTTCGGGATTGAAGAGACTTATCCTATTGATATCATTAAATCTCTGGATTGGTCCAACCAATATACAGAATTTGGAAAACTGGGCTGGACAAGCTTCCAGATCGGACTTTCTGCAACAGGACAGCTTCAGCTGGGTGAAATCCCGTTTCAATATGCCGTTTCAGTTGTCAATGGAAATGGAAAAAATCAGATTAATGATAATGACAATGGAAAGCAATATTCTACGAGACTGGTTTTTGGCCTGTCAAAAAAATATAATTTCAATGTCGGCCTGAATGGCGGTATCGGCGAGGTTATGAGCAAAAAAGTATATGCAGTGGGGATTGATCTGAGCTCTATGATCCAGTTTGATCCAAAATGGAGCCTTGATATGCAACTGGAAGCCAAACAGGCAACCAACCATGTACTTTATAACACAATTGATCCGGAACTGAGACCTTCCAATCCTGACCAATACCTGATCCGGGGAGCTTATTTCCTTCCCAATCTAAGGTACGAGATCAATCACAAAAACCTCAGCGCCTTTGAACTGTCTTGCCGTTATGAATACCTGGATACCAATTTCAGGTTGAACTCCAATCCAAGACAGACCATTACTCCTATGTTCGGGCTGGAATTCCTCAAAAACTATGGAGCAAGAATCCAGCTGGGTGTACAGTTTGACCGTTACAAACTCCAGGTGGAAAATACATCACAATACAACAACAATCTGTTCATCGTTCAGGTACAGAGCAGATTTTAACCGCTTAAATTTTAAATCATGAAAGAAATTAATATCACCAATATCGCGATAACATTTGCCGTTGCACTGGCCATCTGGTTTATCCCCGCGCCAGAAGGTGTCGCTGAAAATGCCTGGCATCTGTTTGCTATTTTTGCGGCAACTATCCTGGGAATTATTCTCAAAGCAGCTCCAATGGGTACCATGTGTATGATGGCTATTGCATTTACGGCCCTTACGCAGGTTGTGGCTCCCGGAGATGCAGGAAAATCAATTACGAAAGCACTTTCCGGATTCGGAGATAAAGTAATCTGGCTGATCGGGATATCATTCTTTATTGCCAGAGGATTTATCAAAACAGGACTAGGGAACCGGATTGCTTTTTTATTTATCAGGATCTTCGGTAAAAGCTCTCTCGGACTGGCTTACGGACTTGGACTTGCTGATGTCTGCCTGGCTCCTGCTATTCCCAGTAATACCGCAAGAGGAGGCGGAATTATCTACCCCATCATGAAATCTATGGCCATAAGCTTTGATTCTGTTCCTGAAAAACCGGAAACCCACAGAAAATTAGGTTCTTTCCTTACCCTGAACAGTTATTATATGAACCTCATCGCTTCTTCCATGTTCCTTACCGGGACTGCAAGTAACCCGATGTGCCAGAAATTTGCAGCCAATCTAGGAATCAATATCACCTGGATGTCATGGGCTGCTGCCGGTTTCGTTCCGGGATTAGTGGCATTCTTTGTTGTCCCTTTGGTTTTGTACAAATTATACCCGCCTGAACTGAAAAAAACAGGCGATGCACCTAAAATGGCAGCTCAGAAACTAAAAGAAATGGGGCCTATTTCCAGAAATGAGTGGCTGATGCTATTGGCTTTCTTTATTCTTTTAGCCCTTTGGATATTTGGAGGAGCACTGTCTATTGATGCTACCACTACAGCTTTCATAGGTCTTACTTTATTGTTATTAACCTCAGTACTGACCTGGGAAGATATTAAAGGCGAAAAAGGGGCATGGGACACCATTGTTTGGTTTGCCGTTCTGGTGATGATGGCCAGTTCTTTAAATGAGCTTGGTTTCATTGGCTGGTTCAGTGATCTTATTAAAGTAAAAATAGGTGGATTAAGCTGGCAGGTTGCTTTTCCGGTAATTATTGTCGTATACTTTTTCAGTCATTATATTTTTGCGAGTGCAACAGCTCATGTGGCTGCCATGTATGCGGCCTTACTGGGAGTTGGTGTTTCTTTGGGAATTCCGCCGATGCTGCTGGCTATGATGCTTGGATTCCTGGGCTCAATTTATGGGGTACTTACCCATTACGGTCATGGCCCGGCCCCGGTATTCTACGGAAGCGGTTATGTTGAACTAAAAGCCTGGTGGCTGAGAGGTCTTGAAATCGGGATCGTATTACTTATCATCTATATGGTAATCGGAGGACTTTGGATGAAAGTTTTAGGATACTATTAATTATTTAAATCAAAAATATGCTGTCAACCTTGTCGAGAAAAATGCTGATGTGCCTTACAGGACTTTTCCTGAGCTTTTTCCTGCTGATCCACTTCCTGGGAAATCTTCAGCTGTTTCTTCCTCCGGAGCAGGCGCACCTGCAGTTTAATGCTTACTCACATTTTCTGTCTGGGAATATTCTGATCAAGATAGTTTCATACGTACTGTATGCAAGTATTATTCTGCATGCTTTGGACGGACTTATCATTACCTTAAAAAATAAAAAATCGGGAGGCAGCTATCAGTCGAAAAGGCGCGGAAGAGCCAGCAAATGGTATTCCCGCAATATGGGAATTTTAGGTACTCTGATCCTGATCTTTCTTGTCATTCATTTCCAAAACTTCTGGTACGTCTACAAATTTGGAAACACTCCACTGGATGAAAACGGAAATAAAGACCTGTATATTCTTGTCGTGACAGTCTTCAAAGAATGGTGGTACGTCATTATTTATGTATTGTCAATGGCGGCGCTTTGTTATCATTTGATCCATGGAATTCACAGTGCAGCCAGAACGCTGGGACTTTATCATCCCAAGTTTGTAAAATGGTTCAAAACCGTCGGAATTGTATATTCAGTGGTGATCAGCATAGGTTTCGCGCTGATGCCTGTTTATGTATTCTTTACATCCAATTAAACAGAAAAGTCATGATTTTAGATTCAAAAATACCTGAGGGCCCGTTAGAACAAAAATGGGATAATTATAAAAAGAAAGCCAAACTCGTCAACCCCGCCAACCGCAAAAAACTGGATATTATTGTTGTGGGAACAGGCCTTGCCGGAAGTTCTGTTGCTGCTTCTCTAGGAGAAATGGGCTATAACGTCAAATCATTCTGCTTCCAGGACAGCCCGAGAAGAGCACATTCCGTAGCAGCACAAGGTGGCGTGAATGCGGCTAAAAATTATAAAAATGATGGTGACAGCATCTACAGAATGTTTGTTGACACTTTAAAAGGCGGAGATTTCCGTGCGCGTGAAGCCAATGTTTACCGGATGGCAGAATGTTCTTTAAACCTCATCGATCAGGCCGTAGCACAAGGCGTTCCGTTTGGGCGTGAGTATGGAGGCTATCTTAACAACCGTTCATTCGGTGGCGTTCAGGTGAGCAGGACTTTTTATGCAAGAGGACAAACCGGGCAACAGTTACTTCTGGGAGCGTATCAGGCATTGATGAGACAAGTCGGAAAAGGTACGGTACAACTCTATTCAAGACATGAAATGCTCGATCTTGTTATGATTGACGGCAAAGCAAGGGGAATTATCGTCAGAAACTTAGATACTGGAGAAATTGAAAGACATGCGGCACACGCCGTTATTCTGGCGACCGGAGGCTATGGGAAAATTTACTATCTCTCAACCTTAGCGATGGGCTGCAATGGCTCTGCAATCTGGCGGGCTCATAAAAAAGGAGCTTTGATGGCTTCTCCAAGCTGGATTCAGGTGCACCCTACTTCCCTTCCTCAATCTGGAGATTATCAGTCTAAACTGACTTTGATGTCAGAGTCATTGCGTAACGACGGAAGAATCTGGGTTCCTTCAAAAGCTGATGAAACGAGGCAGCCCAATGATATTCCGGAAAACGAAAGAGATTATTATCTGGAAAGACGGTATCCTGCATTTGGAAACCTGGCTCCAAGGGATATTTCATCCCGTGCCGCTAAGGAAAGAATTGATGCCGGCTATGGCATCGGACCTTTGAAAAACGCTGTGTATCTTGATTTTTCCAAAGCAATACAGGAACAGGGAAAAGAAAAGATCAAGGAGAAATATGGAAATTTATTTGATATGTACCTTAAGATCACGGGATACAATGCCTATAATGAACCCATGATGATCTCACCATCTGCCCACTTTTCAATGGGTGGCCTCTGGGTAGATTATGAATTAATGACCACTATCCCCGGATTGTTTGCATTGGGAGAAGCTAATTTTGCAGACCACGGAGCCAACAGATTAGGAGCCAACTCGCTTCTGCAGGCTTCCGTGGACGGATATTTTATTGCTCCGTACACAATTGCCAACTATTTAGCCAATGAAATTCATACCGGGAAGATTTCACCGGATACCCCTGAATTTGAAACTGCAGAACAAGCGGTAAAACAACAGATTCAGGATTTCATGAACATCAAAGGAACTAAAACCGTTGATTATTTCCATAAAACATTGGGAAAACTTCTATACGATTACTGTGGCCTTGCCAGAAATGAAAAAGGTCTGAAATACGCTATCGAAGAAATCAGAAGGTTAAAGCAGGAATTTTACAAAGATGTAAGGGTTTCCGGACAGGGGGACAAAATGAATACGGAACTTGAAAAAGCTGGCCGTGTTGCCGATTATTTCGAAATTGGAGAATTAATGTGCTATGATGCATTAACCAGAAATGAATCCTGCGGGGCTCACTTCCGGGAAGAATTTCAGACCCCGGACGGAGAAGCATTGAGAAATGATACTGAATATCAGTTTATCTCTGCGTGGGCATGGAAAGGCGAAAACAATGAACCTGAACTGATAAAAGAACCGCTTATTTTTGAGGAAATACAACCAACGGTGAGGAGTTACAAATAACATAAAAGGCATAGAAAGCTGATAAAGAGAATAAATTTTAAGCAAAAAAACTTTCCTTTATAAGCTTCTTAGCCATCTTTGCTTCAACTAAAACACAAAAAATTATGGATTTACATCTTAAGATATGGAGACAGAAAGACAGACAAAGTGAGGGAAAACTGGTCAGTTACGACCTGAAAGAACTCAATCCTCATATGTCTTTCCTGGAAATGCTGGATACTTTAAATGAAAAACTCATTACTGAAGGTGACGAGCCTGTAGAATTCGATCACGATTGCCGTGAGGGAATCTGCGGACAGTGCGGCATGATGATCAACGGAATTGCCCACGGCCCTTTAAAAAATACAACGACCTGCCAGCTTCATTTACGTTCTTTCAGGGATGGGGAAACGGTTTTGATTGAACCTTTCCGGGCAGGGGCTTTTCCTGTCAAGAAAGACCTCAAAGTAGACAGGTCTGCTTTTGACAGGATTATTTCTTCGGGCGGTTTTGTCTCCATTAATACAGGACAGGCTCCTGATGCCACAGCTGTTGCCGTAACCCATCAAACTGCTGAGGAAGCTTTCGATGCTGCAGCTTGTATTGGATGTGGAGCATGTGTGGCTACCTGCAAAAATGGCAGCGCTGCTTTATTTACTTCTGCAAAAATTACGCATATGGTTCTGCTTCCGCAAGGTAAAGAGGAAAGGAGCGAACGTGTCCTGAATATGGTTACCCAGATGGATAAAGAATTATTCGGGCACTGCTCCAATACGGAAGCCTGTGAAGTGGAATGTCCACAGGGAATTTCTGTACTGAATATTGCCAGAATGAATTATGAATATGGAAGAGCTTTGTTTTTCAGGCGAAAAGGCTAAATAGGCAAAGAAGGCTGATAAGCAAATTTACAGATCAGCTTTCTTTGCTTCTTATCGTTATACTTTCTTAAACTTCTTTATCAAAGTAAAGTCTGTAGTATTTCCCTTTGTCGTCCTCTCCCATTTCAAGTTTCTGTCTGTCACCGTGGATATAAATATGGAAATTTTTGTCCAGTTTGATAATACTTTTGAAATGGCGCTGGGTTTTCTTTACCGCAGCTTCACTAATTGGGAATTCTTCAGCAATATTCACCTGCATATCCTGCTCATAATCTGTTTTGAAATTGACGAAGCTTTCGATGACGTGCTGGTCTCCCAAAACTTCATTGGCAAAATCATCCAGTTTAAATTCTTCTTTTTCTTTGAAGAAATTGATGGATTTGTTTAAGAAATCTGCCTGGTCTGCTTTTGAAACTTCAAATTCCTGCGGAAGCTGTTTGGTGATATAATCTTTATAAACCATCAAAGCTTCCTGAGTGTGGAAGTATTCATCATCACGCTGTTTTACTTTCAGGAAGTCTTCGAACCAGTAGTACATGTCTCCGTTTTTGTTGTTATCAACCACAGAAAGTACATATCCCGTTTCTTTGTCGTTGTTGTAGATCAAAGCAGCTTTATCAATTTTAGACAAACCGATTCCCTGGTCTTTTTCAATGTCAAAAGTTTCTTCCTGAGGCGAAATTTTCAGGAAAGATTCTCTTTTTTCTGTTTTAAAGATCCCGATTTTATCTACTTTATCCGGACGGTCGCTTTCTTCTTCAAAAAGAACAATAAACAGCTCTCCTCCCTGAACTCTGGGGTTTTCTGCTGCTTCGAAAAGATGCTTGGCAATATTTTCGGATTCCCATAGAAATTTAGCTTTATCTTCAAAAATCTCAGATATAGAGCTGTATACAGGATTATTAACCAGATAAGTATCACTGTAAAAGTGAAAAGTTTCTTCTGATTTAAAAGAACCTAAAAAGTAATCTTCAAGCAGTTCTGCCATTCCTTCCTCCAGCTTCAGCTCTTCCTGAGACAGTGTTAAAGATTCTCCGTTGATTTTATTTCCTACTCTGTGTACTATAATTTTTGAAAACATGTCCTGAATAATTTGGAGTGCAAAGATATTGATTCTATTCTTTCCATCATACAAATAAGATAATCTCAAAAGCCAAAAATTCATATAGTAATTCAGCTGTATCTGCAATTAAATATTAAAAAAATCTGCTCAATCCATAGAGCCAATAAGGTATTAATCTCCATAAAAAGACAATATATTTTTAGTTTCCGCAGGTTTTACGGATTGAGCAGATGATCATGTATGCTGTTCGTTTTGATAAAACCTTATCATTTTGACATGATTTTTTTGATTTCAATCACTTTCATAAAACCTACAACATTCTGATTTTTAATAAATTAAAACAAATTTATATTCAAAGGAACATCATTCGCTTCATCATCTTCAAAATATACACAATGGATTTAAAGACTTTAAACCGTATTTACAAGCTGAGGAGATTAAAAAGTAAAGGGCCGGAAACCCCGAAATGGCTGAAACCTTACCATTTACTTCTTATAGCTTTTTTTATTGTGTTGGTCTTTGGAATCATCATTAAACTTTAAGAACAAAATCATTCAATATGAACTATACAGAAGCCGTTCAGGAAATTGCAGAAATCATTCCTGACTTTGAAAATGAACTTATGAAAGATGCACCGCAAAACTCATACAGCGTGATCCAAATTTTCACGGAACGTATTAAAAATATGATCCGATATAACGATCAAAATATTTTATTCGAAAGCCTTCAAAAAATGGATAAAATTTACACAAACGGAGATATTGCTTTAAAAAATGCAGTGGAAGGAATTTTCATTTATTCCCTGGACAATTTTACAGCTTTTTGCGGCGGAGAATACAGGAAAGTGATCTTTAGTCACATTTCAAAGGATTTACAGCAGATTTATTCGAGACAGATTTACAATCATGGCATATAAAGTTTTATTACATTTTTCATCCGTTTCATTACAGAATCACTTTTTATATCAAAATTAAAGCTACTCAAATTCAACAAGTTATGAAAACAAAAATCAGAAGAATATCCGACTGGAAAACATGGAAAACAACCACCAACAGGCACAATACAGAGGTATTGCTCACTCATATTGCCGTGATTATAGGTGTTTTTATTTTTGCTGCTGTACTATAGGTTTTGGTACGCATTTCGCTGCAAGATAAGTACTGAAAAATATTAATTATGATGAAAGTACAAATGCAGGCTATCAATAAAAAAATAGCTGTTGAATACTTAAAATTTTTCTATGCACCACTCCGGAATGAGATCACGCAGTTATCTGTTCAGGAAAATTTTGCCGGTGTTATTCAGGCTACGGTCAATTATTTAAAGGATATGTTGCAGGAATCTAAGATTTACATTGTAGCCCATCACATCAAACTGATGGACTGGATCTACAGAAATGCCGATTCTTATGTGAGAACTGTCATTGAAAACCTGTTTGTAAGGTCGCTGGAAAGCTTTAAAAAGCATACCAAGATTCAACACTGGAAACTTCTTTATCAGTATATGCCGGACAGCTTTCTGGTTATTTACAACCAACAGCAGAAACAGGACCAGATCTTTTTCGGTAAGTAAGAAATAATTTAATTTGTAAATAGGCTCTTCAGACAATTTGTTTGAGGAGCTTTTTTAGAAATAATCAGGAAATATAATAATAAAAAAACGACTCCCTTTGTTGAAGTCGTTTCTTACTATTTCTTCAGAAAAATTATTTTTTTAAATCTGCTTTTACATCTTTATAACCATCTGAAACTGCATCTGCTCCTTTTACAGCAACATTTTTAACACTTTTTGCGCCTTTGGTAGCGGTTTTGCCAACCCAATTTGCACCATTTTTAACACCCTTTTTTGTAGCTTTTGCCCCTTTCCGGGTTTTATCTCCAACCCATCCTGCACCATTTTTCACTCCTTTTTCTGTTGCCTTTGCTCCTTTTTGAATGGCATTGCCTACATTTTTTGTTTCTTGTTTTACAGTTTCCTGAGCATTAATAGCCGTTGCAAATAGTCCAAAGGCTAATAAGGTGAACAATTTCTTTTTCATATTGTCATTTTTTTTTAATTAACTTGGTGAATATAGCATAAAACAAGCCAAATTTTTATCATCAAAAAAATTAATAAAAATAGCTTATTCTTCTCTTTTAAATATCATGTAAAATCTTTCAGCTAGGCGAAGGCACGGCTGGCTTTGAAAACCGTCAGCATAAATATGACACAAATGTTGAATTTTGTAATTGAGGGATTAGGAATAAAAAAACCGCTGTAAACATAATGTTCACAGCGGTTTTATAATTATTTCCAATTGATGTTAATCAATCATTATTTCACTTCTTCGAAATCAGCATCCTGTACATCATCTGCTGTTCCTGCATTACCTCCAGGGTTCTGAGCCCCTGCATCTGCACCCTGTCCTGCTGCATAAAGTTCTTCTGAAGCTGCCATCCATGCTGCATCCAAAGCTTCTGTTTTAGCTTTTATATCGTCTGAATTTTTAGCTTCGAAAGCTGTTTTCAATTCTCCGTGAGCTGCTTCAATTGCTGCTTTTTTGTCCGCAGAAAGCTTTTCACCGAATTCTTTCAACTGTTTTTCAGTCTGGAAGATCAATCCGTCTGCTTTGTTGAAAATTTCAACGTCTTCTTTTTTCTTGGCATCAGCTGCAGAGTTTTCCTGAGCTTCTTTTTTCATTCTTTCGATTTCTTCGTCAGAAAGACCTGAAGAAGCCTGGATTTTGATTGTTTGCTCTTTTCCTGTTCCTTTATCTTTAGCAGAAACACTTAGGATACCGTTAGCATCAATATCGAAAGTTACTTCGATCTGAGGAACTCCTCTTGGTGCCGGTGGAATATCTGCAAGGTCGAATCTACCGATCTCTTTATTATCATTGAACATTGGTCTTTCCCCCTGTCCTACTCTGATGCTCACAGCTGGCTGGTTGTCAGAAGCTGTAGAGAATACTTCAGATTTTTTAGTTGGGATGGTAGTGTTCGCGTCAATTAATTTAGTGAAAACAGATCCCATTGTTTCGATACCTAAAGAAAGTGGTGTAACGTCAAGAAGTAATACGTCTTTTACGTCTCCTGTCAATACCCCTCCCTGGATAGCAGCACCAATTGCTACCACCTCATCAGGGTTAACTCCTTTAGATGGTTTTTTTCCGAAGAATTTTTCCACTTCTTCCTGAATGATCGGGATTCTTGTAGAACCACCTACTAAGATTACCTCATCGATATCTGAAGTTGATAAACCTGCATCTTTTAATGCTTTAGCAACCGGCTCCATAGATCTTCTTACAAGATCAGCAGATAACTGCTCGAATTTAGCCTTAGTTAAAGTCTTAACCAAGTGCTTAGGACCTGTAGCCGTAGCCGTGATGTACGGAAGGTTGATTTCAGTCTGAGGAGAAGAAGATAACTCAATTTTAGCTTTTTCAGCAGCTTCTTTCAATCTTTGTAATGCAATGGCATCAGATTTTAAATCAACACCTTCTTCAGCTTTGAATTCATCAGCCATCCAGTTGATGATCACATCATCAAAGTCATCACCACCTAGGTGGGTATCACCGTTTGTAGACAATACTTCGAATACTCCATCTCCCAAATCAAGGATAGAGATATCAAAAGTACCACCTCCAAGGTCATATACAGCGATCTTCTGATCTTTATGGTTTTTATCCAAACCGTAAGCCAAAGCTGCAGCTGTAGGTTCGTTGATGATTCTTTCTACTTTAAGGCCTGCAATTTCTCCTGCTTCTTTGGTAGCCTGTCTCTGTGCATCATTAAAGTAAGCCGGAACAGTGATTACCGCTCTTGTTACTTCCTGACCAAGATAATCTTCAGCAGTCTTCTTCATCTTCTGAAGCGTCATAGCTGAAATTTCCTGTGGTGTATATTCTCTGTCGTCGATTTTTACTTTTACTGTATCATTTGGTCCTGATACTACTTCATAAGGCACTCTTGAAATTTCTTTAGCATCTTCCTTAAAATGAGTACCGATAAATCTTTTGATAGAGTATACAGTTTTCTTTGGATTCGTTACAGCCTGTCTTTTTGCAGGATCCCCTACTTTTCTTTCACCATCTTCAGTAAATGCTACAATAGACGGAGTTGTTCTTTTACCTTCTGCGTTAGGAATAACAACAGGGTCTTTCCCCTCCATTACAGCAACACACGAGTTGGTTGTTCCTAGGTCAATTCCAATTATTTTACTCATAATATTTATATTTTTTCTAATTTTTATATTTTAATTTACACTCTCAATTTCTCAATATCTGTACCATCTCTCTTTTTGTGACAAAATGACAGAATGAAAAATAGACAAGGTTGAAAATATTTGCCAGATTATGTTAAATGATACTATTCAAGACAGTTTTAATATTAAAAATCTTAAAAAATTAATTAAAGTTTAACCTTAGAAATGTGAATTAAACTTTACGAATTGTTATTTTTGATGAAATATAAACTTTAGAATGTCAGTACACTTCAATCCGCGAGATATTACATGGCTTGCTTTCAATGAGAGGGTTTTACAGGAAGCTATGGACGAAAATGTCCCTTTGCACTTAAGAATACGTTTCCTGGGAATTTTTTCCAACAATTTAGATGAATTTTTCAGGGTACGTGTGGCCGGATTAAAGCGCGCAATGGATTTTAAAGAAAAAGTAATTGCCGAATCTTTCTACCAGCCGCCTTCAAAAATTCTTCAGCGGATTAATGAAATTGTAATCAGGCAACAGCAGAACTTTGACAAGACATGGAAACATATTCAGTCTGAAATGGCCGGCCATAAAGTTTTCATTAAAAACTCTAAAAACCTGACTACCAGACAAAAAGAATTTGTAAGGCAGTATTTCGATGAAGTGGTAGAATCCAATGTGATCCCAATCCTGCTTCACGAAAATACACCAATGCCCTATCTGAGGGACAAAAGTTTATACCTGGGCGTTGCCATGAGAAAAAAAGACTGGCAGTATTCCAGTAATTATGCCATTATTGAAATTCCGTCACGCTTTGTAGGAAGATTTGTCCTGTTGCCAACAGAAGATCCGGAAGAAAAAAACGTTATGCTGCTGGAAGATGTTATTACCTTCAATCTTCCTCATATTTTCTCATACTTCGGATATGACGAATTTGCGGCCAATGCTTTTAAAGTAACAAAAGATGCCGAGCTTGAGCTGGATAATGATATCCGGACCAATTTCGCAGAGAAAATAGAAAAAGGGCTTAAAAACAGAAGAAAAGGAAAGCCGACCCGGTTTGTCTTTGATAAGGATATGGACAAAGCCCTGCTGGAGCTTTTGATCAGAAAATTAAATTTAACAAAGAAAGACAGCATTATTCCCGGAGGAAAAATCCATAATTTCAAACACTTTATGGATTTTCCTGATGTTTTTGAAACATATGCAAGACCGGTAGAAAGAACTTCTTTTACCCATCAGGCATTTGAACATGGCGAAAGGGTGACAGATGTTATCTTAAAAGAAGACGTCCTGCTCACTTTTCCTTATCACAAATACAATCCGGTTATTGACCTCCTGCGTGAAGCTGCAATGGACCCCGATGTAAAATCCATTCAGATCACGGCCTACCGTCTCGCCAGCAGCTCAAAGATCAGCAATGCTCTCATCTATGCCGCAAGAAACGGTAAAGAAGTAACGGTAATGCTGGAACTTCAGGCAAGATTTGATGAAGAATCCAACCTGCAGTGGAAAGAAATGTTTGAACCTGAGGGAATTACTGTTCTCGTAGGCATTCCGAATAAAAAGGTACATGCCAAACTCTGTATAATTAAGAAAAGATCACATAACAAAACCATTCAATACGGTTTTGTGAGTACCGGAAACTTCAATGAAAAAACTGCCCGTATCTACGGAGATCATTTGCTGATGACCTCTGACAGGGGTATTATGGCAGATATCAATAAGGTATTCAATGTTCTGAAAAAACCGAAGGACGACTATCTTCCGGTTCTGAAAACCTGCAAAAACTTAATGGTCTGCCCGCAATTCATGCGTGAAAAGATCGTTCATCATATAGATAAGGAAATTGAAGAGGCCAAAGCCGGGAGAAAAGCTGAGATCATTGTCAAAGTTAATTCCATGAGCGACAGGGCCCTTATCGAAAAACTATATGAAGCTGCCAATGCCGGAGTGGTGACAAGAGCTATTGTAAGAGGAATTTACTGCGCTGTTAATCAGAAAGAATTTAAAGAAAAAATAAAAGCCATAAGCATTGTTGATGAATATCTTGAACATGCAAGGGTAATGTATTTTTACAACAAAGGGGCGGAAGACATGTACATTTCCTCTGCGGACTGGATGACCCGAAACCTGGATTACAGAATTGAAGCCGCTGCAAAGATTACAGATAAGGGTCTTAAAAAAGAATTGAAAGACATTCTGGACATTCAGTTGAGAGATAACGTAAAAGCCCGGATTTTAGATAAAAAACTGAGCAACGAGTATGTAAGGAATGATAAGAAGGAATGCCGTTCTCAAATAGAAACCTACAGATATTTAAAAGCTAAAACAGTGAAAAAATAGTTTTTGCTGAATATTTTAAAGACAGAGAAGTTACTTTAGACATCCTAAAAACACAGCTTTAAAAGTGACAAAATATATTTATTTATTCCCATTCTTTTCTGTTCTCTTTTATGCACAGCAAAGAGCAGTTTCTCCTTTCCCGCTAAAGGAGTACGAACGTATGAAAAATATTTACCTTCAAAAAGCAGCTGAAAACAAAGATCATTTGCTTTATCTGGATTATAAATACCATTCTACTCAAAAGCTTGACAGCCTGTTGTTAATTAAACATCAATTAAAGAAGGAATACTGGATTGACCATGGCAAAAAAGCTGAAGAGATTACTGAAAATGACCTCAGACAACTCAAAGATGAATTTATCCTGCCTAAAGCCATTTTTACCATAAAGGAAAATGATAACGAATTTTACTGTATCAATTATGATTCACCTGTAATCTTTATTGAAACAAAAGATGGAAAATCAATCAATCTTACCTTCAATCATGATGGTTTTACAGAAGGAATTGATGATAAAGTTTCAAAACTTAGCACAGGAAATTATTATTACCCGAATGGCCAGCTGAAACGAACAGAAACCATTTTCAACGGTAATAAAAAAGTAGGATTACTTCAGGAATATGATATTTCGGGAAAACTGACAAAAGAAATTGATTGGAAAAAAGAATTTTCCATTCCGGAAAAGCAGGCTGAAAATATTGCCAGAAAAGAAATCCTTAATTTTCTGATCAATAAATATAAAGATAACCCTGAAATCATTACAAAATTCCAGCAATCCAATGTAAAAGTTTATAAAAATCTGTATGAAGACAAAAAGCCTGTATGGTTTTTCGTTTACACTAATATAGAAGGTTCAATAGATGCAAAAACAGGTAAAATTTTATCATTAAACCAGGAAATTTCTATTCCATGATGCCCAAAATAAAAATATGTATTTTGTTGTCTGCTGTTTTTTCAGGATGGGTTTCTGCACAAAAATATAACCATACAGACAGCGAAAAAATTATCGTTGACAATACTGTTACGAGTGAGAAATATGGCATAAAAGATATCAGCGGAAACTGGGTTTTAAAGCCTTCCTATTATTTTATTGAAGATTTTTATGATAACGAGCTCAATGCTAAAGACAGTGTTGCTGTATTTTACGACAGTAAATTTTATAAAAACTCAAATATTTTTCTCGGTAATAAATGCGGCCTGATTTCCGAAAAAGGAAAAATAATCATTCCCGGTATATATGATAAATTGATCTGTTACAAAGGTTCCTGCGCTGCCACTTCAGATAACAAAACCTACATCATCGACTATCAGAACAATAAAAAAGAAGAGTTTGAGGGAAAAGTAAAATATTATAAAGATTCTTTGCTTATTTTAGAAAATAAACAGAACAATTACTACGTAAGGAACCTTAGGTTAAAAAAATTTGAAGGTCCTTTTTACGAGGCAAAAATTTTAAATAACAAAAACATTTATTACACAGCTGATAAAAATGAAAGAACTTTCCACAGATTAAATGGTGAATTGCTTTTAACATCCGATGAAATCGCTCATCACTACGATGACAATTTCTTTGCCGATGATGTGTATATTGCTTATAAGAACCCCAGGATGTTTTTCAAAAATTTAAAAGGCAAAATATTCTACCAAAGCTTTGATGACATCAGTATAAACAAAAGTGAAATCTTCGAAATCTGTCCTGGAACCCAAAGCGGTGGTGATTACAGATATTGCCCGACAAAAAAAAAGCTTACTATTTTTGATATTTTGAAAGGCCTGGGAGAAATTGACGGCTTCAATAATAATATGTATGGCGAAGTCAATTTTGATGAAAGCGCTTATGATCGTGAAAACATTCCCTTGTATAATATTGTAAGAAAAAACAACAGCTATGCCCTCGCCAACTCCAAAGGAGAGATTATAAGTGAGTTTTACACCGTTTTGAAACCCTCTTTTCTGGAAAATGAAGACACATTCTATTTTGAAAAAAACATTAACGGAAAAATCCAAAGCGGAATTATTGAAGACGGCAGAGAAACGTTAAAGACAAACCTGAAAGTACTCCATTTTCTTGGGAATAACCTTCTGGTTTCTGACAGAGAAAACAATAAACTAAAAATAATTTCCAAAGAAAAAGAGATTACCGTCAGTGAAAATTTAGCCGCCCCAACTTTTGCAGGAATTCCCATTGAATCCAACCTTTATACCCTTCAAAGCCAGGATACATATGTTACGGTTAACCCAAAAGGAAAACTAAAACACACAAAATTCTCAAAACTGAGTAATTTTTACAGGAATTATGCTTTTGCAATGACGAAACAAGGAGATATCCATATTATCAACGAAAAATTAAAATCCGTAAACACCCTAAAAGATAAAAGCTATATTTCTGACAATGTAGAAATTAATAAAAACGGAAATACTATTTTTGAAAATAAGGAAAACAGAAATAATCAATTCCTGATTAATTACAAAGGAGAAATAATTATTGATAAAAACAATGCAGAAATTGCACGTACAAATGATTACTTATACCAGATCAGAGACATAAACTATAATTATGGAGGTTACACATTTGTAGATAAAAACGGAAAACCATTTTATGGTGACGGAGAAAATTTAATTAACTGCAGAATATTCAGAAGGAAAAATTATTTTTACATAAGAGTAGACAGCAGAAATTATGGCCCGGATTTTTATTTTTTCGATAATCTGGGACAGTTTCTTGGGAAAAACTTACCTTTATACAAACAAACTTTAAAAGATTACTAAACTTATGATCATCGCTGCTATAGACATAGGAAGCAACGCCGCCCGACTTTTAATCAATGAGGTAAAAATCAATAATAAAAAACCTGAATTTATAAAGCTGAACCTTTTGAGAATCCCACTGAGGCTGGGTATGGATGTGTTCACTATGGGAACGATTGGTGAGGAAAGAGAAAAAATGGTGATCGACTCTATGAAGATTTTCAGTGATCTTATGAAAATTTATAAAGTAGACCATTACAGAGCCTGTGCCACCAGTGCCATGCGTGATGCCTCCAATGGAAATGAAATTATAAAACTGGTTCAGGAAACTTCAGGGATCAATATTGAGATTATATCCGGAGACGAAGAAGCGACACTTGTCTATGAAAATCACGTCGCAGAAGGCCTCGACAAAGAATTTGCCTATTTATATATAGATGTAGGAGGAGGTTCTACAGAGCTTACTTTTTACGAAAACGGAAAAATGGTCTATGAAAAATCCTTTAATATCGGGACTATCCGCCTTCTGAACAACCTGGTATCTGCAGAAAACTGGCACGAGATGAAGGAGGAGATCAAAAAAAATATTGTCAGCAAAAAGCCTATTGTGGCCATCGGTTCCGGAGGAAATATCAATAAAGTTTTCTCGATGAGTAAAACGAAAGACGGAAAGCCAATGACACTTTCTCATCTTAAAAAAGTGTATAAAGAATTTAATGAACTTTCCGTAGAAGAAAGAATGACAAAATATACCCTCAGAGAAGACAGGGCCGATGTTCTCGTACATGCTTTGAGAATTTTCAACAACGTCATGTCCTGGTCGGATATCAACAGGATATTTGTTCCTAAGATCTCCGTAGCTGACGGCTTGATCCATAATATTTACAGCAAACTGCACGAAAAAAAATAATACTTTTTTACACGATATAAAGCAAAAGCCGGCCAGAGAATGGTCGGTTTCCATTTTCATGACAGTCATTGAAAGAAATTACCCCTGTACAGGTTTAGAATGGGAAATATTTTAAACTCATTGAAATATTCTTTATTTTTGAACTCATTTTGTTAGCAGAGATAACAAATAACTTAAATAATGATGAAAAAAACACTTGCACTCATGTCAATAATATTGGCCTCAATATTATTTGCACAGAATCTGAAGATAAAAAAAGAAGTAATACTTTTAGATTCAAATCCCATCGCTAAGATTACAGACAAAAAAGGAGTCTATACCTTCCATAATTTAGACGGTACACCGGTTTATACCATGAATATAATATATTCAAAAATTGATGAAGATACCAGAGATAATTATATATTGCTCGAAAGCATCAATAATCCGGGGAAAAAGATCGAATTAAACTACGAAGCTTCCGCATTTGGAACTGATGAAAAAATTGTACTTCAAAATTCATTCAAAAAATATGAATTATTGAATTCCAAAGGCATCAATCAGGCAAAACTGGATGAAATTCTGAACAACCCTGATTACAAAAGAGAAGTATCTCCTGAAAAAGCAGCTATAATTGAATCCAACAAAAGGGTAACAGAATTCAAACCTTACATAAATAAAGATGGAGAAATACTAAAAGGTGGAGAACAGGGTACAAAAGTTGGTTATGTTAAAGGCCTGAAGCTTCCACTTTACAGGTATGATGATAAAATACTTGATAAAAATACCATATTAACCTTTTATGATAACAACAATACTAAAATAGCAGAATTTAATCCTGCTTCATTTAAAGTAACAGCCAATAATGGCAATTCATATACTTTCTTTAAAGGACTGTCAGGTAATACCAATGCCACTTCAATGGATTTTGTGTCTTATAAACAGGTCTTAATAAAGGTTATCAAACTTGATGAAAATTTTGGAAAATAATTAACTGTTATACTTCTGCTAACAATGTACAGCATATACAAAACACCAGCCTCTTTTGACTGGTGTTTCTTTATTAAATTACCAGGTGCAGCGAATCAATATACTTAATATTTTTAACTTCTAAATTTTTTCTTAACGGTTAGAATTTTACGTTTCAGATTGCTTCACTTCCATTCCAATCATAAAATATAATAAACTGTCAGTCAATATTATATTTTAAAAATGTAATATTTTATCATAAATTTAAAGTAAAAGTAAACGTCAATACGTCATACATAACATCAACAGAAAAAAAATGAATCCAATCAAAATAATTCTTACGGGAGCAACCGGTATGGTAGGTGAAGGTGTTTTAATGGAATGCCTCGAAAACCCTGATATCTCCGAAATATTAAGTGTAAGCAGGAAGCCTTCAGGGAAAACACATGCCAAGCTCAAAGAATATCTGGTTCCCGATTTTCTCTCTATAAGCCTGAATGATGAAAACCTCAAAGGCTACGATGCCTGTTTCTTCTGTGCAGGAATCAGCAGCGTAGGAATGAATGAAGAAGACTATACTAAAATTACCTACGAAACCACCATTCACTTTGCCCAGGCAGTTCTGAACCAAAACCCGGAAATGGTCTTCAATTATGTTTCGGGAGCTTCTACCGACAGTACGGAAAGCGGAAAAATGATGTGGGCAAGGGTAAAAGGCAGAACGGAAAATACGTTAAAAAAGATGGGTTTCAGGAATGCATTCAATTTCCGCCCGGGATTTATGAAACCCGTTGAAGGTCAAATTAATGTAAAATGGTTCTTCAAGCCATTTATTTGGTTTTTTCCTGTTGTATTCCCCTCAAAATCATTAACTTTACATGAAGTGGGCATAGCAATGATCAACGCTGTGCATAAAGGATATCCTACCTCTACTTTGGAAATTAGGGACATTAAAAATTTAGCAATATGAGAGACATGTTAAAAAGAATAATTCTTGTGGTTTTTATACTTCTGGTTCTGATGGCTGTTTCAGGCTATTTTTATATGCAGAAACATCCGATGGAAGGAAAAACCTCTGCGGGTAAATCCCTGAATTTCTCAGGAAATAAAGTAAGCGAGTAAACAAATAAGGCCGATTATCATTTGTCTTTAATTTTTACCTTTATTATACACTTTTCTCTATATTTCATCTTCCCGCAACAACTGTTACCTTTTTATTAAACATTTCTTAAAACTCCATTAAAATACTTGCAGTGTATAAAGTTCATTTTTGCATACATCTAATGCAAGTAAAAATGACCAACAACTATCTATTAAAAGGGGCTGTAATTGCCGCATTCTTCCTTCAGGGAGGGCTCTTTGGGCAAACACTCATCCATTACTGGAATTTTAACAACAATACATCTGCAGCATCCATTACCACACCTTCCTCCACTTTAGTGAGCGGTTCTCTTGTTCCCATACCCGGCGGAACCAGCGAAATAGATTTTGCCGGCGGTACAGGACAGAATTTCAGCCCTGACAATTTCAATGCACGGAACGGAGATCCGGCCGGAACCCATTTAAGACTCAATAATCCGATTGGAGGCGCACTGCAGTTCAATATTCCTTCTACAGGCTATAATAATGTTATTAGAAGATCGGAACAGGGTGCAGGATTATGAACTTTATGATATGTCCGGAAAAATGCTTGGAAAAGAGAAAAATACTTTAACTATAGATACTTCCAAATTAGCTACAGGAGTTTACCTTATTAAAACTTCTGAAGGTTATATGAAAAGAGTTATTGTAAAATAGAATATGTTATTTAGTTGATTGAAATTGCCCTGGAATACTACCGGGGCTTTTTGCTTTATTTATCGAAAAAACTTATAAAAGCGGCATTAAATTTGATACAGCAGAATGCAAAAACAAACAGATGAAAAAAATCTTTATTCTTATGGCAGCAGCAACCGCTTTCTGCTCAAATTTTAACGCCCAAATCATTAGTTTAAACACTTCTTTCGGAAACCAGGGCATAGTTTCAATTCCTCTGACAGGTGAAGCAAATGAGCTTCAAATTCTGGAAAGCAATGACGGTAAATTATTGGCATATGGAAAGGATGTTCCCGGACATGGCAATAAGATTTACAAACTTAATATGGATGGCAGCTTTGATACTTCCTTCGGAAATGCAGGTACGTTAACATTACCTAATTATCCCGGAAACTTCAACGTTGTGTTTCAGGGAAGTGATAAAATCCTGGTGACTTTTCAGAAATCCACCAATATATCACCCTTACAATTAAGCGTTCTGAGATATAACGCAAATGGCACACCGGATACAAGCTTCGCAACAAATGGTGAGTTTACCGCTTCTACTGATGCTATTGACGGTTTCGTGAATAACACGGCTGTACTTTCCGACAATTCTATTCTTATTGCAAACGGAAGCAAATTAATCAAGTTAACGTCTAACGGAGCTATAGATTCATCTTACGGAAATAACGGATCTGTTGATTATCTGAACAATGGCAGTATTCAAAATTCAAATTCTGATCTGTTTATTTTTCACAACGATAAAATCAATAAAACCAGCCTGAACGGAATCAATAATGCTACTTTTGGTACAAACGGAACGTTTACTTATCCTGAAGCCGGTTATTTCTTTTCAAAACAAAATACTGACGGCACTATCTATTCACTGGATCTGGATAACAGCAAATTCTACAATGTAAGTTCTGCCGGAATTTTGTCAAATACTATTTCATTAACGAACGACAGCAATACACTTGAATATTACAGCAGTTTTGCTTCTGCAGGGAACAAGATCTTTTTTGTTGGAACCACTTCGGCAGATGCTCCGTTTATTGTGAGTTATAATAATTCCGGGAATCCTGTTTCTTTAAATTCTCAAATTTCTTATAAAGAAACAGCCATTCCTACAGGAAATTACACTTCATTACTGGCTAAAAACAATACACTGTATGTTGCAGGTGACAGAAAAGATACTTCAACAAATCAATGGTATTATGTAGTTGCCAAATACAACATATCAGATGCTACTTTGGCCACTATGGAAAGTACAGCTGAACATTCCATTTCATTTGAAAGCCCTGCAAAATCAAACCTGAATTTTTCCACAACGGAAAAAGTAGATAAAATTGAAATATATTCTGCTGATGGAAAACTGATCAAAAGAGTAAACAAAAACAATTCTGATGTTTCGGACCTGGCAAAAGGAGTTTATATCATAAAAACAGAACTTTTAAATGGAAAAGTGATTACGAAGAAAGTTTTAAAAAATTAAGATTTTAAAGCCCTTATTTTAAAATTACTTTAGAATAAAAGACTCGGGCGGAAAGCTTTGCTTTCCGCCCGAGTCTTATGTATTATACTTCAATATTAAGCTTTTGGAGCTTCAGTTTCCGGGTTTTCCGGATTCATATCATCAAAATTCTTCTTCTCCTTTTTCTCCGGAACAGTGATGATCTCTGTCTTAACTTCATCCGGCTTTCCTTTTAAATAATCAGGTAAATTAAGACCTGCCATATTAAATAAATCGTTTAAAGGCGGAACTGTTTTCATCATTCCCGACACGAAATTAGCTGTAGAGCTGTTTCCATCCTGCCCGTTTCCGCTGTCCCAAACCGTAACTTTATCAATCTTGATATTCTTAACGGCTTCAACCTGGGTTCTAACAAGTTCAGGAAGCTTTTCAATCAATAGCAACTGGAAAGCACTGTTTGTATCACCTCTTGCGGCCTGCACTACTTTATCGTAACCTTCGGCCTGCTTGGTAAGGATTTCGTAAAGACCTTTTGCTTCGGCTTCCATCTTTGCGAAAATAGCATCTGCCTCTCCTTTTGCCTGTAATCTTATTTTTTCAGCTTCTGCCTGGGCATCAATAATAGCTTTTTGCTTTGCAATTTCTGCATGTACTACAACGTTGGCCTGTTGCGTGGCACGTTCTCTTTCTGCTCTTGCTGCTTCAGCTTTTTGCTCTGCAAGATATGATTCTTCCAAAGATCTTGCAGCCTGTACTTTTTCTGCAGCGGTTGCAATTCTTAATGCTTCTGCTTCTTTTTCTCTTCTTTCAGCATCAGAGCTTGCAATGGTAATTTTTGCCTCGTTCTCCCCTTTTACAGCAATGGAATTAGCTAATGAAGTGGCAATTCTGGACTCTTTTTCAGCTTCTGCCTTACCGATAGATTCATCTTTGATCGCAGCGGCAATACTGATCTCCTTATCTTTTCTTGTAATCGCAATTTTTACGTCTCTGTCTCTTTGTGTTTCTGCAATTTGTGTATCTTTCTCTCTGTCGGCAACCGCTTTTCCGGTTTCCCCGATCTTAGTTTGCTCGGCAACGCTGATGATGGCTTCGTTAATTGCTTTTGCAGCCGCTTCTTTACCAAGAGCTTCAATATATCCTGATTCATCGCGGATATCCGTAACGTTTACGTTAATCAGCTTTAAACCGATTTTCTTTAATTCCGTATCTACGTTTTTGGAAATATTATCTAAGAATTTATCCCTGTCTGAATTGATCTCTTCAATGGTCATCGTTGCGATCACCAAACGCAGCTGTCCGAAAAGAATATCTTTGGAAAGTTCCTGAATCTGCTCCTGTGACAGTCCCAATAATCTTTCCGCAGCATTTCCCATAGAGTCCGGTTCTGTAGAAATTGCAATCGTAAATCTACATGGTACATCTACACGGATATTCTGTCTGGATAAAGCATTGGTAAGATTCGCTTCAATAGAAATCGGTTTTAAATCAAGGTAAGAATAATCCTGGATAACGGGCCATACGAATGCACCGCCTCCGTGGATACATTTGGCAGAACTGCCTCCTGTTTTACCGTAAATAACTAAAATTTTATCCGACGGACATCTTTTGTATCTTGAAATAAGGGCCAAAAATGTGACGAATAGTACAAGTACAATAACTAATGTAAGAATAAGAGTTCCTGGTATTGCCATAAATAGTTTTATAAAATGGTTGATAATGAATTAAATTTTTGAAACAACAAGAATCTTGTCATAAATATAGATCACCCTCACCGAATCTCCGGAAGGAATATTTTCTTTCTCCTCTGTCATTGCCTGAAGTTCATGGCTGGTTCCGTTCACAGAAATGGTGATTTTCCCTTTACCGCCCATATTTGCCGGAATGGTAAGATAGACTTCTCCGCTTCTGCCAATAAGGTTTTCCAGTTTAAATGTATTGTCTTCGGTAAGTTTAAGGATCTGCATAATAAGAATAAAGAACAGAAAAATAAACCCTGCTCCCACAAGCACTGCAACAAAGATCAGCAGCGATTTGTTACCTATTGAACTGTAGAATGCCACACCACTCCATCCGAACCCCAAAAGGAAGTTGATAAGATTCCTGAATGAAAATAACTGAAAAGGGCTGTCCGCATGACTGTCTCCACTGAAATCGGCATGCATTGTATCTCCATGACTCCCTCCAACAAAAGTAAGAACCGTTTGAATTAAAAAGATAAAGCTGGCTGCTATAGCTGTATACCAGAACCCCTGATGAAGCGGTTCCAGGTTTTGTAAAAATTCAAACATAAGATGCGTTTTTCACAAATATAATTAAAAAAATTCAATAAAACCAATAAAAAACAGCATAAAACAGGTCTTTAAAGTATGAATCTGAGTAATCCGAAGCGGCAACTTTCCTGACTAAAATATACAAAAAAAGACAGGCTGAAAAACCTGTCTCTAAAAAATATCTCGTGTAATTTTTTACTCTACATTAATTACTTTTTCAATTTCGGGAGCGTGCTGCTTGATGGTATTTTCTACACCCAGTTTCAGGGTTGAGAAATTCAGCGAACACCCGGAACAGTTACCCAGAAGTTTTACAAAAACCTGGTTATCCTTCACGTCAATAAGCTCAATATCGCCTCCATCCTTATTCAGGAACGGCCTGATGCTTTCCAGAGCTTCCATTACTCTTGTTACTGTATCTTCGTGTGTTATATTTGTTTCCATATTTTTTTTCGATTCAATTCGGTTTTTTCAAACGTATTGAAAATAATTATTTTTTAGCTTTCGGCGAGCAACCTGCCATAGTGGTAATCTTTACCGCTTCTGTAGGAGGAAGGTTTTTATTTCTTTCCACTAAGCTTTCCACCATATTTCTTGCCGTTTCGGTATAGATGTCTGCAATTTTAGAGCCTTCCTGAAGCGCAGCCGGTCTTCCCACGTCTCCTGCTTCTCTGATACTCTGGATCAAAGGGATCTCTCCCAATACCGGAATCCCCAGATCTTCAGCAAGATACTGAGCTCCCTGTTTTCCAAAGATGTAATATTTGTTATCAGGAAGTTCTTCCGGTGTAAAATACGCCATATTTTCGATTAATCCAAGAACCGGAATGTTAATACTTTCCATCTGGAACATCGCAATTCCTTTTCTTACGTCTGCCAGAGCTACATGCTGAGGGGTACTTACAATCACAGCACCTGTTACAGGAACTTCCTGAATAATGGATAAGTGAATATCGCCGGTACCCGGAGGAAGGTCGATCAATAAGAAATCAAGCTCTCCCCATGCTGCATCCCTGATCATCTGGTTCAGAGCCTTTGAAGCCATAGGACCTCTCCAGACCACAGCCTGGTTGGCTCCTGAGAAATATCCTATAGAAAGCATTTTTACTCCGTAATTTTCTACAGGTTTCATTAAACTTCTGCCGCCAACTTCTACAGAAATTGGTTTTTCTCCTTCAGTATCGAACATGGTAGGCACAGAGGGACCGTAAATATCGGCATCCAGCAATCCTACTTTGAAACCCATGTTAGCTAAAGTAACTGCCATATTTGCAGAAACTGTAGATTTTCCTACGCCTCCTTTTCCGGAAGCAATAGCAATAATATTCTGAATTCCCGGAATCTGCTTGCCTTTGATCTGGCTTTGCTGAATCTCGCTAGGTTCCGGAGAAACTATTTTAAGTTTTAAATGAACTTCTTCTCCAAATTCGCTGGCAAATGCCTGCTTCATGGCTGCCTCAAGCTTTTTCTTTTCGTGCATGGCAGGCGAATGGGCTGTCATATCAATATACACATCATTACCCATAATCTGAAGGTTATTCACCAAATCGTCTACTTCTATCTCTTTAAGGAAATCCTGAACCTTTTCTTTCGTCAACATACTAAATATAAATTGTTCACAAATTTACGGATTTTTTTGACAATTTAGAATCAATAAAATCTATAACCTCATGTGATAAATAAGATTACAAAACAGATTGCTGTAACATTTCTTATCTTCATCTTTAAAACATAATATCATTCTTATAAAATCTTTTGTATGAATTCTAACATTTATCCTTCCAAATATGCTTCTCCGAAAGGTATCTTCGCTGTAGGAAAGACCCAATTCAAGTGGTATGATCTTGCAACAGATCCCGCTGAAATTCTATCTGAAGACATCAGCAAGGCCAGAACCTGCATAGAAAATGCCGGAGAAAATTTTCAGGATAAGGACGATCTTGGATTTGTCATTATGCACAGATGCGGTGAAAATTATCTTCTGCTGGTCTGCACCTGGAGAAATGAAAATGAATTATGGGAAAGTGTGTATTATGACGGTTCGGGAATATTTGAAGTCTGGGACAGGAACAAAATCCATCTCCCGACTTATTGTGTCTGGGAAATGGGCATCGTCTACCATGAATCTAAAGCCTGGAAAAAATTTCTGGGAACAGACCGGACAGAAATTCATCAGCAGGATTATTTAGATGATATTTTTGAAGGGGAAGTTTAAAAATGATCGTAATAACAGTTTAATAAAATGGGCCGTCATTCAAATCAGTATCATAATAGCTGCTATAAAAATGAGTTCCGGTCGTGTACACTGACTCCGAAAATAATATTCTCTTCATTTATTAATAACCCATCAACAAGACAGCTGTTTTTTTATTACATACGGTTCTCTGGTTTTTCAATATATTCGTTGGCATAAATTGATGTTATGAAAAAAAGCCTGGCAGTTTTCTCACTATTCATTGCCCAGATCATCTATTCCCAGGATTATTCCCAATATGTAAACCCTTTTATTGGGACCGGAGGGCATGGCCACACATTTCCGGGAGCTATTGTACCTTTCGGAATGGTGCAGCTTTCTCCGGATACCCGGACAGATGGCAGCTGGGATGGCTGTAGCGGTTATCATTATTCAGATAATGTAATCTATGGTTTTTCCCATACCCATCTTAACGGAACAGGAGTTTCGGATTACGGAGATATCATGTTAATGCCTACAATAGGAGTAAATACATTAGATTCCAACAAATATTCTTCAAAATTTTCCCACAAAAACGAAAAAGCCACGGCAGGTTTTTATGCTGTTCATTTGGATAAATATGACATTGATGTAGAGCTAACAACAACTGCAAGAGTTGGTTACCATAAATATACTTTTAATAAAGACGGATATGCGCATATAATGTTAGACTTAAATCATCGGGATAAATTACTTGAGTGGGATTTTAAAATAATTAACGACACTACTCTCGAAGTTTTCCGAAAAAGTTCAGCTTGGGCAACCAACCAACAAATTTGGGCAAGAATAGAATTTAATCAGCCAATGATTGTTGATTCTTATAAAAACTCTATGCAAGACGGGTTTATTATTTATCCCAAAAAAGGGAAAGTAAAAAAAGGAGAAAAGATTCTTGTAAAAGTGGCGATTTCCCCAACAGGTTATGAAGGTGCAGAAAAAAATATGCTCGCTGAAGGAAAGTCTAATGATTTTGATATGATCAGGAAACAAGCTGAAACCAACTGGAACAAGGAACTTTCAAAAATTGAGGTAAAATCTGATGATAAGGATAAACTTTCTGTTTTCTATACGGCTTTATACCATGTTTTCACCCAGCCGAATATCAGTATGGATGTGGACGGAAGGTACAGAGGCCGGGATAGTAAGCTTTATACGGCAAACGGATTCGATTATTATTCTGTATTCTCGCTTTGGGATACATTCCGGGCAGCTCATCCGCTGATGACGCTGATCGACAGAAAAAGAACGGCAGATTTCATCAATACTTTCATTAAACAGTACGAACAGGGCGGAAAGCTTCCGGTGTGGGAACTTGCCTCAAATGAAACGGAATGCATGATCGGGTATCACTCCGTTTCTGTAATTGCAGATGCTATGGCCAAAGGCATCAAGGGATTTGATTACGAAAAAGCATTTGAAGCGTCTAAAAACTCTGCCATGCTGGATATTTTCGGTTTAAATGCCTATAAACAGAATAATTATATCAGCATGGATGATGAATCTGAAAGTGTTTCCAAAACTGTAGAATATGCCTATGATGACTGGTGTATTGCACAAATGGCTAAAATTTTAGGCAAAAAGGAAGATTATCAGTATTTCATGAAGCGTTCCCAGAGCTGGAAAAACCTTTATAACCCAAGCAGCGGCTTTATGCAGCCGAGAAAAAACGGAAGCTGGTATGAACCTTTTGATCCCAGAGAGGTTAACAATAATTATACGGAAGGAAATTCATGGCATTATTCCTATTCTGTGCAGCAGGATATTCCGGGGCTGATCGCGGCTCATGGCGGAAAGGAAAAGTTTGAGCAGTTCATTGATGCTATTTTCGCAGCACCGGATAAAACAACCGGAAGAGAACAGGCAGACATCACAGGACTGATGGGACAATATGCACAGGGAAATGAACCGAGCCACCACATTGCCTATCTATACAATTATGCAGGAAAACCGGAAAAGACAGATGCCAAAATCAGGTATATTCTCGATAACTTCTATAAAAACTCACCGGATGGCCTTATTGGAAATGAAGATTGCGGACAGATGAGCGCCTGGTATATTTTAAGTTCAATGGGAATTTATTCAGTAACACCCGGACTTCCGGAATGGCAGACAACAACGCCTTATTTCGATGAAGTTAAAATTCATCTGGAGGATGGTACTACAAAAGTGATTACGAAAAACACAAGCAAACAGGAACTTCAAAAATTAGGTTTCGAAGATATTAAACCGGCAAAGGATTTTAAATATACTCAGCTTACTGCTGCACCAATAATTGCATCCGACAGAATTTTTGATTTTTCTGCAAAAGTTCAGATCACCCCACTGAACCCGGGTGATAAAGTATATTATATGACTTTAAGCGAGAGTGATGCGAATGTAAGAAAGACTTTCACTGCATATAAAGGACCTTTCATCATCAGTACAACTACCCAGGTTCATGCTTATTCGGAAAGAAAAGGTGAAAAAAGCTCCATAACAGTTGCCAATTTCAACCGAAGACCTAATTACTGGGATATTACCGTTAATTCAAAGGTCAATCCGCAATATACTGCCAACGGAAAACTGGCCCTGATCGATGGAATTCATGGCGATATCAACTGGAGAAAAGGTGAATGGCAGGGGTACCAGGGACAGGATTTTGAAGCCATCATTGATCTGAAATCTCCGCAGCAGATCACCAAGTTATCTTCGACCTATCTTCAGGACAGCAAAGCCTGGATCTTACTGCCTAAAAAGGTGGAATATTATGCTTCCATGAACGGAAAAGATTTTATTCTCCTGAAAAGTATGGATAATACCATTGATGCTAAAGATGAAAAAGTACAGATCAAAGATTTTGGGACAGAAATTCTTCCAACTGAAGCGCGCTACATCAAAGTAAAAGCCTATTACTACGGAAAACTTCCGGAATGGCACCAGGGAGCCGGTGGTGAGGCGTATATTTTTGTGGATGAGGTTTCTGTGAAATAGTTTAATATTTTAAATTTAAATACAAAAACACCTCTTTCAGACTGAAAAAGGTGTTTTTGTATGTATAATCATATCAGATTTTAGAGCCAAAATAATTTGAATATTTTTTAAATTCGGAAAGTACAGATTCTACTTTCTTTATTCTCTCTTCCAGATTTCCGGAAAGTAAAATATAAGGAATGTTTCTTTCTTTTAAATCTGCAATAATTTGCTTCTGAAAAATTTCTCTTTTCTGGTTTCCGCTTCTGTCCCAGGTATCATCATAGGGAATATCAATGTCGCAAAGAAAAAACAAATCATATCTTTTGTAATTTAGATTGGCTGTTTTGGTTAAAAAATCGGGAGCTTTGCCATGATAGTCCAGGGCAAACATATAAGTTGTGATCGCATTGGTATCAACAAAGAAATATTTGTCTGCATTTACAATTTCCCGGTCTTCAATTTCGATATGTCCTTTTGCTATTTCATCAAAGGCTTCAAAACCTATTCTCCTGTCTACCTGGTGCTGTGTCCAATATTCCCTTCCGTATTCAGGGGCAAAAGTTGTATTAAATTTTTTAGCCAGTGCTTCTACAAGGGTAGATTTCCCCGAAGACATGGCTCCGAGAAAAACACTTTTCGTTATAAGATCCCTGTAAACAGTATCACTAATATATTCTTTATTGGCAAAAGAATTCCCCCTGATTTTCGTGGCGGATACAGGAACGGTATTCCGGGCTTCATCAATTCTTCTGTCAACAGCATTTAAAGCTTTACTTACATGGTCACCGTAAAATTCGCTTGAATAAAAATGAGTGATTTTCTTTCCGTCCAGCATCTTCAGGATATATTCTTCCTGAATAATTTCAAACCATCTTTCACTGGAATATCCGTCCGGGCCATCCCAACATTCTATAACCTCAACCTGCGGATAAAGATTTCTTATCCAATTTGCACGGATATGCAGAGGAATTTCTGTAACATCTGTTTCATAAATAAGGACAACCAGCTCATCAACTTCACTCAAAGCCGTATCAAAAACAAACTGATGCCCTTTGTGAAAGGGTGCGTATTTTCCTAAAGTAAGTCCTGTTTTTTTCATCATTTCACTTCTTTACTTCCTTTGTTCCAATTATAATATCCGTATATAGCATTGATCAGAAAAGCGGACCACATTACGGTCATCATGACACCACTTTCGCTTCCGTTTAAAGTTCTGATTATCCAGATAATAACTGTAATAATATTTAAAATTACATATAATAACCACTGTTCTTTGTACCGAAATATCATTAAAACCGTCGCTACAATTGAAATAACTGTAGACATCCCATCTAAATAGGGATTGTTCTGACCATGAATTGTTGATAAAAAATATCCCAGAAAAATACATCCCAAGACGGTTATTAAAAACATCATTAAGACGGATTTTATATTGAGGGCTTTCATTTCCACGATATTGTCTTTCAGATGTTTTTTCCACATAAAATACCCAACGATATTCATTGGGAGAAAAAATAGGGTGTAAAGTCCAACCTCGCCAAATAATCCATTGGTAAAGGCAACGTAAGCATATGCCACTGTATTTACGGTTCCCAATACATAATTCCAGATGCTTCCTTTTGCAGCTAATACCACGCAGAAAATACCGGAAACAAGAACCAGAAAATTCAACCAGTTGTCTTTGCTTACCAGGGTAATAATAATTCCAAGTAATGAAAACGACAGAAGCCAAATGATTTCAAATGGCTTCCATGATTTTAAAATATTTTTCATTAATTTTTTAACTAATTAATTCATTCTTTCGGACCATTGCAACTCTTCAGGCAGTTCAAGATCAGAGAATTCTATATGGATCACCCTTCGTCTCCTGCCGTCTGTAGTTCTGTTGGAACCGTGCAATATTAAAGGCTTCATAATCATAATACCACCCTTTTCCACATTGCAGATTTCCTCGGTTTCTATGTTCCAGTCAATTGTTTCCGGTCTGTAAATTCCTTTGGCATGAGATTCCGGCACAATTTTCAGAGCTCCGTTATTTTCATCAGTGTCATCCAGATGAATTCTGATGGTATAAATATTTTCAAGAACAGGAAGAGGCGGTTGCACGGCAAACTGATTCTTTTTGGTTGTCCATGGACCAAAACCATCTATTTCAATCTTTTTATCTACCGAAACAGTAAGATCCTGATGATAGGCAACATACCAGTTTGAGGTTTCCGGCTTATCAAAATAGATACTTTTTACCACAAAATACTTATCCCCGAAAATTTCTCTGATAATCGTTTTAACAGTTTCATTGAATATCAATTCCTTAACTTCAGGCACTTCTTTCAGAAACTGTCGTACCGCAAAAAGATCATCAGATTTTCTAAAATTTTCCCTTGATGTATCTGCTTTCTGGATAGCTTCGGTTATCAATTCAACTTCATTATCCGTAAAGACTGAATTGATAACTGTAAAACCTTTTTTAAGAACAAATTCTTTATGATTCTGTAAATATTGTTCTTTCATATATCTTTTAAACTTCCTGAGGTGTATTTTCAAGCTGACCTTCCCATTTGGAAACAGCTGAAGTAGCCAATGCATTTCCTAACACATTTGTCATACTTCTTCCCATATCGCAGAAATGGTCAATTGGTAAAATCAAAGCGATACCTTCCGGCGGAATTCCGAACATGGAGCATGTTGCAACAATAATGACCAGGGAAGCTCTCGGAACCCCTGCAATACCTTTTGACGTTAACATCAGTACAAGAAGCATGGTGATCTGCTGACCCAGTTCCATTTCAATACCGTAGATCTGGGCAATAAAGATGGAAGCAAAGGTCATGTACATCATACTTCCGTCAAGGTTAAACGAATATCCTAAAGGTAAAATAAATGATACTACCCTGTTGTTACATCCGAATTTTTCAAGCTCTTCCACCAATTTTGGGAAAACGGCTTCTGAACTCGTTGTAGAGAACGCAATCAGTAAAGGAGCTTTAATTCTTTTAATCAATTCGAAAAGACGGTTTCCCAGGATCAGATAACCAACCAGCAGAAGCACCACCCAAAGCACCCCCAATGCAAAGAAAAAGTCTCTCAGGTAAATTGCGTATACTTTAAATATTTCAAATCCGTTAACAGCTACTACCGCAGCAATAGCCCCCAAAACCCCGAGCGGTGCAAACCACATGATGTAGCCAACCATTTTAAGGATGGCATGGGCAATAATATCGAAAAGTTTAACTACTGGCTTTGAATAATCTTCGCCTAAATTGGCCAACGCCACTCCGAACATGATGGAAAACACCACAATCTGAAGTACCTCATTGGTGGCAAAGGCTTCAAATAAACTTTTAGGGATCATGTGCTTTACAAAGTCTTCCATAGAAAAACTTTTACTGCTTTTTAAAAGATCGTCTGCAGCCGCAGCATCCTGGATAGGCAGCTTGGTCACGTGGCCCGGCTCAAGCCAGTTTACCAGGATCAATCCTATAAAAAGAGAAATCAATGAAGCACTGATGAACCACAGCATTGCTTTTGTTCCTACCCTTCCAATCATTTTGATATCGCTCATCTTGGCAATTCCCACTACCAGAGTTGTAAAAACCAGCGGCGCAATAATCATCTGTACAAGCCTGATAAAAACGGTTCCCAACAATTTGATATTTTTGGAAAACGGCTCTGCACTCTCAGGATACTGTATGTGTACCAGGCCTCCGATTCCTACTCCTACAATAAGCGCAATGATAATGGCAATAAAAAGTTTATTTTGTCCTTTCATATAAATAGTTCAATTCCCACAAATATAATAGTTTTTCAATTGGTATGAGATTTTGTCCGAATCCGGTTAAGCTTAGATTAAGTTTGTAATACATTAAAATTAAATCACTGATTTATAAAATATTGTAAAAAAATCAAGAAATATTTATTGAGTTTTTATTCTTTTGGTACAAATTTTATTATTACATTTGATCGTATTAACAATATTAATAAATATACAACTATGAAAAAAACTATCGCAATGGCTGCATTAGCTCTAGCTATATCTTTTGGAGCGGTTTCTTGTAAAAAGAAAGTTTCTGATGCTGATCTTCAGACTCAGGCTACAACTGTGGTAACTGCTAATCCCAATGCTTCTGTAGAAGTAAAAGAAGGGGTGGCTCACTTAAGCGGAACCTTCGCAGACCAGCAGTCTAAAGATGCCATGATTGCTAAATTAAAAGCTATCACCGGAGTAAAAGAGGTAATGGATATGTCTACTATTGCTGCTCCTGTTGAGGTTGCACCGGTAGAAACGGCATCTGCTGTAGATCCTGCGGTTCAGAAAAAAGTTCAGGATGCTGTTAAAGATTTCCCTTCTGTAAAAGTAGAGGTTGTAAACGGACAGCTTACGCTTACAGGAAATGTTTCAGGCCTTCAGGCAAGAAAAATCAAAGAATCTGTAGATGCTTTGAAAATCGGAAAGTATAACAATAATCTAGTGGTAAAATAATTTAAAATGAGCACATTACAAGATAAATATTCAAGTGTGGTTTCAGCAGCACAGTCTGCAGGAATTTCTAACCTTCAGGTTCAGGAGCAGGATGGTATTCTTTATGTTACAGGAAGCGCATCCAACACAGCAGCAAAAGATGCGGTATGGAATGCTTTGGGAGCTATTGATTCTACTTATTCCTCTTCAGACATCAACATTGATGTACAGGTAGCCGGGCTAACTTCTGGTGCTGCTTTAACGGTAGCTACGGAAGATTCTAACCTTAACATCAGACAGGAGCCTTCTACTGAAGCTGCTGTAGTAGGAAAAGCTGCAAAAGGTTCATCTGTAACTTTAATTGAGCAGACTTCTGATGACTGGTGGAAAGTGAAGACTGATGACGGTCAGGAAGGATATGCTTATTCAAGATATTTAAGAGCATAATTTTTAAAATACTGAATTTTAAAAAAATAATACAGGCATCCCCGATTGGGGATGTTTTTTTTATACTTTTACGCTTTAAAAACACTTAATGAAGAAAATCTTATGGCTGCTGTTACTGGCAGTCAATAGTATGATGTTACATGCGCAACACTTTTCAATCAATGGAAAGGTCTCTGATCCTGAGAAAAAACCTGTACAGGATGCCACCATTTATCTTCTCAAAGAAAAAGATTCATCCATTATCAATTATACCTCTACGAATAAAGAAGGCAAATTTTCCCTGAAAACAGATGTTTTGAATGAGCCTTCGATTTTAAGGGTTCATCATGATAAATTCTCCGGTTATTCTCAGAAAATAGAAAAAATCAGCCAATCTCTTTCTTTGGGAGATATTGAACTTCCTTCAAATAAGGTGCAAAATATTGAGGAAATAAAAATTACCGTATCGCCCGTAAAAATTAAGAAAGACACGATAGAATTTAATGCAGCAGCACTTAAAGTACGTCCGGACAGTAAAATTGAGGAGCTTCTGAAACAGATTCCCGGTGTAGAGATCGGCAATGACGGTAAGATTACCGTAAGCGGAAAAGAAGTAGACCAGGTAATGATCAATGGCAAACCTTTTTTTGATAAAGACGGTAAAATTGCACTTAAGAACCTTCCTGCAGATATCATTAAAAACATCCAGTTTACCACCACCAAAACAAAAGAGGAAGAGTTTACCGGAAAAGCACCAAAATCCAACAATACAACGATCAATTTTAATATTGATGAAAAAAAGAACAAAGGTCTTATTTCCAGGCTGAGTCTTGGCTACGGTTCCGATAAACGCTATGAAGGAAGTGCATTTATAAGTTATTTTAAGAAAGATACCAGAATAAATATTATTGCTTCATCCAACAATATCAATTCCCAGGGATTTTCCAATGATGATGTTTTTGACAGTATGGGCAGAGGGAGAAATTCTACAGGAGGCTCATCCGGTGGCGGTATTCAAAAATCTACTACTATAGGCATCAATTATAATGATAAACTTGCAAAAAATGCTGATCTGGATAATTTCAGCATAACACGCTCCAATTCTGGTTCGGAGACAGGATCGAAGGTTTCAAGAACAACCCTTCTTCCCGAATATGCACTTACCACCCATTCTGAAAGCAAGGGAGAAAATAACAGCGAGCAGTATAATTTTGATACATCTGCAAAGATCACGCTGGATTCTTTGACCACTATTTATCTTTCACCCAAATTCAACAATTCACGGAACTCAAGCATCAGCAATTCAAATTCATCTACTTCAAGGGATAATTCTTTATTGAATGAAAGCAGTTCCTATACAAGCTCTGAATCGGAAAGTAATTCATTCACTCCTAATATTTATTTCCTGAAACAGTTCAGAAAAAAAAGACGTTACCTGAACGCTACGATAAACACCACAATTTCTGAATCCACCACCTCAAACCTGAACAAATCCGGGACTGTTTTTTATGAGGGTAATAGTCCATATGACAACCGAAATCAGCTGGCGGAAACCAAAAATCAAAACAATAATTATTATTTTGGTGTGGGTTATAGTGAACCTGTTTCAGATTCTGCATCTGTAAGCCTGAATCTAACTTATAATTCAAAAATTTCCAGAGATTTCAGAGATGTGAATGATTTTAACGCTGTCTCAGGAATGTATTCCGATTACAATATATTTTTATCCAATAGCATGAATCAGAAGTTTAATGAGATTAACCCTACGCTTTCTTTTGACATGGCTAAAAAGAAATTCAGCGTATGGGCATACATGAATGTGAGTATTTCTGATATGAAAGTACATTCTATCTACAACGGGCAAGCCTACAGCCTGCAGAAAAATTTTACACTTCCGGGATATAATGTGAATTTCAATTATGAGCTTGCTGAAAACAAAAAGATTGGACTCTCCAATTCTTCAAACTTCAGTATTCCCGGGGCGAATCAACTTATACCTTATGAAGATACCTCTAACCCGTTAAGCTCTCACACGGGAAATCCCGGTTTAAAGAATACCTGGATAAACAGCAGTTCTTTGTATTTCAGCAGCTATCACAGGATAAAGGAAATGAACTACCGTTTGAATGTCGGTTTTACGTATCGGAATAATGATATTGTCAATTATTCCAGGTATGACGATTCAGGAAAGCAGCTTATCACTTATGATAATATAAGCGGTAACAAGAATGTAAATGCTACAGGAGATTTCAGTAAAAGTTTTAAATGGAAGGACAGCAAATTAACCATCAATCCCAGGTTTAGTATGCTGTATAACTACAATAAAGGATTTATTAACGGACAGCTGTTCAGCAGCAGCTCGTACAGCATGAGCCCGGGCCTGAATATAACATATACCCTCAAAGATAGATTAAGTATAAAACCTTCTTACAGGCTTTCCTACAATTCTTCAAAATATACCAACTACAGCATTGATAAAGCAAATACAACCAACCAAACTTTAAAGCTGGAGCTTACCAATTATATTTTCAACAGCAGGCTGGTTTTCGGAAATGATTTTGAATACAGTACCAATTCTAATATTGCACCCGGTTTCAAAAAAGATTTTTATTTCTGGAATACAAGTTTAGGGTATTCATTCTTTGATAAACAGTTTACAGCAAAAGTGAAAGTTTATGATGTACTGAACCAAAACCAGAGCGTAAAGAGAACCATCTCCAATGCCTATATTGAAGACCGCGAGGATCTTATTCTCAGACGCTATATCATGTTCTCGCTAAGTATGAAACTGAACAAATTTGCAGGCAAAAAGATGTAAAGAAAAACTTTACCTTTCGTTAGTTCTTAAATATTTTTATTGGAACACTAAAAGAATCTGCTTAATCTGTGAGCGTAAAAATAACCTCCGCAGATTAATAAGATTGAGCAGATGCTTATGTTTTATTTTTTTATTTTCTCTCTATTTTGTCGTAAAGATTGATGGTATACTATGTACCGGAAGCTATTTATTTTTAAATTAGCTGTAAATTTTATTTATGAAGATCCATATTTCAATTTTATTTATTTTCTTTTTTATCCTTGGAAGTGCCCAAAATGCAGATCAGAAGGATACTTTTGTAAAAGACAACTTCATCAAAAAGGAAGTCTATATTCCAATGCGTGACGGAGTAAAGCTTTTCACCGCAATCTATATCCCGAAAGATATTTCCGGTAAAAACAAATATCCTTTTCTGATGCAGAGAACCTGCTACAGTATTGCTCCTTATGGTGAAAATGAATACAGAGCCAAGCTGGGACCTAACCAGTACCTGATGAAAGACAAATATATTTTCGTGTTTCAGGATGTACGCGGAAGGTATATGAGTGAAGGAACATTCACCAATATGACCCCACAGGTAGACCGCAAGACCAAAAAAGATGTGGACGAAAGCACAGATACTTATGACACCATAGATTGGCTTTTGAAAAACGTTAAAGACAATAATGGCAAGGCAGGTCAGTACGGAACTTCATATCCTGGATTTTATACTGCGGCAGGAATACTGGCACAGCATCCGGCTTTAGTTGCCTCTTCTCCTCAGGCTCCTATATCTGATTTCTGGAATGATGATTTTCTTCACAACGGTAGGTTTATGCTGGGGTATTTCAGAACCTTCCCTGTTTTCGGGGTTCAGAAGACAAGGCCTGAAAACAAAGCCTGGTACATGGATTCTTTTGTAAAGCAGACTTCTGAAGACGGCCTTAAATTCTACAGAGATATGGGAACTTTGAAGGACGGCTATGAAAAATATTACAAAAATAATTTCTTCATGACGGAGATTATGAATCATCCAAATTATGATGAATTCTGGCAGAAAAGAAGCCTTCTTCCTCATCTGAAGAATGTAAACCACGCGGTAATGACCGTTGGCGGCTGGTTTGATGCTGAAGATCTTTCAGGACCGCTTAATATTTATAAGACTATAGAAAAAACAAGTCCAAAGGCAAAAAATACAATTGTAATGGGACCTTTTTCACACGGAGCATGGGCACAGGAACAGGGGAAACATTTTCATAACCAAATCTATTTCGGGGATAGCATTGCAACCTATTACCAGAAAAATATTGAAACCAAATTCTTCAACCATTATTTAAAAGGAAACACAAAAGAAGATGCCGGACTTCCGGAGGCTTTAATGTATGATACGGGAGCTAAAGAATGGAGAGAGTTTGCTTCTTATCCTCCGAAGAATGCTCAGAAAATCAATTTCTATTTAGCAGATGGAACATTGAAAAATTCTTCAGGGCAAGGTTTTTCAGAATATTACAGCGATCCGGACAATCCTGTTTTAAGTTCGGATAATCTGAAGGACTTTAATGGGTTTACTCCTAAAAACTATATGTCGGAAGATCAAAGGTTTGCAGTAGGGAGGCCAGATGTTCTGACTTTTACAACAGACGTTCTAACAGAAGATATCACATTTGCCGGTGAGATCATGGCTAAACTTAATATTGCTTCCACTTCTACAGATGCAGATTTTGCGGTAAAACTGATCGATGTTTATCCTGAAGATTTTAAACCAGTGGAAAAGAAAGACGGTGTAATCTATCCTAACTATCATCAAATGGTAAGAAGTGAAATTATGCCTGCCAGATTCAGAAATACCCGCGAAAAAGGAGAAGCTTTGGTACCTGACCAAAAAACAGCCCTGAATTTCAGGCTTCAGGATGTAATGCATACTTTCAAAAAAGGTCATAAAATCCAGATTCAGATCAGCAGCACATGGTGGCCGCTATTTGCAATAAACCCTCAGAAGTTTATGGAAAATCCAAATTTTGCGACGAAAGAAGAGTATACGAAAGCTTTTATTAAAGTATATAATGACAGTTCTATTGAAGCAGAGATATTGAAATAGAAATTTAGGTGGTGACTTCTGCAACTTAGTCATCGTAAAGTATATATTTAAAACTCCGGCCGCTGAGGTTCCCTCAGCGGCCGGAGTTTTTAGTTGCAGGTGGCTTCGAGAGCCTCAGCCACCTTATTTTATTCTTCAATTGTTCTGAAAGTAAGATTTACACGTGGTGCATTTACTTTAGTTGTAGGTGGAAGCCTGTGGAGCCAGTTTTCCTGGGTTGTTCCTTTCATGATCAGTAAACTTCCGTTTTCAAGGAATATCTCCACTTTCTCTTTGGTTGTTTTATGTTTAAATAAAAATTTTCTTTCAGCACCGAAAGTCAGTGAAGCAATAGCACCGTGTTTTTTAAGATCGGTTTCGCCATCGCTGTGATAAGCCATTCCTTCACTTCCGTCATGATATAAATTGAGAAGGCATGAATTGTACGTTTCTCCTGAAACTTCCTCACATTTTTGCTTGAGTTCCAGCAGTTCCGGAGTCCAGAATTTTGCCAGTTTTGTCCGTTTTGAATAAGTATATTCAAAGGCTTTTTCCCCGAACCATGCTACTTTTCTTTTTGTTAAAATTAATTTTCCGAAGATCATTGCCTCATCATTTTCCCACGGAATCTGATGGAACAGGTAATCATAAAAATGCCGGGACTTCTCCCTGTTAAAAACCTTTCCGTAATAATGGACTGTACCGTCATGCGGAAGGACATTCAAAGGGTATTCTGATATTTCTTCAAACAGGCTGTTCATAATTCCAAATTTATAAAAAGTATAAGGTAAAATGCATTTATGACCTTTATGATAAAATTTTAAGGCAAAACAGAATTTCCGGAATAGATCTGTGAACTCTCCCAGCCCACGATCATCTGTTTTCTGCCGCTTCCCCATCTGTAACCTCCAATATTGCCCGTAGACTGGATCACACGGTGACATGGAATAAGAAATGCTACCGGATTACTGCCAATTGCTGTTCCGACTGCCCTGGATGCACCAGGATTTCCTATTTTTTCGGCAAGGTTTCCATAAGTGGAAAGTTTTCCCATTGGTATGGTAAGCAGACTTTCCCAGACTTTAAGCTGAAAATCTGTTCCTTTCAGGTGTAGTTTGATGGTATTGAGCTTCGTCCAGTCCTGACTGAATATGGACAGTGCGTTTTTCTGCAGCGTATCCTGCCTTTCAAAAAAAGAAGCATTAGGAAACTTTTGTTTCAGGTTTCCCAATGCTGTTTCTTTATCGTCTTCAAAAGCCATATAGCAGATCCCTTTTTCTGTAGACGCTGCCATTACATATCCAAAAGGACTTTTGGAAAAACTGTAATTAATGTTCAGGCTTTTTCCACCGTTTTTATATTCCGCCGGAGACATTCCTTCTATTTTCACAAAAAGGTCATGAAGCCTGCTTGTACTGGAAAGTCCTGTTTCATAGGCGGTATCAAATAAACTCGCTTTTTCTTCCTTCAATAAATTTTTGGCATGTTCAAGACTGATGAACTGCAAAAACTTTTTCGGACTTGTTCCTGCCCAATCCGTAAATATTTTCTGAAAATGAGCCGGACTTAAGTGAATATTCTCTGCCACTTCCTCCAAACCTGGCTGAAGCCTGAAATTGCTCTGGATATATTCTATCGCTTTGGCAATTCTGTTATAATCTATCTGATTTTGTGCGGACATACTATTTCTTTTTTACCTCACAAATTTCCAAAGAATATACGGCAGAAAAAATCCGATTCTTGCGGAATTTAGTTGTTGTTATAGATATGGTTGTAAGCAAGCATTTTGTAATATAGCTTCGCTGCCAGGAAAGCTGTGGGCTTAGCCATCGGAGAATCCATTAATTCTACAATATCAAATGCCACTACGTTACATTTTTCAAATACTTTTCTTAATAATTCCAGAGTTGGGTACCACTGAAGTCCGCCCGGTTCCGGAGTTCCTGTAGATGGGGCAATTGACGGGTCAAAGGCATCCAGGTCGATCGTAATATAAACGTTTCCTGAAACTTTCTCCAAAACATCATTGATCCAGTTATCATTATTAGCAATCTCGTGGGCAAAAAACACTCTTCCTTCCGACAGGTATTCAGCTTCTTCAGCATCCATGGAACGGATTCCCACCTGAACCAGGTTATGCTTCTGATTGGCTTCAAAAACCGCACATGCGTGGTTGGAAGTAGATCCGTGGAATTCAGGACGAAGGTCTGTATGGGCATCCAATTGAAGAACCGTAAGATTTTCAAATTTTTCTCCTACTGCACGGATAGAGCCTATAGAAACAGAATGCTCACCGCCGAAAAGGGTAAATACTTTTCCTTCGTTGTTCAAAAGCTCTTTGGTTTTCTGGTAAACTGCTTCTGTCATTGCTTCCGGAGTGGAATTTTCAGAAATTTCTCCTGCCAGATATACTCCGTCAAGATAAGGTTCAGTTCCTGTTTCAATATCATAAAGCTCCATATTTTCAGAAGCATTTAAAAATAATTCAGGACCTTTGTCGGCTCCTTTTCCCCATGTTGAAGTTCCATCGTAAGGAACTGTTACCAGCATTACTTTAGAATTTTCTAAGGTTGCATTTTCTTCAGGAATTCCTGCGTATGTTCTCATGTTTTATTTAAAAATTTAAATGATGTAAAGATTGAACTATTTACCGCAAAGATACAAAATAGTAGTTGAGTTATTAATCGAGTTTTTGCGTTCCGAATGTTTAAATTTTTGAATCTTTTAATGTTTAAATTTTAAAAGCTATTTTTGCAAAAAACAAAATATGTCCTTAAAAGCTGTTCTTTTCGATATGGATGGGGTGATTGTAGATACGGAACCATTGCACAGAAAAGCTTATTTTAAAACGTTTGACGAACTGGAAATTGCCGTTTCCGAAGATTTATACACTTCTTTTACCGGAGCCTCTACCAAAAGGGTTTGCGAAACATTGATTGACAAATATAGTTTAACACATACCCATGAAGCCATCGCAGGTATTAAAAGGTCCCACTTCAAAAATTATTTTGATAATGATGAAGATTTTGATCTGATTCCGGGCGTAAGGGAACTGATTAAACATTATTACGAAAACGATATTAAGCTTATCCTGGCTTCTTCAGCGACAATGATAACCATCAATATGGTTTTTGAAAAATTCGGGCTTGAAAAATATTTCAGCGGAAAGATCAGCGGTGCAGACCTGAAGGAATCAAAACCTCATCCTGAAGTATTTTTATTAGCAGCAGAAATGGCAGGAGAATCTGTGAAAAACTGTATGGTAATTGAAGATTCCACTAACGGGATTCTTGCTGCACACAGAGCGGAAATTTTCTGTGCAGCCTACAGAAGCCCGCATTCAAAAGATCAGGATTATACTTTAGCGGATATCGTGGTTTCAGACTATGAGGAACTGGAGCTTGATAAGCTTACAAAATATTTTTAAATGAAAAAGCTCTCAGAAATCTAATTTGAGAGCTTTTGTTTTTGTATAGTTTTGGCTAAAGCCATTTGATTTTTTTCTTGATTAAACGGGCTAAAGCCCGTTCTATTGATTATAAAATTATTTATATCCTAAAATTTTCAAAATATCTTCAGGTTCCTGTTTTTCACGGAAAATTTCATACTGAAGCTCTCCGTTTTCATCTTTCTGGATCAGGACATGTCTTGGCTGCGGCATCAGGCAATGGTGAACTCCACCGTATCCTCCGATTGTTTCCTGATAGGCTCCTGTATGGAAAAATCCAATATACAGAGGTTTTGTATCACTGAAAACGGGCAGGTAGATGGCATTGGTATGCTGCTCAGAATTATAATAATCATCCGAATCACAGGTTAATCCACCCAGGAAAACTCTTTCATAGGTATCTTCCCATCTATTCAGCGGAAGCATGATAAAATGTCTTGAGATAGCCCATGTATCAGGAAGTGTGGTCATGAATGAAGAATCAATCATATTCCATTTTTCTCTGTCGTTCTGGCGTTTCTGAGAAATGATTTTGTAAAGGTTGGCTCCGCTCTCTCCTACTGTAAAGCTTCCGAATTCCGTATAAATATTAGGTTCTTCCACTCCTTCCTCTTCGCAGAATTTCTTGATCTGGGAAACGATTTCTTCTACCATATACTGATAGTCGTATTCGAAATTTAAAGAAGTTTTGATAGGAAAACCTCCACCAATATTCAGAGAATCTACCTCTGGAGCAATTTTCTTCAAACGGGCGTATACGCGAAGACATTTGTACAATTCGTTCCAGTAATAGGCTGTATCTTTGATCCCTGTATTGATGAAGAAATGAAGCATTTTCAATCTTGCATTCGGGTGTTCTGCGATTTTCTGGCTGTAATAAGGGATGATATCTTTGTATCCGATTCCTAATCTTGAGGTATAAAATTCGAATTTCGGTTCTTCTTCTGAAGCAATCCTGATCCCGATATCGAAAGTGGTATCAATACTTTCTGTAAGCTTGTCCAATTCACGGTAGTTATCCAGAATCGGGGTAATATTTTCAAAACCGCTGTTGATCATTTCTGAAATTTTCACCAGATAATCATCAGTTTTGAACCCGTTACAGATCACTTCAATATTTTTATCTACTTTCCCTTTCTCATAAAGAGATTTTACAATATCCATATCATAGGCGGAAGAAGTTTCTATAGAAATATCATTCTTAAGAGCTTCTTCAAGCACAAAATTGAAATGACTGGATTTTGTACAGTAACAGTAGGTATAATTCTTTTTATATCCGGTTTTCTCAAAAGCTTCCCTGAACCAGCTTTTCGCCTTCTGGATATTTTGAGAAATTCTTGGCAGGTAGCTGATTTTCAGTGGAGTGCCAAATTTTTCAACGACTTCCATTAAAGGAACATCGTGAAACAACAAATTGTTCTCAGAAACATTAAATTCCTCTGTAGGGAAATACAATGTCTGATCAATAAGTTCCGAGTACTTTATTTTCATTTCTTGACAAGTGAATTACGAAATGCAAAATTGCTAAAAAAGTTTGGTTTTTAAGCGTTAAATTTATTATAAATTTCAAAACAGAATCAAAGGAAAACAGCGGTGAATTATTAATTTGTAAACTTATTAATATATTCTTCCCGCTTATTGTCTGAAATCCCCAACACCTGTTGAATATATGCATCTGTTGAGCCATATTTTTTATTGATTTCATCAAAAGCGGCATCAAGGTATGCTGTTTCTACCCAACTTAGTTTTTCAAGGACATTGACATCCATTTTAGGGTATAAAAAATGTAAATTATTTGCCAGATTTAATCTTTTAAGGACAAGTTTTTTCCTGTAGTTATTGGATAAAAGATAATCATTATATATTGTTTCTTTGTCAAATTTCAATATCGTTAAAATCAAGGCGGTTGTAATTCCTGTCCTGTCTTTTCCTGCGGTACAGTGATACAGAACCGGCTGGTCGGATTCCAGGATATCCGTGATAATCTTTTTGATGATTTCCGGATTTTCCGTTACATATTCACGGTAGAAATCAATCATTCTTTTATCTGCATCAGAACCGTTCACTTTTCCTTTCAGAACCAGTTTTTTGGCTTGAGTCAGCTGATCTCCTTCATCTTCAAATGCTGAATATTTTTTATAAGTAATATCACCCGGAAGCTGATCAGGTTTAGCAGCTATTTCTTTTGAATTTCTAAGGTCAATTACTTCCTTTATCCCTAAGTTTTCAAATTCTCTGAACGATTTTTTCTTCAGCTTGTGAAGATGTGCACTTCTGTAAAATTTCCCTTCTTTTAACGTTCTTCCTTCTGAGTTTTTAATGTTTTCTACTGCACGCAAATTGTGGATTTTTTTAATCTTAATTTGTTTTTCGTTTTTTGTTTTTCCGTATTCAGGGGTGGAGAAGTTTTGCGTTTTACAGGAGAAAATGCAGAATATTGAGAGGATTAGAAATGATATTTTGATAAGGTTTTTCATTTATTTACCACGGATTTCACGGATTTTCACAGATGTTTGCGTTATTTTTTATTTAGGCTAAAGCCAATTGGATTGATCTATTTTTTAAATGGGCTAAAGCCCATTCCTATTGAATATTTTAAGTTGATTATGATCGAAAAAATTGTGCTTATTTGTGAAAGGATTAGTGTTATTTGTGTTTAAATCTACAAATATTTCTTTCCTACAAAAATCAGCAGATCTCCTTTTTCATATTCGATTGAAACCTCATCATCAACGGCAAAATTCCTTGTTCCGATTTCTGTAGTAATACTCAGTTTGTCATTGGTTAAAGGCCAGTTTAGTCCTTTTGTTGTAATATTTTCAACAGAAGGAAAGGGATACAGCGAAACCATTCTGTCTTTTATTCCTTGTATGCTAAAGTTTTTCGGAATAAAATAATATTCTGAAAATTCATCATAAAATTTAATATCCATCCGGTCTTTAAAACGAAATGCAACAGTAAGGTTTCCCAGAAAATGATCCTGCTCGCCACCGCTTCCACCAAAAACATCAACTGTATTAAAGCCTCTCTCTGCAATAATATCCAGCGCTTTATGAAAATCTGTTTTTTCCTGATCCGGAGTATGAATAAATTTTTCGTGGTAAATATTTTCATCTGCTCCTGAATGGGAATCGAAATCACCGGAAATAAAATCCAGTTTATCCAAGGGAAAGCCCATACTCTTCAGATAATGAAAAGCACCGTCCGTACAGGCAATAAGCTCATAATTACCATAATCCGGAAGTTTTTTTGGAGGATCTCCATTGATAAAAAGCAGCACTTTATCTTTCATTCGGGTTCCAATATTCTTCCGGTTCGTTATTGATTTTTGAAATATATCTTGCCAGAACAAAAAGATAATCCGAAAGCCTGTTCAGGTATTTGATGAGCTCCGGGCGCACTTCTTCAGATTCGTTCAGAAAAACAAGGGAACGTTCTGCCCTTCTGCAGATGGTTCTTGCAGCATGTAAAAATGTGGCTGATTTTCCACCACCGGGAAGAATAAAGTACTGAAGCGGCTCCAGCTTTTCTTCAAATGCATCCATCCAGTTTTCCAGTTCTTCGATTTCTGTATCTGAAATGATTAATGGAAGACGTGATTTTCCATTGGCTAACATTAGCTTATCAACAGGTGTTGCTGCTTCCGATCCTACTGTAAAGAGATCAAACTGAATTTTCTTCAGCTGTTTTAAAACTTCTTCATCTTCAATATGACTTTTGGAAATACCAATGAATGAATTAAGCTCATCTATATTTCCGTAGCTGTCTACCCTTGCACTGGCTTTGGAAACTCTTGTTCCGCCATATAAAGCGGTCTGTCCTTTATCTCCTGTTTTCGTGTAAATTTTCATACTACTAAAATACTTTATTAAAATTATGCGGACAAATGTTTTGCCTGCAGGATCTGAATGAATACATGAATATTTATTTCAGTTAAAATCCTTTGACTGTGCTCAGAATGACAATGTATAATAAATCAGGTGGTATTAGAGCTGTCATCCTGAGCGCAGTCGAAGGATTCTTATATTTGATATCCAGTAATTTTATTTCCGCAGATTTCACGGATTTGCACAGATGATTTTGTTATAAGCTTGTTTTGGCTAAAGCCTAAACCTATTGAATATATCAGGTTTTAGAATAAAAAATGACCGGATCAATCCGGCCACTCACAAATTATTTATTTACCTCTACATACTGTATGACGGTCTGGTTTTTGGGGTTATAGATTATTGTACTGGTATTGGGAAACCTTTTCAGTTTATAATATTCTATATTCTTATCGTTTTTAATATCTTCCAGAAAACTGGTGTCAAAAGTATTTTCCGGAAGAAATTTTGAAACAAAACTTATTTTATCGATAATGCTTTGTCCGTCTATTTTACGGGCTGTTTTATCTGATTTGTTTTCGTCTGATGAAGGTTGTTTTTCAAGAAAAGGAAGGAGTATCGAAATATCTGATTTATATTTAAAAATATAACCCTCGGAACCATTTGGAAATTTGAATTTCTTTCCGCTTTCTTCTGAAATTACAGACTTTCCTCCATCGGGAAATACCTGGTTAAATTTTACGTCCTGCGAATTGGTTAAAGAATTAATTGATTCACTGACTGTTTTCTTAACAGTTTCTTCAACTGCCTGCTGGGCTTTCTGCTGTACGGTTTCAGTCGTTTTCTGAACGGTCTGGTCTATTTTTTCTTCGATTTTATTACATGATAGTAATAAAAGTGCAGAAACAACAGGTAAAATATACTTCTTCATTTTAAAATTCTAATGGATTACTATTTTTTTATCCATACACTTTTCTTTTAACGGAAAACAGGTAGAGATATTACAGTAAAGAAATAAAATATTTTTTTAATCTCAAAAATACTGCTGACAAACTGTTGTCATAACCCTGTCATACCTTTGTATCAACAATAACAAAATAAACAATACAATTATGACAACTACAGCAACAGCCACCAAACAGTTCATGACATCCGATCAATTATTAGAGCACTGGCAGGGACACAGAAACCTGACCAGAAGAGTAATAGAAGCTTTTCCTGAAAAAGATTTATTTGAATTTTCCGTAGGCGGCATGAGACCTTTCGCAAAGCTGGCGATAGAGCTTATCAGCATTGGCGGACCTGCTTTAAAAGGAATTATTGATCAGAATATGGAAGCTTACAACGAGGAAGGGTTCAACCCAACAACGAAAGAAGATCTTCTTAAAAAATGGGACGAAGAAACGGAAGTAATCAACCGTTATTTCAGCCAGATTTCTGAGGAACGCTTCCAGGAAACTTTTAATTTGTTCGGACAATATGAATTCCCGGTATACCAGAATATTCTTTATTTCGTAGATAATGAAATTCACCACCGCGGACAGGGATATACGTATCTGAGAGCATTAGGAATTGAGCCTCCTTTCTTCTGGGAAAGATTCTAGAGAGATAAAATGACGGAACTGCAAAAGGCAAAGAAAGCAGGTTGCGGTTGAATTGCTTATAAACGATGCTTTTTATGGATACTTTCAATAGAAATCATTCCATTCAATTTAGACACGACTCATATAAAAGGTATCTGCTCAGCAATTTATGACTGCAGCATTCCACTGTTCGGATGTGCTTTAAGCTTTTTCGTCATTCTGTTTTTTGTTTCTACACAAAAAGCCATTCTTCAGTTAAATTAATATTGCCTAAACCTCAACAGATTTTTGTTGGGGTTTTATTGGTGCTTACCTGAGATTCTGCTGACAATATCATTCAGCTTCAGTCTGAGGCTTTCAGGTTCCAAAATGGCTGCATAATCCGCAAAAGTGATCAGCCAGCGAGGGAAACCTTCCTCAATCCATTCTGTTTCAAAGATCATTTCAATTCCATTTTCTGTCTCCATTTCTTCAATAAATCCGTAATATTTCCTGGAATTAACAATATGTCCGATTATTTTTTTATCAACCAAAAGTCTGACTTTGGTTTTCTCTCCGTCTGAATACCTTCTGTAATCATTGATCTGCCCGTATTCCTGGGAAAAAGGGTTCTGAGTTTTTAAAATCTGCAGAATTCTGTCAACCCGAAACTGTCTGAAATCTTTTCGCATTGTACAGAAAGCCATGATATACCAGTAATTGAACTCAAAGAAAATACCTACGGCTTCGATAGTTCTGTTGGTAACCCTGGAATCAACGGTTTTGTATTCAATAATCAGCTGTGTTTTGTCTGCAATACTTTCCAGGATGGTTGGAATTACATTTTTGATACTATCATTGGTCTGTGGATAATGATTATAAACATCAATCTGTTTTTCAATATTCTGAATCAGGTTCTTATCTGAATTCCGAAGCACTGAACGTACTTTTTCCATTGCAATCTGATAATGGCTTCCGAGACTTTGATGTGAGAATTTCTGCATCAGTTTTTCGGCAGTGATAAAACTGAGGACCTCTTCTTTGGTAAACATAATGGGCGGAAGCTTATAACCATCCATCAGGGAATATCCGTTTCCGGCCTCGCCTATGATGGGAATTCCTGCATTTTCCAATGTTTTCACATCACGATAAATCGTACGGATACTGACATCAAATTTGGCAGCAAGATCCTGTGCCCTTACCGTCGGCTTTGACTGTAATTGTGTGAGAATAGCGGTTACCCGGTCTATTTTTTTAAGATAGTGGTCGTTCATATTGATCTACAAATCTATCAATCTTTTTTGGTGTTCGGGTATAAATTTTACTGCTTTTATTATATTATTCTCCCGCAGATTGAACGGATTTTTAATTAGTTATCCTTAAAGGTGCTTACCAGCTTATCCAGATTTAAGCTTCTTGCTGAAGCATCGAAAATTTCACGGTAGGTTCCGTTTAGCTGAACCAGTTCATCATGAGTTCCGCTTTCTACTACTCTTCCTTTTTTCATCACGTAAATGGTATCAGAATCCAGGATCTGTGATAGTGAATGGGAAATAATAACTACAGTACGGCCTTCTTTAATGGCATCCAAAGAATTTTTGATCTGCTCTGTAGCAATAGCATCGAGGCTGGCAGTTGGTTCATCCAGGAAAATAATGGGCGGGTTTTTCAGGAATAGTCTGGCAATGGCAATTCTCTGCTGCTGTCCTCCTGAAAGTTGTGTTGCATCGTGCTGGTAGCCGTCCGGAAGATCCAGAATCTGGTCATGCAGATAAGCTTTTCTTGAAGCTTCCTGAATTTCTTCAAAAGTGGCATTCATGTTTCCATAGCGGATGTTATCTTCTATGCTTCCCTGGAAAATATGGTTTTTCTGCAGTACCAGGCCAAGATCGTCTCTCAGGAAGGTATTATCATAATCATTTAAATTGACTCCATCCAGAAGGATTTCCCCTGAGTCCGGAAGATAAAATTTGCATAAAAGGTTAATAACTGTTGATTTTCCTGCTCCGCTCAGTCCTACCAGTGCCGTAGTTTTTCCGTTCTCTATTTTCATGGAAACATCATGCAGTGCCTGTGTTCCGTTTGGATAGCTGAAATCTACATTTTTCAATTCAAAATTTCCTTTGATCTCCTTTTCCACGAAAGTTCCATTCGGTTCTGTTTCGTCATCTGCATTAAGAATCTCGAAGTAGCCTTCAGCGTAAATCATAGCATCGTTCATATCATCATAAATCCTATGCAGCTGACGAATAGGTGCTGAAATATTGTTGAACAGCATAATATGAAGCATGATTGCACCAATAGTCATCTGCTGGTCAAGAACGAGATAAACTGTCAAAAGAATGATTAAAACCACTCCAAACTGTTCAATAAAAGTTTTCAGGCCATCATAAATAAAGTTGGTTTTCCTGGTGAACATCTGGCTTTCCATCAGCTCCATTTGTAGATCATACTGTTTTTTGCCTTCGAATTTTTCCCGCACAAAACTTTTAATCACCATAATGGAATTGATCAGGTTCAAAAGTCCTGAAGTTTTTCTTTCTCTCTGATTTCTGAGCTGGCGGCGTACTCCTCCCAGCTTTTTTGCCTGCAATGAACTTATATAGAAATAAATAGGTACAATGATCGTAGAAACCATTCCCACATATACATTCTGCATATACATGATGATCAGAGCGATGATAGCGTTGGAAAAAAGCGGAAGAATATCAATGAAAAAATTCTGTACCAGTCTTGTTAAACTTTCAATTCCACGGTCTATTCTAATCTGTAGTTTACCGGATTCATGATTTTCATCGTTGAAATAGGCTACCCTATACATCAGTATTTTGTCGATAGCCGACTGTGCCAGAACAGAGCTTACATTGATCCTTATTTTTTCACCATAAAATTTCTGTCCGAAGTTGATGAAAATATTCAGCAACTCTTTTCCCAATAAAATAATGGAAATCACGATCAGGATATGAACACCTTCGGACATGGGATGCGGAAGGTGGGTAAGTTTTGTTACCTCATCTACCGTATATTTTAAAACAATAGGGTTTACCTGCGCCGCAAGGGCTCCTAAAAAGGTCAGAAAGAGCGTCCCATAGATCATTAAACGGTAAGGTTTGATGAATGGAACAAGCTGTTTATAAATCCCGAATAAAGTGACGGTTCTGTTGAAAGGTTTTGCCATGAATTTTATTTAGCAAAAACTATACTGTTCTATTAATAAGTCTTGAGAATTATCTGGTTATAAGTTTATATTGTCTCAATAAATTTAAGTTTACCAGTCTTATTTTTAGTACATTTTAAAATATGTTTTTCTGGAGTAGTCATATCATCAAAATTAAGAAAAGTTTTTGTTTCAATTATTGCTTCTTTTTCACCATCACTATCTACATCTTCAAAATATAATTTTGCATGATCTGCACCAACTGTTTCACCCAGCTTTATTGAGGGATTGGATTTTAAAACAGGAGTAAAAGTAACAAACCTTTCACTAGCACCTGGTGCATCACTAATCCATAATACTTCGTAAAAAGGGTTTTTATATTTTATATAATTGTTTAGAATAAAAATAAGTACTAAAACTCCAAGTAAGATAAATGAAAAATTTTTAATCCTTTTTTTCATGATTAATTTTTATCCTTCGTAAAAATACGTTGTAAGATAATGCAGCTCCGGTTTGCTGGCTGCTTTGGATTCAGCCTGTGCCTGCTCCAGGGGATATTGTGAAGTCAGTTCTTTTCTTTGGAACACAAATGAGTTATTTGCATTTTTATCAACAACATCATTGAAGATATGTTCAATTTCCGAATTGGCTAATGATGCAAAGCTTATATCTTCAAAGCCATACATCAGTCTCAGGTCGTCATACTGTCCGAAATTTTCATCAACAAATCCTTGTAACTGTACTTTTGAATCAAAATTACCTGCCCAGATATTATAAATGTATTTTTTCTTTTTCGGTTTGTCTAAAATACTCTGGTATACAAAGTTTTCTCCGAGATATGCCTCTCTTACCTGAGGATCGTTGGCAAGGTCTTCAGGAAGTCCTTCTTTAAGGATTTTCCCTTCAAACATGATGTATGTTTTATTGGTAATGGCCAAAGTCTGCTGTACGTTGTGGTCAGTAATAAGAATACCGATGTTTTTATCCACTAAACTTCTTACAATTTTCTGGATATCTTCCACAGCAATCGGGTCTACCCCTGCGAAGGGTTCATCGAGAAGGATAAAGTTTGGGCTTGTGGCCAGACAGCGTGCAATTTCTGTTCTACGTCTTTCTCCTCCGGAAAGAAGATCTCCTCTGTTTTTACGAACGTGCTGCAGTGAAAACTCTTCTATCAGTTCATCACATTTGATCTGCTGTTCACGTCTTGAAAGCTTGGTAAGCTGTAAAACTCCCATGATATTTTCTTCTACAGACAGCTTTCTGAAAACGGAAGCTTCCTGCGCCAGATAACCAATTCCTTTTTGGGCCCGGCGGTACATTGCATCGGTAGTAATCTCCTGTTTATCGAGGAAAATTTTTCCTGAAGTAGGCTTAACCAATCCTACAATCATATAAAACGAAGTGGTTTTCCCTGCTCCATTGGGACCAAGCAAACCAACAATTTCTCCCTGTTGAACCTGTACAGAAACGCCTTTTACTACTTTTTTAGGACCGTATTCTTTGATTAAGTTTTCTCCTCGTAAAATCATAGGGCAAATATATCAAAAATATAAACTTTCTTTATTAGCAATATAAACTTTGTTTATCCTTAATTATAAACGTATTCACTTTCATAGTATTGTAACTTTTTATCATTTCAAACTACATATATTAAAAAGAATCAATCAATTACAAATAATAAGAAATGGAAAATTACGGTTATACAAAAACAGAAGGTACACAGAATCCAAATCCACAAAACAATATGCCTTACCGTTCCGAAAAGAAAATTCCTGCAGCAATATTAGGAATTCTTGTAGGGTGGCTTGCTTTAAATAAATTCTATCTGGGTTATACCAAAGAAGGCATTATCCAGCTTGTCTTAAATATCATTACTTTTGGAGCAGCCTCTATTATTCCTTTTATTGAAGGCATTTTGTACCTGTTTATGAGTGATAAACAGTTTGATGACACGTATGTTTATGGAAGAAAAGGCTGGCTGTAAACAGATGAAATATTAAGTTCCATAACTTTTTTAAGTCTTTTATCATGTAACATATTATTTCCCTATTTTTATACTACCCAATCAAGAATTAAAATAATATGGAAAATAATCAAGACCTGACGGATCTTCTTGCCCTGGATCTGGGTATTAATATTGTAGACAGAAGACCTTACGCCAAAGAAGTTTTTAAATGGCAGGATATGGATCTTCTGCCCCATTCATCCACAGACACGCTGCTTTGCGAGATTTTCGAATGGAACGGAAGAAACTGGAGAACTACTGGAAACAACCTCATCGGTTATCTTTTTTCGGGAGATGTTCTTAATATGGTAAAGGAACAGCTTATCAATACACCTAAGCATCCCGCACTGATCCCTGATTTTGAATTCACCAAAGACAGCATGATTGAATATGGTCTTTCATTACCGTCTTTGTTTAATATTGGCGTGAATGGAAATATTAAAAATGCTAAAAGCTTTTCAGTAAGAGTAAATGGTGTTACAAAATCCAGGATCACCAATATTGATTCCCCGGGAATTGAGATTCTGAAAAGTTATTCTTTGTTCACACAAAGTAAATCCAAGACCTACAGAAAGAACATTAAGTTCAATTATCTGAGTACCTCACTATTCTATGCAGAAAGTGTAGAGATTTTTCTTGAAAAAGAATCGGGAGTCGGGCTGGATGTAAGTTTCCAAACACAGGATGTACAAGTGGAGGCTAAAATAGATACGGATACGAAGAAACATTTTGTTTTAAAGTATTCAGGAAACCAGGCTCCTTTTGCTGCAAAATTTACCAAAGGAAAAGATTTCAACATCATGTAAACTTATTTACATCAAGAAAATAACAGCATGCTTCGGATAAAAATAAAACACCTCAGATTAATGAGGTGTTTTTTTACTTTAATGATGATTTTTTCTATTTGTTTAAAATCATTGCTGCTTCCTTCGCAAAATAGGTAAAAATCATATCTGCTCCGGCTCTTTTGAAGCATGTCAGACTTTCAATGATTGTCTTATCATTATCCAGCCAGCCATTCTGTGCAGCTGCTTTTACCATTGCGTACTCCCCGCTCACATTGTATACCGCTATCGGAAGATCAATAGCTTCGCGGACTTTGGAAACAATATCAAGGTAAGGAAGTCCGGGTTTGATCATAATGATATCAGCACCTTCATCAATATCTTTAAATACTTCGTTCAAAGCTTCGCGGGAATTGTGGAAATCCATCTGGTAGGTCTTTTTATCTTTCGGAATTTCCATACTGTCTTTTGGAGCACTGTCCAGAGCGCTTCTGAAAGGTCCGTAGAAAGAACTTGCATATTTTGCGGAATAGCTTAAAATTCCAACATCTGTAAATCCGTTTTCTTCCAGGGCTTCACGGATGGTAAGAACTCTTCCGTCCATCATATCGCTTGGTGCCACAATGTCAGCTCCTGCTTCTGCATGTGATACAGACATTCTTGCCAGCGCATCATTGGTAGCATCATTCACAATCTTTCCGTTTTCAATAATCCCATCGTGGCCATAGATTGAATAAGGATCTAAGGCTACATCAGGCATCACGATCATTTCCGGAACCGCATCCTTGATCGCTTTGATGGTTTGCTGCATTAATCCGTCCTTGTTCCAGGCTTCTTTTCCGGTATTGTCTTTCAAATGTTCTGATACCTTCATGTACAGATTGACAGATTTTACGCCCAAAGAAAATAATTCTTTACATTCCTTCACCGTCAGATCTATGCTCCTCCTGAAAATTCCCGGCATCGACGGGATTGCCTCCTGCTGGTTTTCGCCCTCCATTACGAAGATAGGCATTACAAAATCATCAGTTGTAAGAATACTTTCTCTTACCAGACTTCTGATAGATTCATTAACTCTAAGCCTTCTATTTCTTGAATGTATCATTTTGGAATACTTTTTGAATAAGTTTGTACAAATTTACTACAACTTATATAAAAAACTATTGTATAGAATTGTAGAATTGTTTATTTTTGTTTTAATACATTCGAGAAATTATAATTTGATGAAAAAACTTTTACTTTTATTTATATTTTTAGGCGCTTTCGTTGGGTTTTCCAATAATATGCAGGCACAGCTGAGAGAGCCGGGTTCCCTATCACAGAAGTCTGATGACGGTGTATTGGTAGCCTACCCAAATCCTGCAAAGGATTTCCTTCTGATCAAAGCAAAAGATTCTGCTTTAAAGATCAAAAGTGTAACCTTTTATTCAATTTTAGGAACACAGGTGGCTAACTATTCTGTCAACATGAACTCCGGAGAGATCAATATTGAAAAGCTGAAACCCGGAAAATATCTGATTCGCTATATCTTAAGCGATAATACCCAAAAGGTAACTCAAATCGTAAAACAATAAAATTAAATCCTGATAATCATCAGGATTTTTTCTTTTACACGAATTCCGGCTTAATAATTCCGTAACTTTCAGAACTTTTTTAGACTCATTGTAAAAACAATTTAATGCTTAAAGCTGAACATATCAGAAAGACGTATAGTGCCGGAAAAAAAATAGCATTGGATGATTTCAGCATCCATGTACCACAAGGCAGTATTTATGGTCTTCTAGGGCCGAACGGAGCCGGAAAAACCTCCTTTATCCGTATCATCAATCAAATTACACAGGCAGATTCCGGGGATGTATTCATCAATGGAAACAAGCTTAATCCAAGCCATATCAGGGATATTGGTTATATGCCCGAAGAAAGGGGGCTGTATAAGAACATGAGCGTAGGCGACCAGATTCTTTATTTTGGCGAACTGAAAGGAATGACCAAAAACGATGCTTTAAATGAAGCAAAAAAATGGTTTGAAAAGCTGAATATAGATCAGTGGTGGAAGAAAAAACTTTCCGAACTATCAAAAGGAATGGCACAGAAAATCCAGTTTGTGGTTACCGTTCTTCACCGTCCGCATCTTCTGATTCTGGATGAGCCTTTTTCCGGTTTTGACCCGGTGAACGCCAATTTAATTAAAGATCAGATTATCGACCTTAAAAATAACGGAACTACGATTATTCTTTCTACCCACAGAATGGAAAGTGTGGAAGAAATGTGTGATTATGTAGCACTGATTAACAATTCCAAGAAAATTATCGACGGAAAGGTTTTTGACGTAAGGGAAAAATTCAAGAAGAATATTTTTGGAATCACTCTCTCCGAAGTGGATGAAACGAAGTTTGAAAATTTTAAAATAAAGCATGAGATTTTCAACTTTTCCAATGAAAACAATCTGGTTTCTTTTGATCTGAAAAACGAAAGCGGACAGAACGATATTCTTCTGGATCTTGTGAACGTGGGAAAAGTAAGATCATTTGACGAAAAAATCCCAAGCATGAATGAAGTGTTTATTAATGCCGTAAGTAACCATTCTTAATTTTTTATGAACAATATTTTCTTAATTACAAAAAGGGAATTTCTTACACAGGTTAAGAAAAAATCCTTCATTATATTAACACTGCTCGCACCTCTTCTGCTGGTTGCTTTTGGATCTGTAATCGGGCTGATGTTTAAAGCTAATGAATCTCACAGCATCATTGAGGTTGTAGACAAAAGCGGACTTTTCACGAACCAGCTGAAATCCAATGACAAACTGAATTATGTATTTGTTTCCGCCGCAGACGAGAAAGCGAAGATCAATAACCTGAAAGACAATGAATCTCTGGACGGTATCCTAATCCTTCCTGAATTAAAGGATCATAATTATAATGAGCTTGAAAACAGCACAAGACTGATTGTGAACACTAAAATGGGCTTTGATACGAAGCAGAAGATCGTTTCTGATATTACTGATGTTATTAAAAAGGAAAAGATGAAACAGCTTGGCATTGAAGAAATCCAGCTGAACAGTCTTGATAAAGGGTTTACTTTAAAGACTATTAATGTTTCCGATAACAATAAAGAGGATTCTGATCTTGCTTTTGGTGTAAAAAGCGGTTTAAGCATCCTTTTGATGTATGTAACGTTTATGTTTATCATTATTTATGGAGTAAGGGTGATGAGAAGTGTTCTTGAAGAGAAGAACAACCGTGTGGTAGAGATTATTATTTCATCTGTCAAGCCTTTTGAGCTGATGATGGGTAAAATATTAGGGGTAACTCTTGTTGCTCTGACGCAGTTCGTGATCTGGATCACGATGTCTGTTATAGGAGCTTTGGTCTTGAATACCGGGTTTTCATCTTTCCAGAAAAACATTCCTGGTGGTAATGAAGAGCTGGCAAGCAAACTGGATATCACTCAGATTGCCACTCAGGTTTCGCACAGTCTTTTAGAACTGAATTTCCCATTGATTATTTTCGTATTCATTGTATTTTTCCTTTTGGGATATATTTTCTACAGCTCAATTTATGCGGCCATTGGCTCTGCAGTAGATAATGAGACGGAGACCCAGCAGTTCACTTTATTTGCTATTTTACCGCTTAGTTTGGGAATGTACGGCAGTTTTTCTTTGATGAACAATCCTGACGGCCCGTTGGGCTTCTGGCTGTCTATTATCCCGTTTACGTCCCCGGTTGCAATGATTGCCAGAATACCTTTTGGTGTTCCTGCATGGCAGATTGCTCTGTCTATTGCATTATTACTGGGAACTACTGTTCTTATGATATTCCTGGCCGGAAAAATTTACCGTGTAGGGATTTTAATGTATGGAAATAAGGCTACTTTGAAGGAGATATGGAAATGGATCAGAGGATAGAAAAATATCTAATTATTTCTTCTGATTGCTCTTTTGGTCTGAAACAAAGATCCAAGACTGGAATCTATTAATACTTGCTCCTGTATCGAAGGACAATAACATAAAAACAAAAAATCCCGGAAATTAAAATTTCCGGGATTTTTTTATAGTTGAATAATTTTCGTTATTCTATTTGAAAATATAGCTTAAGCTTAGGCTGATCACCTGCTCAGACTTACCTTTGGTAGTACCTCCTTTTTCTTTTGCGAGATCAGGGTAGGTATCTGTAAGACCTAAGTCATATTTAAGAGCTAATTCCAGCTGTCTCTTATAGCTGTATCCTACTCCTAATCCAATGGCAAAGTTAAAGCTGGAAGCTTTTCCACTTACGCCCGGGTATAAAGGATCGGTAACATCCGGATCATAGTATGGTCTGCTTACCGGAGCATTTTTAACGTTCTGACTCATCAGAAAGTTAAATCTCGGTCCTATCATTCCAAAGAATTCCGATTCTGCTTCGGAAAAATATCCTTTAAAATAAACCGGTACGCTCAGATAATTGTTACCATATACTGCATCATAACCGTCTTTTCCTTTGGCTTCCTTATCTTTTCCGGTTTCTCCTGCACCGTAATACACAACTTCCGGCTGTAAAAAGAACTGGTTTGCCTTTCCAATCGGGATAAGAGCCAATGCTCCGCCCTGGAATGCATATCTTGGACCAGAAGGGTTATGGGCATTCCTTACTCTGGAATAGTTACCACCTGCTGTGACACCAAATCTTGTATTTGCAAAGTCAATCTGGGCAAAAGACAGAGTTGAAAGGGTCAATGCTGAGGTTAATAAAAGTTTTTTCATATGTTTTGTTTTTGTATAGCTTATTATCCTAGAATTTTTGCAACTGTAGCACCGATATCTGCAGGAGAATCTACAACGTTGATTCCGTTATCTTTCATGATCTGCATTTTTGCCTGAGCCGTATCTTCATCACCTCCTACAATAGCACCTGCATGTCCCATAGTTCTTCCTTTAGGAGCAGTTTGTCCGGCGATAAATCCTACAACCGGCTTGGTAGATCCGCTAGCTTTGTACCATCTTGCAGCTTCAGCCTCTAATCCACCACCAATCTCACCGATCATTACAACCGCTTCAGTTTCAGGGTCGTTGATGAATAATTCCAAAGCTTCTCTTGTAGTAGTTCCAATGATTGGGTCACCACCGATACCGATTGCTGTAGAAACACCGTAACCGGCTTTTACAACCTGGTCAGCAGCTTCGTAAGTAAGGGTACCTGATTTTGAAACGATACCTACTTTACCTTTTTTGAAAACGAATCCTGGCATAATACCAATTTTAGCTTCTTCAGAAGTAATGATTCCCGGACAGTTCGGACCGATTAATCTGCAGTCTCTGTCGGCGATGTAAGATTTTACTTTTACCATATCCGCTACAGGAATACCTTCAGTAATACATACGATAACTTTGATACCTGCTTCAGCAGCCTCCATGATTGCATCAGCAGCGAATGCAGGTGGTACGAAAATGATACTTACGTTTGCTCCAGCTTTTTGAACAGCATCAGCCACTGTATTAAATACAGGCTTTCCTAAGTGCTCAGACCCTCCTTTTCCCGGAGTAACCCCTCCTACTACGTTGGTTCCGTATTCAATCATCTGGCCCGCATGGAAAGTACCTTCGTTCCCTGTAAATCCTTGTACAATTACTTTAGAATCTTTGTTTACTAAAATTGACATTTTATTGATGTTTTAATTTATTTAACTATTTTATTAATGCTCACAAATTTACTTATTTTTCTTTGATTTCAGACAAAACCAAGTGAATAGTTTATTTGAGATTTCTCAGCTTTACTTCTTTTTTTAAGTAGCCTTTGAAATCTTCTGCAAACATTCCAATGTAGGTTCCTTTTTTAAGATCTCTGTTCACTCCTGTTTTACCAAGAATAACAGATCCGCTTTCAATTTTGTTACCGGAAGCGATGCCGACCTGTCCCCAAAGTGTTACTTCATCTCCTATAACACAGCATCCTGCAATTCCCACCTGTGATGCAATCAGACATTTTTTCCCGATAACCGTGTCGTGGCCTATCTGAATTTGATTATCCAAAACAGAACCTTCACCAATAACCGTAGAATCAGTAACTCCTCTGTCGATTGTACAGCCGTTCCCGATTTCTACATTATTTTCAATCACAACATTTCCTACGGAGATCAAACGGTCGAAATTGCCATTTAATTTTCTGTAATAAAAAGCATCGCCTCCTAAAACGGTATTTGCCTGAATAATGACATTATCCCCGATTTCGGTTCTGTCCCCGATTACAACGTTGGGAAAGATAAGGCTGTTTTTTCCGATTTTCACATTGTTTCCAATCACTGCGGTACGATGAATCCTTGTTCCTTCACCAATTTCAGCATCATGAAGTTCTTCTGTAAAATTATAGATTCTCGTAAAATGGGTATTGATCTTATTGAAATCTCTGAAAGGGTCATCAGAAACTAAAAGCGCTTTTCCTTCAGGGCATTCTACTTTTTTGTCAATAAGAATGATTGTTGCAGCAGAATTTAATGCTTTATCATAATATTTCGGATGGTTGACAAAAACAATGTCACCTGGTTTAACCATATGGATTTCATTGGTTCCAAGTACTTCAAAGTCTTCGGGACCAACAAATTCCGAGCCTATTAAATCGGCAATAGTTTTGAGCTTTTGTGGAGAGTGGAATCTCATAACAATTGATTTTCTTATAAAAACAAAATTCGGACTGCTGGTGCAAACCGAATTGTTGTAAATTTAATTATTATTTTACTCTTTCTAAGTAAGAACCGTCTTCCGTGCTTACTTTGATTCTGTCTCCCGGTTCAATAAACAAAGGAACCATTACTCTTGCTCCTGTTTCAACGATTGCGTTTTTAAGAGCGTTGGTAGCTGTATTTCCTTTTACTCCCGGATCAGCTTCGATAACGTCCAAATAAACGGACTGTGGAAGTTCGGCAGAAAGTGGTGTTTCATCAACTTCTTTCAAAATGATTGTAACTTCCTCGCCAGCTTTCATAAACTGGGAATTTTCAATCATTTCTTTATTAAGATAAAGCTGGGAGAAATCATCATTATTCATGAAGTGGAATCCATTCTCATCATCGTAAAGATATTGGAATTTTCTAGTAATTACCTTTACTTCATCAATTTTGTGACCTGCAGAAAAAGTGTTATCCAATACTTTCCCGTTGGTTACTGATTTTAATTTTGTTCTTACAAAAGCAGGTCCTTTCCCTGGTTTTACGTGAAGAAATTCAATTACTTTGAAAATATCATTGCTAAATTCAATGCAAAGTCCTTTTCTTATATCGTTACTTGTTGCCATTAATATATGTTATCTTTTTATTTTAATTTTTAAAACGAATAAGCTATCCGTCTTTTTACTTTTTAGTTGCTTTCTTTTCCTGTTCCGTATCCTTTTACAATACCTCTAGGTGAGTTTTGGATAAACTGAAGGATTTCATCTCTTTCAGCGGTTGGCAGCATTTCTTTTTCAATGTGTGAAATGGCCTGGGAAACATTCATCTTCATCTGGAAGATGGCTCTGTAGATTTTCTGGATTTCAAAGATTTTCTCATTGGTAAATCCTCTTCTTCTCAAACCTACTGAGTTAATTCCGGCATAGGACATAGGCTCTCTTGCTACTTTTACGTAAGGCGGAATGTCTTTTCTTACCAAAGTACCTCCTGAAATCATCACATGCTTACCGATTTTACCAAACTGGTGAACAGCACTAAGACCTCCCATTACGGTATAATCGCCAATTTCCACGTGTCCTGCAATACCGCAGCCATTTACAATAATAACGTGGTCTCCGATTACACAGTCATGAGCAATATGTGAAGTAGCCATAATAAGGCAGTTCTTACCTATTTTTGTAAATCCTAAAGCTTTTGTACCTCTGTTCACGGTAACACATTCTCTGATAGTAGTGTCATCACCAATGATTGTCTGTGTATCTTCACCATCAAATTTAAGGTCCTGGGGAATTGCAGAAATTACAGTTCCGGGAAAAATTCTGCAATTTTTCCCGATTCTTGCACCATCCATGATGGTAACATTAGAACCGATCCATGTTCCTTCTCCTATTTCCACATCTCCTGCAATTGTAGTAAATGGTTCTACAATAACATTTTTGCTGATTTTCGCACGTTTATCTACGGCTGCTAATTGATGAATCATTTAATCAACTTTATTTTTTGCAACTTGAGCCATTAATTCTGCTTCTACCGCTACAGTGTCTCCAACATATCCGTATCCCTGCATATGAACGATACCTCTTCTGATAGGCTCTATGAGTTCGATTTTGAAAATCATAGTATCACCGGGAACTACTTTTCTCTTGAATTTTACTTTATCAATTTTAATGAAATAAGTGGAATAATTTTCAGGATCCGGAACGCTTGCCAGTACAAGGATACCTCCTGTCTGGGCCAGTGCTTCTACCTGAAGTACTCCAGGCATTACGGGCTCTTTAGGGAAGTGTCCAACGAAGAAAGGCTCATTCATGGTTACATTTTTCAAACCTACCACATGAGAATCTGAAAGTTCAAGAATTTTATCAATCAATAAGAACGGAGGTCTGTGCGGCATAAGACGCATAATTCCGTTGATATCGAAAACAGGTTCTTTGGTAAGGTCGAAATCAGGTACGTTTTTCTTTTTCTGAAGTTTCCACTGACGGTTCAGTTTTTTCGCAAATTGGGTGTTCACAAAGTGACCGGGTTTATTTGCAATTACTTTACCTTTTATTTTTACACCTGCCAATGCCAGATCACCAATTACATCAAGCAATTTGTGTCTTGCGGCTTCGTTAGGATAGTTTAGGGTAAGGTTATCTAAAATACCGTTAGGTCTGATAGAAACATTATCTTTTCCAAACGCTTTTTTCAGTTTTTCTGTAGTATCAGGTGTAAGGTCCTTGTCTACATAAACGATTGCATTAGAAATATCTCCACCTCTGATCAATCCGTGATCCAGAAGCATTTCCAGTTCATGCAGGAAGCTGAATGTTCTTGCAGAGGAGATTTCGTCTTTAAATTCTGAAATATTTTTAAGGGTGGCATTCTGGGTTCCCAATACTTTGGTTCCAAAATCCACCATGGTAGTTACTTCGTAGGTATCTGAAGGAATGATTGTAATTTCTGATCCTGATGCAGGGTCTGCATAGCTCAGGACTTCTTTTATTACCAGATATTCTCTGGCGATATTCTGTTCTGCTATTCCAACACTTTCGATAGCTTCAACAAAGAATTTCGAAGATCCGTCTAAAATAGGAGGTTCAGAAGCATCCATTTCCAGAATGGCATTATCAATATCACATCCTACCAATGCGGCCAAAAGGTGCTCGCAGGTAGTGATCTTTACACCTAATTTCTCTAATGTTGTTCCTCTTTCTGTGGCTACTACATAATTAACATCAGCTTCTACCTGAGGATGTCCCTCCAGATCTGTTCTTACGAACACAAAACCTGTATTTTCTTTTGCAGGTTTGATGGTAAGTTTTACTTCTTTACCCGTATGAAGGCCAATTCCAGAAAGCGTTACTTCTTCCTGGAGTGTTTTTTGCATATCACTCATTAGTTTTATCTTTTGAGATATCCTCAAGATTATTTATTCTCTTTACAATTTCAGTAAAATTCCTGAAATGGACATAGTTTCTAAGATAGTCATTGTAGCTTATCGCCGGGGATCCGTACAATGTTTCTTTATCATTAACGCTGGAATTCACACCACTCTGGGCCTGAATCTTGACCTGATTACCAATTTTGATATGGCCTACCACACCTACTTGTCCGCCAATCTGGTTCCAGTCCCCGATGGTAGTAGATCCTGCAATTCCGGCCTGTGCGGCAATGACGTTGTTCTGTCCGATTTTCACGTTGTGGGCAATCTGGATCAGGTTATCGATCTTTGTTCCTTTTCCGATAACGGTGGAACCTATTGTAGCTCTGTCGATACTACAGTTCGAACCGATCTCTACATCGTCTTCAATAATTACGTTGCCCAGCTGAGGGATCTTTTTGAATCCTTCTGCTGTAGGCTGGAAACCAAATCCGTCACCGCCTACAACGGTATTGGAATGAATGACACAATTATCCCCGATAATGCAGTAGTCGTAGATTCTGGCACCACTGTCGATTTTACAGTTTTTACCAATCTTAACTCCTTTACCGATATATACATGCGGATAAATCTGTGAACCTTCCCCGATTTTGGCTTTCTCCGAAACATAAGTAAATGCACCGATATACACCTTTTCACCAATCACGGCAGTGTCATGAATAGAGGAACCCGTTTCAATTCCTTCTTTTCTTCCCTGCATTTCCTGGTACAGATTCATCAGAATCTGGAAAGAAAGGTATGCATCCTTTACAACAATTAAGGTAGGATTATAATTAACTTTATCTATAAGTTTTTCCGAAACAATAATAACGGAGCATTTTGAGGTATCTAAAAAATGGGAAAATCTATCCTGTGCTATAAAAGAAAGATGTCCTGATTCACCACTTTCAATTGGTGAAACCCCTGTAATAACCGTACTTTCGTCGCCTATTATTTGTCCGTCAATAAAACTTGCAATTTGCGAAGCTGTAAATTCCATATTCTGCAAAGATAAGAAATTCTGTAATTCGCAAACATTTTTTGATTTTAGGAACGTGAATTTTAAGATTATTTAAGAAATTATCTGGGAAATTTCCCTCGGAAAGGTAAGGATATACCGGGTTGTCTTATGTACCATAAGTCCGGACAGCAACTGGTCCTGCGACTCTTCCAGCCTTATCTTTTTACCGTTTTTCTGAAGCAGGTAGATTGGTTGTTTTTTAGTATCATAAGGCAGTAATTTCCTCTTAATTTCGTGTACAAGCTCTCCTCCATTATCGATTCCGAAAAATTCATTGGTGTTTTTTACTTTTTCCTCAATGAATTTCCGTTTAAAAGAACGGGTTGAAATTATGGTTTTCGGCAGGTTTCTCTGGATCACAGATTTGCACCAATAGGAAAGAATAAAGTCTTCCGAATCCTGCCAAGATTTCATGGCATGAATTATATCATTATCATCCAGTTGTGTAAATCTGTAAATATCTTCATCGGTAGCAGAGCTTTTTCCACGGTTCAGAAAGTATTTTAAATTCTCTCCTGCCGGCAGATCCATTCCCTCAGAAATAAGGTATTTTGCCCTTTCCAGAATTTTAACCAAAAGAAATTCCGCCAATGCCGAGGTTTTATGGTAATATACCTGCCAGTACATGAACATTCTTGCAGTCAGAAAGTTTTCGATGGAATAAACACCTTTGGCATCAATCACCAGCTCACCTTCACTGCAGACATTCATCATGGAGATGATTCTTTGGGTATTGATATTTCCTTCTGAAACCCCGGTAAAAAAACTGTCTCTGTTGAGATAATCGAGCCTGTCCACATCAAGCTGGGAAGAAATAAGCTGGTTGAAAAACTTTCTGTGATATTTTCCCTGGAACATTTCAATGGCTATGGAAAGCTGACCATCAAATTCTTCATTTAGTTTATTCATCAGTAACAGGGAAAGTTTTTCATGATGCCAATCGTCCATCAGCATATTTTCCAATGCATGCGAGAAGGGTCCGTGCCCGATATCATGCATCAGGATGGCAAGCATAGCTCCTTTTTCTTCCTCTTCTGTAATCTTCACTCCTTTCTGGCGAAGGGTTTCCAATGCGGTAAACATGAGATGCATCGCTCCTAGTGCGTGATGAAATCTTGTATGAGTAGCTCCTGGAAATATCAGGTTGAGAAGCCCGGTCTGCCCGATTCTGCGTAATCTCTGAAAGTAAGGGTGCTCTATAACGTCAAATAAAATTTCGTGTGGGATCCTGATGAAACCATGAACGGGGTCGTTGATGATCTTTAGCTTATTCTGCATTGAAACTTTGGTATTAGTAAACAAAGTTAGGGATTTTAAATTTTAAGGATGATACATTGCTGTTAAAGAATTTAAACCTTTCAAAACACTGCATAATTTGTAAATGTATTTAAAATTTGTGTTTTATTTTTTTTTAACCACAAATTACACAGATTTACACTGATGTTTGCAGTTATTTTCTGTTTAAAAATATATCTTTGATTGTATAAATAATGTTTGTATTTAATGAGAAAAATTTCTCTTTTTATCCTGCTTTTTTTTAGTTTACATTTTTCTGCGCAGGTTCTATCGGAAATACAAAAGCTGGAATCGCTGTGTAAGGTATGGGGATTTTTAAAGTACTATCATCCTCATGCTGCAAAAGGAGATTTTGATTGGGATAAGCAACTTGTTGAGAAAATTGATGAGCTTGACAATATCCGGGATAAAAACCAACTGAATGAGCTATATTTTAACTGGATCAGCAGTCTTGGAAAAGTTGATGAGTGTAAAAAATGTTCAAAAGAAAATAAAGGGAAAACTTATTTTTCCAGAAATTTTGATCTGAGCTGGATTAATAACAGGCATATTTTCACTGAAAAAGTAAGCAGCCAGCTTGTTTTTATTCAAAACAACCGGAATCTTGGCAGTAATCATTATTTAGGGACCGGTGGAAAAAAAGTGTATTTCAGGAATGAAAATTCTTATGGTTCAAAGTTTACATCAAAAAATACGGTTCTTCTTGAACTGTTCAGATACTGGAATTTCGTGGAATATTTTTTTCCTTACAAATATCAGACGGATCAGAACTGGAATGATGTTTTAACGGAAATGGTTCCGAAATTCTTAAAGGTTGATAACGATGAAAATTATCACCTGGCACTTGCCGAATTGGTAACAAAAACAGATGATTCCCACGCCTTTTTATATTCACCTCTGATTAATGCCAATCTGTACGGAAGAAGAAAGGTTCCCGTAGAATACGCTTATGCGGAGGGAAAATTAGTAGTAACAAAAATCCTTGAAAATAAATTCAGCGAAGAAATACCTTTAAAAACCGGTGATGTAATTTATGATATCAATGGCCGGACGATTCCCCAGATGGTTAACAGTTTCGGAAAGTTTGTGCCTGCTTCCAATTCGTGGGGAAAGATCGCAAAAGTGAAAAGTCTTTTTCTTTTCAGTAATCATGATTCTATCACCCTGAAAATAGAACGGGGCGGACAAAACCTGGCCGTTACAGCCAAAACCTATCTTCTTAAGGATATTACCCGTGAAAAACCTGCTGTTCAGCAAAAGTGGCAATTTCTGGATCCTGATAAAAAAACAGGGTACGTAAACATGGGTATTATTGAAAAAGGTGATCTGGACGATATGTACAGGGATTTAAAATCTGCAGCGTCAATTATTTTTGATCTAAGGAATTATCCCAAACAGACTATTTTCCCTTTAAGCAGGATGCTTCTGCCGGAAAAATCAATTTATTATCAATTTAATTTTCCTGAGACGGATTATTTGAGTAAATTTTATAGCGCAAAAAACAGCATCGGGAGAAAGAATCCGGATTACTATAAAGGAAATGTTGTGGTTCTGGTGGATGAAAATACCCAGAGCCAGGCAGAAACCACCACTATGATGTTTAAGCAGCACCCTAAAGCCAAAGTAATAGGAAGCAACACTTCAGGCGCGAACGGTGATATTATAAGATTTAAAATTGCGGATCTGGATACATGCTTCACAGGGCTTGGAGCGTATTATCCCGACGGAAAGGAAACGCAAAGAATCGGAATTATTCCTGATATTATAATAAAACCTACTGTAAAAGGCATACAGGAGGGAAAGGATGAAGTTCTTGAAAGAGCTTTGTATTATATAAAGACCGGTTTTTGAACGAATTGAATATCAGTAATAATGAACTGGGTTTTCATTTAACTAATATTTAACTTTTGAAGTCTCTAATTTGTGAGAATTTAAAAAGAATTGGTCAACATTTTGATGCTATAACCATGTAAAAAAATAAATTATGTCGGAAAAGATATTATGGATAGATGATGAAATAGATTTACTCAAACCCCATATCGTATTTTTAGAAAAAAAAGGGTACCAGGTAACGCCTGTTAACAATGTGAATGAAGCTCTGGAACTTATGGATTCAGAGAAATTTGCATTAACGCTTATTGATGAAAATATGCCCGGCATTTCGGGGTTGGAAGCCATTCCGATGATCAAGGAAAAAGACAATTCCTTAAAGATCGTAATGGTGACAAAAAGTGAAGAGGAACATATTATGGAGGAAGCCATCGGATCTCAGATTGCTGACTATATTCTAAAACCTGTAAATCCTAACCAGATTTTATTATCATTAAAAAAGAACCTGCAGGAGGACAATCTTGTAGAGCAGAAAACAATTCTTCAGTACCAACAGGAGTTCAGAAACCTGTCTATGGAGCTTTCTTATATCAGAACTTACCAGGAATGGGCAGAATATTATAAAAAGATACTGAGCTGGGAAATTAAATTTGATAAGGTAGCGGATAACGAATTTTCCGATCTTCTGCAGTCTCAGAAAGAAGAAGCCAATATACAGTTCGCCAAATTCATTGAAAAAAATTATGAGGACTGGCTCACAGATCCGGAAAAACCTTTAATGAGCCATACCCTTTTCAAGGAAAAAATAAAACCTGAAGTAGAAAAAGAAAAAGTTCTTCTTCTTATGGTGGATAATCTCCGTTTTGACCAGTGGAAAGTTATTGAGCCTCTGTTCACGAAATACTACAATAAAATTTCGGAAGATTATTATTACAGTATTCTTCCTACAGCTACGCAATATGCAAGAAACTCTTTCTTTGCAGGATTGATGCCGTCTGAAATTGAGAAGCGTTTTCCGGATAAATGGTTCAACGATAATGAAGAAGGGAATAAGAATGAATTTGAACGCGATTTCCTGGAAGACCAGATGAAAAGAATCGGTTTGGGATCAAAATCTATGAAGTACCTTAAAGTCCTGAATGCGGATTTCGAGCGAAAGATCTATGATGATTTTAACCAGCATAAAAACAATGATCTTCTGGTAATTGTCTACAACTTTATTGATATTCTTTCTCATGCGAAAACAGACAATCATATTGTAGACCAGCTGATCCGCGATGATAAAACGTTCAGATCCCTTACTTTTAACTGGTTTGAAAATTCATCATTATTAAAAATCATTAAAGCAGCAGCAGAAAACGGTTATAAGCTTGTGATCACCACAGACCACGGAACGGTATATGTTAAAAAGCCGAGCAAGGTAGTGGGTGACCGTGAAACATCAACCAATATCCGTTATAAAACAGGAAAGAGCTTAACATATGATGACAGCGATGTATGGGCCGTTACCAACCCGGAAAAGCTGTTTCTGCCAAAAGGAAATCTAAGCTCAAAATATATTTTCGCAAAAAATAATATTTTCCTGGCGTATCCTAAAAATTACAATCACTTTGTGAATTACTATAAAGAAACTTACCAGCATGGAGGAATTTCACTGGAAGAATGTATTATTCCTATCAGCATTTTAGAACCCAAGTAGTTTTTTTCATAGTTTATTTAAAATTTTGGGTTCAAGGCGGCAAAAATCGAATGATTTTTGCCGCTTCTTTTTTTTACAACCGCTTTTAATAGTCTTAAAGAGTTCATATCTTAGCAAAAAAACGATGTTTATTATTTCGCTTACCTATAAAACAGCCCTCGAAAATGTGGAGCGTTTTATTCCGGAACACAATGATTTTCTTGACAAATATTACAGTTCCGGAAACTTTATCGCTTCGGGCAGAAAAGAGCCAAGAATTGGAGGAACCATACTTGCAAACGCTTCTTCCAGAAATGAGGTTGAAGAGATTATTAAGGAAGATCCTTTTTATATCCATCAGATAGCTGATTATGAAATCACAGAATTTATTCCATCAAAATATAACGAACATTTTAAATTTTTTATCCAAAACTCATGAAGTTAATCACGTATAATGTTAACGGAATCAGAGCTGCCTTTACGAAAGATTTTCTGGGCTGGCTGAAGACTGCCGATCCGGATATTATCTGTATCCAGGAAAGTAAAGCCGGAAACGACCAGATAGATATTGAAAGTCTTGAAAAAAATGGTTATCACAGTTATTGGCACTCTGCGGTAAGAAAAGGCTATAGTGGCGTCGGAATTGCGTCAAAAATCAAACCCAATCATATTGAATATGGATGTGGTATTGAAAGCTACGATAATGAAGGCAGGATCATCCGTGCGGATTTTGACGGATATTCTGTTATTTCAGTGTATGTACCTTCCGCCAGTAATATTGACAGGCTGGAGTTTAAAATGCAGTTCTGCCATGATTTCCTGGTTTACATAAAAGAGCTGAGAAAAACGATTCCCAACCTTATTATTTCCGGTGATTTCAATATTTGCCATCAGGCTATCGATATTCATGATCCGGTCCGCTTAAAGAATGTTTCCGGGTTCCTTCCGATGGAAAGGGAATGGATGACCAGCTTCATTGAAGAATGTGAGCTGATTGACAGTTTCCGCTTTTTCAATAATGAACCGGACAATTATACCTGGTGGAGCTACAGACAGAATTCCAGAGCTAATAACAAAGGCTGGCGATTGGATTATAATTTTGCAACCTATACTTTGAAAGATAAGCTCTCACGGGCGGTCATTTTAAAGGAAGCGGTACATTCCGACCATTGTCCAGCATTACTGGAAGTAAATATATAAAACAACAAAAGCCAGCTGATACAGCTGGCTTTTAATTTAAATCATAAATTTAGTCGACAATTTCATATTCAACCGGAATGGTACCATGACTGATGTCTCCGATTTCATCGAACGCGGCCTTAGAAATATCTAATGCTCTTGATGAATGGAAAGGTCCTCTATCATTAATCCTTACTATTACCTGTTTTCCATTGTTCAGATTGGTAACTTTAATATTAGTACCAAACGGAAGCGTTCTGTTTGCAGCGGTGAACTTTGAATTACTAAAGATCTCTCCGCTTGCTGTTTTTCTACCGTTAAATTTATCGTGGTAGTACGATGCATAACTTGTTTTCTTCGCATCTGAGGCGTTATTTGTAAAAGAATAAACACCTAGGGTTGAAATCATCATTATGATTACGAGAATGAATCTTTTCATCATCTTGAATTTTATTGGTTTTGACGGAGCAAAAGTATAAGGAATGTTCTAAAGTCCCCACTCCATATGTTAAAAACCGTTAACGAAAACAAAATTATATGTTAACAAAGCCTGTAAGTTCCTATTAACAGGGGCTTTAGATAGTAGTGTTAAAAAACGTTAAAAAAACAAGTTAAAAGTTAAGATAATTAACTTATTCTTAAAAAAATTCAAAATTAGAGTTTAATAAATGGTTGAAAATCAATATTTTAATCATTTATTGAAATTTAATTTAAAAGCATAAATCAATTTAAAAAAATAAAAACTTTAAGATATTAAACCGCACTAAAGAGTTTTAGAAGGAGCATTTATAATTATTAAGCATATTCATATGTTATATTTTAACAATGATTTTTAAGGCTTAATAAGTTAATTAAAGATCACCTTAGCTATTTTTCCAAATAAAACATCATTTCTTCTTATTTTACAATCAAATCAAATACCAAAAGATCTCTTAATGCTGCTTCGCTTTTCTAGACTCAAAGAGTATTAATAATATATTATAAAACAAAAAACCAATGATTGCTCATTGGTTTTGATTATATAAGTTTGTTATCTTATTTTAAGTATTCTAGTATATATTCATAAGTATCCTGAGGATAAACAACTGACATACTCTGAGAACCTGTAACAGCTGCACCAGTAGCTATATCATACGAATATAAATCTCTTGCATAAACTACTTTGTTACCGTTACCTGTACCTACACCAGCTTTTTTATAGATAGTAATACCATACATAGATGTAATACCGGTTGGTGGAGTAATTGTAACAGCAGTACTACCCGCTGTAGTTGTAAATTGTCCTTTTATTGCATAAACCTGAGCACCGGCTACCAATGTATTAGTAGCAGTTCCGGCAGCCGCGGTAGTTACATCAAATTTAGGAGAACCTCCACCCATTGGTAGCCATCTACCATTAGCAATACTTGTAGATTGCCCAGGGTTAGAGAAATAATAGAATCCAGGAGTTACAGCAACCTGTACACCTTGTCCAGAAACTGTGTTACCAGTAGCGCCATTATATACAATCATTCCATCAAACGCTGTTGGATAGGTTATCCCATCCATGTTGGCAGTTTTGAATGTCCATGTTGTCAAATTTGTTGTAGGAAAATACAAACCTTTACCTACGTTATTAGGAGTACCAGTAGATGCAGTATCAAAGTTTGTAGAAGCATCAAAAAAAGGATTCTCTCCTACTGTATTATTAACTACGACACCATTACTTGATACCTGAGCTGATAAGGAAGCGAACCCAATAGTCACAAGGGAAAGTGCTACTACAGATCTAAATATATTTTTCATTGTATATTGTATTTTATTAAAATTATTAATTTATTATCTACTTGCAGCATTCCACCAGTTAGTACCATCAGAAATAAACATTACACCAGAACCTACAGTTAGGTTAGCAAAGTTCAGCGGCCAAGCAACCCCATCAGCATTTGTAGGAGCAACAGCAACACCTGTATTATTTCTTATACATAAAACTCTACCTGCATTTGCACCAGTCGGGCTAGGTAAAGCTAATTGTCCAGAGATAGCAGGATTAGTAAGAACTACAAAATAATCACTTGCAGTCCATGTAACATTCGTTGAACCTGTATAAGTTCTTACGCTGGTATTATAAACACCACCCTGTGTTTGGAAACTACCATTGATAATTGTTTTTGCAGTACCTGTAGTAAAAGTTAAGTTATTATTTGCCTGATTAACAATTCTAGGACCTCCCAATGTACCATCATTTAAATAGATACTTGTGTCAGTACTGCTACCTCCACCACCTACAGGTTTCCAAACATTATTACCTGTAGTACCGTCATAGTAATAAAATCCAGTTGCAGTAACATTTACTGTTTTACCAGCTCCCGTACCGCCTAAACCATTAACAAACACTAACGCACCGTTCTGAGCACTTGGAGTAGCTCCAACCGCATCAGCATACGCTGTATTTTTTTGTTCTAACTCAGCTCTTGACATACGAGGGACTAGCAAGGCGTATAATACTCCCCATCCTTAGGACAGTATTTAACAAAATTTAAGATATTTTTTTTCAATTTTTGGGCTAAAATTGTTAATAACTTTTTGGCCCTT